>JAAYAY010000057.1 GCA_012719125.1 Planctomycetaceae bacterium | reverse complement strand
CTGACCGTCACGGATTTTGGGGAGGGTAAGTGCTCGTGACATAGTTTACGAAAAAGGCCATGATCCACCAAAGGCATTTTGTTCACAAGGAGGTGGATCATGGCCGAAGGATCGGCTTCTGGATTGTGTCGAGGGCATGCTACCATTTGCCTTCCGATTGAGGAAGATGAATATGACTCGATTGTGGGGCATCCGGAGGAGTTTCGGCAATGGTTGGATCGTTGCTTTGCCGAGATGCCAGAGTTGTTTCCGGAGGGATTCTCGCGAGGTTACGCGATGAAGGATAGACGGACTTCGGTGAAACAACGAGAGTCGTTGCGTCGGATCATCCTGCGCGACGGCAGGTCCTACTCGATCCGTCCGTCGTTTTTGATGCCCTACCTGACAGCCCGGACCGAGGAAGTCGAGGGTCCGTTGTTCTTGCGCAAGTTCGGCGTGCCGCTTTGGGCCCTGGCACGGATGTTTGGTGGTAATCCGATGAGATGGTATCGTTTGGAGGTCGGGCTTGGGCGCAACAGCCTCGTGGGCACCACGGTGCGTACGACCGCGTTGCCCGAGCACCTGCTGGCCGATGAACATCACACCAGACGGAACGGAGAGAAGAACTACATCGCTACCACCGTGGGAGGCGGTTGTGTGCTGGGGGCGGCCCTCTCCGAAGGCGCCAGCACCGACGATCTGAAAGAGGCCTACGGCGTCTTCAAAGCGGAAGCCCACAACGTCGACCCCGAATATGCTCCGAAGACGGTCAATACCGACGGATGGCACGGCACGCAGGCTGCCTGGAGCATTCTCTTTCCACTGACGGCGATCCTCCGCTGCTTCCTGCACGCGTGGCTGAAGATTCGCGACCGAGCAAAGCACCTTGGGGAGGTGTTCTTCCAGATCTCGGAAAGGGTCTGGGACGCGTATCATGCTCCGGAACGCCGCAGTTTCTCGCAACGTATTCGCAGCTTGCGAAACTGGGCAAGTGGCTGCCTGACGGGAATCGTGCTCGACAAGGTCATCGACCTCTGTGACAAACGTGACTTGTGGACGATCGCCTACGACCACCCCGATTGCCACCGTACGAGCAACATGCTGGACCGTCTGATGCGTTCCATGAACCGCTACTTTGAGGACGGCCAACATCTGCACGGCTCCCGCGAGGCCTGCGACCAACACTGTCGGGCATGGGCGTTGCTCCACAACTTCACTCCATGGCATCCGGACACGGCTAAAGACAACAACGGTTGGCAAAGCCCGGCCGAACGCCTCAACCAACACCGTTACCATGAAAACTGGCTCCAAAACCTCCTGGTCTCCGCTTCTCTCGGTGGATACCAACATCACCCTCCCCAAAATCCGTGACGGTCAGTCATTTTCTATCGCGCCGCTTCGGACGGCGTGGACATTGTACGGATCTTTCGAGCGGAACGTGATATCGACAGCATGTAGCGTTCGGAAGATACGCAAGCGAAAGCAGCTTTTTCCATCCTCAGTCGGCCTTGTTTCTCATACGGTAACACCCATGATCTGTGTTGTTGTCGCTCGCGGTCGTCATCGGCAGGTTGTTGCGGAGCAGAACCACCTGGCCGAAGAGGGGATCGATCTGGTCGAACTGCGGATCGACTACATTAACGGCACGCCGAGCGTCAAGGCGCTGACGACGAAGCGGACCGGCCCGGTAGTGATCACCTGCCGGCGCGAGCGGGACGGAGGGCGCTGGTCGGGGACGGAGGATCAGCGTCTGGCGCTGTTGCGAACGGCGATCGTCGAAGGCGCGGAGTACGTGGACCTGGAGGAAGACATCGCCAAGCAGGTGCCGCGGTTCGGCAAGACGAAGCGAATCGTCAGCTATCACAATTTTCGGGAGACCCCGGAAGACGTGCAGGCGATCTGGGAGCGGATGTCGGAGTGCGATCCGGACGTGATCAAGATCTGCACGCACGCCAACAATCCTCACGACAATCTGCGCATTCTTCGATTGGTTCGCGATGCGAAGTTACCGACCGTCGGTTTCTGCATGGGCGAGATGGGGACGATGTCGCGGATTCTGGCGGGTCGGTTCGGCTCGCCGTGGACGTATGCGGCCTTCAGCCACGAGAGCGCCCTAGCCCCCGGGCAACTCAGCTACGAACAGATGACGAGGATCTACCGCTACGACGAGATCAACGCGGAGACCGACGTGTACGGCGTGATCGCCGATCCGGTGGGGCACAGTCTGAGTCCCCAGATTCACAACGCGGCGTTCGCCCGGGAGCGGTTGAACAAGGTGTACGTTCCGATCCGCGTCCCCGGCGACCACCTGGCGCAGTTTTTCGACGATGCGTCGGAATTGGGGATCAAGGGGCTGAGCGTGACGATTCCGCACAAGGAGGCGGTGCTCGGCCTGCTCACCGACAAGGACGAGGCGGTCGAGGGGATCGGCGCGACGAACACGGTCGTGTTCGAGGGCGAGCGGCGACGGGGCTACAACACGGACTACCAGGCGGCCATGGACAGTCTGGAGATCGCCACCGAGACCGTGGGCAAGGAAAAGCCGTTTGAAGGAAAGACGGCCCTTGTGTTGGGGGCGGGCGGGGTGGGCAAGGCCATCGCGTTCGGGCTGGTGTTGCGCGGCGCCCGGGTGGTCCTGGCCGACGGCGATGCGGGACGGGCGACGGAGTTGGCGCAGCGACTGAAGTGTCTTTCGGCGGAATGGGACTCGCGTCACAACGTGGCGGCCGACATCCTCGTCAATTGCACGCCGATCGGGATGCATCCGAACGTGGACGTGTCGCCTTTCGACAAGCACTATCTGCGGCCGTCGATGGTGGTGTTCGACGCCGTTTACAATCCGGAGAACACGCTGCTGGTGAAGGACGCGAAGGAGCGTAACTGCACGGTGGTGACGGGCGTGGAGATGTTCGTGCGTCAGGCGTGCCTCCAGTTTGAGCATTTCACGGGTCGCGAGGGTCCGGCCCAGTTGATGCGCGACGTGATCAAGCGGGCGACGTCGGCGGCGAAGGCGTAGAGGTTGCATGAGGCGTTGTGCGCCGCTGCCTGCCCGCAGGCAGTGTGGTTGAATAGAATCTAAGGGGCACTGCTTGCGAGCAGAGGCTGTCCGGGAATTGAGGCCGTGAATAGGCGGTTTTCCGGTCGTAGCCGAAGTCGCCAGACTTTGGCAAGCTACCGAGAAGGCCAAATTCTGGCGAATTCGGCTACGGTCAATTCCCGGACATCCTCTGCGAGCAAGCAGCGGTACACGAATCCCTTGAGAGAGTAATCCAAGACTCCATCGTTGGCTGCGTATGAACCTTACCTTGATTGGCTACCGTGCGACCGGAAAGACGACGCTTGCTCGATTGCTGTCGGAGCGGCTCGGTTGGGATTGGATCGACGCGGACGTGGAGATCGAGCGCGTTTCCGGCAAGACGATCGCGGAGATTTTCGCCGAGGACGGCGAGCCGGCATTTCGGGAGACCGAAGCCCGGGTGATCGCGGATCTGACCGGCCGGTCGAAGCTCGTGATTGCGGCCGGAGGCGGCGCGCCCCTTCGGGAGGAGAGCCGGAAGGCAATGCGGGCGGGCGGCCCGGTCGTTTGGCTGCAGGCGTCGCCGGAAACCATCCATGCGCGGATGACAGGCGACGCGACGACCGCCACGCGGCGTCCGAACCTGACCGATCGGGGCCCCCTCGACGAAATCATGCATGTCATGTCGGTGAGAGAGCCGATCTATCGAGAAACGGCCCATGTGGAGGTCGACACCGAAGGAAAAGCCCCCGAGGCTCTTGCCGACGAGATTCTGGGCCTGGTTGACATCCATGGAACATCCGGAGCGGGTACGTGAATTCTCTTATCTATATCCCGCTCGCGATCCTGGGTGCTGCCATTGGAAGCGTGGTGAATCTGGCCGTCTATCGTCTGGCCTGGCACCAGCGGTCGTACAGTCCGTGGTCGGCGCCGCCTGAAGGCGCTCCGCCGCGGCAGTGGAGCGACCGGATTCCGATCGTCGGCTGGTTCGGATTGCGGCGGGAGGCGTCGCTGCACGGGGCCGGCTTCTGGATTCGCCCCATGCTGGTGGAGGTGGTCACGGCCGCGGGTCTGGCGGCGCTCTGCTGGTGGGAAGTGGGGCAGCGGGGGCTGGTTCAGCCCACGGTTGTTGTCGGCCCGCCTGTATGGGTCCTCTATGCGCACGTTGCCATCCACACGTTTCTGCTGGCACTCATGTTGGCAGGATCGCTGATCGACGCCGACGAGAAGACGATTCCGGACGGGATCACCGTCCCGGGCACGCTGGTGGGGCTGGTGTTGTCGGTCGCGTGTCCCTGGGGCTTGCTTCCGGACGTGGTGCGAGCGGCCGCGGGGCCGGTAATGACAGACTGGGATTTCTTGCGGCTCACGTCCCCCAACCCGTGGCCCGTCTGGCTCGACGGGTTCCCCCAATGGTCGTCGCTGGCAGTCGCTCTGGGTTGCTGGTGGGGCTGGTGCTTTGCGCTGATGCCGCGAACCTGGTACGACCGACACGGCTGGCGGCGGGCCTTGGAGCTTTCCCTGGCGAGACTGTGCCGCGAGCCGGCCACCTATCGAGCGGTCATGATGGGCGTGCTGGGAACGCTGCTAGTGGCCGGCGTGTGGTGGTTTGGCGGAGAGCAATGGGAAGGGCTGTTGACGTCGCTGGTGGGCATGGCGGCTGGGGGGGGAATCATCTGGGCGGTCCGCCTGACCGCCTCGGCCGTCTTGCACCGGGAGGCGATGGGATTCGGCGACGTGACCTTGATGGCCATGATCGGTGCCTTCCTCGGATGGCAGGCCTGCCTGATCATTTTCTTTTTGGCGCCGTTTGCCGGGTTGGCAATAGGCGTGTTCAGCGTGATCCTGCATCGGGAACCGGAGATCCCTTACGGCCCGTTCCTTTGCTTGGCGGCCACTTGTGTGCTGGTGTGGTGGAAGGCCGTGTGGATGTGGGCCGAGGCTCCGTTTGGGCTGGGACTGATGATCGCTCCTATGTTTGCGGTCGGCTTGGCATTAATGTCGGCAATGCTCTGGGTTTGGCGGATCGTTGTCGGACTATTTCGAGCCATCCTGCTGCAGTCTGCCGACTGAACGGCGAAATCGAAGGCCATGCTTTACGAGACAGTCACCGACATCGATGCAGAGGCCGAGGTCGTCCGGCGGCGGCGGTTCGGCGTGATCGAGGCCGTGGACGGGGAGTTTCGCCGGGTGATCTTTCGGCCTTGGCCCAAATGGATTTCGATCCCTGAAGTTCTGTTTCTGTCGGCCTGGATTCACCGGCGGCGTGGGCGCGATCGGTGTCTGCTCTACTTCGATCAGTCGTGGCGTCAACCGAACTACCTGGCGGTGAAGTATCTGTTGACGTACGGGGGAACGAGCTATGCCTCGGTGGTGGCGGCCCGGCGAGCCGTGGACGACGTCGCCCGCGTCAAAGGCTCGGACGCGTTGGTCTGCCAGGTGAGCAACAAACGCTTGAACGGCCGGATCATGAAACGCTGGGGATGGGAACCGCTGAATGATTCGCCGCGTTGCACGCTGTATGTGCGGCGGTTCTACGGAGAGTATCCAGGCTCCAGGGCTGAGACTTCGGCTTCGGTTTGAAGCTCGGCGATTTGCCCAAGGATCCGGGGGCACGCTTGCAGGTCGCCCGACGCGGCGGCCGTCTCGAGGCGTTCGGCCGGAGCAGTGAACTGGGGAAAGCCGACCGTTCCCGCGGTGCCTTTCACGCGGTGGGCGAGTTCGGCGAGCCGGTTCAGATCGCCGCTCTCAAACGACTCTTCCATTTCGGTGATACGCTGCTGTTGGACCTCGAGATAGTCGAGAGCGATCTGGCGGAGTTCGGGGCTGAAGTCGTCGGAATCGGCGGCGGAACCTGCCGGCGCTACGGTGGCGACCAGGTCGTTGAGGGTGTCGATCAACCGGGCGGCATCCACGGGTTTGGACAGGTGGGTGCTGCATCCCGCGTCACGGCACCGATCGCGATCGGCTTCTGTGGTGTGTCCGGTAAGGGCGATGATGGGCGTCGCGAGGCCGAGTTGCCGCAGACGAGCGGTGGCCGCGAATCCGTCCATGACGGGCATCTGCATGTCCATGAGGATGGCATCAAACTGTCCGGCGGCGGCAATCTCGACGCCGAGTCGCCCGTTCTCGGCGTAGGTCAGCTCGATGCCGGCCTTGGAGAGGGCCAGACCGATGAAGCGGCGGTTGATCGGGCTGTCTTCGACAAGGAGAACGTGCATTTGCGGCGGTTGTGGGGGCCAGAGGGTATTCGAAGCACTCGCATTCGGCAGGCAGACGCTTGGGGTTGTCCAGTAAAAAGGTAGCATTCTCTTTGCATGGGGGTGGATCGAGGCGACCAGTACCCCTCTCCAGAAGGGCGGCAGTTGCTCTTGCTCTCACGGGGGCCTCCTGTTACTATCCGCCCGCCTTATTCCCGGTCTCTCCGCGCTTGGTTGGCCAGTCGCCGACGGCGGGGTGGACGGAACGTTTCGCCTTGAAGAGTGCATTTGCCATGGGTCGCAGGCAACCGACCATCGCTGTCGCCTTGCTCCTGACGGCAGTCTTGACTGTCTTTTCGGCCGGCTGCGCGAACAGTTCGTCGGTTCTGAAGGGGAACGTCGATCAGTTGCAGCAGCAGCAGGTTGCGATGCAGCGGCAGAACCAGGAACTGCACGCCCATGCCGCTTCGTTGGATCGGCAACATCAGGAGTTGACGGCCCTGGTGGCCCAACTTCGGCAGCAGATCAAGGTCGAGCAGGACCGATCGCAGCTTCTGCAGACCCAGTTGGCCTCGACGACGAGTCAACTGAGCAAGATCCAGAGTGAAAAGGACTCGTATGCCAAGCAGGCAGAGACGTTGACGGCGTCGTTGCAGCGTCAGCGGGGGGTGGTGATCAAGCCGAACAACAGCCTGCTGACCACGCTTCCCAAGATCAATCTGCAGGGCGTGGAGACGCGGCACGACGGCGACGTGATTCGCATCGAATTGCCGGCGGATCAACTCTTCCAGTACGGTACGAATCAGTTTCAGGCGAACGCAGGCCGGATCATTACCACGGTGGCCGCCGAGATTCTGCGGACCTACCCCAATCAGAAGATCGCCGTGGAGGGGCACACCGATTCGGATCCGGTACGGACTTACCAGTACAGCAGCAACATCCAACTGTCGACCGCCCAGGCGATGGCGGTCTACGAGGTGTTGGTAAGCCAGACGCGGATGCAACCCAACCAGATGTTCGTCGTCGGACACGGCGGCAACCATCCGGTTTTCACCAATGCCACAGCCGCCGGAAAACAGCGTAACCGGCGGGTGGAACTGGTCATCTATCCCGACCGGGCCAGTTAGGGCTGAGCGGCTTTTTCGCGGCGATTCTGTTGGAGGGATTCGGGTACCCTCTTCCCTTACGCGGACTGTGATCTGACGTGGGGCGCGGCGCCGCAATGGCAAATATTGACAAATATCCATTGCCTCCATACACTGAGGGAAAGCGATTCGAATGAGGAGATGCCATGGGCAGCACGTTGAACCTCTCTCTCACCGATGAACTTCGCGCGTTCGTCGATCGGAACTCAGGCGACGGAACACTCTATGCAACGCCGAGTGAGTTTGTGCGCGATCTTCTGCGACAGAAGAAGGAGGAGTTGGAGGCCGCACAGATCCGGGAGGCAATCCTCGAAGGTTATGAGGATGTTCTGAAGGGGCGTACCAGCGAGTTTCGAGGCAGCTTGCGGTCGCTTCTGAATCGGGCCGAGTAATGAGCCGCGGCAAGAAGGGATCTCCACCGTGTCGCGTGCTGCTCACCGAGCGAGCCCTGCAGGATATTCGCGCCATTGAGGGCTACTCGGCTGAGCAATGGGGCAACGAGGTTTCCCAGAAGTACGTTGACAAGATCGAGGCCGCCTTGGATCGCATCGTCGAGCAGTCGGACCTGCTTCGTGAAGAACCCGACTTCGTTGATTCTCTTCGATTCCATCGAGTCGAGAAGCACGTTCTCGTTTGTGACATTCAGGGCGAGAGCGTCTACGTGCTCACTGTCCTGCAAACGAGCATGGGCATTCCGGGGCGTCTGGCCAAGCTCCAGCCTCAACTCTCGCTGGAAACCGGCCTTTTCCACCGTCGAGTAGCTGCCCGGAATCAGCTTGAGCGCTAAGCGGCTCGCTCTTCCAGTCTTAATCCGCTTGCGGCGGGTGTCGGCGTGGACTACAACGGCATGGTCACCAAGTTAAGGAGCGACCGGATGCGCCGATTGGTCCCGTTCTTCACGGGAATGGACGGTTTTTTGCCTTGGCCTGTGCTTTTTGCGGTTGCGCTATTTGGCGGCCAGGCTCTCCTGAGCCGACCCCAAGAACCGCCGGCACTCTCTTGGCGCCTTCGCGTGAAACTCTCTCACAGCTCGCTTGCCACAGCCCCCCACCATGAACACTCGACCGCCCAACTCCCTACCGCCCCTGGCCCGACTTGCCCTCGTCGCCGCCGTCTTCGCTCTAGGTACGGCTACCCACGGAGCCGAGAACCCTCCCCATGAAGGTCTGGCCCTCCGGCTCGATGCCGGCCAGGGCGTCGACCAGCGCGACGGACGCGTTGTCGCCTGGCACGACCTCAGTCCGTGGCAACACGTCGCCAAGGCGCCCGACCGTTTCGCCGAGCCCACCGTCGACACAGAACATCCCGCTCTCTGCTTCACCAACGAATCGCTGCTGAGGATCGACACGAGAATCCTGCCGGCCGAAACCCGCGAGTTCACCATTCTGGCCGTGGGGCAAGCCGACGCGGCGCCCTCCGTCGGCCTGCTCTCCATCCGAAATGCGGCCGTGCCCCTGATCCAACTCGACGTCGATGAGAACACCAATACCCGCTTCGTCCTCCGTGATACGCAATCCAGAACCTTGACCGCCTCAACCCGCTGTATCCTCGGCGCCAAGACCATCTTTGGAGGAATCCTGTTCCGCAAGGATGCCGAGGCCGGGCAAACCGAGGTCCTCTTCGGGGCAGAGGTCGAACCGGGAACCACCAGCCGGTTCGCTTCGCCCCTGGCCGACTCCGGGGCCTGGATCGGCGGCCTGGTCATTCCGGGTCGAAACCCTCTCTTCTGGAAAGGCACGATCTCGGAGATTCTCGTCTACAACCGAGCCCTTGACCACGAAGAACTGAAGCAGGTCACCGCCTACCTGACCGAAAAGCACAATTTGAAGGACCCGGCCGCACCGCTGGACGATTCCTGGAACATCCTCACATCGCCCCATCCCCAAGGCCCGGTCACCAAGGAAATCGAAACCGACGTATGCGTCGTCGGAGCCGGAAGCGGCGGAATCGCCGCGGCCCTCGCCGCCGCACGACGGGGAGCCCACGTCGTCCTCATCGAACGCCAGGCCCGCCTCGGCGGAACCGGGACCAACGCCTACGTGGCCAACTGGGAACCCGGCCCCGGCTGCTCGCTCGCCAAGGAGATCTTCGACCGCATGCAGGCCGCCGGCGGCGTCGGCGTGGCAAGAGGTTACCCGGTCGAGACCAAGGCCCCGATGGGATACAGCCTCGTCACCGATGGAATCCCCTACGAAGCAACCCTTCGCAGATCGGGGATCCCCAGCTCGGAGTTCCGCCGTATTCCCTACAAACCCGAAATCTTCGATCGCGTCGCTCGCGACATGCTCGACGAGACCGGTAACGTCGCCCTTCTCGATCGCACCACCTTCTTCCAGGCCGATACCAATCCGGACGGAAGCCGAGTCGATTCGATCCTCGCCCAGACGGCCGGCGGCACCGTTCTCCGCGTCCGCGCCAAGGTGTTCGTGGATTCCACCGGCTGCGTGTGGTTGTGCCGCGCCCTCGGCTGTGACGTCATGCTCGGCGCCGATCCTCGAAGCCGGTTCAACGAGCCCTCCGCTCCCGAGAAAGGCCTCCTGCAACTGAATGCCATCTCACGCTGCTACCTGATCCGCCCCAGCGATGCTCCACGTCTCGAGCCCGCTCCGAGTGAGGAGGTGCGCTTTCCCAAATGCGCCTTCGTCACCGGCTGGAAAGACGGACTTCAGGCCGTCAATACTTTGCCGCTCCTTCCGGGCCGTGCCCTGATCGACTTCGGCTACGACGAATGCCTGCGCCGTAGCGAGCAGATGGTTCACGCCCACTGGCACTGGCTCCAGCAGATGCCCGAATTCCAGGGCTACGAACTGGAGGAAATTGCCCCCATGCTCGGCATTCGCGAAAGCTATCGAGTCGTTACCAGATATGTGCTCAACGAGCACGATCTCGTCGCGGGCCTGCCCGGCCAGAAACACACCGACTTCATCGCCGTCGCCGACCATCCTTGCGACGTCCACGGCGCCGGCGGACATCTCGTCGAAGTCAAGACGGCCTACGGCATCCCCTACCGCTGCCTGATCCCTGCCGGACCCTGGCAGAATCTCCTGGTCGCCTGTCGCGGCGCCGGGTTCAGCAAGATCGCCGCCTCGAGCTGCCGGCTCCAACGTACCATGATCCAACTCGGACACGCCGCCGGTGCCGCGGCCGCCATGGCCGCCAAAGACAACCTCCCCGTCGACAAAATCGACGTCAACACCCTCGTCAAACAACTCGACGCCCCATCCCGCGACCCATACTAATTGTTGCAGGTCGGCCGTCCCGGGTTTGTTCTTGCCCATATTCTGCGGGCGTGAGGACGGTTTCATTCAGGGCCGTATTGTCGGTTGCCAGGATAGCAAACTCGCGTCGTTACGGGCTACTATGTCGATCGATCAAGACCGGATGTCGCGTCACGAAACGAAGCAAGCTACGATAGTTCAGGTCGAACAGCTTGCCGGCCACGTTCCGGTTGACTCGTCGGAAATCCGATCTGCCACACCTGCGTCCGGCAGGAAATCGCTCATTTCTTGACCACGGCGTCGCGATCGCGATCGGCCATCTTGTCGATTTGTGCGAGCAGTTGCTTTACCCGTTCGGGTTGCTGTTCGGCCAGGTTCTCCGATTCGGAGGGATCCTCAGCGATATCGAACAGTTCGATCTTCTGTTTCCCTTTTTCTCCGGAGACGATGAGCTTCCAGTCGCCCAGCCGCAACGTGCGGGCGTCCCACCGGGTGCCGACGGAATAGAGGGGACGTTGCGGGAGCGGCACGTGCTCCGTCAATAATCGGGTGATGTCCGAGCCGTCCCAGCGCAAATCGGTTTCGGCCTGGTAACCGGCGAGGGTGCAGAAGGTGGGCATCCAGTCGGTGATCTGCACGGGGCATTCGACCTTGCCCGGTTTGGCCCCGTCCGGCCAGGAGACGATGGTGGGAACACGGATGCCACCTTCATAGAGCGTGCCTTTCTGGCCTCGCAAGGGCAGGTTGTTGCCGGGTAGCTTGCCGTTGGGGCAGTTGTCGTCGGGATACTTCAGGTCGTTGTTCTCGGCCGTGCTGCCGCCGTTGTCGCTGGTGAATACAAGGAGCGTATTCCTGCGGCGTCCCTTCTTCTCCAGGGCGGCGACGATCTTCCTTACCGAGTCGTCGAGGTGCATGATGCAGGCGGCGTAGTGCCGCGGAACGTCGCCCTCGATCGAGTCGGGCACGCGAGCCAGCCACTCTTCGGGTTCCTTGACGGGCAGATGAACGGCGGTGAAGGGGACGTAAAGGAAAAACGAATTGGCACCGCGAGATTCGATCCAATTGACGGCTTCGGCCGTGATCAGGTCGGTCACGTGTCCGGGTTCGTCGACCAGCGTTTCGTTGCGGTGCCATGTGTAGGTATAGGGGCCCTGTTTGTAGCGGTGATTCCACGGGCTCACGCCGCCGGCCAGCGAACCGTAAGAATGATCAAAGCCGTAGTGGTTCGGCCCCCATTCGGGGAGCGATCCGAGGTGCCACTTGCCGGTGAGGCAGGTGTCGTAGCCGACGCTCTTCAATGCCCGGGCCACCGTGATCGTGTCGGCCGGCAGGGCCAGTCCGTTTTGCGGAGTGTTGACGCCGAAGCGGCTCCAGCAGCGGCCCGTCATCAGCCCGGTCCGGGTGGGGCTGCATACAGGAGCCACGTAGTGCTGGCCCAATTCCAGGCCTTCGCGGGCCAGGCGGTCGAGATTCGGCGTGGGCGCGTTTCCGCCGTGAAAGGCCACGTCGGCCCAGCCCAGATCATCGGCCATGATAAACACGATGTCGGGCCTGGATTCCGCACCCTGCAGATCTGCCAGAGGAGCCAGCAGTGCCGCGCCGAGGAGAACGTGGAGATATCTCATGGTTCGGGTCTCCGGACTCACTTGCTCACGCAATACAACTCGCGCGTCGTGCGAATGAAGAGTTGGCCATGGGCAGCGGCAACCGACGATCGGACGACTTCTCGCCCTTGGGGATCGTCCATTTCGATCGTGTTGATCAGGTCGCCGGTCCTGGCATCGATCACACTCACTTCGCCCTGGAAGTTGACCAGGTAAATCTTGCCGTCCGCGGCCAGGGGCGAGGCCTCGTATTTCGCCCCGCCGGGGGTCTCGACGGTCCACTTCACCTCGCCGGTCGCCGCGGCCACTCGGGAGAGGACGCGTCGCAGGTCGTTGAGGATGAAGAAGTCGCCGTCGTAGCAGGCGGGGGTCGGGACATCGGAGGAGACGTCGCCGACTCCCTCGCTCGACCATGCCAGGTCGTTGTCGTTGAGTTGCCCCGAAAGACCGCACTTCACGGCAAACACGGGGCTCTTCTTCGGACCGCAGATGAGGGCCACGCCGCCGCCGGCGACGGGTGAAGGCACCAATCGCCAATGGGAGATCTTGACCGGATTCAGGTTGTCCCAACGCCAGAGTTCCTTGCCGGTTGCCGGATCGTGTCCGGTGAGGGCGTCGCCACCCGACAGAAGCAATTCGTTTCTGCCCGCACCGGTCAGAGGAATCGGCGTGCTGAAGGCCTCGCGGGATTCCGCCACCGCATTGCTCGGACGGATGTGACGCCAAAGTGTGTCGCCGGTCTCGGGATCGATTGCGAGAAGGTAGGATTCGTTTTCGCGATCGGTGAAGCCGCGTCCGCGAACGGGAACGTCTCGCTGAAGGACCTGGATATAGAGCTTGCCGTCAAACAGCGTCGGGCTGGCGGCGAATGTCCAGTTGAATGCAAAGGTGCCGTAGTCTTCCTGGATATTGCGGGCCCATTTGCGACGGCCGTCGAGGTCGTAACCGATGAGGTCGCCGTTGCTGAAGAAGAAATAGACCGACTTGCCGTCGGTTACCGGAGAGGGTGCTGCAAAGTTGCTGCGGTCGTCCTGGTAAGTCCCTTTGGCAAGGTCGTGTTTCCAGAGCAGCTTTCCGTCGCCCCGCGCGAAGCACATGACCTGGAGCGTGTCGTTTTCGGCATCGAGCCCGGAGAGAAAGACGCGATCCTCCCAGACGATGGGGGTCGAGGCGGCCGCTCCGTCCAATTTCGCCTTCCACACGATCCCTTCCGTTCGGCTCCACTCGGTGGGCAGGTTCGTCTCCGTCGTCGAGCCATTGAATTGGGGACCGCGCCAGTGGGGCCAATTCTCGGCACGTAGCGGCAAGGCGCTCAACAGAAAGAGGGCGAAGGGCAACACCATTCTCATCGCGGGGGTCTCCGTGGGCCGGGCAGGAAGGGGCAATCGGGGAGTGGCATGAAGGGGATCTGGCCTACCGATTCTAGCGGGCACGCCGGGCAGATTCCAGGCTCGCGGCCACGGCCTCAGGAGAACTGCACAGTCCTCTTGTGGCATGCAAAGTAGCAGGCACTCTCCGAGCGCCGCTGGCGGGAGATCGGGGTTTCCGGCAGTTCTGCGGACGGCACGGCGGAGCGTGCCTGCTACTTTGCTTGGCGGACGGCACGGCGGAGCGTGCCAGCTAATTTGCAGTTCCCCTGGCCACGGCCCGTCCTTGCCCGGTTTTCGGGCATCCGGGACGACGGTATGATCAGGTAGGCGGACGAGAAGAATCTACTATGCGAGAGATCGATGCGGAACGAGGTCGTCACTTCTGCCGAACTGCTGGTCGCCAAACAGCGAATGCTGCGAGTGGATCTGCGCGGACGCGGCATTCGGGACCGGCTGACGTTGCAGGCGATGGCGCAAGTGCCGCGTGAGAGGTTCGTGCTGGAAGAGATGCAGCACGAAGCCTACGCCGACAACGCCATGGCGATCGGCTCCGGTCAGACCATCAGCCAACCCTATATGGTGGCCCTGATGACCGAGGCCCTCGAACTGGCAGGTTCGGAGCGTGTGCTGGAGATCGGCACGGGGAGCGGATACCAAACGGCGGTGCTGGCCGAGATCGTTCGGGAAGTCGTCACGATTGAACGCATCCCGGAACTATCGAGCCGCGCGGCGGATGTGCTCCGATCGTTGGGGTATGCGAATGTGACGGTGCTGGTGGGTGACGGTACTCTGGGCCATCCGCCGGCCTCCCCCTATGATCGGATTCTCGTCACCGCCGGCGCCGAACGGGTCCCCCCAGCCCTGCTCGAACAACTGGCCGACGGCGGCCTGCTGGCCATGCCCGTGGGGGGAGCCGATTGCCAGCGTCTCCACGTCGTACGCCGCAAGGACGATCGCTACCTGACCACCGGCCTGACGGCCTGCCGATTCGTGCCGCTGATCGGCGAGCAGGGCTGGGGGGACGACGAATTGTGAACCCGGACACTAGCTTCTGCTTTCAGGCGGTGCTACGATCTTCTTCGAGATGTCTTTTGCCCGTGGTTTCGTGCCGCCGGGCGAGAGGATGCGATGTTCCACGCCCAGATTGTCTCACCTTGGGAGGCCCCACACATGAGAAAGCTCGGATTACTTGCCGGCCAAATGGCCGCCTTCACCGTCATCTGCGGACTTGCCTGGAGCGTTGCCAACGGCCAGGAGGCCGATCACCTGCGCGTCATCGTTTTCGGGGCGCACCCCGACGACTGCGAGATCCGTTGCGGCGGGGTGGGGATTCTCTGGGCCGAGCGGGGCGACTTCGTCAAGTTTGTTTCGACCACCAACGGCGACATCGGGCATTGGGGAATGGCCGGCGGGGCGCTGGCCAACCGGCGCAATGCCGAGGTCCAGGCGGCAGCGGGCGTCCTCGGCGTGACGTCGGAGGTTCTCGACATCCACGACGGCGAACTCATGCCCACCCTCGAGAACCGCAAGATCTTCACGCGGCTCATTCGCGAGTGGGAGGCCGACATTGTCATCGGGCACCGCCCCAACGACTACCACCCCGACCATCGTTACACGGGCGTGCTCATGCAGGACTCGGCCTACATGGTTGCCGTGCCTTTCTTCTGCCCCGACGTGGCGCCGCTCAACAAAAACCCGATCTTCCTCTACTCGTACGACCGGTTCCAGAAACCCAATCCTTTCCAGGCCGACATCGTCGTTTCGATCGATCGGGTGATCGACAAGAAGGTCGAAGCGCTGGCTTTGCTCGAATCGCAGTTCGTCGAGGGGGGCGCCACCGGTTCGGCCGACACGTCGCCCAAGACGCCGGAACAGCGCGAGGCCAAACGTGAGCAAGTGAAAGAGGGCTTCAAACGCCGTGCCGCGTCGGTTGCCGACGATTGTCGAGCCAAACTCATCGAGCTTTACGGCGAAGAGGCCGGCAAGCAGGTGAAGTATGCCGAGGCCTTCGAGATCTGCGAATACGGTCGCAGGCCCTCGAAGGAAGAGATCCTCAAGCTGTTTCCGATCAAGTGACGAAGCGGCCGTGATGTCCAGGCTTCAGCCTGTTCGTAGATCGCACGTCACTGTCGGTTCAGCAGGCTGAAGCCTGGACTCCAACTGTCCGTGTCGGCCTGATCCCAGGAGTCTGAAGATGTGTTCCCCTGCGCGTACGGTTGTTCCTTCCATCATTGCGGTGATTCTGCTGACGATTGCAGGGTTTGGCACAGGCGAGTGTCTCGCGGTCGATCGTCCCAATGTCATCCTCTTCCTCGTCGACGACATGGGCTGGATGGACAGCGGCGTCTACGGGAGCCAGTACTACGAAACGCCGAATATCGACCGGCTGGCCGCTCGCGGGATGCGGTTCACCGACGCCTACTCGGCCAATCCGCTCTGCAGCCCCACCCGGGCGAGCATTGTGACCGGGAAGTATCCCGCTCGAGTCGGCATCACAACCGCCTCCGGGCATCAGCCGCCCCGGCCTGAAGGAGCGTTGCCCTATCCGCCCAGCGTCCGCCCGGACGAGAAGTGGATCCTCCCCATCAGCGGCAACTTCCTGCCCCTGGAGGAGGTGACGGTGGCCGAAGCCTTCAAGGCCGCCGGCTACCGTACGGGACACTTTGGCAAATGGCACCTGGGGCTCGAACCGCGGCACTGGCCGGACCAGCAGGGGTTCGACGTCAAGTTTCACGGGGCGCCCGATCCGGGTCCCCCGAGCTACCACTCGCCCTACGGGTTCAAGGCGGGCAACGTCACCGGCGGGCCGGAGGGGGAGTACATCACCGACCGCCTGACCGACGAGGCCGTCCGGTTCATCGAGGCGAATCGGGAGCGCCCGTTCCTGATGCACATGTGGCAATACGGCGTTCACGGCCCCTGGGGGCACAAGGAGGAAATCACCCGCACGTTTGTCGACAAGAAGGACCCTCGCGGCAAGCAGGGCAACCCAATCATGGCTTCGATGCTCAAGAGCGTCGACGAGAGCCTGGGCAGGGTCGTCGCCAAGCTGGACGAGTTGGGGCTCACGGAGAAGACGATCATCATCTTTTCCGGCGACAACGGCGGCAACGTCCACAGCAACCTGCCGGACGACAAACGATCCAACGTCAAGCCCGGCCATCCGCAGTACGAGAAGGTCCAGGACTACCACAAGTGGGCCGACCATCTGCCGCCGACCAACAACGCTCCGCTGAAATTGGGCAAGAGCTGGCTCTATGAAGGCGGTGTCCGCGTTCCGTTGATCGTCGTCTGGCCCGGCGTGGTCGAGCCGAAGACGACGTGCGGCACGCCGGTCATGAGCATCGACTTCTATCCGACGATGATCGAGATGGCCGGAGTCCCTCGTCCCGAGGCGCAGAAACACGACGGCCTGAGTCTGGTTCCACTGTTGAAGCAGAAGGGAGACCTCGACCGGGAGTACCTCTTCAACTACTTCCCCCACGGCGGTCCCACGAAACCTGGCGGAGTGAGCGTTCGCAGCGGCGACTGGAAACTGATTCGCTGGTTCCACACTTCGCCGGAATTCCCGTCGGAGTATGAACTCTACAACCTTCGGGACGATCTCGGCGAGACGACGAACCTGGTGAAGGAACGCCCCGAGATCCTGAAACGCCTTTCCGCTCAACTTGATCGGTTCCTGGCGGAGGTGGCCGTCGCGCCGCCGAAGCCCAACCCGGCTTACGATCCGCAAGGCGCTCGGCTGCAGAATTGGGTTCCCAAGGTCTGCCAGGTGGAGGGAACCGAGGCCGGCCTGAGAATCCTGCCCGAGGGTCCTCGTGCCTTCCTGGCCATGACGAACCTGGCTCGGCTCGGCCACAGCGGCCCCGCGACCCTTCAACTCCAGGTTCGCTGCGAAAAGAGCGGCCGGTTCGCCTTCCAGTGGCGATCCGCCGCGCAGGAGACATTTCCCGCCGAAGGGCAAGTCGTCGAGGTACCCTTCGCCGGCGGCGATCAGTGGCAACGCGTATCGATCGACCTGCCGGTTACCGGCGTTCTCCAGCACATCCGCATCTACTTTCCAGCCGAGGCGAAGACGGTCGAGTTGGAAAGCGTTTCGATGGACTCCCAACAGCCCGCCAAACCGATTCACACCTGGAATTTCAAGTAGCTTTGGGGCCACGGGCTCCACATTGCCTGGGCCCTTACCAGCGGGCGGCTTGCAGGTCGAGCGGTGAGCGAGTGATGCGGGCCTGGATTCGGGGAGACCACGGATCACACGGATGGGCACGGATAGGATTTGCGGGGATCTTAACCGGCCGTCCGATCCTCTTCTTCCGGCTCCACCAGATCCGGATGCATTCCCCTTTCGATCATGGCCATCCGCTCCCGGTGCCGGAAAACCAGCTTGGTCAGACCAAGGATCCCCCCCACCAGAAACACGCAGACGATGGCCACCACGGGGATCATCAGGGCGAGTTGATCGGGTTCCAGGCCGGAGACAAAACTGAACCATTCCATAACGCATCCTCCCCTGTCGTGCTGTGGCAATCGCAGGCAAATCGGCACCGATTCGATCAGTATTCGTGCCGGATTCGGAAATATTGGCTCTGCTGGCCACAGATTCGGGAAAACGAGACGGAGAAGGTCGTCTCAAGAAAGAAGAGACGCTCCCGAATCGCATCCCCGGCTGTTCTCATTTTCGTGAGGAGGGGGTGACAAAAAGGAGGGACCAGGGATGCGATTCGAAAGCGTCGGTTGTCAATCAGGCCGCGAAAAGGGGTCAGGACTCATTTGCCGCCAGCGGCCCTCCGGGTGCTTTGCACAAATGAGTCCTGACCCCTTTTTCGCTAGTGGGTTACTGCACAAACGAGGATGTTCGTTCCGATATTCAGCGCGTCTTCGTCTTTCAGACCGTAGCTATAGGCGTGGGGAAATTGTTCCCAGCCGTTGCCCAGGTCGAACTTGCTGTAGATCACGGCCAACCGGCCGTCGATGGCGACGCCCTCCAACTCGGGCGTGTCGAAGGGGCCGTAGTCCTCGCGGACCCGCGGCGTGTATTCCACCTGGTTGATGTCGTTGTGGCAATGATACAAGGGATGGTCGCCGGGGAGGCGATCGAGGCGGCTATCGGGGAGCACTTTGGCGATCTCGCGGCGGAAGGCGGCGTCGAAGGCGACCCGGCCGCAACAGGCGTCTGCCACCAGCATTCCACCGGCCGTCAGGTAGCGTCGCAAATGGGCGACTTCTTCATCGTTCCAGTAGAATTCGTGGTGTCCGGTCATGTAAAGGATCGGGTAGGTGGCCGCCTGCGGATCGGTCAGTTCCACCTCCTGACGCTTGAACTTGACTTCCAGCGTCGAGTTGTCGCGGGCGTGTTTGAGCAGGTTGTGCACGGCCGACGGATCGGGATCCCAATCGCCTTCATGCTTGAGCTGGGCGAATACGAAATCGTCGCGGCTGGGGGCCTCCTGCTCGTGATAACGTTTCGTCGTACTCAGGAAACGTCCAAGCTGAAACGTCCCGAGCAGGTAGGTCACCAGGTTCGCGCCAACCTGCCGAGCCTGGTCGATCACGACGCGCGTCCCGCGGGGATGCTCGTGACCGTCCCAACCGCAAGTCAAGTCGCAGGGCGAGAAAATCACGCCGCTGCGGCATCCGAAGTCAATCGATTCCAAGCACGGCGCTTCGGTCGACTCGGAACCGTCGCCCTTCTTGTACGTAAACGAATTCAATTTGTAGTAGGAGGAGAAAACGGGTTCCTCGGGGAGCATCTTCCGCAGCGGGCGGCCCGGGAAGATCAGGTCCATTTCGCGGCGAAAGCTCTCGGTGAAATCGTTCCAGCCGCAGCAGGCGTCGCCCAGAATCAGGCCGCCATCGGCCACGTAGCGAGCCAAGGCTTCGCGGATCTCATCGGCAAATTCAAAGTGGTTGTGGCCCGCTATCAGCAGCGCCGGCAACTCCAGCGGATCGTAGGAAAACTTGGCAAGGTCCGTCTCGATCGATCGGTAGTTGATGCCAAGCTTCTGGTTGGTCCATTTGAGCAACGTATCGATGTCCGCCGGGTCGGTCATCCAGTCGCGATACATCGTCCGCTTGCCGTCGCGCGTGATCCACTTGGGGGCACCGAGCGCTACCTTGCCAATCAAGGCCGGCGGGCTGGGCGGCCGTTTCTTCTCACTCCTCCGCAGAGGGGTAACCGGAAGGGGCAAGGGCGCAAATCCTTCGCCCCCCGTACGACTCTGGGGCTTAGCCTTGGGTGGGGGTCCGCAGTCAATCGGGCCCGAGTTCTCCTCCTGACCAAGAACGATCCCTGATCCCCCCGCTACAGCAGAAGCAGCGTACAATACCCCCGTCCTCTGAAGGAATCGCCGACGCGACAGAGTTGTCGTATCTTGTGTCTTCACAAGGCTTTAAACCTGATGCGCAGGGAACCCGAAAGAACGATTTTGCTCACCTGCCGTGAGCTCGTTCCGCGTATATTGGCAACCAGGATCTCCTGCCCAGATTCCAGCCGATTCTCTTCTACTATTTAACCCGCCGGGCTGTGGGAAACGATACGTTGAAAATCATGAACCGGGTACGGTCCTGAAATGGGAAATCTGATGTACGTTCGTCCACGTGTTCGCATGCCGGGCGAAAGCTGGTTCTTTGTCGGGTATGATACTGCTTGATAGCGCACCCCCTCCGCCAGGTTCCCCAAGATCCTCGTTTGCACTGCGTGGGACCGGGCAGGAAACCGATGTCGCGGATCGTCGCTGATCGCTCCGCGAAAAGCCGTTTGTTCGCGGAGCGAACAACGACACTTGTCGATTCGCCGTTCCTTGCCTGCACGGGGCATCGGGGCTATGATACGTGCGTGTCAGGGTGAAGGCACTTGGTCCGCCGCCGGAGTCTCGGCGGCCCTGGTTGGGGGGCGTGACGGTGTCCGCATTCGAAGTGTACAAGAAGAATCAGGCCGTCAAGACGATTCGTGCGGAGATCATTCTCAAGGATCCGCTCGTCGAGGAGGAGATTCCCACGCTGGGACGCGACTTCGTCGAGATCAAGGACGAAGCCTGCATCGGCACCGGGCCGACCTCGTCGCGGATCGCGGTGATCGACTACAACGGTGCCCTGGACCGAGTGTTCAAGGGCGCCGAATTGCACCACGACAAGACCCGGTTCAAGACGGGCCGACGGCCGTTGGAAAGGGACTTCCACTTCCACCAGGTCAACGCCTGGGCGATCATCCACAAGACCCTCGCCTTGTTGGAGAACCCCGACGTGCTCGGGCGGCGGATTCCCTGGGCGTTCGAGTGGGGACGTTTGAAGGTGCTGCCCCATGCCGGTTACTGGGAGAACGCCTACTACGATCGCGGAACCGGGGCGCTCCATTTCTTCTACTTCGAAGGCCGGTGCTCCGGAAGACCGGTCTTCACTTGCCTGTCTCACGACATTGTCACCCATGAGTTAGGCCATGCCGTCCTGGACGGGCTCAAGCCCTATTACAACGAGGTGACGTCGGCCGCCACCGGCGGATTTCACGAGTACTTTGGCGACGCCATCGCGTTGACTGCCGCACTGGACCATCGGAAGGTCATCGTGGAAGTTGCCGGACGCCAGGACCAGGTTCTGTCGACCACGAGTTTGATTGCCAACATCGGCCAGCAGTTCGGGCAAGGGTTGGCCGCCGAGTATGGATCGATCGCCGACGCCTACCTGCGGACCGCCCAGAACAACAAGACCATGGACGACCTGGTCGGCGTGTACGAAGAGCACGACTATTCGGAAGTCATGACGGGAGCGTATTACGACCTGTTGGAGAATGTCTACACGCATTTGATCGAGCAGAAAGACTCTCGAAAGGGCAACGATCGGGTGGCGGCGCTCTACAACGCCGCGCGCGTGGTTCGCCGCATGATGCTGCGAGCCGTGGATTACTGCCCTCCGGTCGACGTGCGATACTTCGACTACGCCCAAGCAGTGTTTCGGGCCGACAAGATGGCTTACCCCATCGATGCGGAGGAGTACCGCAACATGTGGGCCGGCGTGGCCAAGGGGCGCAAGATCATTCGGGAATCGGGGGAATTGGACCCGAAACCTGCGATTCACAACAGCGACCTTCGGAACCTCGACATCGACAACCTCGCCGCATCGACGACGGACGCCTACGACTTTATCGATTCGAACCGGGGCGTGTTGGGGCTTTCGCCGACCGCGGATTTCCGGGTGATCAATCTTTACCGCACTAAGAAGATTTCTTCGGACGATTACCGCGTTCCGCAGGAGATCATCATCGAGTTCGTGTGGGCCAGCGAGATCAAGCTGACCGGCCGCGACTTCGGCCCGCTGCGCAACGGCTTCCTGCCGCTCTGGTGCGGGGGCACGCTGGTGTTCAATCGCGAAGGGAACCTGCTGCACTACACGGTGAAGCAAGACGACGACGCGCGGCGAGAGGACTTGTTCCAGTACGCCAGGTACCTGGTACGCGAAGGCTATCTGGCGATCGACGACGGAGAACGGGGGCTGGGAGCGGCGGCAGGAGCAAGGAAGTTCACGGCGACGATCGAGAACGGCCGAGTCTCGCTGTCGAAACAGGCCGCCATGCGGCACTTCCACAAGGACAACGGCGAGGAGGTCGAAAATGGCTGACGCGGGAATCAGGATCCGATCGTACAACGTCGGTTTCGGGGATTGCATTCTGGTAACGTTCCCCGACGGCGATGCGACGCGGAACATGCTGATCGATTTCGGCAACGCGCCCGGCCAGAAGAACACGGCCTTCCCGAGCATCGTGCAGAACATCTACGACGAGACCGGCGGGCACCTGGACGTCCTCGTGATGACCCACGAGCATCTGGACCACATGGAAGGGTTCTATTCGCAGAAGACGATGTTCAACAGGTTCGAGGTGGACTACGTCTGGATGAGCCTGCCCAGTCACCCCGACTACTATGACGACTACCCCAACGCCGAGGCCCTTCGGCAGATTCGCGAGTTGGCCGGGGCCTTCTATCGGCGAGCGGCCGGCGACCACGTTGCGCTGGCCCCTTCGTTCGCCACATTGCTGCGCAACAACCTGAGCAACGCCGACCGCATCGATTATGTTCGCGGCCTGCCCGGCAGTGCGAATCACGTTCTGTACTTGCGCCGCGGCAATTCGGTTCGCCACAAGCCGTTCTCCGACGACGTCAAGATCACGATTCTCGCACCCGAGCGGGACATGAGCGTCTACTACGGCAGCCACGGCCACGACCTGGCCGCCATGTCCCGCCGGCTTGCCGCGTCGGACGAAGACAGCACCCCCGATCCCCAGGACCAGTGGCTGTTCCCCGACGTGCCGTGTGAAGCGGGCGGTCCGGTGAATCTTTCCGACCGCGACTGGCGGTTGCTGCGATCGTCGATTCAGAACGGTGGGGTCGAGTCGATTCGGGCGTTGGATCGCGCGGCAAACAACACGTCGCTGGTGTTCCTGATGGAAGTCTGCGGCAAGCGGTTGTTGTTCCCAGGGGACGCCGAGTTGGAGAGCTGGGACGTCATGGCCGACAAGTGCAGCGACGCATTGGAGCCGATCGACTTCCTCAAGGTGTCGCACCACGGCAGCCATAACGGCACGCCGGAAGACTTGTTGGACCGACTGCTTCCGGAAGGCCGTAGAGACCAGGCAACCGTCCTGGTGTCGACTCAGAGCAAAGTCTATGGAACCCAGGACCCCGTTCCGGACGAAGATCTGATAGGAACTCTCAAGCAACGATGCCGGAAACTCTTCACTACGGACGGGGAATCCGAGTTGTGGGTCGAGGCCAGATTGTGAAGACGGTTGCACGCCTTCGCGGGAATGACGGTTGAGGGAATTCTTCGCTCGTTTGCAGTATCTTCGCAGACTTGCCGCCCCGCCAAGGGAGCAAGGGGGGGCTGTCCACGGCAAAAAACCGGTAGACACCCATAGGGGGTATGGTGTAGAATGGAGTCTATGGTCCAGATTCGGACACGCTCGTGAGGACGGGGAGCGGTTTTATTGATGTTTGCGTATTGAATGAACGGTTAGTCGGGCGGTTTTCCGAAGAATCCGGGCTTCCGTTGTCAGCCCTCCGTTCATTGAATATGCAAGGCTCAATAGTTGCAGAGAGAGGCCCGGATGGTTCCCGCCCCCAAAGATCCAGAGCCGCCCGTCATCTCGGTGAACGTCAACCAGACGACTCCGAGATATTCGCGGTATGCCCGCAAACGGTCCCCTTACGTGGCATGGGTCGTTGCCGGGGCGTTTGGGGGACTGCTTCTGGGGTTGGGCGGTATCGGCTGGTGGATGCTGGGACGGAACGCCCAATCCTTGACGATTCTGCCGGTTGCCGATCAGGAGATTATCCAGGGGCAGACACTGTTTCTGGAAATTCCCACCAGCCTGGGTAAGCAGGCGGGAGGACTTTCCTACAAACTCGCCGACGCCCCGACCGATGCCACCATCGACGCCCGGCGAGGGGTTGTCTCCTGGCCCACAGGCGAAATCCATCCCCCGGGCGACTATCGGTTTACCGTCACGGCCAGTGCTGCCAACCGGAGCGCCGAGCAGACGTTTGTGGTGCGGGTGAGCAAGGCCCCGCTGATGCCTGACTCGGAACCGACCGACTTCTCCGTTCACGAGACTCCGACGGGGCAGGACAACCCTTTCGAGACCGCGGAAGAACCGAAGCCCAAGGGCAAGATCGACGAGTTCGTCTTTGCGAAACTGAAGGAACTGAAGATCGAGCCGGCGAATCCCTGTTCCGACGGGGCGTTCCTGCGGCGCGTCTATCTCGACACGCTCGGTACGTTGCCCACGGCCGAAGAAGCCCGGCGGTTCCTGGAAGACGCCAGTCCGGACAAGCGGGCGAAGCTGATCGACGAACTGCTCGAGCGGCCCGAGTTTGCCGACTACCTGGCCATGAAGTGGAGCGACCTGTTGCGGGTCAAAGCCGAGTTTCCCATCAACCTTTGGCCCAACGCTTCGCAGGCCTACCATCATTGGATCCGCACGTCGATCCGGGAGAATATGTCCTATGACCGGTTCGTGCGGGAGCTGCTCACCGCCTGTGGCAGCAATTTCCGCACACCCCAGGTCAACTTCTACCGGGC
Source organism: Planctomycetaceae bacterium (assembly GCA_012719125.1). Classification (GTDB taxonomy): domain Bacteria; phylum Planctomycetota; class Planctomycetia; order Pirellulales; family Thermoguttaceae; genus JAAYAY01. Next base: position 100,171 of record JAAYAY010000057.1, on the reverse strand, counting down.
CCTGCAAAGCAAGGAGCCCTCGGCTATCGCCGGCGCCGTGGCCTTGGCATTCATGGGGGTCCGGACGGACGGTTGGCCCAAGGAGCGGCTGGACGGCATGGCCGTCTTCTTCTCCCAGGTAGGATACAAGCCGACGGGTGAATGGAAGGAAGAGATCATCGTCTGGGATCCTCGCAAGACCAAGAAGGATGCCGACGCCCCGCCGGTGGAACCGGTCTTTCCCGACGGCACTCCGGCCAGACTGTCGCCGGACAAAGATCCCCGCGAGGTGTTCGCCGATTGGCTGATCGACGCCAAGAACCCCTGGTTTACCCGCCACATTGTCAATCGCGTCTGGTACTGGCTTCTGGGACGGGGGATCGTGCACGAACCCGACGACATCCGGCCGGGCAACCCGGCGCAGAACCTGGAACTGCTTAACTGGCTGGCCGACGAGTTGGTTCGGGCCAAGTACGACCTGAAACACATCTACCGCGTGATCCTCAATTCCCAGACCTATCAGCTCTCCTGCGTTCCCAAGCACGAGGGGTCCGAGGCCGCCGCCAATTTCGCCTGTTACTCGCTTCGGCGTCTGGAGGCGGAAGTTATCCTCGACGCGATCTGCCAGATCACGGGAACGACCGAATCGTATTCGAGCATGATTCCCGAACCGTTCACGTTCGTTCCGGAAAAGCAACGTTCGATCACGTTGCCCGACGGGAGCATTACGAGCAGTGTTTTGGAGATGTTCGGACGCCCGCCGCGCGATTCGGGAATGGAATCGGAGCGTAACAATCGCTTCAATGCCGCCCAGGCCCTGCATCTGCTCAACTCGAGCCATATCCTCAAGAAGATTCGCGAAGGGGCCAGAATCAAGGAACTTCTGGAGTCGACCGGCGAAACGGAGAAGGCAGAAGCTCTCTACTTGACCATTCTCTCGCGCAAGCCGACCGAGGAAGAACGCAATCAGGTTGCCTGGCAGGCCAACTCGCGTGGGGGAGCGCAGGATTTGGCCTGGGCCCTGATCAACAGCGACGAGTTCTTGTTCAAGCATTAACCTAGGAGCCGCCCGTTGGAGTTCAGGCTTCAGCCTGAGATGTGCAGGCAGAAGCCTGGACTCCAGCAACAGCAGGTAGCCGAACGATTCCGAGAGGAAGACGCCATGTCTGCGAAAGACGACTTGTTTGTTCCCGGTGAGAACGACCGCCGGGTTTCACGGCGCGAAGCGCTGTGGCGCGGCGTTCTCGGTTCCGCCGGGCTGCTGGCGGCGAATCATTTCTCCCGCAAGCAGTCCAGAGCCGCCGAAGCTCCCTCGCCGCCTGCCGAACCTGCCGCCGCCTCCGCCTCGTCGGGGCCGCCGCCAGCCAAGGCCAAGGCGGTGATCCAGATCTGGATGTGGGGAGGACCGCCTCATACCGACACCTTCGATCCCAAGCCGGACGCGGGCAGCGACTACACGGGCCCGCTGACCGGGGCTATCGAGACGAACGTCAGCGGGATCCGGCTCGGGGCCTGGTTGCCGGAACTGGCCAAGGTGGCCGACAAGTACTCGATCATCCGGTCGATGACTCACGGCCAGTTCGGGCACGAAACGGCTGCCTACATGGTCCAAACGGGTCGCATGCCGGGCGGCCGGTTGGTATTTCCGTCAGTTGGTGCGGTGGTAACCGCCTTCAAGGCCTTCCAGGGAGAATCCGAGAGCCTGATCCCGCCCTACATCGTCCTGACTCAGCCCCAGGGCCGGTTTTCCGAAGCCGGGTTCATGGGAATCCGCTACAAGCCGTTCGCCACTGGCGGCAACCCGAACGCCGCCCGGTTCGCCGTCGAGGGGATCATCGCTCCGGGAATCTCCGACAGCCAGCAGCAGGAACGGCGCAACCTGCTTCAGCGGGCCAACACGCTCGGCTTGTTCCTGTCCGGCGATCCGCAGTTGGAGGAAGCGAAGAAAGCCCGAGAGCAGGCCTACGATCTCATCCTGGGCGACGCCGGCAAGGTTTTCGATCTTTCCGAGGAGAAAGACGAACTCCGGCTCCGTTACGGCCGCTCCACTTTCGGCCAATCGTGTCTTGCCGCGCGCCGCCTGGTCGAAGAGGGCGTGAAATTCGTCACCATCAATTACGGCGGATGGGACACTCACAAGGATCACTTCCCCGCGATGCGCCGCATGTTGCCCGAATTGGACAAGGGAATGGGCACGCTGATCGCAGATCTGGCCGACCGGGGGCTGCTCGACACCACGATCGTCTGGTGGGGCGGCGAGTTCGGCCGCACGCCGAAGATCGACTGGACCTCGCCCTGGAACGGCGGGCGCCATCACTACGGGCATGTTTTCTCGACGGTGGTGGCGGGCGGCGGCTTCAAGGGCGGACAAGTGGTCGGCTCCTCCGACGCCAAGGGCGAATACGTCAAAGACCGGCCCGTCTACCCCTGCGATCTGATCGGAACCATGTACGAGCTATTGGGCATCGACCCGGAAGCCGGGCTGCCCCACCCCACGAACGAATTCGTCCGTGCCGTTCCCGGTCCCGACGAAGGGCTGAAGATGGGCGGGCGTCTCACGGAAATCATCTAGCGGAGCGCAGCATGAGTCTGTTCCCACGGCCGGCACTCCTTGCCGCAGCGGCCCTCTGCGCCGCCACATCTGGCGTCTTCGCCCAGACCAAGACGCCGCCGCACATCGGCTATGTCTATCCGACGGGTGGGCAACGGGGCACCTACTTCGAGGTCACCGTGGGCGGGCAGTACATCAAAGAGACCGAAGATGTGTACCTCTCCGGCGGCGGTGCGCAAATCGAGGTCGTCAAGCACTGGCGGCCGCTCACTCAAGGGGAGTACACGGGGCTTCGATTGATGCTCGACGGGGCCCGGGAGAAACTCGAGGCGGAAGGGAAACCCAAGCCGATTCCGCTCGAAACCCTGGCCGAGGCGGCCGGCGTCACCCCGGAACAGCTCAAGGAAATGGAGATCTACCGCCAGCGGGACGCCGACCCCAAGCGCCAGCCCAACAGCCAGATCAGCGAAGAGCTGACGCTGAAGATCACGCTTGCCGAAGATGCGGCGATGGGAAAGCGTGAGATGCGAGTGATCACGCCCGGCGGGATCTCCAACCCCATCTGGTTCTTCGTCAACCAATGGGAAGAATGCCGCGAGACTGAGCCCAACGACGATCAGCCCGATCCGGTGGTCGGCTCCACGCTTCCCGTGGTGGTCAACGGGCAGATCATACCCGGCGACGTGGACCGCTTTGGTTTCACGGCCCGCAAGGGGACTCGCCTGGTGATTGATGCCGCCGCCCGGGACCTCATGCCCTACCTGGCCGACGCCGTGCCGGGCTGGTTTCAGGCCGTCCTGGCCCTCTACGACGCGAGTGGAAAACAACTGACCTATGCCGGCGCTTACCATTATCGCCAGGATCCGGTGATCTACTACGAGATTCCCGAAGACGGCCAGTACAGCTTTGAGATCCGTGATTCGATTTACCGCGGGCGCGAAGATTTCGTCTACCGCGTCACCCTCGGCGAGTTGCCGTTCGTCACCGGCATCTTCCCCCTCGGCGGGCGCGCCGGCACCGACGTCGCCGTCGAACTGCAGGGCTGGAACCTGGCCGAAACGCAACTGAACGTCCACGCCAGCTTCAACCGCAACCGGCCGATTCGCTGGTATTCCATCCCGCAGAACGACAAGGTGGATATTCGCTTTCCCTTGCGCATCGACATGCTCACGGAAGTCCTCGACCAGGAACCGAACGACGGTCCGGAGACGGCCCAGGAGATCAGCATGCCGTGCATCATCAACGGCCGCATCGGCAAAGCCGACGACCGGGATGTGTTCAAGTTCGACGGTTACGGAGTACTCGAGGCGGAAGTGTTTGCCCGACGGGGCGGTTCGCCCCTCGATTCGGCGTTGACGCTGATCGATTCGGACGGCAAGGAAATCGGCTTCAACGACGACTACAAGGACGAGGCCCAGCCTCTGATCACTCACCACGCCGATTCACTGCTCAAGGCCGGCTTGTTGGGTAAGGGCCCGTTCTGCCTGCACCTGACCGACGCGCAGCGCAAGGGTGGAGAGGATTTCATTTACCGGCTCTACATCCGGCGTCCCGTGGCCGACTTCGACCTGCGGGTGGTGCCGTCGAGCATCATTGCCCGGCCGGGGGCGCACGTGCCGATCACGGTGCATGCCATAAGGCGAGGCGGATACGACGACGAGATCGAATTGTCGTTGGTCGAACCCCCGGCGGGGTTCTCGCTAATCGGCGCGAAGGTGCCCGCCGGCGAGAAGAAGGTGCAACTGACGCTGACGGTTCCGCCGGAGGCCCTCTCGGAACACGTCACCCTGGAGATGGACGGCCTGTCGCCCGGAAATCGCCGCCAGCGGAGGTTTTCGCGCCCGGTGGTTCCGGCCGAGGATATGATGCAGGCCTTTCTCTGGACGCAGCTCGTGACTGCCGAGCAGTGGACCGTGGTCGTCAGCGGGAAGCCGGCACCACCGATTCCTCTGCAGTTTCCCCCGGAACCCATCAAGCTGAAATTGGGCGAGTCGACGGCGGTCGGCGCACGTCTGGCGGGCAAGAACTACCGAGCCGACGAGACCATTGTCGAGCTGCGCGATCCGCCCAACGGTATTCGCATCGAGAAGATCTCTCCGGGCGACGGGGGCGTGTCCGTCGTGCTCATTGCCGACGCCGAATTGGCCAAGGCCGGCATGAAGGGCAACTTGATCTTCGAGGTCTTCCGCCAGTACACGCCGGCTCCCACTGAAACGAACCCCAAGCCCCAAGAGCGGCGGACTTCGTATGGCTACCTGCCGGCAATTCCATTCGAGGTGGAAGCAGCGGGGCGGAAGTAGAAGGCAGCTTGAATCGATTTCTGAGTGCTTGACTCGGCGCCGGTTGCCGCTCTATCTTGTATCCGTTCCGCTCCTGCGCAGAGCGAGAACACCGTGGTTCTGAGGAGCGATACCGAATACGATTGCATCGAGGCCAAGAGCGGTGGTCTTCCATCTTCACAACGCGAATCTTGCGGATCCGATCAGTGAGTGGCTGGCAGCCAACAAACAACACGTTCTCGACGGCACGGCGGAGTACCAGGGGACTCCGATCAACGAGAAGACGATTTTCAGACGATACGTGTATGTGGTGTCTCTCGGAGTCGTCTGCATCACGTTCAAGACTGACCATATGTTACCCACAAAGCAAGGTGGCAATCTGCTGCTGGCGTCCCTCACGTGTTCTCTTGTATCCCTACTTTTCGGTTGGTGGTCTTTTCCTTGGGGACCGTTTTGCACAATTCATGCCTTGTTCGTGAATCTGACTGGCGGCACGAAACAGACAGCGATCGGTGTCCTTCAGCGAATTGAGTGGGGCTGGGACGCCCCCGCAGAGGTCGGAGTGGCAGAGTATCACAGGGACCTGGTTGATATGACACTGCGTGCCAAATCAGAAATCGAGATCCGCCAATTGCGGGGAGGTTTTCCGGACGGAGTGGGTGTGAGAATTACACCGACGAAATGGGCGGACAACGAAGTGGAAATTGCCTTCGATTATCCAGTCAGCGACGGACGCTTCTGGATAGACGAATCGCACGGAGTTATCCTGATCATCGACAAAGAGCACGAGGTGGAGTTGGCCGATCATACGATTGACTATGCCGACGACCGCTTTGTCGCGATCTTGGGACGGATCCTAAATGCCGACGTGGTGGAGTAAGAAGAGGACAGCGCAGCCCCACAACGCTGCGTCCAATCTGCCGCAAACACGCATCCAACCAGTCCATGCAGCCCTAGCAGGAGCCAGCACCATGCACGCCGCTCAATCATGCTACGCTTGTCTCCTTTCCCTGGTGTGCCTCTTCTCCTTCAACTTCCCCGCCACGGCCGAATCGTGGCCCCAGTTCAAATTCGACGCTCACCGCTCCGGCAACGTGCCTGACCGAGTCGTGTCGATCCCGCTGGGACTCGTCGCCGCGGTGCCGCTTACCGACGCCGTACTCACGGCACCCGTTTGTGCCGACGGCCGGCTCTACGTCGTCGACGCCTCCGGTGTTGCCTTCTGCATCGATGCCCGGAGCGGCAACGTGGTTTGGAAAACACCGACGCCGGGTGGACCGGTGAACTGCAACAACATCTCCTCGCCCGCGCTGCTCGATGGTTTCCTTCACTTCGGCACCATGGCCGGTTCCTACTTCGTGCTCAACGCCCGCGACGGATCGGTCGTGTGCGAGATCCCTTGCGGCGAGCCGATCTTCAGCGCGCCCGTCGTCGACGGCAATCGGGTCTACTTTGCCACGCTCGGTTCTCAGGTCTATGCTCTTGAGCCGAATGGCACGGTCTCGTGGAAGTGGGATTTCGTGCGCGAGGTGATGAAGTTCGAGGGCGACCGCTGGGACGGTGCCGCCTGGCTGGCCCACAAGAATGGCCGGGTCAACTGGCAGGACTCGTTCTGCTGCTCGATGAACATCGCCGCCCACGAACAGACTGTCGTTATGCCGGCGGGCGGGCGCACCGTATGGCTCAAGGACCAGGGCGATCGGGCGGAACTTCGGGCCCTGGGAATCGTGCCTTCTTATGCGGGCAAGGAATACCCGGCCACGTTCGGCCAGAGCCTGGGCGAAGACGGCGCCATCTACCGCCAATGGCATCGCCGCGACAACGCCGGCCGCGTCGAGATCTTCCGGCTCAAGGGCGACAAAGTCGAAGCCGACTTCGTTCGCGGCACCGAGACTGCCATCAACATGCCCGGCCTGCTCAGTTTCTGTTCGGTGAGCGTTCGGGGAAACGACGTCTATCGTTGCCGCCCGGAGCGGGGCCTCGAATTCTGCCGCCACACACCCGGCAGCGACCAGCCCGAGAGTCTGGGCGGTTATCCCTCGATCTCTGCGCCGATCCTGACGAAGGAACACGGCATCTACGGCGGACTCGACGGCCGGCTCCACGTGGTTCCCCTGTCAGGCGACAAGGAACCGTGGTCGTTCGCGACGGCCTTCGGGGCACCGATCTCTGCGCCGGTCTGCGTGTGCGACGGTCGCGTCGCCTTCGGCTGTGAAGACGGCTACCTGTACATCCTGGGTCCCGGCGGCAAGGCCTCGTTGCCGACGAAGGACCTGGAGATCTGGAAGATCCGCCACCCGCTGACCGGCTCCCGCACGGCCGCCGAGTTCGACTGGCCTACGAACTACGGCGATGCCGCCTGCACCAACGCCAACGATCAGGGGCTCGCACCGCCTCTGCGCATCAAGTGGATTCGCCGCTACGAAGGCACCTTCAAGCACTTGCCGGTTTGCGGCGGCGGGCGGATGTACACGCATACCTCGGAGGGACAGATCATTGCCATCGAGCAGGAAACGGGACGTCTGCTCTGGCGGCGATACTTCCCCGACGTTTACTTGTCCTTCACCTCACCGCTGTACCGCGAGGAACGCTTGCTGATCCCGCAGGCGGGCCTCAAGCGATCCCTGCTCCGATCGCTCGATGCGGCCACCGGCCAGCTTCAATGGGAGGCGCCGTTCTCCGGTTCGCCGAGTTGGAGCCGCCAGGCGCCGCCCGTCGTGCATAACGGCCTGGCCATTTACGCCTTCGGCTCGGGCAAGTATGCACCGCAGGGCACCGAGAAGGCCTATGTGATGAAGGGCGATCCGCAACCGAGGGCCGACGGCGAAGAGGTCATGAGCTTCATCTATACCCACAACAACCCCTACTACCCCAAGGACAACCGGCCCGTCATTCGCGCCTGGGACCTCGAAACGGGCAAGGAAGTCTGGACCCGCGACTTTTCCGACGTGGGCAGCGGCGGCAACGACTGCGGCCTGTGCCTGATGGACGGCACGCTCTACTACTCCACGTTCTTTGGCTACGATCCCCGCCGCGGCGAGGAGCCCTCGGCCACTGGGCTGACGGGCGCCCTCGATCCGGCCACGGGCGAGGTCGTCTGGCAGACGACCAAGTACCACGTAACGGCCGGCTGTACGATCTCGGGCAAGGACGGCCGCCTTTACGTGGGCGGCTACAACAAGCCCAACCGGCTCACGGAAGATCGCTACGTCTGGTGCATCGACGCGCGCGACGGTTCGCTCGTCTGGCAGTCGGAGCCCGTCGCCTCGGCCGTCAATGTGATCACCGTCGGCGACCGCTACCTGTTCACCAACGCTTCGGGCAAGGACGGCCACGTGCTCGATCGGGAGACGGGCAAGATCCTCTCCCGCTTCAATCTCGGCTACGCCTGCACGCGGTTCACCCTTTCGGAACCCTATGTGCTGGGCTCCAACATGGACATGATCGACCTATCGGACGGCAACCGGCTGGTGGTCACCGGTCCCGCCATCGACAGCCGCGAGTGCGTCGGCTCGGTTGTCTCGAACGGCCGGCTGTTCTACACGTCGCAAGCCAGCGGGTTGCAGGTTTCGCAGGTGTATGGGGAGGAAGCGGTGGCGGCGGGGTTGCCGTGGATCACAGCAGATCGTTCAAACAGGTAGCGAGCGGGGGTCTGGACGCTGTGGCATCAATCGAAATCCCAGTGGGCACGAAGTCTGCCACATTGCTTGCATTCGAAGACATATGCGTTGACCGCGTGTCCCAATGAATCCCACGTGTCGTCAGGGACATCCTCCAGGGCGGCATAATACAGACTTTCACCGTTGCCATCCGAAGCACGCTGATTGAACTGATCGTGATGCCACTCGCCCAGATAGGTCATCGGATAGCGGCAGCAGAAGAGCCAGCGTTCGCCTTGCCATGTGCGGTATTTTGGCGTTCGGAGTAACTCGAACATGATATCTTGGGGAAGTTTTACACCGACCCAATCCTCCTCCGCGTTGATCATGACCGACTCGAACTGGTCTTGCTGCAAGCCTGGTATGCCGTTGGTGACGCCGGAGAACGCCTGATCCCACGAAACCATTCCGAATTCCGTATCCTTGGTGAGCGCTACTTTGCCGGCGCGAAGGCATTGGTAACAGGTTTTGGGCTCCTTCCTGTCTACAACACTTGCTGGAAAGGTGATGGTTTCGCCGCACTCACGGCATCTTATGCTCGCCTTGGAGTCAATGTCGAGAGCGTTGACTACGCCACACACGGAGCAGGGAATCATGACTGCCGTCCCGATACCGAGCGGGAAACAGTGAACCCCGTCCGTTTGGCAAATGCAGCAGTTTGCAGTTCCGACATAATCCGAAGCGTCAACAGGAGCCTCGAAAAGGGGAAACGCAATGCCAAGCTCAGCAAAAGTGGTTGCCATGGTTGTGGAGATCTCCCCTGTAGATCAGATGTGTTAATGTCTCGTTTCGGGATCAAGGACAGGCTCATCTCTGGTAGGAAACAAGGTAATAGCACGTCTTGTCCCGCGCTCCGTCGATTTCAAAGCCCCCTCGTTCGATCGGCAACGTTCTGCCCGTCTTGCGACCACTGTGATCGAGCACGTGTACGATCGGCGTCCCTTCGCGGCGGAGGAGGATTTTGGCCTTCACCGGCTCCATCACGACCGGGCTCTCGCCTTTGTCGATGATGCGGTTCTCGGCGAACACCTTCATGCCCGTGTTCCTCGCCCGCGCCAGGGCAACGATGAGGATCTTGCCGCAATCCGCCAGGCTGTGGTCGAGGTCCCTGGCGGTCACATAGATGGCTCCGTATCGACATTCCGGCCGAATGACGACCGTACCGAGATCGCACGTCTCGCCTTGGGCAAAGCCGACGACGGCCTTGGTTGCGTCGGTGTTCATGGTGAAGTACCCGTCGAGTTTCGACCGGCCCGGCTTCCAGCGAAGCTGCCCTGTCGCCGAGGTGTAGAAGCCGTCCTTCAGGTAGGCTTGCGGATCGTAAGTCGGCGTGTCGCGGTATTCGCCGGTGAACTCCACCGCCGCTCGCACGACCGCCAGCGAGGCCGCGGGAACCTGCTCGCTGGTGAAGGTCTTCACGTCGTACTGCTGGGCGACCTTGTCGACCAATCCCAGCTTTCCTTCGGCCAACGACGGCACGTGAACGTACATGGGTGCTCGCAAATCCCCTTCCTCAACGTCGCCCCGCAGGACCTGCCGGGCCACGGCCGGGAACACGCCCAACACCTGCGGAGCGGTCACGTCCCACTGATCGCGGCCGATTCGCTCGCTGAAGCTGCCCGAGTCGCGGTTCTGGAACATGAACGAGACGTCCCAGCCCTGCAGTCCCATCCCATAGGCCCCGATCACGGCCGGGCCTTCGACGCCCCACTCGTTCGGCGTCACATGGATCCATTCGGAGAGCATGAAGGGCCGGTCGGCCACCTGCTGCATGCCGGCGCTCAGTGTCCCCGATCCCGGCACGGCCAGCATGGTCGCGTTGTTGATCCGGTTCCCTTTGCCGCCGCCGAAGTAATTGTGCCGATCGACGGTGCCCACCAGGGCGTCGGAATGGAGATTGAGGAAGTGGCTGTAGGATCGCCCCGCCTGCCAGTTCGACGACACGATCTCGCCCTCGTAACCCGCCTCGCGCACGGCCTTCACGTAGCGCGAGTAGAACTCGTTTTGCAGCTCGTAGAGGAACCACATTGTGTCGAGCAACCGCTGACGCCGGTATGCCTGCGAACCACTGATCTGCTCCGGATCGAAATACCACGGGTTGCCCAGCGGCAGGATGTTGTTCTTGTTGAGATGCTCGCCGACAGCGGGACACCCCTCATCCCCAAAACAGTCAAAAGCCCTTTCGCCGCCCCATGCCGCCGAAAGCTTCTCGTGGTTCCCGTACTTCTCTCGCAACCACTGACAGAAGCGCTGAGCCACATGTTTCCGCAGCGTGGGGCTCGCCTTCAAGGGTTCCATCGACGAATAGAACAGAATGCTCTGCTCGTTGATGATCTCGAGAAACGCGACGGCCGGATCTTCGGCATAGGTCAGGCCCGTGTATGGATTCCTGTGCTTGAGCAGATTGAGGGTCTGCAGGATCTGCACCTGCTGCAGTTCGGGCGCGTAGTGGACCGCACTGTGAGGCGTATTGATCCGTTTTGTCCTGCCCGAGAATTCTCCGAATTCTTCCAGGTAGGGCACATACTTCTTGTCGGCCGGGCCAAGCTTCTGCGATCCGAAGTGGGCCGACAGCTTCACGTAGACGCCCCGTTTCCTGAACGCGGCGATCTGGTAGTCCATCCGGTCCAGACCCTCGGGATCGAGGTCGACGAAGCTCTCGGGTGATTGGATCCCGGCCCAGTCCGGACCGTCGGCGTACTTGTGGAGCCGCACGGAGTTGACGCCGTACTTCGAGTAGAACGCCGCCCGCTTGTCGGCCAGTTCTTTCTCGGGGGCGCAGTCGTCGTAGCAGAGGTTGATTCCCCAGAGCTTGATCGGCTTGCCGTTGTAGACGAGTTCTTCGCCGTCGCGAAGGATCCGCCCGTGCTTGCCCGCCGGCTTCTCCAGCCACTCCTGCATAGAGATCTCCGACGGGGCGTCGTGGTCGTCGTCCGGGGCGAACGTGTACCAGTCCTCGAACCCCGGCTCTTGGGGCACCTGGCTGGGGCCGGCCAGATAGCTGACGTCGTCCGGCAAATCAATCGTCATCGTCAGCTTTGCCGGCTCGCTTGCCTTGAACCGACCCTCGGCAAGAACGATCCGCGCCACGCCGTCGGTGGGAATGTTGCACGGCCGGGAGAAGCCGACGCGGGTCGTCCGGCCCTGTGAACCGATCACCTCCAAGGCGACGACACCCTCGCCCAAACCCTTCTTGTCGAGCGGAAACGCGACTTCTCTCTTCTCACCGCCGGCAAGATCGGCCACCACCTTTCCGTCGCGAAACGCATCGCCGGCCATTTCCAGCGCCGCGATGAAGTAGAGAAGTTCGGTGTCCTTCGACGTCTTCGTATCGTAATGGACCGTCAGTTGCCGTGGGCCGGTCCGGCTGACGCGAACGTCGATCGAAAGTTCGGCGCCGCCGGCCGTCTTGGCCTTGTTCGCTAACAAGGTTGCATTACCTTCTTCGACAATCTCGCCGCGCGGCCCCATGTACTTCCAGCCCGGCTCCCAACCCATCAGGGCGATCTCGAGATAGGGCTCACCGTCCTGCAGCACGGTCAGGGTCGAACCGTTTTCTGGAAATGCGGTCAGCGGCGACGCCATGGTTTCGGCACGACACGCTACCAGGCCCGTTCCAACCAACGCGGCTACGGCGACAATCAATCGAGATCTCATCGAATGGGCTCCTCGACAACACGAACAGCAGATCACGAGAACCGTACCTCTGTAATTCCCCTGCCGTCCCCCTGCCGTTCATCCCCTTGTCATACTGTCTGTCCAGCGGCTTCCGCAACCCAGTCGGTTCTTCAGAAGCTCCATTCTAGCCTGTCCTTGCGTGATCATCCAAGTCGCACGGCCCCAGGTTCGCGCTTGCCGCTTCGCCCTCCGGCGCTATCCTGAAGGTGCCGGAATCCAGATCCAGAAGCGAGGTGTGACCATGTTCGGCAAGAGAAGACCGGAGGCCCTGGTGGTGGGTGCAGGCCCGGTGGGCCTGTTCGCCGCGATTCAGTTGGCAAAACAGGGAATCCGGGTCGAGATCATCGACAAGGACTGGCGAACGGGGGCACACAGCTACGCCCTGGCCCTCCACCCCAGTTCCCTGCGGCTTTTCGAGGAACTGGGCCTTCTCGGCCAGGTGCTGGATCACGCCCACCTGCTGAAGACGATCGGCTTCTACGATGCCGGCGGGCGCCGGGCGGAGATACGGACGCCGGACGACAACGCCTTCGGCGGCCTGGCGGCCGTGCTGCGGCAGGAGACGTTGGAGGCCATGCTCGAGGACGCCCTCAAGGCAATCGGCGTCCATGTCCTATGGAACAACGAACTCTCGGACCTCGAGTCGTACTCGGACGGCAACCGGGTGACCGTCGACCACCTCGTCAAGGAGACCGTCGGCTACGCGGTGGCCCACACCGAATGGACGGTGGGCAAGACCGTCCGGCTCGACGTGCCGCTGGTGATCGGCGCGGACGGGCATCGTTCGACCGTGCGGCGGCGGTTGGGCGTCGACTTTGAACCGGCCGGCCAGACCCGGCATTCTGCCGTCTTCGAGTGCAAGACCAATGCGGATCTGGGAAACGAGATGAAGGTCGTTTTCGCCGACGGCACGACGAACGTGCTCTGGCCCATGCAGGACGGCCGCTGCCGGTGGAGCTTTCAATTGCTCGACCACGCGGCCCCCGAACAGACCCGCACCAAGGACCGGCTTTCGGAGCAACTCGGCACGGGAGAATATCCGGTTCTCAGCGAGGAGAGCCTGCGGCATTTCCTCAAGGAACGAGCCCCTTGGTTCGACGCCTCGATTGAGACGATCCTGTGGCGGATTGTCGTTCGCTTCGAGCGACGGATGGCCGGCTGCTTCGGCAGGGATCGCGTTTGGCTCGCCGGCGACGCTGGGCACGTCACCGGCCCGGTGGGCATGCAGAGCATGAACGTCGGCCTCCGCGAAGCCGGCGAACTGGCGGGAATCGTCGCAGCGATCTTAAAGCAGGGCGAATCTCCCACTCGACTCGAAGAGTACAACCGGGGGCGGCTCCAGGAATGGAACTGCCTGCTCAATCTTCAGGACACCTTCCGCCCGGGCGACACGGCGAGCCCGTGGGTTCGGCAATTCGCCGATCAGATTCTCTCCTGCCTTCCGGCCTCGGGGACTGACCTCGCCGCACTCGCAGGGCAACTGGGTTTGCGGCCGGAGTGAGGAGGCGTGCGTCAGAAGTGTGTCGTCCCTCGCTCACTTCGTTCGCTGGGGCGGGAGTTGCGCCAATTCACACGGCATCCTGCAACGCCAGGAATAGCGCCCGGTAGTATTGCATGAAGCGGATCGGTTCCTCACTCCCTGCCACTTCGGCATGGCAGCAGCCCTGGTAGCCGTTCTGCCGGAGCAGTTGGAACAGTTTTCGATAGGGGTAATCCAGGTCGCTCAGTTCGTGAAGATGGACGTGGCGAATGCGGTCTTTGACCGAATTGAAGTTGGCCTCAAAACCGGGTTCCTCCACGTCGGTGCGGTCGCAGTTCCAGATCATGTGGACGTGGGGGCAGTCGGCCGCGTCGAGTATTCGCTTGACCACGGTCACCCGGTTTGTGCCCCGCCCATGATTCTCCAGCCTAAGTTCCACGCCGTGATCGGCGGCAAAGGCGCCGAGTTCGGCAACTGCCTTGGCGATCTGGTTGATCGTCTTCTCTTCCGGCACGCCCTGCTCCACGAGCAACGCGTTGGGGAATACCCGAATGCCGAGGGCCCCAAGGTCCTGGGCGAGGAGGAGGTATTCCTTCGTTCCCTCGACGTTCTCCCGCAGCTTGGCCGGGTCGTCCCAATGGTAGGCGAAGCCGCTGGCCAGGCTCAACTTGAGGCCGGAGTCGGCAATCCGCTGCCGGACGGCTGCACGCTCGGCCTTGGAGAGCGACACTTCGACGCCGTGGGCGTGGGTCGTCCGCAGCTCCACGCTCTCGAAGCCGGTTTCCGTGCAGTTCTTGATGACCGTGTCGAGGTCCCAATCGTGGGCCAGGTTGTAGGTCATCAATCCCAATTTCAGCGGTTTGCTGCTCGGGGTTTCGCCCGCTCGGGCCGTCTGGGATGCCAGTCCGAAGGCTGCCGCGCTCGCGGTTGAGGCAATGGTTGTGCCGAGAAAACTGCGTCGGGTTGGCCGGGGCGTCATATTGGGATCTCCAGAAGAATGGTGTGAACAGAAAAGAAAATGGTGGAAAGGAATATGTGGTCCGGATTGCAGCCGCTGTTCCGCACTCTAAAGTGAGCGTTGGGTGTATTCTTATCTATGCGGGCACTGCTAACAAGTAAGCAGTGGCACACGGCCGCATGGTAAGTCACTGGGTGAAATCTTTCGCCTCGACCAGCTTCCAGTGCTCGCCTCCGTCGGACGACATCATCAAGGCTCGACGATTGCCGGGGAAGTCGGTCCGGTAGAACCAGTAGGTCGACCAGCAATCGTAGGACAGGAAGAGCCGGCCGAGACGGTCGATGGTGAGTCGGTGATAGAAAACGCTGTATTCGGAAAACGGCGGGACGACGAGCCACTGAGGTTCTTCCCAGGGGCCGTCGGCCGGTTTTCGCAGATGCCCCAGGGTGGCGTGAAGGCTGGCCGGGTGGGGTTCCGTGGCGTAGCGCCAGATGCGGCAGGCGAGATGGAGCGAATCGTCGGCACCGCACACCAGGCCGATGTAGGTCTGCCGCCAGTCGGCACTCGTCGGCACGGGCTCCGTCCAGCCGCCGCCGGCGTCGTTGGGCTTAAGCGATTTGGCATAGGGGAAGGGGCTACCGTGCGTGCCGGCCAGGACGTGGAGATAGCCGCGGCTGTCCATGGTGATGCTCGGCGAGTTGTGGACGTCGTTGGCCGGGGGGCCGTAGGCAACGAGCGCCGGTTTGCCGAGCGTCTTTGTTTCGCGGTCGTAGGTGACTACGTAGGCCGGAACGCCGGGGACCTTCTTTTCCGGATCGGTCGCTTCGCCCCAGGCCACGTGGATTTTCGTCCCCCGCGACACGATGCTCGACGGAGCCCCGGAGTGCATTGCCAGGCCGATGCAGAGCTTGGAGAGCAGGATCGGCTCGCCCATCATGATCGAGCCGCCTTCCCGCCGGGGGACGAACAGCTCCAGATCGTTGATCCGGCGCCAGAAGTGTTTTGGGTCCGACGCGATGTAGGTGACGCGGATGAACGGCGGTGGGCCGTCCGATCCGTTGTGGCCCGAGAACTGTTCGATATCGAAGGACCGGGAACTACGCTCCCGTCCGGGAATTGCATGGGCGGCAAAGGTCTTGCCTCCGTCGGATGAATGGAGCAGGGCCGCAGTCTGCCCTGACCGTGCGACCAGGTAGACTCCGCCCTCGGTATCGAAGGCGATCTTGCTCGACGCTGCCGAGAAACGTTGGCCCGCCAGTTCTTTGTCGCCCCCGGTCGCGGTGCTCGCCAAGGCGGTTTCGACCCACTTGCCGTCGCGCAGAGCGACGATTGCCGAGCCCTTGTTGACGTAGGGTCGATTCTCGTGGTCGAAGTAGACCTGGTTGTCGACCGGATAGTCGGGCACGTAGCCGAACTGCTCGTTCTCGTGCTCGTAGGGTTTCATCGTCAACGGCAGTTTCAAGGGCCGGTCGATCGGCGCTGCCCCGGGCTTCACCGTGAGGGTCGCATAGGTCGAGAAGTCGGGCGACTCGGCGGGTGTTGCTCGGACGCAAACCGCCTGGCGGCTGTCGGGCACCGTGAACTGGACGGCCACCTCTCGGGCCTTCTTGGGGCCGAGCGTGACTTCTTCCGTTGCGAGTTGGGCCTTCCAGGGCTGCCCGGGGAATTCGAGTTCAAGTCGGATCACCTGCTTCTTGCCCGAGTTGTTTTGAACGCGAAATCCGATCGTTCTCTCACTCGCCGCTTCGCCGTAGACCGTCCGCCGGTAGGGCGTCACCAGCCAGCGGTACTCGAGCAGCGGGAACCACGAGGATCGATCGGGCGTCCACAGCGGCAGACTCGGATAGGAATCGCCGTCGTCCCATCGGGTAACGCCGTCGATCTGCACTTGTCCTTGGCCGCTCGGCAGATGCAGCCGCCAGGGGGCGTCGCCGCGGTCTCGATCGGCGGGGATTGTGGCGGTCGCTTTCCCATCGTCGGAGACGGCGAGCGTCTTGACCAGGTTGTCGCGGTCATCGTAAACGACCGGCGCCTGGGCATCCTTCGTCGGCAGTGAAACCTCAATGCCGAACTCACCCCGTCGCGGCAGGAAGCAGACATCCCGTGCCCGGTCCGGGTCGGCCAGCACGAGCGGTTCTTCGCGCCGTGCGTCGCGGTGCCCGCGGGCGGTTTCGATCAGGTAGTGGGGGCAGTTCGTCCGAAATCCCCACACGACTTCGGTGCCGTAGCGGTCGTTGGAGACGGTGATGTTCAGCCCGAACACGCCCTTCCGCTTCACTTGGGTGGCCAACCGCACGGTCTGGACGGGTCCGAGGCCGCTACGTTGCTTCTGTCCGTCGTCGGGGATGGTCGCGTCCTGCAACACCTCGCGGTCGGGTCCGACGAGTACCGCCCGCAGATCGGCCCGTCGCCCTGAGCCATTCGTATCACGCTTCTCCAATTCGATGATCAGTTCCCCCGGCTCGGCCAGAAAGTAGGCGCCGCCGGTGCCGCCGATGTGCAGGACCGGTTCGGCGGGCTCTTTTGCTGCGAGGAGGGGGCCCGTGAGCAGGAGCGTGAAGAGGAGGAAGAACCGGGTTGAGATGGAGTGCATGGGTGTGGTCCTTGGCGGGGTTGCGGGGCGTGACGTAGATTGCGGCGAGGGCTGTCCGCGGTCCCTATCTTACCTGCCGGGCTCACGGGTTTGAAGCAATTGCGCGGATACTATTTCTCCTGGCAGGGGCACCGAGCACTCCCGACGGCCGTCCTTGCTTGCGTGAAAGCGGGCTGGACGAGCGGCCAGCCGGCGGGGATGCGTTCGAGAACATTGTCGCCGAACAGCCAGTAGAGATCCAGGTCCGGCCGATGAACGTAGCCGATGTGGCATTCGCACGTTACGTTTGGGCAGGTGCGAGGGGCGAGGAGGGCGAAGATGTTGTCGCGATAGATGTTGCCGATTTGCCGGTCGACGAAATGGCAGGGGCGGACGTTGCCGTGACCATCGACGGAAAAGACCGAATCGCCGGCTCGGCAGGTTGCTCCGCGGCTCGGGTAGTCGACTCGGTTGAGATCGACATAGGGATCGATTTCCCGCAGGAACGAGAGATCGTCGGCCCTGTAGTAGCGGGGATCGTTTTTGAAGCAGTTGATCCAGAGGTAGACATCGGGAGGAAGCCGACGCCGCAGTTCAGCAATCGTGTCGAAATTCTCCCGCAGGCCGACGACGCCGACGCTATAGCGAAGTCGCATTTCTTCGAGCTTCCGGCACTGGCGGATGAACCGGGCCAGGGTCGTTTGGGTGGGATGATACGTGGCCCAGAAGGCGAGGGCGTTTCGGCCTGCCGACGAGAAATCGTCCAGGTGGCCGCTGAGGTTCGTCTGGATCGCTACCCTCTGAACGTGCGGCATGCGGGACAGGCGAACGAGGGCTCGGCGGTAATGGGGGTGGACGACGGCTTCTCCCCAGGGAGTGAACAGAATTCCGAGGGACCGGCCGGCTGTTGCCACCCAGTCCACGAAACGTTCGACCTGGTGGGCGTCTTGCTGAAGTTCGTCGCGGGTGTTGCGTGTCTTGGCGAGGGGGCAGTAGCCGCACTCGTAATTGCAGCTACTCAACGAACCTCGGTAAAGGACGCGGTAGACGGTCATACGAGTTGCCGAAGCCCATTACAGAATGACTGATCGTGGATACCTCTGCCCATGGGAAACCCGTTATTTTTCGGCAATTTCAAAAGCTTCCATCCTGGACGCCACGCGGCGGGAGTAGAGCCAGGGTCCGATGACGTCGCTCCAGGAGAGCCCATCGGACGTGAGGCGAAGGGCGCGGCCTTCGCGCAGCCCGAGGCCGAGGGCTGCAAGTTCCGCGAGTTGGGGAAAGTCGTCTTCGGCTTCGGCATCGAATCGAGCCTGGTAGGCGTCGAGGTCCAGGCCGGGCGCGCGCAAGAGGGACTTGATGAGATATCGCCGGCGCTGCTCTTCCGCGTCGAGTCGCACGCCGTAATCGGCACAGGCCAACTCGCCGTCTTGACGGGCGTTGAAGTCGGCGATGATCCGCCGGACACCGGCCCGGCTGACGGCATACTCCGAGCTGTAGTGGAGGGAACGGGTGTAGCTTCTGGCGCCGGGGCCAAGGCCGATCATCCCGTCTTCCTGGCAGCAGTAATCGCTTTCCGAGGCGACGCCGGGGCGGCGGAAGAGGCGCATCGACTGCTGGTGGTAGCCAGCGTCGAGCAGCACGCGGCGGGCGGCGAGGAGGAGTTCGCGGCGGCCAGCGGAGGGGGATCTTCCGGTCCGGCCGAGGCCGGTCGCCTCGCGGACGTAGAGAGGGTAAAGATAGAGTTCGTCGGGAGCGGCGGCAACGGCCCGCTCGATCGTCTCGAGCCAGCTTTGCTCAGTTTGCCCGTCGGCGCCGTAAATCAGGTCGAGATTGAAGACGGGAAAGCCGGCGTTCCGGATCGCGGCGATTGCGGCTTCCACCTGGCGATCGGACTGGGGCCGGCCAAGACTTTTCAAGTCGTGGGGAGAAAAGCTCTGGATGCCCATGCTGATGCGGTCGACGTCGTAGGTTCGGAGGAGCGAGAGTTTTTCGGAGTCGATGGTTGCGGGGGAAACTTCGAAGGAAACGCGGGCAGCGTTCCAGTCGATCGGCCAAGTGCCGGAAAGCCGCTGAAAGACGCGCTGGAGTTCTTCGACAGAGAGGAGGCTGGGTGTTCCGCCACCGAAGGCCACCTGGCTGATCTGCTGGGGGCGGATTTCGCGGGCCGTCACCTGCGACTGGCGATGGATCGCGTCGAGCGTTTGCAAGAGGAACTGCGTGGCGGGCCGCACCGCCGTGAACAGGTTGCAGAATCCGCAGCGCATCTCGCAGAAGGGGAGATGGACGTAGAGGAACAGCGCATTTTTTTCTTCCCGCTGCCAGGCAATGGACAGCGGAACCGGGGGTTCCAGGGGGCGATAGGAAGTCTTGTGCGGATAGGCGTAGGCGTATCCGGCAAACTGATCCTCCTTCATGCGTTCGGCCAGCGAAGGGGTCACAGGATGAACTCCGCGTAGGGGACGTTCCAGACGACCTCATGGGCGACGCGATGCCCGTAATGGCCGTCTTCGCCATAGGCCGTGCCATGGTCGGAGCAGATCACGCAGAACGTCTCTCGGCGATTCCGGCAGAACTCGAAGAGAGTCGCCAGCGCGCGATCGACGGCCTCGAGGGCTGCACCGTGCGTGCACAGCGTGTCTTGGGGCGTTTTGCTGCCGTAAAACCAGTTCGGCTGATGGATCGCGGCGACGTTGATGAACAGAAACGCCGGCTGCGGGCCGGCCTTGGCCAGTCTTTCGATGGCGCATTCGACCTGGTGCCGCTCGGAGTTGGGGTCAGCGACGCCGAAGGCGGGTGTCCAATGGGGTTCATTGAAGAGGCCGGGCAAGACACGGCCGAGGGCCGACGAAGGGTTGAAGAACCCCGTTCCACCGATGCAGATCGTGCGGTAGCCCCGGGCCGAGAGTGCCTCGGGGAGGGTGGGCTCGTCGAAGACGAAGGTCCTGCCGGTGGTGGTTTCGCTGCCTGCAAACCGTGATGCGAACAGCCGTGGGTGCAGTCCGGGATCGACGCGGGTGGGGAGGAAACCGGCGAAGAAGGCGTGGTGCGCGGCATAGGTGAAAGTGGCGGGCGTGTGACGGCGTTGCCATCCGAAAGGCCCCAGATAGGGAGCCAGGGTGGTGAGGCGATTCTCTCGCCACGCGGTTTGCGCCGCGTCATAGCGGAGCGTGTCGAGGGTGATGAAGAGGAAATCGGCCTTGCCGACGAGTCCAGACATGTCGTATGGAAGTTCGGTCACCGGATCGTGGAGAGCTCGTGGGGGATTCATGATTCGCACTTGAGAAGGTGGCTGGCGGAACGTTTGGCAAGGTCGGCGCAATTGCCGTGGCGCAGGGACGCCCGGAGGATGGCCTCGCAGGTGCTTTCGCCGCGATGGGTCACGTTGGGCAGGAGGTCGCCAAAGGCGTTGATTTCGCAGATCAAGGGATCGCCCCGGACCGGCACGAGCACATCGACTCCCGCGTAGAGAGAGTCGGGGAAGCATGCGGCGGCGTCTTCGGCGAGGCGCCGGCAGTTGTCGACCGTTCGCTGGCCGAATGCTTCCTGGACTTCGTCAAGGCAGCCTCGCCGGTTGCCGAGGTGGAGATTCGTCATGGGATAATGGCTCTGGCGGACGACAACGTGCCGCGACTGGCCGTTGATGACGAGAATCCGAAGGTCGAATTGTCCGTCGGACAGACTGGCTTTTCGAATCCAGGGCTGGCAGATCATGCCCTGAGGCAACAGGTTTTCGAGGATGGCGGTGATGTCCTCGAGCGATGTGTAACAGCGAACTCGAAGTGAATTGTAGAGGCGAACTGCCCGGCCGTTGCGATGGAGTTCGACCGGCGCGATCAACTGTTCGCGGCCGTGCGACCAGCGATAGGCGCAAACGCCGGAGGCCGATGACGCAAAACGAGGTTTGAGGAACAGCCGGCCCGAGCCGGGCGTGCCGAATGCCGAGCGGAACTTGCGGAAAGGAGCCGCACTGGCGGGTGCCAATGAGGTCGCGGGGGACGGGATGCACGCAGCGGCAAAACGGCAACCGCTCGCCCACTTGTCAAACATCACTTTGATGTCGGCGGGTGAGTTCTGGAACTTGGAGCCGGAAGCAGACAAGCGATCGAGGATAAGGCTGAACCCGCGGTATTGCTCTGGCAGGAAGCCGATTTCACCGAACGCCAGCCCCCCGCAACCGCCGCCGAGGCGGACGAGGTGGCGGAGAACATCCTCGTTTTCACCAGGCGAGTCGAGCCGGACCATACCGGCAGCGCGGAGGCGTGCAAGGCCTGCGGGAGGATCGTCCAGGATCTCGCGCCAACTGACGCAAACCGGGGGATAGAAGCCGATCCTTTCGGCGGTCGCTTGAAGGTCGCGGACGCGGCGATTCTCCGGATTTCCGACGACGAAGAGACGCCCGTCATTCTCCCACGGCAACGAAACGCCACTCATCATCTTCGTCCATGGTCGAGGGTTTGGAGGTGTCGATGGAGATTTTGAGATTGTTGAGCTTCTTGAGCAGGTCCTTGCCCACGTAGTTGTAGTGGATGCTCACCTTCTTGAGCGAGCCGTCTTCGGGGAGTGACAGAAGCGCCTGGGCGCCTTCGTCGGTGAGGACGCCGAGCGACAGGTCCAAGGTCTCGATCCGCTCCACGATAGGGCTGTTGACGACCACCGCGGCGACATCGTCGGCATATTCACAATTGCGCAGGCCGAGGTACTTGAGTTTCGGAAAGAGTTTGCCGGAAAGGATAGGCTGAAGGTCCTGCACGGAACTGGTGCCGCCGTACTGTCCGGTGCCCAGCCACAGTTCCAGGTGTTCGAGATTGGGGAAGTCGGAAATGCAGACCGAGCGTACGACTTCGACCGGCAGACCACCGCTTTCGAGAGCCAACGCACGCAGCTTGTCGTGCCTGGGCTTCTTGAGTTCCAACCCCGCTCCGCCGCGGGTTCTCAGTAGCTGGAGGTTGGAAAAGACTTCCAGCAAGGGTGACAGGTCGGTCTGTTGGATCCACGACATTTCGTTTTCCTCGGAAATAATGTCGCCGAGGAAGAGGGCGACGAGTCGCGGCAGTCGATCGGCATTCTTGACGAGCAGCTCAATGACGAGGTCGGGGCCTCTCATGGCGTCATCGCCGGACCAGGAGCCGATGACGATGCCGGTTGCCTCGAGCGAAGCGTCGGTGGCCAGGAAGTGCTCCAGGTTTTCCTGGAGGACGTCGTCTTCCCAGTCAGAGCGAAAGCGATAGATCGTCTTGCCGCCGCGAGTGGGTCCTTTTGCGGGGTCGTAGTCGGCGACCTTCCTACCGATAAAGGTTTTCACGTTTTCGTAGATATCGGCCTGCTTGATGACGGAGACAAAGGCGGCAGGAGGCAGAAGATCCGAGTCGTTCTCGTCGACCGTGTCGCCACCAGCGGCGTCGGCGTAGCCTTTCTTGAGTTTGGAGGCGACGAGTTTGTCGAAGTCGGCTTTGGCCTTATCCGCCGAGGAGAACTCCTTGGTCTGGGACTGCCCGCTGGTGCCGATGCGACCGTAGGTTACCGTGTGACGGGCGCCGTCCAACTCGATGTTCCAGAATTTGCTGGAGTTGGCGTCCATCAAGACGAACTCGCGACGTTCCATAGGGTGGTACTCCTGCTCATGTTTCCAGTACGGGCTTGTACAACTGTGGGTCGTCAAATCCTGCGATCCAGGCGGCGGCTTCGTGGCAGGTCTTGGTGGTGGGGGGCACTCGTAGAAAGTACTGGCGGCCCGTTGACGGGCAGAAGCACGCGAGCCCGACGAGCGGCTCGTCGTCCTTGAGTTTGATACATAGCAACTGGCGTTGGCCCCCGGGGTCCTGATCCTTGTCCAGGACTTTGGCCTTGGCATCTTCGGCGAACCGCAGATACCCCATGCGCTCAATCATGACCCGTCGCCGCTCGGCGTTTCGTTCCTCGAGGATTTCGCGGGCGGACAGTGTGTCGGGATGAAAGGCGATTCGTTGATCCACCGGAACACCTCGCCATCGCAGCGGCGCACCCGACAAGCTGCTCGGCAACGACGCGATCCCGGTTCCACCGACGTCGATCCAACTGCTGACGCGGACCCCGTCGGGCACCTCCGCCAGGCCGACGCAGCCGGAGAGATCCAACTGGCCAAGCAGTCCAAGCCAGGGGGGCAGTGCCCGCACTTCAATGCAGTTTCGCAAC
The DNA here is from genome assembly GCA_012719125.1 of Planctomycetaceae bacterium. Taxonomy (GTDB): domain Bacteria; phylum Planctomycetota; class Planctomycetia; order Pirellulales; family Thermoguttaceae; genus JAAYAY01. The sequence continues at coordinate 76,841 of JAAYAY010000057.1, read as the reverse complement.
CGCAGTGTTCCGCGATGGATAGTTCCGCGGGCGGGCCAGGAAGTGAACCGCCGGCATTCCGACAGATCGAGAAACCAAGTGCTCAAGCCTTCGGGCAGCGAGTTGAGGTAGCCGCAGTTGCGCAGGCTGATCGAGCCGCACTCGAGCCCCGTGGGTAACGATTCCAGTTTTGCACAGTCGTCGAGAATCAGCCGCGACTCGATGCAGATGCCAGCCGGCAGCGATAGCAACTCGGAGCCGCTTGCATCGAGATCGTGGGAGGAAATCGTTGCGGAGAGTTCCTGGAGCTTGGCCTCGCGCAAATCAATAAGGCCCCGAACGCGAATGGCTCCCTTCTTTCCCTGGAGCAGGAAGTCGCGCGCTTCCTCGGGAGTAAGATCCTGGACATTGCCCACGCTACCACCTCAGTTCCGGCAAGCAGATCGGGAGACGCTCACGAGCGGACGTATCAATCGCGAATGACCCGAATCTCCTGGGGCGAATATTCGCGCTGGCGCCAGATGCGATAGTACCCCTTCTCCAGGCAGATCGAGGCATGTTCTTCGTGAGTGACGGTGGCGCTCTCGGCCGTCACGTGCAAGAAGAGGCCGGCCGGAGTCTCGTAGAGGGTCGCGCTGGAGTGGCCGTCGACCCGATGGCAGTGCCCGGTAATTTCGCCGTGGGCAAGGATCGTATGGGGCATCTTCCGTTTCCGTGAGGGGAGCGACTGAACATTCTCGATCATGACGTCGCCGTGTCGATACTGCATGGAGACCTCCTCGGAAATCGACCGGATGGGACCTGGGTCAGTATACCCTGGAGAGGCGGAAGTTGCAATTGTAGAGTCAAGAGGTTCCTACCTCCGTTTGTATCCAGGGTGTTTCCCTGCGCGAACGGCCCTGTTCGGCGGAGGGGTCGGCCGTATGTCCCACCGTGTGTTCCACGGGACAGGTGCCTGAATCGCCTTACGCCGCGGCCTCGTCCATTCGGTGCAGAACATCGCTGGTGCTGGGAAGTTGCCTCGACCCGATTGGGGGAGACGCCTCTTGGCAACAGGGTCGGTTGATGGGCGATCAGGAGGTCAGGCCGCACGAACGGGAAACCAAGGGTGAAAAGCTGCTTGATAGGTAACCGTGAAGTCGATACAGTGTATCGGGGTAGCGATACACAGACACTGTGATGTGTTGGATTCGTGTGTCGCTGGATCCATACAGAGAAACAGTCGGAGCCCCTTTCCAGGAGAAGGATGGCGATGTTGATTCAAATCGACCCGTCCAGCGATCGGCCGCTCTACGAGCAGTTGATCCGCCAGATGACCTTTCTCGTGGCCCAGCGGGCCTACCGGGAACACGAACTCGTTCCGTCGGTCCGCGAGGTCTCCAAGTCACTGGCCGTCAATCCGAATACGGTGGTTCGAGCCTATCGGCAACTCCAGGACGACGGGATTCTCGTCGTCCGGCGTGGTATGGGGATGGCCGTGGCCGAGACCGGCTGCGAGCGAGCGGCCGCGGTTCGCGAAGGAATCGTCTCGCAACGCATCCAGGATACGTTGGTCGAGTTGCGGCAGAGCGGGCTGGCCGACAGCGAGATTCGCAGCACCTTTCTCAGGCTGCTGGACAACGGTTCTCCCTTGGCGGCAGATACGAACGGGACGAGAGGCATCCAGAAGAGCGAGGAGACCCAGTCATGAGCGACGCAATTCAACTTGATCGACTATCGAAGCGGTTCAAGGCGACCGAGGCTTTGAGGAATGTCACGCTGAACGTGCCCGAGGGATCGGTCTTCGCGCTCTTGGGTGAGAACGGGGCCGGCAAGACGACGGCCATCCGGATCATGCTGGGCCTCGAACGGCCCGACAGCGGACACGCCCGGGTGCTGGGCTATGACAGCTCCACCGAGGATCTGGAGGTTCGCCGCCGCGTCGGGTATGTGCCCGAGGTGCCGGATCTCTACGACTGGATGACCGTCCAGCAGATCGGCTGGTATGCGGCCGGGTTCTATCCCCAGGGCTATTGGGAGCGCTTCTCGGCCATGGCCCGGGAGTTCGGGCTAGCGCCGAAGGCGAAGATCAAGAACCTGTCGAAGGGGATGCGGGCCAAGGTCTCGCTGACCTTGGCGCTATCGCACGATCCGGACCTGCTGATTCTCGACGAACCCACTTCGGGACTCGACGCCATGGTTCGCCGCGAGTTTCTGGAAAGCATGGTGCAGCGCGCGGCCGACGGGCGGACGGTGTTTCTGTCGAGCCACCAGATCAACGAAGTGGAACGGGTGGCCGAATATGTGGCGTTGATTCGCCGGGGCGATCTGCTGCTGGTGGAGCGGCTGGACGACCTGAAGCAGCGATCGCGAATGATCTCGATGACGCTGGCCGGCGAATCGATCGATCCGCAACTGCCGGAAGGACGGATCATCGATTGCCGGCAGGAGGGGCGGCGGCTGCGCTGGCTGGTGACCGACATGCCCGACACGCGGATGGCGAACTCGGCGACCAGCAGGGCGTCGAGTCGGTGGACGTCCATCGTCCCAATCTGGAAGAGATCTTCGTGGGGTACATGCAATGCAATCTGGGCGACAACGATCGCGGTGCCAAGCCGGTTTCGAGCCTGGGGGAGGCGGTCTGATGAACGCATTCAGTCTCAGGGCGTGCGGCCGAATCCTGTGGCGGGAAGCGGCCGAGCAGTACGCCTTCTGCATCGGCATCTTCGCCATGCTGGTCACGTTGCAGGCGTCGCTGGCGACGATGGAAACGTTCGACATGATCCGGCCGCCGAGCGTCGCTTTCGGCTTCGGCATGGCGCTGTTCATGACGGCCATTTACACGGCGGCGAGTTGTGCGCTGCTATTGACGGCCGAGACCGACGCCGGCACGTTCAGTTTCCAACGAACGCGGCCGATCGGATGGCTTACCTATCTGTGGGGCAAGTTGAGTTGGGTGGTGTTGAGCAGCCTGTTGCTCGGGATGGTTGGCTGGCTAGAGACGGCGGTCTGGTTGGACGTGTTTCCAAGTTCGCGAGATGCGTCCCTGGCACTTGGAGTGAACGGGGTCGGAATTCTGGAGGGGCTGGCGTGGGGGCTGATGGCATCGATGCTGGTGCGCGGGCCGCTGCGGGCGGTGGTTGCCGGGATTGCCATGGCGAGCCTGGTTGCCTGGATAACCGTGGTGGTGAATCACTCGGCAACGGGCGGCGGAACGGTGGCGGTTACGGCCGCGTATTACCACGCAGCCGGGCCGCGGCTGATGGTAGCGGCCGTGGCCCTGGCGATCGCGATTCCGCTGGTACGAGTCTGGTACCGGACGGGGCAGCCGTTACGGCTGTTGGCGCTGCCAAGATCCAGGCATGTTGAGGCGGGCACGACCGCCGTGGCAGGGCAGTGGGATTCGTGCGATCGTCCTTGTCGGGGCCGTACGATACGGTTGGTCTGGCAAGCGTGGCGGCAGATCCGCACGCCAGTGATTGTCTATTGGGAGTTGTGCCTTGCGGTTTTGGTGTGGGCCGGGCTCTACTATCTCTCCAAGGTGGAGATCGTCCAGCCGGATCGCAGGGAAGCGCTCATCGCCGAGTGCAATGCGTACATTCTTCTTGCGGTACTCGGGTTTTCGCCGCTCTTGGCCGGCTACGCGTTCGGCGCGGATCAGAAGGTTCGGTTCCTCCAGTTGGCGCGGGATGGCGTTTCTCCGTGGGAGATTTGGCTGAGCCGCCTGGCCGTCATGGTGGTGGTCCTGCTGCTACCGGCGATCGTCGTGCTGGGGATGCTCCGGGTGTCGATGCCCCTGAACGACCGGGCCTTCTTCTGGCCCCTGGCCGTTCTCTTCGTCATACTCGGCTACGTCTCGGTGCTGGTGATTGGCCAGGCCTGCTCGATGTTCATTCGCAGCCGGATCATCGCCTTGCTCGCAGCTCCCGTGTTGACTGCATGCTTCGCGTTCTGGATCGGTATAGGGGTCTTTTATTTGGGACTGGGATGGGAATTGGGCGTGGTGCCCATGTTGCTCGCCCTGCTGATCGGCAGCCGGCTGTTGGCAAGCACGCGGCTTCGGCAGGACAACTCGTGGCGGGCGATGCGAGTACCGCTGCTGCTGATCGTTGCGGCGACGGTGTTCACCTACCAGGCCCTGACCTACCATCGGGTTCACGAGATCCGGCCCTACGATTCGGCCAGCCAGCTTGGAAGCACACTTGGCTTGCCGTGGCAAGCGATGAAGCAGAATACAACGTATGGTCCCGAGACCCAGCCTCGCTCGTGGATGGAAAAGGTCCTGAATGCACAACGCCGCGTGCACGAAGCGAGCGTTTCTTCCTTGCTCAGACGCCCCTGGGACGAGAACTCACCGCACCTGCACACGCGATTGCAGGTCGGGGCGGCGGGTGGGTACTGGAACATGCTCCTTGCCGAGGCACAATTGAACGCCACGCTCCGCGACGTGGCCCGCCGACCGGGGATTCCCAACGACCGGCTCCGCGGCGCCATTGAATTCCTCGAGGGTTGGGGGGAGGAGCGGACCGGCTGTGCCGAGTGGCTGGCCGCTGATTGCCAGCGGGACATAGTCTGGTTGCAGGACGGTCCTCGAGAGAATGCCGGCGGCAAGAACAACTACGACAAGTATGGCTTCCACTGCAAGGCGTTGCCTTGGCGTTATCGTTGGTTCTCGTTCGAGCGAGAGCGTGGTCTCCGGTTGCTCGATCGCGCGTTCCGCATTGGAGCCGACCGGGCCACGGAATACGAGAGAGCGGTGGTCTACGATCAGGCCGTCGAGGGGCTGGAACCCCGTCGTCGCCTCGACGTCGACCTACGGGGATTCAAGGTTGAACGTTCTAGGTTGTTGAGAAGCTAGGACCTTGTGCCCTATGACCCGGCCCAACCTGTCTGGTACCAATGGTCCTTTGACGAGGAGTTCGAGAACCTCCAACGGCAGTCTCGACTATTCATGGCCTTGGACGGTTTTGATTGGATTCTGAAGGACGCGCTGTACGCGGCCGAGTCGCAGCGCCGGGGAACGATTCTCTATCTGGCGCTGAGGATGTACGTCAAGGATCACGGTCGGCTCCCCGAGTCGCTCGACGCGTTGGTCGAGAGGAAGTACCTCGCCCGCCTGCCGGTTATCCCGGTCGCCCGCGAGCCGTTCTACTTCGCTCCGGACGGTGCGAGCGAGGATCTCAATCGAGCGATTGAGGAACGTAACGCGAACCGGGCTAACCTCAGCCTTTTCGGTGCAGACGTCTCTTTCCTCGGCCAGCACGACACGTCGAAACCGTTTCTGTGGTATCCGGCGCGCCCTGCGGCGCAAGTGGATCCCGGCGCCGTGCCGGGAGTGTTCATCGATCTGGATTTCGTGGAGGAGAAGGAGACGGATCTGCCGGGCACATAACGGGGCCGACGTTTCTACAGATCGAACCTGGAGAAGAAACGCGTTTCCGACTCGACGTCGCCGATCACGACCAGTTCGGCATCGGCAGGGAGGGGCCGGCGGGCGTCGGGATTGACGTCGAAGCGGCCGCCCTCGACGACGGCGACGACGTTGCAGCCGCTGGTTTCGCGAATGCCGCTTTCTGCCAGCGATTGTCCGGCGAGAGTCGCCGGCATGGGGATGCGGAAGACGTCGAGCCCTTCGGCCAGGAGGAGGATGTCGGCCGATTCGAGCGAGTTGAACAACACATTCGCGCCCATGCTGGCGTAGGACATGACGAAGTCGGCCCCGGCACGGTGCAGCGTGGAGGTGTTTCGCTCCAGGTTCGCGCGGCCCAGAATATGGATGTCCGGGCGCAGGCGGCGGCAGTAGATGGTGAGGTACACATTCATGTCGTCGTCGTGGGTGGTGATGACGACCGAGCCGGTTTCCATAATGCCGGCTTTCTGCAGCACCTCCAGCTCGGCCGCGTCTCCCGAGATGGTTTTTGCAGGATTGGGCAGGCGTTTCGGTTGCCGGTCGATAATCCGGTAGTCGATTCCTTCCTCCTGGAGGGTGGCGGCGACGGCCCGTCCCACCAGACCGCCTCCGATGATGACAACCGGCTTTTCCCTGCGTTCGTAGATGCAGAACAACGCGTCGTAGGCGTCGAGTTGCTCGCGCGAGCCGGCGAGGACGAGGACGGAGGTTGCCTGGATATGGGTTTCGGGGCCGGCAATCTGAAAACGGCCGCGGTCCCAGACGCCGACCACGTTGACGTTGGCGTGATCGCGCAGGCGGATGTCGCGCAGGCTGCGACCGACCAGCGGAGTGTGCATCGCAGCAGCTTCGGCGATCAACAGTTCGCCGAATTGGCCGATGACGTGCGTCTTGGCATCCTGTCCGAGGATCCGCCTGGCCAGGCCCTGGCCCAACATCTCGTGGAATTGCAGCACGCGGTTGCAGCCGGCCAATTGCAGGATGTCTACCGAAGCGGCCGAAGACGCGGTAGCCGCGATCGGCACCGACGCGGAGATCTCCCGGACGGTGAACGCCACGTTGGTGTTGGTGGTGTCTGACCGTGCGGTGACGACGAGCGCTGCCTGGTCCACACGCGCACGGTTGTAGGTATCCGGATCGTCCAGGTCCCCGAGCATGACGCGATATCCTTCGTCATGGAGCCGCAACGCCTCGGTCAGGTCGGCGACCAGGATAACGTAGGCCTTCTGGGAGCGGATGAGGAGGCGGATAAGAGCGGCCTCAACCGCGTCGAGCCCGGTCAGGATGACATGCCCGGCGGTCTTCGGGGAAAGCGTGCGGGGGGCGCGTGCCGCGGCCTGGGCTTCCATCCAGGGAACATAAAAGAACTGGATGAACATGAAGGGCAGGAGGACCAACATGAAGACGGTGCCGGACAGCAACACCACGACGGAGAAAATTCGCCCGAGATCGGAATGGAAGGTGATGTCGCCGAAACCGAGGGTCGACATCACGACGAGCACCCAGTAGACGCCGGTGGCCCAACTGAACTGGCGTCCTTCCCAGGCCATTACGTAATGAAAGGCGACGGTGAAAAGGAACACGAGCAACGCGAACATGACGACCAGTCGGCCGAGCACGAGGAGATTTCGACGCCGACCAGGATTGGTCAGGAAGCTCAAGACAACGGGGATCGATTTCATATCCTGCGGTTCGCTCTGCGTGCAGCTATTGCTGAGAATCCTGGCTTCCGCCGCCAGACTCCACAACCCACTCGTCCGTCCGGCGTCGCGGACAGCTATTTGGCCTCCAAACCCGCGGGCACATACTCGCTCATGCGGGTCACGTAGTCGCCCACGGGCCCGGCGGCTTCCATCCGGGCGTTCTTCATGGCTTCGATGGCCGGCCGAGCCGCTTGGCCGAGGCGATCGAGGACGTTGATCGCCCGTAGGCGGATCAACGGGGAATCGTTCTTCAGGCCGGCGAGCAGGACGGGCATGGCGGTGTCGACCTGGCCGAGGTTGCAGAGGGCCTCGGCCGCGGTGACTGCCACGTGAGGTGCATCGTCGGAGATCGCTTTCTTCAGGGCACCGGCCGCGGGGGCGGCCTTCTCGCCTAACGCGACCAGTCCGGTCGCGACCCGGAATCGAACGGCCGGGTCGGCGTCGCTGAGAAGCTCGATCAGCTTGGGCACATTGGCCGGATCTCGCTCGTTGGCCAGATCGGCCAGTTCGGCAAGGCTCGCAACGGGGTTGAGTTTCGCGTTGAAGGCGACGTCATAGGGCGTCTTGCCTTCCGCCCGGGTGAGCATCTCCGATTCCGGCAAGAGCCCCATGTCACCCGTCTCGATCATCCATTGCTGGCACTGCTTGCGCATCTTTGCCAGCGTTTCGGCATACCGGGGGTCGTTGGCCAGGTTGTTCGTCTCAAACGGGTCGGCCGCGATGTCGTAGAGTTCCTCGGTCGGTTTGGCCTGGAAGTAGCGGTCCTGGACGGGGTTGAGTTGGCCCTCCTCGTGCATGCGGCGCCAGACCTGCATCGTGGGCATCTCTTCGGTATAGCTGGTGAACTGCGACCACGGCAAGTGCGGGAAGAAGTTGCGGTGATACTGGAACTTCTTGTCGCGGACGACGCGGACCATGTCGAACCGTTCGGCCATGCGATCGCGGATCGCATAGACCCGCTCGCGAGGCTGGCCGGCCGCCGGACCGAGGAAAGCGGAGCCTTGCATATACTTCGGGATCTCCACGCCCGCCAGGCTCAACACGGTGGGGGCGAAGTCGACGAAGCTGACGAGGCGGTCGGTCGTGCTGCCCGGGGCGCCGGGGGCCCAGATCTTGTACTTCTCAGGGAAGCGGACCATGAAGGGAACCACCAGGCCCATCTCCCAGATCCATTTCTTGACGCCCGGCATGCCGGCGCCGTTGTCGCCGAAGAAGAACACGATCGTGTCGTCGGCCAGGCCGTCATCTTCCAGTTCCTTGAGCACGTCGCCCACCTGGTAGTCCATGGCCGTGATGTTGTCGTGATAGCGGGCCCAGTCCTTGCGGGATTCGGGCGTGTCGGGATGGAAGGGCGGAATGGATACTTTGGCGGGATCGTGCCGCTCGTCGGGCTTGAGGCGGGCCGTGTTCTTGTGGTACTTTTCCTCCGGCACGCGGATCTGGCTTTCGTGGCAGACGGTGAAGTTGAACACGCTGAAGAAGGGCTGGCCCTCCTTTCGCTTCCGCCAATGGGCCTTCTTGCTCGACTCGTTCCAGGCCGTCTTGGGCGTGGCGAAGTTGTAGTCGGTCTTCACATTGTTCGTGCAGTAGTAGCCGGCCGCCTGCAGATACTCGGGAAAGCACTTGATCGAGTCGGGAAGCCAGGTGGTGCTCCGCATGCCGTGGCTGCCAAGGGTCGAGGGGTAGACGCCGGTGATCAGGCAGGAGCGGTTGGGCGCGCAGACGCCGGTGATCCCGTAGGCGTTCAGGTAGCGCACGCCTTGCTCCGCCAGACCGTCGAGCACGGGAGTGCGGGCATACTGGTCGCCGTAGCAGCCCAGGTTGGGGCTGATGTCTTCGCAGGTGATCCAGAGGATGTTGGGGCGGTCGGGTGCGGCAGCGTGGAGGGTGGTTGGACAGGTCGCCAGCAGAACGACCAGGAGCAGGATTCGAGTGACGGTTTTCATGGTGGGCCCTTTCGGTAAAGCAGACGAGGATGCGGATGGCAGCATCGTTGTCCTCGCTTGCGCTTTTTAGGCTGCAATCTTTCGTACGTTGGCTTTCCAGAGGCTCGTTTTCCGGCGGTTCTCCTGGTCGGCTCGGGAGAGTCAACCTACGTTTCATGGGGCGATTCGCTTGGCTGACCTGTGCGCGGCGATCCAGGCGTCGAGTAGGGATTCGAGAACGTCGAGGATTCGCCAGTCAAAGCCGGTTCACCGCAATTCGACGGACGTGAGAAAGACAATCCCAGGAGTGCGATCAGCAACACTGCGGTTAACAACCGTTTTGACATGTTCGGCCTCGACGTAGATGGGGAGCTTGTCCACCGTCAGCAAATAGAAAAGAATATGTGGAAAAGAAAATGGGACACAGAACCACCTGCCGTATCTTCTTTTCCCCTATTTTCTTTTCTATCTCTTCTCTGACATGTCTTCCTCACCTTTCGTGTGATTCGCGACGATCGTGGTCCCACAGTCCCCTTTTCTTGGCGTCTACCGTCTGGCAGCTTCGATTCGCACTACGAGCGACCGGCGAAAGTCGGGAAGGGGAACCGCACCGTCGGTCATGGAGCCCTTCCGCCAGTCATCTTGCCACGGATCATAGGTGCGGACGGTCCCGCCGTGTTCAGACACACCTTCTTTGAGGTTCAGTACGGCACCACGAACCTCTCGGGGTGGCGTGCCGTCGGCAAGCTCGGACTGCCAGGTGTTCTCTTTGTCCCTGCACCAAAGCAGTGTCGTTCTCTTCCCCACAAGGGCGTAAACGCGCAGCCGGTCGTGCTCGATCATTCGCGGGACAAACGCTTCGGCAGCCGGATCGGTGCCTTCGATTGCCCGGGCGAAGCGACCGAAGTGCCACCAGAGGTCGTTTTTGTCGACGTAGTGGTCCCAGTGCCAGCAGTGGCCCGAACCGGCCGAGCCGGCGAAGAAGGGGGCGAACAGCACGTCGTGCAGGATGATCCCGCTCTTGTCCTTCTCGTACAACTTGAACGGTCCGCTGTGGCTGGGTTCCACGGCCCCGCTCTCTGCCAGCAGCACGGGGCGTCCCGGGTTGGCGGCGAGGAGTTCGCGGACGGCCTCGGCGGCTAGCACATCAACCGGACCGTGGCACACGTCGAGTTTCGCGCCCAGATCCAGGTAGCGGTGGACCTGGGCCACGTCGTTGGCCGGCATCAGGGCGAGGCGGCGGTACTGATCTCGCTTGCCGTCGGTATCGAAACTGCCGAGGCTCTGCATCACCAGGTTTTTTGGAAACCGTTGGCGGAGTTGGCCGAGCATCTGCTCGCTCCAGGCCATGTAGTCGCCGCCGCGAACGGCATTGACCTCGTTCCACAGTTCCCAGCCGAAAACGGTCGGATCGTTGCCATATCGGGCCGCGTACCAGTCGAGCTTCTTGCAGAACATCGCCCGAGCCGGCTCGCCGTCGAACCAGTCGGCGATCGATCGGGCCGGCCCGCCCTGAGAGACGTGGTGCAGCGGCTTGAGCGACCACGTCTGGCGATAGGCGCGGTTCGGGTCGATCTCGCGGAAATGCTCGATCGTCAGTTTGACCCGGATGCCATGCTTGCAAGCCAGACGCAGCAGACCGTCGATCCGTTCTGCCTTTGCCTCGTCGTAGACACCTGCGTGCTCATGTTCCACGTCCCAGAAGGGAGAACTCAGCCAAATCCTCGCGAAATTACCGCCTTGCTCGGCCAGTTTGCCGAACCAGCGATCGACGACAGCCAAGCCGGCTTCCGTGTCGAGATTCCCTCCCGGACTGATCATATTCAGGCCGATCGGCACATAGGCCGTTCCGTCGGTCCGTTCGAAGTAGCGGGAGTCACGAGGGCTGACGCGAACAAAGACGTCCCGCGCAGAGACGGCCGCGACTAGCGCAAGCGTAAGGGGGCAGGCGACCAATAACGCAGTGAGAGTGCGGTTCACGGTGTTTGCCTCCGGGAGTAAGGGCTGCAAGGCCGCAAGTATAACACGGCGGAGGACCCGATTCGAGCGTTCGAGAAGCTCGGTACGTCCACGGGCTACTCGTCCAGCACCCGGACCACGACCACCGTGGTATCGTCGTCCGCAGTGACCTGTCCGGTGAACTTCCAAGCCGCCCGGCAGAGTGCCTCGGCGATCTGTTGGGCCGATTCGCGAAGGTGGCGGCGGATCGCTTTGACCAAGCGCTCCCGGCCGAAGTACTCGCCCGCCTTGTTTCGCGCTTCCTCAATGCCGTCCGTCACCAGGACCAAGGTGTCGCCGAGTTCGAGTTGCACGACTTCGGCGGTGGGGAAAGTGATGTCGGAGAACATGCCCAGGGGGTGGGAGGTACTCTCCAGGTACTGCTTGACGTTGCCATCGCGATCCAAGAGGTAGGCAGGCGGGTGACCGGCACTGGCGTAGAGGAATTCACGTCGCGGGGCGTCAAGGCGGCCCAGGAGGAGCGTGACGAAATGATACTCGTCGGTTGCCCGGGACAGGACCGAGTTGGCATGCCTGAGGACCTGCGGTATGTCGGCATGGGCCTCGACCAGCAGCCTCAGCAGGACCTGCGTCAACGACATGATCAGTGCGGACGAAAAGCCGTGCCCGGTTACGTCGCCGATCACCAGGTCGATGCGGTCGCCACCGTTGGGGAGGAAGTCGAAGTAGTCTCCCGCGGCAAAATCGGCCGGGTAGAGGACGCCCGCGATGTCGTAGCCGGGCAGATTGGGGGCCTTCTTCGGGAGGAGATGCTCCTGGATCTTCTGGGCCATCAGCAGTTGCACTTCATTGTCGTGAAGTGCCTTCTCGATCCGGCGGCGTTCGGTGATGTCCCGGAGAATCCCGTCGTAGCGGACCAGCTTCGCGTCTTCGACGTGCCGTATGATGGTGCTGCGGACCCACCGGATCGAACCGTCGCGATGTTGGATCCGGTGTTCCAGGGGCGGCACGTCGCCGGTCAGGAGCTTCGCCGATCGCTCGAGGACAGCCTCGCGATCCTCGGGATGGACGATGTTGATCCAGAGATACGGATCGGCCTCGAAGTCTTCGGGGGGGTAGCCCGTCACGTGAAGGCACCCTACGCCGTGGCGAGTCTCGACGACGTCACCCTGCCCAAACGAAACCACGTAGGCATAGTCGGTGACGGCGTCGAGAAGCTGCTCGTATCGCGCCTCGCTTTCCCGGAGTGCCTGTTGGAGTGCTTCCACCTCGCGAGGCCCCCCGTCGAGACTCGCGGAGAGGCGGCGTGCGACTCGGGGAGTCCCAGCCATTCTCTGGCGTCCTTTGTGCCGATCCATGGTTGCCCTTCACCCAGTGAATCCTCCAGTATCCGTGAAGAATACCGGAATCCGTCGGCTTTCGCCAGCATTTGGGCCGGACGGGGGCCACCGGAATAGTCGGGTTCGACGGTGAGCTATCGCCAGACTACGAGAGGTGCCGGAGAGAGCAGCAAGGAAATAACCCGGGCTCCAGAGGGACGCAGGCTATCGCTCCGTCTTTACCGCGGCCGACAATCCCAGGCAATTCACCCGTCGGAGGGGGGGCGTGCACCGCAGGCGTTTGCTCAACAGGCGCGGACCAGCCGGGAAAGCGGTCGGTAGCTGGCCACGAAGCTCGTCAGGCCGATGGTCAGTTTATCGTCGGGGCGTAACCGAGCCTCCGACACTTGCCGCCCATTCACGAAGGTTCCGTGTGTCGAGCCGAGGTCTCGCACGACCAGCATGCCGTCCACTTCGACGAGCTCACAGTGCCGGCGACTGACCCAGCGATCGTCGATTCTCACGTCCGCGTCGGGGCAGCGTCCCAAGACGACGGAATGGCCATTCAGAGCCAACTTACGGTCGTGTTCGACCGAATCCAACGCAATCAGTCTGACCTTCATACCTAACGCTTCGTTTCTGCCAAGAGAGCCGAGCAACACGGCTGAGTCTCCCGCGGGCACCTACGCACACAAACAGTGGTTTTGTTAGCGGCCCGAGGCTGGGCCGCCGAAGACGGGACAAACAGGCACACGCTGCGCACCCCGACCCCTGCCGGTCCGTCGATATCGGGAAACCGTTCGGTTCTTGTGCCGTGTCTGAGCCGGCATGGCAGGCATTGCTGCCAGATTGACCGGGAGAACACCGCAGACGTCGCCACGGTTTCGGGAGAAGCGTCCATGCAGAAAGGCGGGATGGGGAGTGAGAGCCTGCCTAAACAGGCCTTGCGACCGTCCCCCGGGCCGCAAGTATTCAAGATTATGCGTACGCCTGAGATTGTCAAGAGACACTTGCGAAGAAACTCAATCGAGGCGGGGAATTCTACCCGGCAGCGTTTTGCCTGAACCATGACCGGGAAAGGGACGAGCGCCGGCCGTCGCACCGCACACTCTCGGGAGCCAAGCGGAACCGGGAGCCGGGAGGCAATCGAGACCGCGGCCGGCCCCGGCATTGCCCCGACCCAGAAGAATCGTCAATATCGCTGGCCGCCGAACGAACAGCCTTCCGGGCAGGAGGCGACATCTGCCTCTTGCCCGAAAATCCAAGCCGAAACTCCGCGGAAAGACCATGCACTGAGGTGGCCGAATGATGCTCTGGGACCAGTTCGTCGATCTTCTCCGACTGACGATCGTTGCCTACGCCCAAGCCTGTGGGGGCAACCTCGGGGCCGGAATCCTGGCGTTCTCCGTCATGGTTCGCATCGTGATGTTCCCGGTCACGTTGCGAGTCGCCCGGGCAGCCCAAGCCCATCGGCAAGCGATGCAGAAACTCCATCCGGAACTGGAGAGGATTCGCAAACGGTTCGCCGGGCAGCCCGAACGGATTGCGGAAGAATCGCAGAAGCTGTTCAAGGAAAAGGGGGTCTCCCCCGTCCCCTACACCGGCTGTCTGGGCGGACTGGCCCAGGTGCCGGTGTTTCTGGCCGTCTACTCGGCGGTGCGGCAGGCAGTAGTTGCCGGCGGCCGTTTTCTGTGGATAGGGAACATCGCCCGGCCGGACATGATCCTCACGATTGTCGTCACGGCCCTCACCTGTGCGTCGCTCGCCTACTCCACGTCTGAGCTGCCCCAACAGGGAAGATCGGTTGCCGTGCTCTTCCCAGTTGTTGCCACTTTCCTCATTCTGGCCCGGACGTCGGCCGGACTTGGGCTCTATTGGGGCGTCTCGGCGGCGGCAAGCCTGGTCCAGACCATGGTGATCGGCCGATCGGCTCCCTCTCAAGCGGCAGCATAGCAGAGTTTGCTTCGAGCGTAGGGCAGGTTTGTAACCTGCCTGGACAGGATGCAATCCTGTCCTACGGGGGAGATGGCCTGTCGAAATGGGGTGCTCCAGGGCTGTTCCGTCACTGCTTCTTCAGCCCCAACCGCTCGATCTTCGCCTTCATCTGCTCAACGCCCTTTTCGTAGGCGCCGGCTCGGTTCGGGTAGGAGCCGGGCGGATCCTGCTCGGGAACCAGGTACTCTTTCCGCAGTTGCTTGAGATGCTCCTGGAGCCGGGCCTGGTCGGCGGCAGAATCCGGGTTGCCGAAGATGTTCTTGAGTTCCTTGGGATCGGCATTTACGTCGTACAGTTCCCATTCGTCGACGTCGGGTTCGTAGAAGTGGATCAGCTTGAATCGGCCGTCGGTCACCCCGTAGTGCCGCCGTACGCTGTGGGCCCCCGGGAATTCGTAGTACTGATAGTAGAAGTACTTGCGCCAATCGGCGGGCGTCTTCCCCGCCAGGACGGGCAGCAGGCTGCGGCCCTGCATGTCGTCGGGAATCTCGACGCCGGCGATGTCGAGGAAGGTCTCGGCGAAGTCCAGGTTCGAGACGATGTCGCCGTTCGTCGCCCCGGCCTTGACCACGCCGGGCCAACGGACGATCAAGGGAGTCCGCAACGATTCTTGGTACATCCACCGCTTGTCGAACCAGCCGTGCTCGCCCAGATAGAACCCCTGGTCGGAGCTGTAGATGACCACGGTGTTGTCGGCCAGGCCGGTCTCATCCAGATACTTGAGAACCCGGCCCACATTGTCGTCGACCGCGGCGATGCATCGGAGGTAGTCCTTCATGTACCGCTGGTACTTCCAGCGAACCAGGTCCTTTCCCTGCAAGTTCGCTTCCCGGAAGGCCTTGTTCTTCGGATCGTAGGCGGCGTCCCACTTTGCCTTCTGTTCGGGGGTGAGGTTCCGCTGAGGCGTGAGCTTCAGATCGCTGTCGTTCATGGTCACTTCGATCGACATATCCTGGGCCTTGGCGGGCGTGCCCCGGGTGGCGTAGTCGTCGAACAGGGTGTCGGGCTCGGGAATCGTCACGTCGTCGTACAGGTTCAGATAGTCCGGTCCCGGCTGCCAGTTACGATGGGGCGCCTTGTGCTGGCACATGAGCATGAACGGCTTGTCCTGATCCCGCTGGTTCTTGAGCCAGTCGAGGGCCAGATCGGTGATGATTTCGGTGGTGTATCCGGTATGCTTGGTCCGCTCCCCGTTGCGGAGCATGGGCGGGTTGTAGTAGGGGCCCTGCCCGATGAGCACTTCGGAGTAGTCGTAGCCTTGGGGCGGCATGTGCTCGCCGAGATGCCACTTGCCGATGACGGCCGTCTGGTAGCCTGCCTTCTGGAGCAACTTGGGAAAGGTCTGCTGGGTGCCGTCGAACTTGTTCCAGTTGCAGAAGAACCCGTTCAGATGGCTGTACTTGCCCGTCTGGATCACGGCCCGGCAGGGACCACAGATCGAATTGGTCACGTAGCAGTTGTCGAACCGCATGCCTTCCTTGGCCAGCCGGTCGATGTTGGGCGTCTGGTTGAGGTTGAGCCCGTAGGCCGACACTTCCCGGTAAGCGCTGATGGCCTGGTAGGCGTGGTCGTCGCAGAAGAGGAACACGATGTTAGGCCGTTTCTTCACCTGAGCGGCCGCCGCACTGGCCGAAACCATGTCGATTCCACAAGCTGCCAGAATTGCCAGGAGCAAGATGCGAGAAAGCGTCTTCTTGAGGATCGTCATGATTTGCAGAGCCTCCCGAGTGCACAGAGTGGGATGGTACCGGGGCCGGATCGAGTTTCCAGGATACAGCGCCGGGAATAGGGGTGCAAATTGCGGCGGCTAGAGCTTCCGAATCGACGCCATCGGCAGAAAGAGGTGTAGCGTGTCGTCGGATAGGGACAGGAAGCCGCGAGACTTGTAGAAACGCTTGGCTTTCGGATTCTTGGCGTCGACGGTGACGCCGCAGATGCCGACATGTTCTGCCAAAGCGAGAACTCGTTTCAGTGCATCAATGAGAAGGAGCGTGCCCAGACCGGTTTGCTGAACGCTGCGATCAACCGCCAAGCGACCCAGGTGAACTGTCGGAATGGGGTACTTTGGCAGTCGCTTAGCCAGTTCTTCCGGAAGATGCTCGAAGGCAACACTTCCGGTGGAAATCGCATAATATCCCAGCACTACGTTCGATTCTGCGCCGACGGCAACGTAGGTCTTCGAAATGTCTCTTCGTGAGTCCTGGCCGGCGTGTGTGCGAAGGAAGTCATTCAAACTCACGTCGCCGCAATCGAATTGGCTTCGTTCGTGTCCTTTGCCAAGAAGCTCGATTCGCCTCGGCGTCATTGCTGGATCTCTCTGGCATGCCGCTTTGCGGCCGCACGTAGCTTCTCGTTGGGTTCGGGCGGATTGTCGAGGGCTGCAAGGAAGATATCACGATCGCGGTCGCTCAACCGAAGCATCCCGAACCGTTCCACGACCTCTTCGGCTTCACGTACCACGGCCGAGACGGTGAAAGAACTCACGCTCACGCCAAGAAGTCCTGCCGCCTGCTCGATCAGCCGTTTGCTGTCTTCAGATAAACGGACGTCCAGCCGGGCGTTTTGGGAAGTTGCAGTCACGTTGAATTCCTCCTTTGGACTGAAAAGACTCCGCGAGCCACCCCTGAATTGTACCATCGTGTACGGAGATTTGCCACACATATCATCTGACCATCTTGCAGGATTTTTTCCGAGGAAGATGGGGGCAGGACTGCTCGCGCCATGCGGGAGCACCGCATGGAGGATCCGCTATTCGGGGCAGCAATCGCGACGATCCGTGGCGGCCGTGGTATTCGGAATGGCATCCCGGGCAGGGCGCATGTCAACAGGATTTCACGGCACGAGACCTGCCCAGGGCCTTGGAGAGGGCCGATTCGGCGTCGCGAAGCAGCGGTCGGCAATCTTCGCCGATATCCCCTTCGTTCAAGAGGACTGCCTGCACGCGCAGCAGCCCGGCACAGAGGCACTCGACGGATTCCTCGCCAGCACCGTGATCGGCGCAAGCATCGGCAGATCCTGCCGCATGGGAGGGCATAGTCGTTCTGCCGGCCGCCTGGGCTGCTCCATAGGCGACCGACAGCTCGACGAAGGACATGCAACCGGTCTTTTCGAGGATCGAACTGCGAATGCGATCGACGGTTCGCGTACTGAGCCCCAGCCGGCACTCGATGGCTCGGTTGCCTTGCCCGGCCACGATCATATCGAGGGTCAGACGCTCCCGGGCGTCAAGGGAGCGGAGCCGATGGACGAAATCTCGTCGGTGGGATTCATTTTCACGGGACTTTCGGTTCTCCTCGACGGCATCCTGAACGGCGGAGAGGAGATCGTCTTCATGATAGGGTTTTTCTAGGATACGGTAGATGCCCTGGCGGACGGCGGCGACCGCAGAACGAACCGTGAGATAGCCGCTGATGAGCACGACCGGCAGCGTGCATTCCATCTCGGCGAGCAGGCGGTGCAGGTCGATCCCGTTGATGCCTTGGAGGCGGAAATCGGCGACAATGCAGCCCGGTCGCGACGAATCGTAGTGCGTTAGAAACTCCTCTCCGCTGGAGAAGGTCTCAACGGCCAGTCCCTGGGAAGTGAACAGAGCCGCAAAGCTTTCGCACATTTCTGCATCGTCTTCAACGACAAATACGGTGGGGCTGTCGGTACTCATGGGATCTTCCGTCGGAGGCCGGTTCGCGGATCTGGCTGGATGCCGCGCCGCAGGAGATGCGGTCGCGGTTTCTGGTTCGTCAACGCCCCGGATTATGCATCGTCGTGGATCGCAGGCCGCGGCCAGGAAGAGATCCGCACGGGCGTGCGGGAAGCCGCACGGCACAGCAGTGTCGGGATGACGCGGTAGACTCGGCGGTCACACGGAGTCGCGGATTTCCAGAAAGAGAGCCACCAGTTCAGCCACGGAACCGACCTGCATCTTGGTGAGGACATTATGGCGTCGCTTTTCGACCGTGCGGAGAGCCGCACCCGTCTGGTGGGCAATCGCCTTGTTGGAGTGGCCGGCAACGACGAGTTCGGCGACAGCGTATTCTTCTTCGGTAAGATTCTCCAGCCGACTTCGGATCTGCCGCTGCCGCTGGGCGGCCGTCCAATCCGCCTCTTCCTTCTCCAAGGCGGTGCGGATGGCATCCCACAGGTCGTCGTCGTGATAGGGCTTGTCGATCGCCGTGACGGCTCCGGCCTGAATAGCCTTGACGATGGTGTGGGTCCGTGCGAAGGCGGTGAGAAGGATCACGGGCATCCGGCTTCCCCGGCGTGCAAGTTCCTCTTGCAGTTGGACCCCGCTCATTCCCGGCATACGGAGATCGACGACGGCAACGCCCCTTTCCGCGACCGAACAACCGGCCAGGAACGCCTCGGCGGAGGGAAAGCCTCGACAGGGCAGGCCCAGCGAAGTGACCAGAGCGGCAATCGAATCGCGCAAATCGGCGTCGTCGTCGACCACGAAGACTGTTCTGTTCTCAGGCATCTTCTGCAGGAAACGTGCGGGTTGGCAGAGTAAAACGGAATGTCAGTCCGCCGCTGGAATTCAGCGTCGCGGTGATGTTCCCGCCATGATCTTCGATGATCGTTCGGCTGATGGCAAGCCCCAGTCCCAAGCCCTGCGGCTTCGTGGTGTAGAAGGGTTCGAAGAGCCGCGACAATTCGTCATCCGATACTCCGCTCCCGCTGTCCGCCACGGATATCTCCACACGATCCGCCAGGCGTTTGACAGCCACCACGATTCTCTTCTCGACGGCATCTGCCGCAGCAAGCGCCTCGATGCCGTTGCGCAGGAGATTGACCAGAACCTGTTGAATCCCCACGGGATAGACGGGGACTTGAGGATCGTCCTCGGGCATTTCCACCTCAACGGCGACGCGGAGGGATCGGGCCTGGTGTCGCACCAGAAGCACGGCATCCTCAATCAATCGCCGGACCGAAACCAGTTCGCAAAGGGCGGCTTCTCGGCGGGCAAAACCCAACATGCGGTGGACGATGTCCCCCGCCCGATTGGCCGCTGTGGCGATCGCGTCCAACCACTGGCGAATCTGATCGAGGTCCGCCGGTTCTCGGCAGGCCAGATTCCGGCAAGCCTTGGCGAAGTTGACGATCGAGCAGAGGGGCTGATTGACTTCGTGGGCGATGCCGGCTGCCAGTTCGCCCATAACCGCCAGTCGCGAGGTGTGCTGCAACTGGAGCCGCATGGCATCCAGCCGGTTCTCGTCTTCCCGGCGTTGGGTGACGTCGGTGACCATGACAAACGAACCGGCAAAACGGCCTTGGTCGTCCGTCATGGTGGTCGCGGAGACGGTTGCCCAGAACGTGCTACCGTCCTTTCGTCGAAGACGGCGTTCGTACTCGCCGCTGCGGCCGCTGCGCCGTTCAGCCACCCGTTCGGAGTGTGCGGCCAGATCGTCTTCAAATACGAATTCTTCGAACGACCGTCCGAGCATTTCTTCGGGTTCGTATCCCAGCATGAGTGCCATGCGGGGATTGACAAAGTACGTTCGGAAGCCCGCGTCCATTGCCCAAATGCCTTCGCGGGCTGTCTCGACGATCGTCCGATAACGGTTTTCGCTTTCCTGCAATTCGTGCTGGCTGCAGCGACGCGATTCTTCAGACTCCTGCGCCTTCTTCCGATCGCGCATCGCGACGATCATTGCGGCGCAGGCGGTCGTGAGCGGCTCGATGAAAGCGACCAGTTGCTGCGTGTACCCCCCCGCACGATTGGCGACTCCGGCGACCCCCACGATCTCGCCTCCGTAGCGTATGGGGATTCCGAGATAACAACGGATCGGCGGATGGCCGGATGGGACCCCTCGGGACCGCAGGTCGTGAACGGGATCGTTGGCAATCACCACCTGGCCGGAGACTGCGGGGGCACCCGCCAGATTCTCCAAGTTCGGGAACACGAAGTCAGACAACGCGAGTTGCTCGTACAGATGGCGCGAGGCCTCGTCCCAGGAAATATCCGATAGGGCCAAGCTGCGCTTGCGAACGGGTCGGCCCCGGTGATAGGCCACCTCGTCGAGAAAGCCATATTCACTCTGGGTCGACTCAACCAGAATCTTGAGGAGCCCGGCAAAGACTGCCTTGGGATCGCTCTCGGTGGTGAACAACGCTTGGGCATTCTTGACGGCCGTAAGGAGCATGACCAACGGGTCTGCGGCATCGAGCAGTCGGTCTCCGGCCACCGTGTTGGCCTCCTGAGTGCATCGAATTGCGAGTCAGATTCGCAACCTCTCCGACCCTGGTCTGCAACACAAGTCTTTCACAAATCACGGGGGAGGGCAACCCCGCGCGACGGGTGGTGTCTCCCACGACCGCCGAATGGCCCCCGAAAAGGTGTTCGTGTGGCATATACCTGCCATCTCCGGATCGCGACGGCACCTGTCGACCTAGCTTTGCATGGCACGTAGTGACCGGCCGCCTGGCCGAAGCGATGCGGGGATTGCAGAGCTAATCGACCGGAAAGCGGACGGTGCCCGGTTTCACCGCTTGGCGATGGAAGCAGCCGGTCTTGTTAGTCCGATTCGAGTCTATTTGGGAGGTGCGTGTAATGGGATTCTTCTCCAGAATGAGTACGAAGTGGAAGTTGATTACCGGTTTCTTGACCGTCGCGGTGATAACCGCGGGCGTCGGCGGTATCGGTTTCTGGGGCGTCTCTCGCCTGGCCGGCAACGTCCGCGAGATCGGCGAGGTGCGTCTGCCGAGCGTCGACAGTCTCCTGGAAATCAAGCAGAACGCCGAGAGCATCCGGGGCACGATGCGTGTGCTCAACATACCCGGCCTCTCGAACGAGGTGCGCGAGCGCCAGCACGACAATCTCAAGACGGCTCGCGAGAACTATGAAGCGGCTTGGGCCGTCTACGAGTCGCTGCCCCATACCGCCAAAGAGGCCGAACTGTGGCAGCAGTTCGTACCCGCCTGGGAGGCCTGGCGGAGCGAGAACAACAAGTTCATGGAATTGTGCAAGCAGCTCGACGAGAACGGCATCGCCGACCCGGTCGATCTGGCCCGCAAGCTGGAAAGCTTCGCCAAGGACCACCGGGAACTTGCCGAAAACGTACTGGTGATGATTCAGTCGAAGGAGCCCTTTGACGGCGGCGAAGACTACACCGCCTGCGCCTGCGGCAAGTGGATGCCCACGTTCAGCACCGACAACCAGGAATTGGCGGGCACACTGCGCCAACTCGAGGAGCCCCACAGGCGATTCCATAATGCCGTCAAGCAGATCAAGCAACTCGTCGCCGACGGCGATAGCGAAAAGGCTCTGACGACCTACCAACGCGACATGGCGCCGGCGGCCAAACTGGTGTTCGACCACCTCGCCAAGATGACTGCCGTTGCCGACCTGTCGACTGCCATCCAATTGGAGGCTCGCGAACAGCTTGTAGGTCCGATTGTCAAGGCTCATCGGGCTGCCAACGAACTGCTCGACCAGATCGTCGAGATCAATCAGGACATTGCCACCAACGAAGTGGCGAGCGCACGAGCCATGGCAACGAGGGCTAAGCTCTTCTCGCTGGGCGGCGTGGTCGTGGGGGTTGTGCTGGCGGTCGTTTTCGGACTGGTACTCGCCACGGCCATCGCCAAGGTGCTTGCCGCATTGATCGGCGAGATGAAGCGTCTGTCCGAAGCGACCGTGGCGGGAAAACTGGAGACCCGGGGCAATCCCGAACTGGTCACGGCGGAGTTCCGACCCATCATGGCAGGCGTGAACGAGACGCTGGACGCCGTGATCGACCCGCTCAAGATGATGGCCGAATACGTCGACCGCATCTCCAAGGGCGACATTCCCGAGAAGATCACCGACAGCTACAACGGCGACTTCAACGAGGTGAAGAACAACCTCAACGGGTGCATCGACGCGCTCAACGCCCTGGCCGACGATCTGGGCGCGACGATCGAGTCGCAACAGGCCGGCGACCTCGAGGCTCGTTGCGACGCCAGCCGGCTGCAAGGCGTCTACGCCGAGCTTGCCGACGGAATGACGAAGGCCCTCGACGCCGTGGTGCTCCCCATGCGCGAAGGCATCGACCTGTTGCAGAGCTACGCCAAGGGCGATCTGTCCGAATCGATTCGCGACCTGCCCGGCAAGCAGATGATACTCACCGAGTCGATCAACGGGCTGCGGGCCAGCGTGAACGACCTTGTGGCCGACGGCATCGAACTGTCGCAGGCGGCGGCGGAAGGGCGATTGGACGCCCGCGCCGACGAGAGCCGGTACCAGGGCAGGTATCGTGAGATCATCCAGGGCATGAACAGGACCCTGGAAGGATCGGCCACGCCCATGCGGGAGATCGGCGCAGTCTTGACTCGTCTGGCGAAGAAGGATTTCTCGCAAAAGGTCGACACGGAATACCCCGGTGCCTACGGCGAGCTTCGCGACAACGTGAACGCGGTGGTTGCCAACATGCGGGACGCGATCGTCCAGATTGCCGAAAGCGCCAGCCAGTTCGCCGAGGGATCTCGGGTGATTGCCGAAAGCTCCCAGTCTCTGGCCTCCGGGGCCCAGACCCAGAGTTCGAGCGTGGAGGAGATCTCGGCCTCGATCACGGAACTGACCTCCTCAATCGACCGCGTCAAGAACAACGCCCACGAGGCCGACGCCGTGGCCAAGAAGACCAATGCTCTGGCCGAACAAGGCGGACAGGCGGTCCAAAAGTCGACGGAAGCCATGGAACTGATCCGAACGAGTTCCGATCAGATCGCCGAAATCATCCAGGTGATTTCGGAGATTGCCAGCCAGACGAACCTTCTCGCCTTGAATGCGGCGATCGAAGCCGCCCGGGCGGGCGAACACGGCATGGGCTTCGCGGTCGTGGCCGACGAGGTCCGCAAGCTGGCCGAGCGTTCCAACCAGGCTGCCGGCGAGATCACCTCGCTGATCAAGGAATCGAGCACTCGCGTTCAGGAAGGAGTCCAGTTGAGCGACGAGACCGGCAAGGCGCTCAAGGAAATCGTCGACGGCGTGGAGGCTACGGTGGCGAAGATCTCGGAGATCGCCGCTGCCACCGTGGAGCAAGCGACCAACGCCGAGCAGGTTTCCGAGGCGATTCAGGGAGTCGCCCAGGTCACCGAGCAGGCGGCTGCCGGCAGCGAAGAGATGGCTTCCAGCAGCGAAGAGCTCGGCGCGCAGTCGAACGCGCTCCGCGAGTTGGTCAAGCAGTTTCAGGTTTCGTGACCCTTGCAGACGACGAGGGCGCCGCAACTGCCCGACGCGGCGCCCGCCAGGTCTGCCCGCATGCTACACTCGCTTGCGCCTGGGCCGCCGTGCCCCCCTCGCGGCGGCCCAGGCGGTCTCTCTTGAAGAATCAGCTTTCAGAATCGCGCGGAGGAACTCATGGCAACCGACTTTCAAGAACACATACAGGAACAGGCCGGATCGGAATCGATTGGCTCGATGCAACTGGTCAGCTTTCATTTGGGTGATGAGACCTTCGGCGTCGAAATCACCAGGGTTCGCGAAATCATCCTGATGTGCGACATCACGCACGTACCTCAATCGCCGCCTTATGTCAAGGGCCTCTTCAATCTGCGCAGCACCGTGATCCCCGTTGTCGACTTGCGAAGTCTGTTTGGGCTTGCCGAGACCAATAGCGACTCGGAAAGCCGCATCATGGTCATGCAAGTCGGTTCGCGGACGATCGGAATCATCGTCGACGGCGTCGACGAGGTTCTGCGGATCTCGAAGAACGACATCGCACCGCCGCCGCCCACCGTGGCCGGGCTGAAGCACGACTATCTCACCGGACTGGTGAGACAGGAAAGCGGCTTGCTGATTCTGCTCGATATCGAACGAGTTCTTGATGGCGACACAAGAACCGGCCTTGAGGTGGTCGCAAACGACTTGTAGGCAAAGCCCGGCCCGCCGGCTCAGGATTGCGATTCCAGTGAATACACCAATCCTCCGACGCGTCGGGGATGCACTCAGAGCATCCCTACCGCGTTCCCGCTCCGAATCTTCTCCTTCACGTCCTCCGGCGCATCGAGCACTTCCAGCTTGAGCAGGGCCGGGTCGGGGTACTTGAAGGGCATGCCGCTGCCGAACACGAGCCGCTCGGGGCCCACGGCCGCCAGGAGCGTGCCGAGTTCGTCGGCGAGGGTTGCACTCAGCCGCGAGATTTCGAGGAAGTAGTTCGCGGGCAGGCCGCCCGCGGGCTTTCCCAAAGGCGAGCCCGTGTATCCGATGCCGTTCAGGAGGATGAACTTTGTTTCGGGGCAGGCTTTGACCAGAACGACGATTTCCGCCAGGGGAACGTCGGGGATATCGACCAGCCAACTCTGCTGCCGCGAGTCTTCCACGCGGATGGGAATCGAGACGATCATTTTGCGTTTGGTGGCCTCTTCGACCAGGGCCAGCAGGCACTCGTCCGACAGGGCGTAGTTGTGCCACTTGGGGTAGAGCCGCAGCCCCTTCATCCCAAGCTTCTCGTGGCAAATCTGCAGGTCGTCGAGCCAGCCCGCGTAGGACGGGTTGATCACGGCGAACGGGATCAGCCGGTCGCGACGGCGTTCGACGGCGGCCGCCAGCTCCTCATTGCCGGCCTGGGGGTTGCGGTAGGTGACGGCAATGGCACTGGAAACCATGGCCCGGTCGATCCGTTTCTCGTCCATCAGCCGCAGCAACCCGTCGGCCGTATTGTGGCGAAGTTGGCGGAACGCGAATGGGCCCAGGTAGGCATTGGTGTCGATGATCATGGGTCAGCCTCGCATGTTCAAGAGTTGTCGCATATTCTCGCCCAAGATCTTCCGCTTTGCCTCGGCACCGAGCCGTGCACCACGGATCTTGCCCACGCCGGCGGTCATCGACATATCGCAGCCGAACAGCAGCCGGTCGACGCCCAGCTCTTCGGCCGCCATTTCTACAATCCCTTCGTCGACGACGCTCCCGCTCGTGTCGAGAAACACGTTGTCGGCATGCCGCAAGGCCTTGATGGTCCATTCCCAGTCGCCGCCGCCCCCGACATGGGCGCAGATGAGTCTCGCTTCAGGATATCGCTTGCCCAACTCGGCCAGGTGTCCGCCGTCGGAAATGTTCGGCTGGCCGGGCAGCGGGTGGTGTGCGTGTCCGGCATGGTGCAGGATCGGCACCCGCAACTCGATCGCCAACTCGACCAGGGGGAACACGACGGGTTCGGTACATCGATACTCGTTATAGAGCTTGACGCCCATGAACCCGCGGTCCTCGATACAACGGCGAACCTCGTCGAGGGCCTCGGCGCCGCAGCCCGGGTTCACGTAGCAGTACCCCAACACGCGGCCGGCGAATCGCTTCATCGATTCGGCCACCTTCGCGTTGCAGGTCTGGAACCCTTCGGCCGTTGCTGGCCGCTTGGGAGTGAGAGTGGAACAGCAGAGCTGGTCGATGCCGAGCTTGTCGGCCGCTTCGATCAGTTTGCGGTCCTTCTCGTCGGAGTCGGCAGCGCCCGGATAGGCCAGGTGGGCGTGGCAATCGATGACCGCCCCAAACATCTTCTCCGCCTTGTCATCGGCCGGTTTCGCCTCAGCCTCTGCGGCCTGACCCGACGGTTGCGGGAAACCAAGGTGCGAACTAGCCAGGGCCGCTCCGGCGGCTGATACTTCCAGAAACTTGCGTCGCGTTACGGATTCGTTCACTGTCCTTGCACCTCCTCGATCATAGCCAGCATGTTCTCCAGCGGCACATCCCCTTCAACGTCATGGGCCGGCGCTAGAATATATCCTCCCTCCGCTCCGCGTGCCATCATCCGCCTGGTCTCAGCTCGGACGTCGTCGACCGTGCCGAAAGGGAGCGTCCTCTGCGTGGAGATGCCGCCGTGGAAGGCCAGCCGGCCGCGGTATTGCGCGAGCAGCCGTTCCACGTCCATCACTTCGGGCTGAAACGGGTTGAAGCAGTTCAGCCCGGCGGCGATCAGGTCGTCGAACAGTTCGTCCACGTCGCCGCAGGAATGGATCATGACGTATTTACCCGCCTCGCGAACGGCGCCGTACATCCGCTTGATTTGCGGGTAGATGAACTCGCGCCACAGCCGGGGCCCCATCTGCAGGCCGTGCTGTTGCCCCCAGTCGTCGCCGAAATAGACCGCGTCGATGTCGTACTCCATCGCTTTTCGAGCCTGGGCGATGTTGTAATCGGCAATTGCCGCGAGCAATTCGTGCATGAAGACGGGATGTTCCAGGAAGTCCATCATCAGGGCCTCCATGCCGCGAAGGGTCCAGGCCCGCTCGTAGAGCGAGAAGCCGATCTGGAACACGCGGAACCGGTCGGGAAAGCGATCGATGCGTTCCTCCATATCCTTGAAAAACCGTTCGGCGACCGGGTTGGGGAACTCGTATCCGTCAAGAGTCGGACGAGAGAGCACCTGACCTTCGACGTTGCCGATATCCTTGTCGATCGTGCGGTCCCAGGTGACGCCGAACACGTCGCGATAGCGGTCGTCGCCCAAAGTATCGAAGAACCCGATGTCTTGGCCGAGCTTCACCAGGTGGTTATCCAGGGGGACTTCGATGTCGTCGCAGCCGTAGTGTTCACGCAACTTCGCCTTGGCCTCCAGGGTCAAGCCCATGGACCAGGGCACGTAAGGCGGGCGTTCGCCGTCCAGAACCATGCGGATGACTTCACGCTTCGTCATGGCAGTTTCCAGCAACAAGGATCAACTGGCGGCAATTGCAGGACTGGGCAACAGTGTCCCACCGCCAGATCCTATGCGAAAACCGCCGGCCAAAGCAAGCAGCCGAGCCTCCCCGTGGAAAACGCCCGGCCGGGATGCGACAATTCGGAAGCCAATCAGAACTCCCGTTTTGCTCCAATCGTCCGCTTACCCGTTTGCACGGATCGAGCCATGGCAAGCATCCCCTATCATGTGTTGCGGCCTCTGGGCCTATCGACCCTTGTTTTCTCGCTGCTCCTGATCCTCGGCTCGGTTCCATGGGCGGCGGCCCAATCTCCCGTCGAAGACTGGCCTCAATTCCACGGTCCCCGACGCGACAACATCTCGAAGGAAACCGGTCTGCTCAAGAAATGGCCTGAAGAAGGGCCCAGGCTGCTTTGGAAGACCGACGGTATCGGCCACGGTTGGGCGACCGTCTCGATTGCCGACGGACGGATCTACACGGCGGGCGACATCGACGACCGAACCGTGGTGACAGCCCTGGATCTCGATGGGAAAACGATTTGGCAGCAAGCCAACGGTTCCGCCTATGACGGCCAGTTCCCCGGGGGACGCGGGACTCCGACCGTTGACGGCGGACGGGTCTATCACCTGAGCGGCATTGGGAACCTGGGATGTTTCGACGCCAAGACCGGTTCACCCGTCTGGTCGGTTGACGTCCTCGAGCGATTTGGCGGTCGCAACATCCAGTGGGGCCTGGCCGAATCGGTCGCCGTCGACGGGCAGAAAGTCATCTGTTGCCCGGGGGGTGAAGACATCGGCATCGCGGCCCTCGACAAGAATGCGGGCGAGACTGTCTGGACTTGCCGCGGTATTGGCGACAAGCCGGCCTACACCTCCGGCATCCTGGTCGACTACGGCGGCTTGCGCCAGTTCGTCACCACCATGTCGGCCTCGGCCGTCGGCGTGGACGCCGAGACGGGCCGTCTCCTCTGGCGATATGAACGAGACGCCCCTTACGACGTCAATGTCGCCACGCCCGTCTATCGCGACGGCCACGTGGCCATCTCGACGACCTGGGGACGGGGGACGACGTTGCTGAAGCTGAACGTTGACGGCCGGAACTGCTCCGTCGAGCCGGTGTGGCACGCAGCGGAGTTCGACATCGAGCACGGCGGCTTCCTGCTCGCCGACGGGCATCTCTACGGCCTGGCCGACGGCAATCACAAGCGTCGGCATTGGGCCTGCGTCGATTGGCGGACCGGCGAGATCACCTACGACTCAACCGGTCCGGGCAAGAAGTCGGCGGCCCCCAGCTACGCCGACGGCATGCTCTACCTCCTGGGCGACGATCGCACCGTGGCCCTGGTGCCGGCCAGGCCGGAGAAGTTCGAGGTTGTCAGCCAGTTCGAACTGCCGCGCGGCCCGGAGGGCCCGACCTGGGCCCATCCGGTGATTTGCGGGGGAAGGTTGTATCTGCGGCACAGCGATTGGTTGTATGTGTACGAGATTTCCCGTGGCAAATAGGTGCGCGGAAATGGTCGGAGGCAAGAATGACCCTACGTTTTGCGTAGTCGCGGTTCTTCCCGCCCTCGCAGTATTGACCGGAAGGCTTGGATCATCCCGATTTCGCGGTAGAATACTGTTGTCGGTCAAGTCGTGAGTCCGAATGCCTCTTGAAAGGATCGAGAATCGTGGTCGACACGCAAAGCATTGATAACGCCCTGAGCTTGGATTCACTCAACCTCCCCCCTATTCCGCGCATCGTCAAGATTGCCTGGGACTGGTACGAAGATTCCAGTAACGAGGAATCGCTGGAGGTCTTTGTCGTATTAGACGATGCGACGACGGACACTCAAATCGAGCGAGCGCCTATTCACGAAATCAAGCGAACGATAGCGGGCAGTCTTGAGAAGAACGGTGTTCGCCTGTTCCCATATTTCTATTTCGAGCGAGAGAGCGAACACGAGACGCCCCGTCATGCATAGGGCTGCGTCCAGGCCACCTGCACGTCGGGATGGAAGTGCCGCTCGTAGCCGCTGGGGACGCTCGATTCGATCTTGGCGCGGACATAGAGATCGTCGGGCGCCATCCGGTACGAGCCTTCGGTGCCGTCAACCAGTTTGACCGTCTTGCCGACGTCGGCGGAGTAAACCGGAATCTGCCGGGCGCCGCGGCCTTTCTCGGCCGGACTGTCGACGGTGCGGACCGTCTGGTCGAATCCCCGCTTCGTGGTGATGAAGCGGATGCGGTACGCCACGTCCGGCTCCGCCTTCACCTTCACGCGGAGGGTCTTGGCCGAGGTGTCGAACGCCACGTCGTCGAGAAACACGCCGGTGGTGGCGTAGAAGTCGCCGGCGTCCATGGCGGCCAGAAGTGCGTCCGGCGCGAGCGACTCGCTGCGGACCATGACCCAGGCGTCGGCCAGACGCTGCTCGGGCGTGCGGTTGAAGTAGTAATGCGTATCGTCCGACCCGACGCCGTAGATCAGCGGTGCGCCGTTCAGGCAGCGGAAGGCGTTGACGGCGTCCCAGAACGAATCGAGGGTCACACGGAGTGCGTCCGGGTGCGGGGCGAAGGCCGAGCCGCCGTTAGCAACCTCGAAGAAGCGGACTTCGGGGTTGTCGATCAGGTGCTGGGGCTGGATGTCCCAGTAGACCCATTGCGGATGGTTCAGCATCAGAAGGGTCGAACGCTGCATCCGGGCGGCCATGGCCGCGACCTCTTCGGCGTTCTGGCGGATGAGCGAACTCACGCTCAGGTCGGGATCGGTGATCTTCTTGCTCAGCGGGCCGCCTTTGACCGACGGAACGGTGTCGGGCAGGTTCAGGTAGTTCAAGTGCACGTTGATCCCGTTCAGGACCTGCGTGATTTCCACGGCCGGCATCAGCAGGAACTTGCCCGGCTCGTCGAACTTCCGCCGCATCTCGTCGTAGGTCTTCAGTCGAACCAGGGTCTTTCCGTCTTCCTGGCGGGTCTCGACCTCAGCCCCGAATGCTTCCTTATAGGCGTCGAAAATCGGCTGTGTCACAACGGGCGGCCAACCGGACTCCTTCTCCTCGACGGGCCTCCATTGCTGACGGTCGTCTGCGAACGTATTGTGCTCGCTCACCGCCAGGAACTCGTAGCCCAGTTCCTTGTAGATGCTAATCGCCTGTTCCGGAAAGGCGTGGCCGTCGGACCAATAGGTGTGCATGTGAAACATGCCGCGGCGCCATCTGCCGTTGGCAGAACTCGAGCCGCCGACAATCTGTTGTCCAAGTGCGCGGCGCCCCGTTAATAGGCCGACGCCGCCAACCGCCATCGCCTTGATCGCTTCTCGACGCGTGATGCGTATCGTCATTCTGCTGTTCCTCTTGCGTTGGGGAAGTCTTCTGCTGTTACTCCTTGCGAAATTAGCCTCCGGGCAGAGTGCTGTCAAGCGCGAGGGCCCGGCGTTCCGCGGTTCAGAAGTTGCCCCGCGGCACCGTTTCTGATACGATCAGTACCGTGCCATCTTTGATCGAGAAGGTCCTCCCTGGCTCAGCAGCACCTGCCAAACCATAACGTCTTCCTCCGTCCCAGAGCATGATGGGCCTGCCTTGCCGGCCGGTCTGCAGCGGCACGCCAACCGTGTTGGTTGAACGGCTGTGCTCTCCCGCCATCCCCCTGTTTAATACGAGGTCTCGCCATGATCCGTCGTAAACCAGCATCTCACCTTCTTTTGGGGGCTTGGGTAGTGGCGCTCCTTGTGGGGGCAACGCCGTTTGCCGCCTCTGCCGTCGATGCAGAGGTTTCCGACTGGCCGACGTACATGCACGATTACAGCCGCGCCGGTTCGTCACCGGGTGAACTCCGGTTGCCGCTCAATCGGGCGTGGACCTACGTTCCACCGGCGCCGCCCCAGAAGGCCTGGGCCGACCCGGCCGGCCGGATCCTGGAAGGCAAGATCGTGCGGGATCGCGTCCGCTACGACGACGCCTTCCACGTGGCGGTTGTGGGAGATCGGGTCTATTTCGGCGCGTCGGATCATCAGCTTCATTGCCGCCATGCGCAGACCGGCGAGTTGCTGTGGACGTTCTTCACCGGCGGACCGATCCGGCTGGCGCCGACGGTAGCCGACGGCAGAGTCTATTTCGGCTCAGACGACGGCTTCGCCTATTGCCTGAATGCGGACGACGGCGGTCTGGTCTGGAAGCAGCACATCGCGCCGTTGGACGAATGGCTCATCGCTCGGGGCGTAATGATCTCCCGCCGGCCGGTTCGGACGGGCGTGGTCGTGGACGGCGGAATCGCCTATTTCGGTGCGGGGATCTTTCCGTACGAGACGGTTTACCTGGCTGCCGTCGATGCCGGGACGGGCGACGTGCTCTGGCTGCGAGACGACATCAGCCAGGCGAACGCGGGGCGCGACGATCTTTCGCCCCAGGGGTACCTGCTGTTGGAGGGAGAGCGGTTGTTCGTGCCTTCCGGCCGGGTCCTGCCGGTCGCCTTCGACCGCAACGACGGCTCGCTCCTGTTCAAGGCTCGTGCCGCCTGGAGAACGACGGCCGGCGGAGTGGTCGGCGGAACCGAGGCGTTCCTGGCCGACGGGCAGATCGTCGCCGTCGGGGCCCACCACTTGCTGGCCATCGATCAAGCGACGGGAGACGTTGGGTACGGTTGGTTCGACGGCTACCGGATGACCGTTCAAGGCGATGCGGCCTACTTGCTCAACGGCAAGGCGGCGATCCGTCTCGATCGCGCCCGGTACGCAGAGGCCAGCCGCAGTCGCCAGAAAAAGAGCCTCGAAGCCTACACCCTCAACCGGAAACGGAGTGGGGCCTCTGAGAAAGCCGCGGCCAATTACCTTGCTCGCATCCAGGAACTGAAGAAAGAGATTGAGGCCAGCCGGGGCACGGGCATTGTCTGGCAGACGCCGACAACGGCGGAATCTGCGTTGATTGTTACGGACGGACTATTGATCGCCGGAGGAGACCGCGAAGTGCTCGCCTTCGATACGAAGAGCGGCGAGAGAGTGTGGCAGGCCGAGGTCGACGGGGAGGCCCGGGGGCTGGCTGCGGCGGCCAGGAACCTTTACGTGAGTACAACTTCAGGAAAGATCGCCTGTTTCCAACCCGGCGACGTCGAAAAGGCCAAGGTGTATGCTTCTGCCGAGACCGACCGGCCATACCCTGAGGACGAGTTGACGGCACTCTACCGGAATGCCGCCGATGAGATTCTTCGCACGAGCGGTGCCAGGCGGGGCTACTGCCTGATCGTCGGTGGCGAACAGGGCCGGCTGGCCTACGAGTTGGCCAAGGCCAGCGAGTTGAAGATCTACTGCGTGGAACCGGACGAAGCCAAGGTCGCGGACGCACGCAAGGCGCTCTCGAAGGCGGGACTGTACGGACATCGGGTGACCGTGCATCACGGCGATCCGAGTGTTACCCACT
Source organism: Planctomycetaceae bacterium (assembly GCA_012719125.1). Classification (GTDB taxonomy): domain Bacteria; phylum Planctomycetota; class Planctomycetia; order Pirellulales; family Thermoguttaceae; genus JAAYAY01. The sequence goes on along the minus strand of JAAYAY010000057.1, from coordinate 44,577 downwards.
ATTCCAACTACTTCGCCAACCTGGTGGTTTCCGACACCCACCTGCTGACCGGCCGATTTCCCGCAGACCCGCAGAAGATCGCCCGGCACGTCAAACCCCTGGGCGGCATGGTTTGCCTGACTCGTCCGCAAGGTTCGCCGGCAGCGGCGGTTTCTGCCGACGCATTTCGGGAAACACTGGCCGAGATGGACCTCCGGGAGAACGGGGTGATCCGCGCAGAGGGGAACACAGCTCTGTTGACTCGTGGGGGGCTGCCGGGGGCCGGAAGCTGGTCGCACCAGTACGGCGACGCCGGCAACACCGGCTGCAGCGACGATTTGCGGGTCGGCGGCGATCTGGGGGTGCTCTGGTACGGCGACCCCGGCGAAGACAAGATGGTCAACCGCCACGACGGGGCCGTCGCTCCCGTGGCGGCCGGCGGGCGTCTCTTCGTGCAGGGCGACGACACTCTCATGGCCTACGACGCCTACAACGGCGAGTTTCTCTGGGAACGACCGAACCCCGATGCACTTCGCGTCGGCGTGTTCAAGAACCGCGCGCCGGGGAACCTGGCGGCCGGCGACGAGAGCGTGTTCATGATGATGCGCGACAAGTGCTACGAGTTCGACGCCGCGACGGGCAATGTCAAAGCGGCCCACGAGCTTCCCGAGTCAAAGCGCGGCAGCGGAACGCACCAGTGGGGATTTGTCGCCTATCAGAACGGCATGTTGTACGGGACGGCGACGATCGTCAAGCCGCTCGACGCGGCGCTCCGGCGCCGAGGGATGGTCCCCGAAGATCTGACCGACGTGATCTTTGCGATCGACGCCGGAAGCGGCCGGCACCTGTGGGAGCATCAGGGGCGAAACATCGCCCATCACACGATTGCGATCGGCCCCCGGAGAGTCTTCTACATCGACAGTTCCATCTCCAAGGAAGAACGCGAGGCCCTGCTCCGCGAAGACAAGAGCGAGCTCGCCAGGCTCACCGGCAAAGAACGCGACGAGGCCGAAGCGCGGCTCAAACGGCTCGACGTTCGCACGGCGGTTGCGATCGACGCCGGCACCGGCGAGAAAGTGTGGTCGCAGCCGGTCGACGTCACCGATTGCAGCGACCTGGGCATCGGCGGGGGGGCCCTGACGCTGATGTACAAGAACGACGTGCTGATCCTGGGCGGCGCCAACGCCAACGGGCATTACTGGCAGCAGTTCATCGACGGTGAGTTCAAGCGCCGGCGGCTGGTTGCCTTGTCGGCCGCTGACGGCTACAAGCTGTGGGCCAGGGACGCCAACTACAAAGGGCGACCGCTCGTCGTCGGAGAACAGGTAATCGCCGAGCCCTGGGCCTACGATCTGCACACCGGCGAGCAGAGAATGCAGGCGCATCCCATCACGGGCCGGCAGGTCCCCTGGAGCCTCATGCGGACCGGCCATCATTGCGGAATCATGACCGCCGCCCCAAACATGCTTCTGTTCCGCTCCGGCGACACCGGCTTCTACGACCTGCAGGCGGACGGCGGCACGCGACACTTCGCCGGGCATCGGCTCGGCTGCTGGATCAACGGCGTCCCCGCCAACGGGCTGGTGCTGATCCCGGAGGCCTCGACGGGCTGCGTCTGTCTGTATGCGATCCTCACGACCGTCGTCCTGGAACCGAGGGAGCCTCGCGATCCCTGGGCCATCTCCAGTTCCATCGGCCCGACGATTCCGGTCGAGAGCCTCAAGCTCAACCTCGGCGCGCCCGGCGATCGCCGCGACGCCCGGGGCGATCTCTGGCTGACCAACCCTCGCCCCAAGCCTTACAGGGAAACGTCGCTCGACATCCAACTCGACGTCGAGACGACGTTCCTCGACGGCGGCGAGTTCACGGCCGTCAACAGCCAGTCGAACCCGGTCGCCGGGACGGACGTCGGCTGGATCTACACGTCATGGGCTCGCGGACTCTCCGAGTGTCGAATCCCCTTGCTGGGCAAGGGCGACGCTCCCGCCGATTACACGGTTCGCCTGCACTTCGCCGACCTGGAAGAGAAAGAGGCGGGAGGGCGGGTCTTCGACGTCAAGCTGCAAGGGGAGACCGTGCTCAAGGACTTCGACATCGTCGCGGCGGCGGGCGGCCCCGCCAAGGCCGTGGTCCGCGAGTTTCCCGCCATCCGCGTCCGCGACGCTCTTTCCATCCAACTCGTCGGAAAGACCGAGCGTTCAGGCAAAACTCAAATGCCGATCCTGAACGCTGTCGAGATTCAACGTCAGTAGTTCCAAGTTTGCGAGTGGGTGGCTGGGGTCGAGCGACAGCGAGCCCCCAGAAACGCGGCCAAACTGGGGGCTCGCTGTCGCTCGACCCCAGCCACCCGGTGTTCGAATCCTGCGAATTCGGAACTACTGAACGTGCCGAGAGGATTCCGACAGAACGAAATTGAGGCCCCGGATCGCCGGGAGCTTCTCGATCCGTCCGACCGGACTTGAACGGTCATGGATGTGAAAGTCGTTCAGCATCGCTCCGCTCCACGACGAGCAGCGGATCGCGGCCGATTGGGATTCCTTTCACTTCCAGCGTTTCGCCGCTCACGCGGGTATCGACGCCTTCGATAGGCTCCCCGCTGACGAGGTTGATCGCAATCGCGTCGCGGGGAAGACTTGCGTTGGAGCCAACCAGTCGCACCGTGCCGCCGGGCGTGGCAAGCTCCTCGAAAGGATCGATCCAGAAGACCACGCACGGCCTTTCCGTGCGCCGGTCTCGGAAGTGGTATACCTGAGGAATGGCGGGACACACGCGATACTCGATGGTGACGCCCTGCGGCATGGCCTCGCCGTTGGGAACCGCTACGAACACACGTACCGCGCCCGCCTGAGCCGTCGCCATCCACGTGCCGATGTTCTCCGGCTTGTCTTTCCAAGGCCGCTGCTTCATCGGCTCGCCGTCGAGCAGAACGCGAAGCTCGGCTTGTTCGACCGAACCGCACGCGATCTCGACGAAATAGCGGTCGGCGTGCTGCGACGCCTCGTTCACGACGGACGATCGCCAACTCGGATCGCGAAGTTGGCGGGCGACGAGGGGCAGCCCCTGCACTTCCACATGGCCGTCGGCCGGTTCGAGCCGGGTGTGGAATGTCTTTTTCGCCTGATCAAGGACCGCTGCCAACTCGCAGTCTTCGCCGGCCGTCGCCTCATCCACCAGCCGCCAGAACTCGGGTCTGCCCCGGCCGAACCGGTCGCTCACAAACTGGCGCATCATGTCGCCGGGCCCCTCGAAGTGCGACAGCAGGGAACTGCGCGGCTGCAAGGGCAACCACCGGGCATCGGTCAGCACGAGCGAGTAGTCGGTGATCGGCAAACGTTCGAATACCAGTTCACCGTTCTCGGCCCGCGGAGCATCGAGTTGCCGCACCGTGCCGTCGATCATGTCGACCAGAACCGGCCGGTCAAACGCGGCGGCCTGGGCGCCGACCCACAGGTTGCACGTCGACTCCACGCGTTCCACGGGCGGCCGTGGCACCAACGAATACGGCACCAGCAGCGCACCATCGTCGCGGCGCTCGAACGCGTAGGCACGAGCTTCGGTGAACGGTGGGTACGCGATCACCCGCAGGCGGTCGAAACGGACCGGTACACTCTCGTGAGCCCGAACCTCAACCCGAGCGTGCGTTGCGCCGGCGGGCCGGAAGGCATGAGGGTAGCGCCGGCAAACGGCGACGGTTCCCGGCTCGGCCCGTACGGCATCAGCCCGGCTGACCGATGGAACCACTTCGCTCTGTGCGTCGAGCCAGACCAATTGGATATCGAGCGACCTGGCCGCAGTCACCGCGCTGAGTTGCACGTCGACGTTCGCACCGAACGGAACGGTGAACACGGTGCCCGCGTATATCCCGCCGGGCTCAACGGTCGTTGGGGCGCTGCGTTCCGCCAGCAGCAAGGCTTTCACCTGTGGCTCGACGCGCACGTGCACGTCGGCAGGCTGCAGACGCTTGTCCAGCACGGCTGCCACATTCCGGATGGCGAAGAACTTCATGGTCGGTGTGCCGTCGACGCGTAGAAGAGCCCCGGGATGGTCCAGGGTCGGTCCCGCTTTGAAGAGTTGCCAGAACGATGCCGGATAGCCCAGCCACTGCTCGATGAAGAACCGCCGGGCCACGTGGCGGGCCTGTTGAAAGTCGGTGATGCCACCCCTGACTTCGGCAAACGTCACGTTGGGCGTGGCCTGCACTTCGCTCTGCCAGACGTCGAGCTTGGCGTTGTACGAGCGGATCAGCTTGCGGAACGCCTCGAGCGCTTCGGCGTGGTCTGTGCCACGACCGCCGTCTTCCGGCCGGCTCCGCGGGGTATGGATGCCGATGTAGTCGACCCACTTGCCCATGCCGGTATCCATCATCTCCTTGGCGTAGTCCAGCGGGTATCCCACTAGGCCGCCGCTGATAATGACGGCGTCGGGCTGCTCCGCGCGGATCGCTTCGGCGAAGGCGCACACCATCCGGCCGAATTCGGTGGCGTTGGGCCGGTCCGACCAGAACTTGCCAATGTTGGGCTCGTTGCCGATTTCCCAGTGGCGCACAAGATGTTTCAACCCGGCCACCGTGCCGCGTACCTGCTGAAGCCGGGTCGCCAACTCCCGGCCCGCCAGCAACTGATGCACGCTGAAGATGCCGTGCAGCTTGAAGCGATGCTTGACGAGCGCTTGGCGGACCGTCTCGCCGTAAGACGAGTCCAAGTCCAACGGCAACCGCGCCGCCCATTTCACCCCTGCGGCGGCGAGCGCATCAATGTCCTGTTCCGTCAACCTGCCGACGCCCGGATGGAGATTGACGCCGACGATGGACTCTTCGACGTCGTCGACGTGTCGCGGGGCCAGGTACCCGATTCGCTCGCCCACGTTTGGTTCCGATGGCGACGCCGTAGCGTCCATCGTCGCGTCGGAAAACCAGAGATCGTCGAAGGCGATTTCGTACCCGCAGTGGGGTGCGATGCGTATCCCCACCAGCGCGATCCGTGCCAGGTTCGGATTCTCGTGCCGGTCGAGCGACTGGGCACGCGTGAGATCGACGGTGAAGCACTGCCACTCGGTTTCCTGCATGCGTCCCATCTCCCAGAACATCAGCCGGCCGGCCTCGTCCAGGACCTTCAAGTAGACCTGCCGGCGGCTGCCGTCGCCGCGGACCCACAAGTTCGCCTTCTGCCACCGGGAGAGATCCCAGACGCCGTGAGGGCACCGCTTCTCCAGCCACTGCGCATGGGCTGCCGGAGAACGGTCGGTGACCAGCATGGCCCCCGCGCCCGCCTTGGCCTGGGACGTCACAGTCAGTTGACATTCGCCTTCGCCGCTGATATTCCTGGCGACGCGCCAATCGGAAACGTCGTTGAACTCGTCGATCACGAGCGTCTCATCGGCCGTCAGTGTGCCGGCCGCCAAAGCGAGAATAACCAGGGTTGTGGGTGCAGTCGCCGTCATGGGATGAATCCTCATGGGTATGACAAAGTGCGGGACAGCGGCTATACTCTTTTCGTCCGCCTGCCTTGCTCCAACACAAATCCCATTGAAACCAAGTGAGCACGATGATGCAACGGAATGTGGAACTTGTCGTCGACGCCCGAGTACAACTCGGCGAAGGCCCCGTTTGGCACGCCCGGAAACAACTGCTGTATTGGGTCGACATCCATGGGGCCGCGTTGCACGTGCACGATCCCAGCGGCGAGCCCGATACGGTCTATCCGGTCGGATGCCGCATTGGTGCGGCGGTGCCCCGGGCCTCGGGCGGAATGGTGCTTGCCACTGAGAACGGCTTCGAAGCCTTCGACTTCGAGACGGGATCGAAGACGGTCCTGGCCGATCCGGAAAGCCATCTGCCCGACAATCGCTTCAACGACGGCAAGTGCGACGTTCGCGGCCGGTTCTGGGCCGGCACGATGAGCATGGTCAAGGAGAAGGAGGCCGGCAGCTTCTATGTGCTGGAGCCGGACGGCAGCACCCGCAGGCTCTTCGGCGGCGTGACGACCTCCAACGGGCTCGGCTGGAGTCCCGACGGGCGGACCATGTACTACATCGACACGCCGACCATGCAGGTGGCCGCCTTCGATTTCGACGAAGAGCGGGGCAACCTGAGCAACCGGCGGATCGTCGTCACGTTTCCCGACGGCGTCGGCCGTCCCGACGGGATGACGGTCGACGCCGAGGGGATGCTCTGGATCGCCCACTGGGAAGGGGCCCGCGTCAGCCGCTGGAATCCGGCCGACGGGTCGCTGCTGGCCACCGTGCCCGTCCCGGCCGATCGTGTGACCTGCCCCGCCTTCGGCGGCAGCGATCTCGACGTCCTCTACATCACCACGGCCCGCTTCGGGGTGGATGAGGAAACCCTCGCCCGGCAACCCCACGCCGGCAGCCTCTTTGCCCTACGGCCGGGGGTATGCGGATTGCCGAGCCACGAATTTGCGGGCTGACCGCATGGAGTGCGGCGACTCGTCGCCGCTTTCTGTCAACAGAGACCGTCTATCTCACCGACACCACCTCTTCCCGTTCCACCACGAACTCCTTCCCGCCGAGCCGAATTCGCGAATCGCCAAAACCGTGATAGACGCGAACCTTCGCCGATTCGGCCAGCGGGCGTCCGTCGAGGCTGCGGGCGGTGAACAGGGTGGGCGTGTCGTACTGGAGGTTTCCATATCGCTTGGCGCAGAAGGCGATGAACGACGGACTCTCCACGACGAACCCGTAGGCCGGCACGGCGCAGCCGTCGAATTCGGCCGGACGATCGTAGGCCACCGTGATCGTCACATCGCCGAACCGGGTCCGCTGCAGGAGACGGTCCGGGGTGAGGAACCGGTGATCGTCCAGAGGCGTCTCGGCCGTGATCCGGTTCAGCGGGCTGAGCACCTCCCACACATTCTTGATCACCCGATCGGTTTCGCAGAGATCCTGTCCCCAGCCGCCGTCGGCCCGGTTCCACAGCATTTCGATCTCGGACCGAGGCAACGGCTCGAATTCGATCCGGTCGCCCGACACGGCAACCGCTCCCACCGGATAGCGCGAACGAACGCCCCGCGCGGCAAGAATCAACCGCTGGCCTTTGCGCGTCAGGCCGAGCGCAATCTCGGCCGTACCGTCGAAGCCTTCCGGCACCGTCACCGTATGGGGACCGTCTTCGACCACCTTGCCGACGGGCCACTTCGACGTGGGCAACGTGGGCGCATGATCGTTTTGGAAGGCGATATCCTCCATTTTGCCGTACTTGGCGCTGGTGAAGTGAACGAAGCAGGAGAAATCGTCGGCGATCGGTTCGAGGGCCTTCCAACGATAGGTTATGGCAAACTTGCGATCGCCGAGGGATTCGATTCGGGGTTCCAGCGGCACGATCTTCGCCGCAGGTTCCTGATCGGCCTGCCAGTAGAGGTGACTGCCGAATTGGGGCAGGAACATCTCGGCAAACAGAATGTGATCGGCCACCTTCTTCTCGTCGCCCGATCCGATCCGGTTGCCCTGATGGGTCATGATCTGCACGCAATCGCTGTAGACCAGCGGGAACAGCGGGATCACCGCTCCCGGCTCGCTGTCGGTCTGGTGACCGAAGATACCTTCCAGATAGTCGGCACAGGGCACGGCCCACTCCCGGCCTTCTTCGCTGCCGAACAGTCCGAAGTGCTGCTTGGCGAGCATGCACAGCTTCGATTTCCAGACCAGATCGTCGCGCCGGGTCATCGGGTGCTGGGGATCTTCGCACGTGACCAGGGGCCAGGCAAAAACCGTGTCGATGAAGTAGATGGTGGGGCCGAACAGCTCGGCGATCTTCGGCAAGTTCGTATCGGGCCGTGCGGCCAGTTCGACCTGCTTGATCGCGCAGACTTGCCAGGCCTGTCCGCCGTTCCAGTTGCCCCCTTTTTTCGATTCGCCTTGGGCGTTCTTGTTGAGCCAGGCGTGATCCCACGAGGCGGCGTCTTCGTACATATCCTGGTAGTTGTCGTGCAGGCCGAACAGGTAGCCGCAATCGCGAATCCGCCGCGCGGCATCGATCAGACCCTCATTACCGCCGCATTCCGGAGCGGCCGGCAGAACGTCGGGATGGCGCACGTCGTATCCGCCCTCGATCCAGCCGGCCAGTACCACATAGGCCCGATCGATGTCCAGGTCCTTACGCCAGTGTTCGGCGCATTGGGCCGCTTCGTCGAAGGTGAAGCCCAGGTAGGTTCGTTCGCGCCCCGTGTCGTTGAACCGCGAACTGGGCAACACTCGCGAGAAGACGAAGGGCTTGAAATCAGCCGCTCCGAAGATCCTGTCGACGGTCGGAAACTGGGCTCGCTTCCGGGCCCAGGTCGTTCGCCAACCTTTGGCCTCGGCGCAGCGGCGGTAGGCCTTGGCAATCTCCACGTAGCCACCGGCCCCGAGCGGAAGCATTGTGCACACCCCAGCCGGCCCGTCGATGTTGAGGGAAATCGATTCCGCTTGCCGGCCCGGCAGCAGCGGGACGTCGTGCCAAGTGGCGTGAAGCGTCAGATGCGTATCGACCTGATCCCAATCGATCAGCAGGGCCGACCCTTGCTTGATGGCCCCGCACATGGCCATCGAGAGGCTGTTGTAGGTCGACCACCGTTGGCTGCCCGGAAAGGCGTCGGCCGCCGCCCGTTCGATCCCGAGCCGATACGGCACGTAGAAGCAGCCGTCTTCCTCGGCCGTGACCGGTACGGCCTCTTCGAGGAGCCGGACTTGCGATACCTTCCACGATCCGGTGGTCTTCGTTGCGTAGGCCAGACGCAGGCCAGCGGTGGCCACGTCGGGTGCAATTGTAAAGGTGACGGTTGCGCCCGTCGGTTGACCGCCGACGGTGGGCTGCACGGTCAGGAGAAGCCGGCCTTCACGGACTTCGATTTGGTCGAAACGGTCGATCCGCCATGCGACGGTCTGGTTCCCGTCGCTTAAGACGACGCGTCCGAAACGGGGCAAGGCGGGGGACGAAGTCCAAAGCACACCGCTCGACTTGTCGAGCAGCGACCAGGCTCCGCCGCGGCGCTGCAGATCGAAGCGCCAGGTATTGTGATCGAGCGTAACGCGGTCCCGGGGATCGATGCGGGCGGCGAGTTTCTCGCGACGCTGGGCAACCGCTGCGGCCGCCAGCCGGGGCGGTGCGGCGTCAGCCGCCGCCGGTGCTTGCCGACTGACTTGGATCGTGCCGGCTGCATAGGTGTCGAGCACGCGTCCGCCCGTACCGGCGTAGTCGTAGAGCCCCACATGGACGTGGTATTCGCCTTCCGCCAGATCACCGGGCAGAAAGACGGTTCGTGGCCCGTCGACAGTCACTTGTCCGGGCACCCAGGAACTGGTCGGTTCGGTCGGTTCGTGATCGGCGTTGACGCGGAGGTTCTGGCAGCCCTGGGGCTGCTCGAAGTGCAAAAAGACGCGGTAGTCGGTCGGAGCGGTCCGCCGCCCGTTGTTGCGAAACATGAGGGTGACCGCCAGGGGATCGCCCGGCCGCACGTTCCTCGCGGTGAACTGCGCGTCAAGCAATTCGGGCTGAAACGAGGAGGCTGACGTCTGCGACCAGGCCGGCAAGGCGTTCAGCAGGAGCAAGGCGGGAACAAGGACGCGTGTGAGCTTCGACATGACGGCCTCGATAGCAGGTGGGGCGAGAGGGCGGAGATCCGGCAGGAGGAATCGGCCGGAACATGCTCGATTTGGTCAGCGCCGAGGCGGTCTGTCAACCGTCTCCATCCGTTTCGGGCGAGTCGGGACGGGCGGGGGCGCTCCCACAGGAAAGAAAAAAGACGAATGCCGTGGCTTCCGGTTTGGAAAACCACGGGCATTCGTCGTTGGATGGAATATCCGGCTTAGCTACGGGCAGTTGCCGCGGAAGCTGGTTTCTACCAGCGTCCGCCCCGTCCGCCGCCGCCACCGCCGCCGCGTCGTCCGCCGCCGCCGCCACCGCGCCGGCCGCCACCGCCGCCGCCACGATCTTCACGCGGGCGGGCTTCGTTGACGGTCACGGAGCGGCCGCCGATCTTCTGCAGGTTCAGCCCCTCGATGGCCGCCTTACCTTCCTCATCACTGGCCATCTCGACGAAGGCGAAACCGCGAGGGCGTCCCGTCTCGCGATCCATAATGATGCTCACGCTGGTGACCGTGCCGAATGCGGAGAAGGCCTCGCGCAAATCGTCTTCAGTCGTATCGTACGACATGTTCCCCACGTAAATGTTCATCAATCAATGTCTCCTCAGACATCCGGACAAAAAGTAGTTTTCAAGACTCGGCGCGATCCTGTTGCTCCGAATCAGGTTTCCAGTCATCGTCAAACTCTCTCTCAATTTCTTCGTCGAAATCTTCGTCCAGATCGTCGTCGAAGTCTTCATCGAAGTCGTCGTCGAAATCATCGAAATCGTCGACGTCCTCGTCGTCCACCAGATCCGCCGGTAAGGTCGCCGGATCGTTTGGGTGCGTTTTCATGGGGCGTTTCCTCCGTAGAGTACCATCGCTCGGCGCACCGACGACCTGAGCCGACACCCCGTCACAATGATTGTGGTTGGTTCTCCTGTTTACGAGGCAACAAGCGGGCCGGCCTCGTCTAGTTGACGACCTCCACCTTCGTGACCTTGCGTTGTTCTTCCGCAGCCTTTTCCAGGGTCTGCTGATACAGCGCGTTCAGAACGTTGTCCTTGGCCTCGGCGAACGTTACTTCACCGGAATTGGCGTCGGTGACCTTGATCAGATGCACGCCGAACTGGGTCTCGACCGGCTGGCTGATCTCACCCGGCTTCATGCCGAAGGCCGCGTCGGCGAAGGGCTTGACCATCTGATCCCGCGTGAAGAAATCCAGGTCGCCGCCCTGCTCCTTGCTGGGGCATGCCGAGTACTTTTTGGCCGCTTCGCCAAAATCGGCTCCGTTGACGATCTCCTGGCGTATGGCGGCGATTTTGTCGTTGGCCGCCTTCTTCTCTTCGGCCGGACTCTGCGGCTCATAGGCCAGCAGGATGTGGCTCGCCCTGACCTTCGGTATGCAGAAGTCCTGCTTGTGTTCGTTGAAATAAGCCTCCGCCTTCTGGTCGGTCACTTCCGACTTGACGTATTTCTCGATGGCCATGTCTTGCGAGATCCGTTCCCGCAGGGTGGTTTCGGTCAACCCCTCCGACTGAAGCACTGCCGCCATGTCGGCACCGACCTCGGCCAGTCGCTTCTTGATGTCGGCGATCGTCTTCTCAACCTCGCTTGCCTCGACCTTGATGTTCTTGGCCGCAACGAACTGGGTGATCAGCCGGTTCTGGATCATCGACTCCAAGAACGCTTTGCGAAGGTTGGCCAGCACCTCAGGCGGGGCGGTCCGACCACGCAATTGACCTTGCACCGCGTTGTCCAGTTCGGTGCTGGTGATCTTGTCGTCGCCCACGGTCGCCACGACCGTCTCAACGGGTGCGGGGGGCCTGATCTGAAGGGGCGACGACGGGGCCGGATTGGCCGGCACTTGCGCCCAGATAGAAACAGACAGAACGACTACGGCAACGGCCGTGGCGGTGCACAGCTTCCAGTTCGACATGAGTGAGTCTCTTGCGGCAGGTGATACAAGGCGGGTAGGGACGACGGATGCAACTGGTAGACCTGGGCGAGAGAGCGCACGAAGCGCCGCAACGCGTCTGGTCGGCATCCGAAAAAACTGGGCGCCCAAGAAGTCACCGCCGAGACCCTAATCAGGGCGGTTTCGACGAGGGGGATTCATTTCGTCGGGGGGCTCCAGCCACCCTGGACAATACAGCAGAATCAATCGGCAGTCTATCCGTTCACGGGGCGTCAAGCAAGCCCTGCCGCCCAAAAGGATGCTAGCGGCGATACCACTGGAGGATGATCTGACTTGCCTGCTGGGGGGGCGTCGGGTGACTGAGGTGAGTCTGGACTCGTTCAGCCGGCGGTGCAGTTTGCACAGGCGTGGCGGACTGGGAAGAGTCACGCGCCACCGGCCGCCAAGGGCTCGCAGAACCGTCCGGGGCCGCTGGAGCCGCCGCCGGACGCGGTGTGGACGCGGCGCTGCGGTAGATCAGGTTCGGCTCAGGACGCGGCCTGGGGGCCGACGCCAACATGGTCGCCGGTGCCCGCTCCGGCGTGCTTGGGCGGCGGATATCGGGGAACCCTTGAGCCACCCAACCGAGCCAGGTGTTTTGCAGAACCCCCAGATTCTGGTGGCCGTAATGGTGCCGGATCGCATCGCTCCACCGCTCCCCTTCAAGGCCGTCCTTGACAAAGGCCAGGAATTTTTGTCTGCCCCCTTGCTGGATCAAGTATTCACTCAGCGAGAACCCCTGGGCATAAAGCGGCATGATATCGGCGGGGTACTCCTTCATGGCAAACATGGCTTTGAAGGGAATGCCTCGTTGGGTCTGCAGGAACTCCAGCAGCATCTCCCGGTGGCGAGTCCGTTCGCTGATGTGCTCCACGGAGGTGGCAGCGCCTTCGTCGGCCCAACGCGGCAAGGGCTGGCGAAAGTAGCTGGCCAGGATCATGTGGGTGATCTCGTGAGGAAGCACCGAGTCGAGAATCCTTTCGTGCGACCCTTGGATCGACATCCGCCAGCCAAACACCTCACCGTGATTGAAGACGAAAGTCGTCGCCCCCCCGGCGCCCAACCGGTTGCCCACGTTGACGGTGATCGGGCAACGATCGCCCCAGCGAGGCATCTCCTCCCCCAACCACTCGATGGCCAACTCTCGGCGGAATCGTTCGGCGGCATCGCCGTACTGTTTGGCTTGCTGGGGGTTCTTCGTCTCGATCATGAAGTTGGGCGTCTCGTAGCGGGCGCCCATCGAGATCGTCAGTACGGCACAGACCAGCAGCGTGCGAAAAAAACGAGCATCCATGCTCACGACTTGCTCCATGCATGTATTGCCGATTGCCCGACCGTTTCCATGCCGGCCCCTTGGCAATCGTTGTGGGCTGATTCAGTTCCGGGTCGGGCATGGCGGCAGCACAGCCTGGCTGGTCGCAAGACCCCGCCAACTGCGATCCGTTCCACTCCCTGCGGAACCACACCGGGCCGGTCGTCTGCAAACGGCGGGCCAAGTTCATAAAAAACGCCGCTGCTCGGCTAAGTTCACTCGCAATGCGGTAACACTAGGTCTTCCAGACGGCAACGAGATCTGTTGAGGAGAGGCGATCGTTGCCGCCGCATTGTAACTTCTGCAAGTTCTAACCCGTCCCTTTCAAACTGCAAACCCCGATTCTGGCGATTTCCACGTTTCGCCCGCAGTGACAGCGGTGCTAGCAGATCCGCCCCGCCTTCAACGCTTGGAGCACGCCCGCGTTGGCCGGCGGAAACCGGTACTCGCCCAACTCGGCGATCGGGACCCATCGAAAGGGAAGGCGAGGGCGCGATTCTGTCTCTGCAGCAACGGCCTCCACGAAATGCAGACGCACGGTCTCGTGCTCGTAGCGATGATCCACGACCGCCATGGAGCGAGAGACCTGGATGCGGAGTCCCGTCTCTTCATAGCACTCGCGGACGGCCGCATCACCCGGCGATTCGCCGCTGCCGATCTTGCCCCCGGGAAACTCCCAGCAGCCTGCCAGGGGTTTGCCCTGCGGACGCAGGCCGATCAGAACGGAGTCGGCCTGCCGGACGACGGCTACGGCGATCGCGGTCGGTGGTTCCTGAGTATCCATGAGAGAGGACCGCACAGCGCAGGTCACAACCCCATCCCGTTATTCTTCGGTAACGGTCACCTTCTCCATCACGTCGCCCTGCTGGATGGCGTCGACGACGTCCTGGCCTTCGAGAACGCGGCCGAAGACGGAATGCTTTCCGTCGAGCCAGGGCGTGGGCACGTGGGTGATGAAGAACTGCGACCCGTTCGTGTTGGGACCGGCGTTGGCCATGGAGAGAATGCCCGGCGCGTCGTGCTTGAGGTCCTTGTGGAACTCGTCCTCGAAGGTGTAGCCCGGTCCGCCGGTCCCCGTGCCTTTAGGGCATCCGCCCTGAATCATGAAGTCGGCGATGACGCGGTGGAAGGTCAGGCCGTTGTAGAACCCGTCCCCGCTCAGCTTTTCGAAGTTGGCCACCGTCTTGGGCACTTTGTCCTCGAACAATTCGATGCGGATGGTTCCCTTGGCGGTGACAAACGTGGCAACTTTCATGATTCATTCCCATTCAATGGTGGCGGGCGGTTTGGAACTGACGTCGTAGACGACGCGATTCACGCCGGAGACTTCATTGATAATACGCGTGGAGATCGTGGCGAGCAATTCGTAGGGCAGGCGGCTCCAGTCGGCGGTCATGAAATCCTCGGTTTCGATGCACCGCAAGGCGACCACGTCCTCGTAGGTCCGGGCATCGCCCATCACCCCGACACTTTGGATCGGCAGGAGAACCACGAACGCCTGGGACGTCGTGCGGTAGAGACCGGCGCGCTTGATCTCCTCGATCATGATCGCGTCGGCCTCGCGAAGCGTATCGAGACGCTCTTTGCAGACCTCGCCCAGGCAACGAACCGCTAGGCCGGGACCGGGGAAAGGGTGCCGCCAGACGATCTCGTCGGGTAGTCCGAGCTGCGAGCCGAGGGCCCGCACCTCGTCCTTGAACAGGTCGCGGAGCGGCTCGATGAGTTGGAAACTCAGGTCCTCGGGCAGCCCGCCCACGTTGTGGTGCAGTTTGATCGTGGCGGCGGGGCCGTCCTGGAGTCCGCCGCTCTCGATCACGTCGGGGTAGAGCGTCCCCTGGGCCAGGAACTCGGCCCCTTCGATCCCGGCCGCCTCGTCGGCGAAGCATTCGATGAATTCGCGGCCGATCTTTTTGCGTTTGTCCTGCGGTTCTCGGATGCCGGCCAGGGCCCTGAGGAAACGATCTTCCGCCTCAACCACGTGCAAGTCGGTCTTGAAATGATCGGTGAACTCCTTGATGACGCTCTTCGCTTCGTTCTTTCGCAGCAACCCGTTGTCGACCAGGATGCAGGATAGCTGATTGCCGATCGCCTGGGAGAGGAGTGCCGCCACCACCGAAGAATCGACGCCACCCGAGAGCCCGCAGATCACGCGTTTGTCGCCGACTCGGTTCCGGATTTCTTCGATCGTCTGGCGGGCGAAGTCGCCCAGTTTCCACAGTCGCGAGCAGCCGCAGATGGGACCGACGAAGTTGCTCAGGATCTTCGAGCCCTCCGGCGTGTGGGTGACCTCGGGGTGGAACTGCAATCCGTAGATCGGCGCTTCGCGGTACTTGACGGCAGCGACAGGGCATGTGTCGGTCCCGGCCAGGGCCTCAAATCCCTCGCAAATGGCCGTCACCTGATCGCCGTGACTCATCCAAACCTGGGTCTCTTGGGAAACGCCGTCGAGCAACTGATTCCCCGCGGTCACCGTGCAGCGGGCGCGGCCGAACTCGCGGCGAGAAGAACTCCGGATCTCGCCACCCAGGGCCTGGCAGGCCAACTGCATGCCGTAGCAGATTCCCAGCACCGGAATTCCCAACTCGAAGATGCGGGGATCGCATCTCGGCGCCCCCTCGGCATAAACGCTCGCGGGGCCCCCCGAGAGGATCAGGCCCTTGGGGGCCAGTTCGCGAATCCGCTCCGGCGTGATGTCGTGCCGGACGATTTCGCAATAAACCTCCTGTTCGCGAACGCGGCGGGCAATGAGTTGGGCATACTGGGAGCCGAAATCCAGCACGAGAATCTTTTCGTCGGCAATTCGCATGCATGCTCCCCAAGGCGGGTCACGCCCGCAACCCAACTTTCACAAAAGACGGGCGCACAGCGTGCGCACAAATCGCGAACCGAGACACTGACAACTGAAGTCAGTACGGCTCACCGGTAACTCGTCTCATCCCACGAGGTTGTCGCGGGTGAAAACGGGTCATTATAGGTTGTGCCCGTAAGGTCGCCTAGTTGGACATGTATAACTCTTTCTTGGTATATTAATGCCCTACGTAAGCGGCAACTATTCCTTTTGTGAAGTGTGCATATTACCTAGCTTCGCAGGATTGGGATCAACTTTTCCTCGAATTCACGTTTTCTGACACTTACTCCCTGTTGGAGGGGAGTTCTTGGAATCGGTGCTCGTGGTGATCAGTCGGGTGGGCAAGATCGTCACACGGATAGGGGTGGACGGTGTCAATGTCACAGTGGATCGGGCGATTGGGATCATGGTGGTAAAGGGGGCGTTCGGGGGATCGGTGCCGCGTCGATGCGGAGGGACGCACGACGAATGGAGTGGGGGGCGTGCTGTCGTCGCTTGCGCGGCGGGTTGATGTAGGAGCCTCGCTTCCGCGTCGGGTTACAGCGTCGCTTGCGCGGCGGCTTGATGGAGGAGCCTCGCTCACGCGTCGGGTTTCTGGCGATGGGACCAGTCTAGCAGAATGTGTACATTTGTCAAGTAGTTTTTTGAACCCCCTTTGCTTGGGGGAGGGGGGCTGACGGTCTGCATTTCGCGAGAGGGTGCCGGTTCGCGGAGCGGACAATGCCTTGGTCGGGCAGCGCCACTTTCGCCAACGCCGATGAACGCAAGTCCCGGCAGAGCGTTCGTTTAACCCGCTGCCGCAGGCGAGGTCGTTTTACGGACTCCAGGCCGCTCTGGTGATGGTTGGCAAGCCTCGCCTGCGGCAGCGGGTTAAACGAGTCTGCCGCAAGGGGGCGGGGCGATGCAACACGTTTTTCAATAAAGAGTTACGACTGAGTCAGTTGTGATCGGAGGTCTCGCTGGTTATAGTGGAAGATGGCTCTCTGGAAGGACTCTGACGCCCCTCTCTCAAGATACGGAACGGAACAGACCGGTGATCATCCTGCTGACGAACGACGATGGCATCTACGCCCCCGGACTTGCCTCGATGCAGCGGCAATTGTCGCGGCTGGGCGACGTCTTCGTGGTGGCCCCGGCCACTGAACAGAGCGGCGTCGGGCACTCGATCACCTATCTGACTCCGCTGATCGTGAAGGAAGTGTATCTTGACGATCGCCAGTGGGGCTGGGCGGTCGAGGGGAGCCCTGCCGACTGCGTGAAGATTGGCATTTCCGAACTCTGTCCCGCGCGGCCCGACCTGGTCGTGAGCGGAATCAACGGAGGGCTGAATGCCGGCATCAACGTGCTTTATTCGGGGACCGTCGCGGCGGCCATCGAAGGGGCGTTTTACGGCATTACCAGCGTGGCGGTGTCGCTCGAATACGACGAGCACGCCCAATTCGACAAGGCGGCCCGGATCGCCGGATCGATCATCGAGCAGGTTCTGGAGAACAAGGGCCCGGAACCGCAACTCTACAACATGAACATCCCCACGGCCGCCCTGGAGGGCGCGCCCGAAGTCCGTACGGTTCCCATGGACGTGGACTTGCACGGGGAGAATTACGAACGACGGACCGATCCGTTCGGTCGCGTCTACTACTGGCCGACGGCCTACCCTTCACCGCCGCTGGACGGCGCCGAAACGGATCTTACGGCGTTGAAGCAAGGTTGTGTGGCTGTGACTCCTCTGGACTACAACATGACGAAGTCGGCCGTGCTGGAGCAGATGCAGTCGTGGCGGCTCACGGCCGACGCGCCGGCAGACGACGGCATGGCCGCAGTGACAGGCCCCGTTTTTCGTACCAGACCAAAACGCTTAGGCGGCAGGGCCGCCGGACCGTAATTCGGTCGATCAGAAGATCAGGAGGATGGTGATGAGAACGCTTGCTGCGATTGCGACGATCACGGTGCTGGGCTTTGCGGGTTGCTCCGGAGAAGATCCTTTCGATACGGGCCGGACGCGTTCGGCGGCGCCGGAAGCCATGGGGATCACGACCGACACGGTCGAGTCGGCCGGCGCGCCGGTCGCCAAGCAGGAGGCGCCCGAGCCGGCACCGCAACCGGAACGAAAGAAGGCCGAGGCGGGCGTGACCGGGCGGGGCAACTATGGAGGGGGGTTCGGTACAACGGCGCTCTCCACACGCGTTCGGGTCCAAGAGAAGTTGGAGTTTCTCCAGGTCGACCAGGCTCTCAACCTTTACAAGGCATCGACCGGGGCACTGCCGAAAACCCATGAAGAGTTCATGGAGAAGATCATCAAGGCCAACCAGATCAATCTGCCCCAGCTTCAGCCGGGAGACAAGTACATCTACGACCCGGAGAAGGGCCAACTCATGGTCGAGAAGGAAGTGGAGAAGAAATAGGGCGACGTCTGAGTTTCGCGCGTCAAGAACGGGAATGAGAAAGCAAACGCCGCACGAGGCGGTATGACGGAACGATCAGGAAAGGAGCGAGACCAACAAGCACTGAAGGACGCGAGCCGGGAACACTGAGTTGCGCCGCGTCCTTGCCACCGACCAGGTTTTTCTTCGATGAGACAGCATCTTTTCGCGGTGGTTCTGCTTTCGGTTCTGGGCAATAGCGCTTGGGCCGCCGGCAGTTGGGTATTCCAGCCTTCAACCTACAGCCACGATCCCCAGACGGGCGAGCGTGTCGCTCAGTATGCCGCCGAGGCGCCCGCCTATGGGCCCTCGGATCCGACCTACCAGCAGAGTGCCTACATCCACAAGCGGACGGCGCTTTACGGGGTGCCGGGGAGCATTGAGCGTCGCCATTACGTCGAAACGTGGGGTGAAGGTGAGGCCATTCGTCCTTACGGCGAATGGGAGCGGCCTTATCGGGCCGGGGCCACCCCCTACGGCCCCTGGGGCAATCCCAGTGGGCCCTGGACGACGCCCTTCGGTTCCTGGGTCAACCCCTACGGGCTGGGCAAGCTGCCCACGCCGCCCTGGTATCCCTGGTATCCGTATTCGGCGTACGGCGGAGCACCGTATCCGCCCTATGGCGGCGGACCGATCGCGGTGCCTTATGGCCAGGGCGGCCAGGGAGATCCTGCTTATCCCACCGGACCGGGCTACCATCCCTCCGGCCCCGGTGGATACTCGGGCGGGCATGAAACGCCTCCGCCACCACGGCCGTCGCAGGGGCAGGGATAGCCGGGATTATTCACAAACCTTTGTTGATCGCTCGTAGCTCGTTGCAGGCGAACAAGTTACAGGTAGCCCCCCCAGAGGCACATGTGTTGGGTGGCACGCTCAGAGCGTAGCGATGGGCGTGGATGGTCAGGTCACCACGCCCATCGCTACGCTCTAAGCGTGCCACGCGTGAATAATACGGGAATGTGTCACGTGGCACGAGGGTTATTGCCGCTTGGCACGTGGGATCGACCGGTTCAGAAGCCCTCGATCTCGCCCTGGTCGAATCCGAACCGCTCGGGTTCGGCATCGTGCCCGCCAAACGTCTTGAGACGCCAGCCGATCCGGTCTCCGATCAGCCAGCGCGGCTGGTCAGAACGATCGTCCTTCTCGTAGACCATCTTGATCGCGAACTCCAAGGGATAGGTGCGGTAGGCGACCACGTCGTTCCACGGCGGACGCCCTTCGCCGGAGACCTTGGCATCGAATCGGACCTCGGCCGTCGGCGGAATCGACGCCTTGTCGATCTCCACGCGGAGATTCGAGTAGCTGGCGTCGGTGATCTTGGCTCGCTTGAGATTCGGCGCGACCATGTTCCGAGTCCGCTCGGCGGACTTGGTTCGGGCCTTCGTGATGAGCATCAGAACCGCGTCGGTTACTGCCTCGGGCGAGTTCTCCGGCAGTCCATCCGCCTGGAGGGCCGCCGCCAGTTGGTCCAGGGTTTCGGCGATCCGCTCGCGGTCGGTCTTGACCGACCGTTCGAAGGCAAGCGCCCCAACAACCAGGACGAGCACGATTCCCATGCCGATCAGCAGGCCGCGGCGGCGAGTGTTCAGATAACCTACGCCAAGCGCCGATCCGACGACCAGTCCCACGAGCAGGACCGGGATCGGGCTGCCGAAGACAGCGTCCATAAATCACCCCCATTTCCTCCGAGATGCAGCGTCTCTTCGTTCCACCCTCGATTGTACGGGCGGAGGTTGCCGCGGAGCAAGCAATTTGACTTTGCCCGCTGTGGGGGCGTTCTTGGAAGGTCCGCCGTGCTACCATACCCTGGCCACGAACAGCACCGGTGCATAGACTAAGAAATTCCCGGCAGATTGTTGTCGAAGCCTGACAGGAGTGCGCGATTGAGCGGTACGGCGGCCTGGTGGACGGATCCCCATTTCGAACTCCTTTCGCAAGCCGAACGGCGGCAGGTTTTCCACACATGGAACCGGTCACCGGCCGATTGTGCCATCGTCACCGGCGACATCTCCCACGGTTCGACGACCCTCGGCTGGCTGCGGCAACTGGCCGAGGCCTTCGCCCGGCCGATCTACTTTGTGCTGGGGAACCACGACTTCTACGGCACGTCGATTGCTGCACAGCGGCTTGCGGCCCGGGAGTTGTGCGGCGAATTGGAGAATCTGGTTTATTTGTCGTCGAGCGGCGTCGTTTCCCTTTCATCGGCGACCGTCCTGGTGGGTCACGACGGTTGGGGCGACATGCGCGAGGGTGATTGGCAGCACACCTGGATCCGCCCCCCCGACCTAAATGAGATCGAGGAGTTGAGAGAAGTCGCCCACGATCGTTCCGCGCTCCAGGCAAGACTGCGGCAGTTGGGCGACGAGGCGGCCGAGCATCTGGGGCGGGTGCTGCCCCAGGCACTGGCCGGGTGGGAGCAGGTGATCGTGGCAACCCACGTGCCGCCCTTCCGCGAAGCCAGTTGGTACGAGGGAGAGAATTCCGGCGAGGTCTGGCTCCCCTTCTTCTGCTGCCGGGCCGTCGGCGACGTGCTGCGTGCGGAAGCAGAGCGATACCCCGGGCGGCAACTGTCTGTTCTGTGCGGCCACTGCCACGGGACGGGCGAGGCCCAAATCTGCGAGAACCTTCGGGTACTGACCGGCGGGGCGGAGCCCTGCTCGCCGCAAGTTCAGCGGCTGATTGAATTTGTGTAGTCTGGGTGCTCCTGCATGCCTCGAACGGCAACTCCGGTTAGAATAGAAGTGGGCCAGGATGCAGTTTGTTTCGGTCCGAGGAATCTCGTCATGGAGTCGCTTCAAGGTCACCTGCTGATTGCTTCGCCGCACCTGGCCGATCCGAACTTTGTTCGGACGGTCGTGCTCCTGGTCCATCACAGCGAAGAAGGAACGCTGGGCGTGGTGCTGAATCGGCCTTCGGGCAGCACGATCCGCAAGTTGTGGGAGGACGTCGAAGAGGAGCCCTGCGACAGCGAGCATCCGTTCCATCTCGGCGGGCCGGTCTCCGGGCCGGTCATGGCCCTTCACACCGACGCCAACCGCAGCGAACTGGAAATCATCCCCGGGCTGCATTTCGCCGCCCGGCGGGACCATATCGACTACCTGGTCCGCCGCAACGAGGACCCGTTCCGCATCTTCGTGGGCCACTCGGGCTGGGGCAAAGGCCAGTTGGAGAGCGAAATGGAGGAAGGCGCCTGGTTCACCTTGCCCGCCACGCTCGATCTCGTGTTCGGCGACGAGAGCGAGATCTGGCAGAGGGCCGCCCACCAGGTCGGCCGCGAGATGCTCTTCGACGCCTTGAAGATCCAAGGCGAGCCGGAAGATCCGACGTGGAATTGACACAGAATCCAACGATTCGGCCGGCTTGACACCATCCTGTGTGCCAATTCCCGGGCTAGATGCATTGTGACTCGAACGGCACGCGGTCTCATGGAATCCATCGAGCCTATGCACTCGGTTGTGCTTCTCGATTCACACTATGATGGCATCCAGTACCGATCCGCACGAAATCCCGGTCAAGCGATGATACATCAAGATTGCCTGCTGGTCAGTCATGCCGGCGACCCCGCCGCGATTTCCCGTCACGCGTGCCTTGGGCGTTTCGCCACAAGGCGCGCACGTCTTGCCCAGAAACGCCGTCAAAGAAACGTTGGACTCGTCCTGAAGAATCCCCAATTCACGTCGATATCGATGTGACACTTTTTTTGCGACGGGCCATACGTCTTTTCATGCACTTCTGTGATAGCGTAACTTCACAGCTTGCGCTTCGGGTTGATGTGGTTCTTCACTTGAGTTCTTTGATCTTGAGGTTGCGGAAGTAGATGGGGGCGCCGGCGTGCTTGCCTTGGAGGCCGATCTTGCCCTTGGTGGGGAGTTCGGCCTTGGGCTTGCTGAGCCAGGGGGGGATCTCGCTGCCGTCGGGATTCGTCTTGGCCGAGGTCCACTTGCTCATGTCCATCTCGTTGACCTGTTCGCCGTTAAGGACGATGGAGATCATCTGGCCCTGGCAGGTGACGGTCATGCGGTTCCACTCGCCGGGTTTCTTGACGAGGCTTTTCGTGGCGGGCTTGTGGCCGAAGACGGCGGCACACTGCCAGGTCTTGGGGCTGTCGGCCCACTTCTTTGCGAAATCGTCGGCAATCTGAATCTCGACCGAGTTAGGGATCCAGTTCTTGGTGTCGGAACAGTAGACGATCACGCCGCTGTTCGTACCTTCGGCGGTCTTGAACTCGAGATCGACGGTGAAGTTCTCGTAGTCCTTGGCGGTCCAAATGCACTGGTCTTCCGTCGCAGTGAGGACGCCGTCGGCGACGGACCAGACACCTTCGGGGGCAACTGCGTCGGAGAGGTCGGGTTTGAACAGGGGAGCCCAGTCGGCGCTGTCGGGATGCAATTTTGGTGCTTCGGCGGCCTGGGCGAGGGCCGCCATGAGGAAGCAGAGAGTCGAGGTGAATGCGAGTTTTCTCATGGTTGGGGCCTCTTGGCGGTGAGACGATGATGAGCACGAAAACCTAATGATCGCACCCCTCGGCAAGTTGGGCAAGGACAGGGACTTGTTGGCCGACGGAGATGGTTGGAGACAACAGTCGGGAATAGCCTGATCGGGGGGGCTAGAGAGAGCCGACGGCGCGTTGGAGTTTGAAGGTGCTGAGGACGGCGTCGTAGACGGCGTTGTGGTAGTTGTTGTAGCTCACGGTTCGGAGCGTTTCGGCGTCGAGCACTTCAGTATTGGTGCCCTGGCCGTTTTTGTATCGGGTGTGGGCGACGCGGAGATTCTCTTCCGATTGCTGGATCGCCTTGCCGGTGACGTCGATGCGGCTGCGGGCTTCCTGTTCGTCGAGCCACGCCTTGCGGACTTCCAACTGGATCAGAGTGACGGCGTTGGCGCGAAGGCGGCTGACGGCGTTGGCTTTTTGCAGGAGCGCGTTGCAGCGAGAGCGGGCCATGCCGCCGTCGTAGGGCATCCAGTCGACGGCGAAGCTCACGGAGCCGTAGCCTTCGGGGGCGATGTGCTCGTTTTCCAGATAGGTATATCCTCCCACAACTCCCAGTTGCGGCCGGTTCGTTGCGCGAATGCTCTCGGCCTGGCAGCGCAGGGCGTTGATCTGGGCGGAGAGTTGCGACAGTTCGGGGCGCATGTCGAGAGCCTGGGCGCTGAGGTGGTCGAGGCCTTGGTGGGACGGGTAGACCTGGGCTTCTTCCAGGTCGACCGACGCATCCAGAGGACGCCGCAACAGCCGGTTGTAGGCGGCGCCCGCGATATCGACGCCGTTGCGGGCCTGGAGGGTCTTCTGCCGGGCGTCGGCGAGGGCCACCTCGACGGCCAACAGGTCGCTGTTGGCCACGAGGCCTTGCTGCAGCATGCTGCCGACTGCCTGCACATGGGTTTGGAGGCTGGTGACGTTGGCTTGTGCTACTTCGACCGCGCGGCGAGCTCGCAGGACGGTGACATAGGCGGCGGCGACTTCGAGCTTGACGTCGAGGCGGGTGCGGACTTGTTCTTTCTCGGCGGCGGCGACCTGGGATGCGGCCGCGCTGACCGTGTGCCGGATCTTGCCGCCGGTGTAGAGGGGCATGGCGACCATGGTCGAGCTGACGGCGAACTGGTCCTGGAGGAACGGCATGGACAGGTCGCCCAAGCCGGGAATGGCGGTTCTGAACGAGGGGGTGGTGGAGAGCCAGTTATAGCCGGTGGCGTTGTTGACCTTAGGCATGGCGAGGGATCGGGCGGCGGAGTATTCCCAGCGGGCCGACTCGGCTTCCAGTTGGCTGGCCTGGAGACGTTCATCGGCGGCCAGGGCGATGTTCCAGGCGTCGTCGAGGGTCTCCGCGCGAGCGGGCGGAGGGGAGCTTTTGAGCGCGATTGCGAAGAGACCGAGTGCGAGGCAGCGGTAGATGGCGGTTCTTCTGTGCATTGGATCAATTGAGCAAGATGCGATGGATGACCCAGGCTGGCAGTACCGGCAGAACCGGCAGGAACGGGGATATTCATGAGGATCGGAACAAGCGCTCCAGGTGTGCCAACCAAATTGATCGGTACATCGCATCCCCCCCAGTCGTTCCTTTTTCGCAGGCTGATTCTGTGTCCTTTTGAGGGAGCCGGTTTGTTCAAGCAAAATTGGAATAAGAAGTTATGACGATCGATATATTGTGAGAATTGACTCGAACGAACGTTCGTTTTATATTTGAATGAGGTGGGTTATTCGACATGCGAGCCAGTCCGCTGGAGAGATTGCCATGCCACAGACGGAAACTGCTGCTGACACCAAGTTGTCGCTCATCCTGGCGGCCGGGGAGCTGTTTGCCGAACGGGGGCTCGACGGAGTGAGCGTGCGGGACATTGTGGGCAAGGCGGGGGCGACCCTGTCGGCGGTGAACTATCATTTCGGCTCGAAGTCGGGACTGTACTTGGAGACGATCCGCTACGCATTGGAGCGTCACATCAATGCGGAAGACGCGATGACGCTGCTGAGCGAGGCCAACCCTTCCAGTCCCCAGGAGGCAGCGGACGTTCTCTACCGACTCATCCGGCGGTTCTGCCGTACTTACCTGGCGCCAGACCATCCGCAGTGGTACGAGCGGTTGATCAACCGGGCGGTGGTGGACGCCTCGGACGACGTATCGGCCGCCATTGCCGAGGTTCTGCGTCCGACCGACGACGCACTCCACCGCCTGCTCCTGGAACACGTTCCGGGCCTGGACCCTGGCAGTGCCGGTTTATGGCGGATGTGCCTGAGCGGACAGATTCACTACTTCCTGATGGCGCGCCGCGTGATCAACCGCTTATTGGACCGGAGTGAAGAGGAGTACGACGAAGAGTTCATCGAGACCGCGGCGTCGCATGTCGCCCGCAACATGGTGGTTGTGTTGGGATTGCCCTCCCCCACCGTGCAGGGCCCGCGGCCGAACGAGTTGGGAGGTTTGCAGCCATGACACGAAGCATGCGAGGGATATCTACAAGAGTCCTGGTCAAAGCCGGGAAGTGGGTGACGGCTGCGGCGGTCGTGTTGGCCGTAGGCGCCGGCGCCTTTTACCTTCGTCCGGCGGCGACTCAAGAAGACACGTCGACGGGAGCGGCGGCAGCACGTCCCGTGCGGGTCGTGAAGGTGGAGACGACGGGGCTGGTCGATCGCCGGGATTTTCCGGGCGTGACCAAGGAACTGCGGGAATCGAAACTGGCCTTTCGCGTGCCAGGACCGCTATGCGAGCTCGACGTGAAGGTGGGTCAGCGTTTGGCCGAGGGGGACGTGATTGCGAGGATCGATCCCCGGGATTTTGAGCTGGCAGTGATTCGCGTCGAGGCTGGGCTGGCCGAGGCGGAGGCGGGTCTGAAGGCGATGCGTGAAGGGGCACGGGCCGAAGACATCGCGGCGCTGGAGGCTAAACTAGGCGGGGCAAGGTCGAAACTGAACGAAGCGACGCTGTTTCGCGACCGTTTCGAGGCCCTGGTCCAGGACGGCTCGGTGGCGAGGGCGAAGTTGGACAACGCCGCGGCGTCGTTTGACGTGGCCCAGGCGGAGGTCAAGGCGGTGGAGAAGGAGCTCGAGAAGGCCAAGAACGGGGCGAGAACCGAAGAGATCGAGGGGATGGAGGCGAAGATTGCCGGCCTGAAGACCCAGTTGGACGCCGCAAAGAACGCTCTGAACGACACCCGGCTGGTTGCGCCCTTCGACGGCTACGTTTCGCAGAAGTACGTGGAAAACTACGAAACCGTGGCTGCCGGCCATCCGATCGTGAGCCTGCTGGATTGTTCGTCGATCGACGTGACGGCGGGGATTCCCGAGGACGTGGTGATTCAGCAGGACCGGTTTCGCAGTTTTGCCTGCGAACTGGACGCCTATCCGGAAAG
Organism: Planctomycetaceae bacterium; assembly: GCA_012719125.1. Classification (GTDB taxonomy): domain Bacteria; phylum Planctomycetota; class Planctomycetia; order Pirellulales; family Thermoguttaceae; genus JAAYAY01. The sequence goes on along the minus strand of JAAYAY010000057.1, from coordinate 18,658 downwards.
GTGGTTTCCAGCAGAACTGAAGGAGATCGGGCCGGCCATTCAGCACGGCAAGCTCACCTATCCGATAACGGTCACGCTCAAGCTGCCGGCCGACTTGATCGTCCGTCCGGGTATGACGGCCCGGGTGCGAATCGAGATCGGCCAGTCTTCCCAAGCGATCGGTTTCCGGTTGCCCGCGGCTGCCACGGTGCTGGGCGAGGACGGAAAGCCCGGTGTCTGGGTGGTCGACCCGAAGGATGGCGCCGTCCATCGGCAGCCGGTCACGGTGGGAGAACTGACGAACGAAGGCGTCGAGATCACCGGCGGCCTGGTTCCCGGGCAGTGGGTGGTTACGGCCGGCGCCCCGCTGCTCCACGAAGGGCAGCGAGTCAGGATGGAGGTTCCACAGGAGGGTGCTGCCGACCGTGCGGTCAGCGAAGGCGATGCGTCATGAAGCTCGTTGAATTCATCGTCAAGCAGCGAGCGGTGGTCGTGTTTGCCACCGTGTTGCTGATCGTCGGGGGGCTCTGGTCCTACTTCCGCCTCGGCAAGCTCGAAGATCCCGAGTTTGCGGTGAAGACGGCGGTGATTGTCACCCGGTACCCCGGGGCGTCGCCGGCGGAAGTGGAAGAGCAGGTCAGCGACGTGGTCGAGAAGGCCGTCCAGCAGTTCGACGCACTCGACGTGGTTCGCTCGCTCTCGCGCGCGGGGCTGTCGATCGTTCATGCCGAGATCAAAAAGTCGTACCGGAAGGACCGTCTGCCCCAGGTGTGGGACGAACTGCGCCGGAAGGTGAACGACGCCCAGTCGAAGCTGCCCCCCGGGGCGGGACCGTCGGTCGTTCGCGACGATTTCGGCGACGTGTACGGCGTGGTGCTGGCCTTGACGGGGGACGGCTATTCGTACGCCGACTTGAAGCATTACGCCGACATCCTGCAGCGAGAGCTGCTTCTGGTGGACGACGTTTCACGCGTCGAGTTGTGGGGCGAGCAACGGGAAGTGGTCAACGTGGAGATCTCCCGCTCGCAACTGGCCGAGCTGAAGGTCCATCCGCAGATGATTCTCGAAACGCTCCAGCGGCACAACACGGTAGTCGACGCCGGGGCGTTGGACGTGGAAGGAGAACGCATTCGACTGGCGCCGACCGGCATGTTTGCTTCGGTCGACGAGATCGGCGACCTGGTCGTGCGGGGCAGCCCGACTGATCCGATGACGGTGGGCACGCCTTCGACCGACCTGGTGTTGTTGCGGGACGTGGCCGGCATCAGCCGCGGGTATCTCGATCCGCCGCTCACCATGATGCGGTTCAACGGAAAGCCGGCCATCGGCTTGGCCGTCTCGACGGTCTCGGGCGGCAACGTGGTGAAGATGGGCCAGGCGGTGCATCACCGGCTCGACGAACTGTTGGCCGAGTTTCCCGCGGGACTGGAAGTGGGAACGGTGTCGTTCCAGGCCGACAATGTACAGGAAGCCATCAACGGCTTCATGATCAACCTGATCGAGTCGCTGGTGATCGTGATCGCCGTGCTGCTGGTGACCATGGGGATGCGGAGCGGGCTGTTGATCGGCAGCGGCCTGGTGCTGACGATCCTGGGCACGTTGATCGTGCTGCTGGTCATCGGCGTCGACTTGCAGCGGACGTCGCTGGGGGCCTTCATCATCGCCATGGGAATGCTGGTCGACAACGCCATCGTCGTCGTCGAGGGGATCCTGATTCGGCTGCAGAAGAACGAACCGCGGATGCAGGCTGTCACGCGTCCGGTGGCGGCAACCGCATGGCCGCTGCTGGGGGCCACGCTCGTGGCCGTGCTGGCGTTCCTGCCGGTCTACCTTTCTGAAGACAACACGGGCGAGTACTGCGAGAGCCTGTTCGTCGTGGTGGGCGTGTCGCTCATGGTGAGTTGGGTTCTGGCAATGACCCAGACGCCGGTCTTCTGCGACATGTTCCTGAAAATCAAGCCGGGCAAGGCGGGAACCGATCCCTATGCCGGACGGCCCTACCGAATCTATGCAGGACTGCTGAAAACGGCGCTGCACCATCGCCTGGGCACGATGCTGCTGATGGTGGGCCTGTTGACGGCAGCGGTGTTGGGATTCGGATTCGTCGATCAGATCTTCTTTCCAGACGCGACGCGGCCCCAGTTCATGGTCGACTACTGGCTACCGGAGGGGAGTCGCATTCAGAACGTCGCCGAGGACCTGAAGGCCGTCGAGGAGCATCTTCTCAAGCAGCCGGGGGTGGTGAGCGTGGCGACGTTTCTCGGATCGGGGCCGCCCCGGTTCTATCTGCCCTACGAGCCGGAGCTGCCCAACCAGGCTTACGGCCACCTGGTGGTCAACGTAAAAACACCTGGCGACATCGACCGGCTGTTCGGTCCCACGGAAGCTCATGTGAAGGAGAACTTCCCGCAGGCCGAACCGCGCGTGCGGCGTTATTGCCTGGGGCCGTCGGTTCCCTTCGAGATCGAGGCCCGGTTCAGTGGGCCGGACGTCGAGGTGCTGCACCGGTTGGCCCGGGAGGCCCAGGCCGTCATGCGAGCCGATCAGAACACCAAGGACGTTCGCGACGATTGGCGCCAGCCGGTGAAGACGTGCGTGCCGGTCTACTCCCAGGCACGAGGCCGGCGAACGTTCACGTCGCGGTCGGAGATGGCGATCTCTCTGCGGGAGGCGACCAGCGGGATGCCGGTGGGCCTCTACCGCGAGGGGGACGAATTGCTGCCGATCCTGGTCAGGGCCCCCAAGGCGGAACGCGAGGACATCGACAATCTGGAGAACGTGCCAGTCTGGGGTCACGCTTACAACAGCGTTCCCCTCCGCCAGGTCGTGAGCGACATTCAGGTGCGATGGGAAGATCCGATCCGCCGGCGGCGGGATCGCCGGCCCACGATTACGGTTCAATGCGATCCGCAGGGCGCCCTGGCGACGACGCTCTTCGACCGGCTGCGACCGAAGATCGAGGCCATCCCGCTTCCGATGGGCTACGAGCTCGAATGGGGCGGGATGCACGAGGATTCCAGCGAGGCGCAGTCGATGGTTTTCTCGAGGCTGCCGGTGGCGGCCATCCTCATGTCGCTGATCGTGGTCTTTCTGTTCAACTCGTTCCGGCAGCCGCTGATCATCCTGCTGGTGCTGCCCCTGTCGGTGATCGGCATCACGGCGGGGCTGCTGCTGACAGGGCAACCGTTCGGCTTCATGGCGCTCTTGGGGGCGATGAGCCTGTTCGGGATGCTGATCAAGAACGCCGTGGTGCTGCTGGACCAGATCGACATCGAGATCCGCGAGGGGAAGCCGCCTTACCAGGCCGTGGTCGACTCGTCGGTGAGCCGCATGCGGCCCGTCACCATGGCCTCGCTGACCACCGTAGTCGGCATGTTTCCGCTGCTGACCGATCCGCTGTTCAACACGATGGCGATCACGATCATGTTCGGGTTGAGTTTCGCCACGGTGTTGACGTTGTTCGTCGTGCCGGTCCTCTACGCGGCGTTTTTTGGGATTCGGGCGGGGGACACAACCGTGGAGGGTTGAGGGGGTGACAGGCCACGTCCTTAATCATTCCATTGCCCTTCACCGCTCCGCCCGCAGTCGCGGCAACTGAATCCGTTCCACCTTTCTCCCGGCCGAAACGTGGCCGGGATCTGATTCTCCAGATCGGGACTTCACCGAGCAGAACGGTGCGAAGCGAACGAGTTCCCGGCCGCAGTTGTGACATCGCAGGATGACCAGCAACCATCTGACGAAGAAAGGCAGGGCTTCATTCCCTCGCTTGCTTCGGTAGACGCTCTGCGATCGGCATCTCGGGCATTCCATGACCTGTCCCCTGCTTTGCATGGCCGTCCCAGGGAAGTGGCCGGCGACTGTATGCGGCTTATCGTCAAGCGGTGAGTGAACGCCTCAACTCTTCAGCGATTGGCGAAAGATCCGCGAATTTCGATACCTGCCGTGGAACCGATCCCGCTCTCACCACCTTCTGTCATGCGCGAATGTGCAGAAGTCTTTGCAGCCGTTGTGTTTAGGCGGTGTGAGACGTGTGTCCTATCCACCGACCGCGCGATGGAAGGCGGCAAGCCGGCGCCGATTTCCTGCGATCGATTTTCCGATCGGCCGGGCCGCTTGGACGACTCAGGCAAAACCTGTGGCCCGATCCCAAGCGTCTTCCTCTGCACAAGCCAGTCACAACGGCAGATTGTTTAACCCTGCCGTAGGCGAGGTACAGGCTCCTTGGGAGGAGCATCGGGAGGCATGACTTCTTGTTTACCGGCAGGTATGATGGAGCCGGTTTTACGCCGAAGAGTCGTACTCCGGCACCATCGCCACTGCCACCCTATTCGTCGAGAACCGCCATGAACCGATTCGCACCCTTCTCGTTTCTGCTCGTACTGTTCTCGGTTGGCCTCGCTTCTGCCGCCGAAGACGAAACGCTGAAGCCCAAAGACGACGGCTACCGCGGAATCTGGTTCACGCTCGGGCAGTACACCGACGCACCCTACGGCAAGAAAGACTGGAAAGGCTTCTGGGACTACGGCGACAAGTATTCCGGCGGGCTGGGGACCTACACGGCCGATCATGCGCCGATCGCGATCTACGCCCCGGCGGCGAAGAAGACTTTCTTCTGCTACGGCGGATCGAAGGGGGGCCAGCGGTACCTCTACAACATGATCTCTTACTACGATCACGAGGACGATCGCGTGCCTCGTCCGACCATCATTCACGACAAGGGCGGGGTGGACGATCCGCACGACGATTCGTCGCTCACGATCGATCCCGAAGGACGGATATGGGTCTATGTGGCCGGTCGAGCCCGATCGCGACCGGGGTTCGTCTATCGCAGCGTCAAGCCCTACGACATTGATCGTTTCGAACTGATCTCCTCCGACGAGATCTGCTATCCCCAGCCGTGGTATGTCGAGGGCGAAGGGATCGTCGAGCTTTTCACCAAATACACGGGCGTGCGGGAGCTCTACTGGAACTTCCGCAAGCCGGACGGTTCCCGCGGCGAGGACCAGAAGTTGGCGGGCATCGAGGGGCACTATCAAGTGTCGTTCCGGCAAGGCCGGCGGGTCATCACCGCGTTCAATCGGCATCCGAAAGGCCATCCCGACAACCGGACGGACGCCTACTACCTCGAGACGCGCGATCTCGGGAAGACGTGGCAGACGGCGGACGGGCGGACGATCGCGCCGCCTCTTACCGATCCGGACAACGCGGCCCGATTGAAGGCCTATTCGGAGGAGAATCGGCTCATCTACTTCCATGATATTACGCTTGACAGCCAGGGGAATCCGGTGATTCTTGCCGTGACTTCGTCGGATCATCGCCCGGGTCCGCAGGGCGATCCGCGCACTTGGGAAGTGATGCACCACAAGGAGGGAACCTGGCGGATTCACAAGGTGACCAACTCGACGCACAATTATGACACCGGTTCGATCTGGGTCGACGGCGACGGCACCTGGCGGATTGCGGGTCCGACGGAACGGGGACCGCAGCGTTGGGGCGGCGGGGGGGAGGTGGCTGTCTGGAAGAGCCGCGACGAGGGGGCGACGTGGACGAAGACCCACGACGTGACCAAGGATAGCCCGCGAAACCACTCCTATGTGCGCAAGGTGATTGGGGCCGAGCCGGACACTCCATTCGCCATGCTCTGGGCCGACGGACATACCGACAAGCTCTCGGTCTCGCGGCTGTACTTCACCGATTTCGAGGGGAAGACGGTGCGAAGGTTGCCTTACGATATGGAGGGGGAGTTTGCCACGCCGGAAGTCGTGGGAGCGGAGTGAGATTGTCGGCCGAGGGTTTTTGGTCGGGGTCGTACGCATGGGGCTTGGCACGTGCCGTTTCGACGCGGTGTCAGTGCTGCGTAAGCGTCGCTATTTCGGATGTCAAAGAGCGAGGTGTTGGAGATTTTGCGATGGGGTAACTACGGGGCTAGATGCGCACTGTGCATTGTTGCCATTGTTGCGCAAGTGTTTTTGTGCTTTTGGCTCACTTGGGGGCAGTCTTGCGGGTGCAGGGGAGTAGTTTGGGCACAGGGGCGTCTTGGCAGAGGCGGGACTGCTGCCGGGTGTTCCTGGACGCTGATTGATGGAGTTGGGTGGGGTGACGCGGGCATTCGGATGTGGAATTCCGGCAGGGGAACGGATTTGGGAAGTTACGGCGTCTGACTTGTATCTATACATAAGTACACAAATACGATGTTATCAGGCGGGCAAGAAACGTCAAGAGGTTTTTTGAACACCCCCGAATGAGTGAGAGGCGAACGCGGGTGCGGACGTCGTGGGCGGTGGTCGTGTCACAGCCTGATTCCTCAACGAAGCAGCCAAGTGTCGAAACAGTCCGATTCTCACAGTTGAGGTTCCGCACGGCAAGCGTATGTTGCGGAGGGGATGTCGTCTGAGAAAGAGGCGTCAACAACGGCGCGCACTTCGGCAGGCAAACTCAAGTCCGTTTGGCTTGCCCTATGACGATCTGGCAGTCTCCTTCACCCACTTCGAAAACGATCGATCCCACTCCTTGATCGACTGCCGAACCGACTCGAGCACGTCCGGCTGAGTGAGATTCCAGACCTTGGCGTCCTCCTCGCCGCTCCGGCTGATAGCGTGCAGAATCTCGGACCACGACGCCAGATCACCGGCCTTTGCCGCCGCCGGGAATGAAGCGGCAACCTCGTACAACGAGGGAGACGGCACATTGGCCGCGGCCCGCAACGCGTTCTCGGCAGATGCTGCCATGTCCGCCCGAGGGTACCGGGCGAGCTGGATCCCGCCCGGCGAATCCGACGACGCGTGTCCAGGTCGCGGGTAACCGAGGGCTACTCCCCGCTCGGCCCCAGGCGTCAGTTCGGTCCAGAGCGGGGGCGCCTTCGACCAAAGCCCCACCGGAACGTCAGGCATGGCAAACGCTTGTTCCCAACGCGAATCCACGCGGTGCCGGCAGGCGGCCAACACGAAGGCGGCCAGGAGTCCGCCCAGACCTTCGTGGGGCAATTCGAAATGCTGCCCCACGGCGGTGTCGTGTCCGCCACGCACGAAGATTAGCCGCAGGCACTTGGCCAACTGTGGGTGGTCCGGATCCAGCCGGCTGCGTTGAGCGAACTCGAGGGCCAGATCGTTGATCCAATCCGACAACTTGATCGGCATCTTCAACGGAGCCAGGTCGAGGTTCCATTCGTCGCCCACCGCATCAAACACCCGGTAGGCGAGCCGCTGGAGTTGCCTTGCCGTCGGCTTCCAATAGCGCCACCTGTGACCGATCGACCATTGTTCCGAGGCCGAGGGCTGCACGAAAGCCCCGGTGGTGATGAACAGCACCCCGCGGCGCAGTTCGCCGGCCGAGTCGTACTCGGCGTTGTAGATGATCGTGCGGTTTCTTCGCTTGCCCTGGAACAGGGGAAACGCGTGCGTCCGTCCCAGCTTGTGTCCGAACGTTGCGTGCGCCCGCTGATGGATACCGACAACCTCTTCCAGCAGGTGCCCAGTGATCTGAGCCCATAATCGCCGCAGCGGAATCATGTCGCAACGCCCCCAGAAAGCGCGGGCCTGCCCCCTCCGCACGCGACTCTACCATGGAAGGCCAAATTTGGCAAGAATCCTCACCCTTCCCGCGGGCTGTCATGTCATCGATAGTCGCAGAACTCGAGCAGGTTCCCCTCCGGATCGCGGCAATAGACGATCCATTTCTGCCGGGCACCATAATCGACCTGGCCGCCGGGGACCTTCTGGACGGGGGCAAGAAGCTCGCCGCCGGCCGCACGCACCGATTCCAGGACCCGGTCGAAGTCGTCGACCAGAAAAGCCAGGTGCCGCAGCCCCTTCGTATTCGCCTTCTCCAGATCGGCCGGGCGCGGACCTTCCGGGCACCGGTAGGCGATCAACTCCAGCGGCGGCCCCGTAGCCGGCTCCAAATAGACCACGTCGGCAACCACACCCGGCATCCCCGTGATCGCCTCGATCCAGTCACCCTGAATGGTCACTTCCCGGGTCACTTTCAAGCCGACCGCGTCGCGGTAGAACGCGGTCATGCGCGACAGATCGTCAACGACGATGTTTACGTGGTCGATTTGTTTCATGGGTCACAGTCCATTCGTGTCAAGCAGAGTTGCGTCTGCCGGAAAGAAGAGACAAGGGAGGCACGGCGCCTACCGCAACGTCAACGACTTGGAAAGCCGATTCCCGCTCCCGTCCTCAATGTACGTGTTGAACGGGCCGTCTTCTGGACGAAGCTGGGGAACGAATCCTTGAAGCGTTCCTCTCCCAGCCATCTGCACACGCTGCCGGACTGCCTTCCCGTCTCCCGATTCAATCACCCAAATCAAGTTCGCCGTGCCGCTGGGCGCGTGGTTCACGAACTCGTACTCCACGCTGAACCCCATGGCCGTGCCCGTCGGTAACGTCTGAGCCAGAGAAACACCCGTCGAAAGCCGAATCGTATCCGCCATCGGCCGGGTCGGACTACCACTTGGCTGCGCTGGTTTGCCCGGTCGCGGCTCGTCGCGCTTTGCCATCGGCGGCGAAGGCGACTCCGGAGCCGGCTCAGGGAAAGCTTGCGTCGCCGAAGTATCCGCGGCCGGTGCGGCGCTGTCGAGGGCCGCGGCGTCCGTCGGAGATCTCGATTCAAGTTCAGCCTGGCGATGGTTCGGAGAGTCGGCCGATTGAGAAGAAGCACCGCCGGATGCAGTGTCGGAAACCGCCGGTTCGTCGGCTGTGCTGATCGCCGAACCTCCATCGGGTCGTGCAGGACCACTTCCCGAGAACATCGACATCATCGTGACCACGATCACAAGGACCACCGCACCGCCGCCGATCGCCAGCAGGGCCAGCAGCCAGCCCTCCATCTTGACCGAGCGATCGCTGACGTGCGAACGGGGCAGGGGAGCGGCAGCCGGCGACGGCCGGCTGGGTCTCGCAAGCTCCTCGTCGAGCAAGCTTGCCTGAGGAATCAACAGCGGTCGCCCGCAGCCGGGGCAATTCACCTGCTTTCCGGCCAGTGCGTCGGTTGCACGAAACTTCTTTCCGCACGGACAAGCAACAAATGGCATCGTATTGTCATCCAGTACGCCGATCGGCAACAGCCGCCGCAAATCCTTCGATCGCGTTATCCTCCAGTTCGACGGCACCGACGTTCTCGCCGATGCGAATGCCGATGCGACCCACCGGCGCCCGGGTCTCGCGGATTTCGTTGCGGACGATTCGCACGTCGCGGGTCTTCCCGGTGATGTCGACGGCCACGCCGTCCTCGCCGCCGCTGTCGAGGATCGTGTTCTCTTCCACCAGGTTGCGGTTGGGCCAGAAATCCCGGCCCCGGTTCTCATCGCGGAACAGGATGCCGACCTTGCCGCTGGCGCTGATCCGGTTCTTCCGCATCACGTTGTCGGTGTCGCAATGGCCGATGGAGATTCCGTAGCTGCGATTGCCGGTCATCTCGTTGCCTTCCGCCAGCCCGTACTTCACGCCCCAGCACCAGAACAACCCGATATTGTTGTCCGCCATCCGCGAGTTGCGGACCAGCGGGCGCTGCGAACCCGACCCGGGATGCACGCCGAGGTTCGTGTTGTCGTGGCAATGGCACTCGTCGACCACCACGTCGTGGCAGACCTGGAAACTGATCCCGTCGCCGTTGTAGTTCCGGGCTTCGACCCGATGAATCCTATACCGATTGCAGTCCTGAAGGAAGATGCATCCGGCGTAGTTACCGTTCAGATTCTCGTTGTTCTGCCCGTTGCCGTCGAGGGTGAGGTTCTCGATCACCACGTCCGCCGTGTTCTCGCTGGTGAGCAGCGGAAACAGCGAAGCACAGGTCGGTTTCCCGCTCAGCCAGACATTGTCGCGAAGCCCGTCGCTGAGTTTGAAGCGGTTCCCCGAACGGGCGACCAAGGTGCGTTTGATGAAGTCGGTGCTGCCGTTGTGCGGATTCGTCGCCCGGATGAGCACCCCGTCGCCGACGCGAAAGTCCTTGGCCTCGGCCAGCGTGATTTCCTGGTCGAACCAGTTCGAGTCGTCCGCCAGTTCCACGGTCTCCGAGGCGATCTTGGTGATCACCGACTCGGGCCCGCTGCCCACAAGCCGGATCTTCGACGGCAGAAACACGGCGTTGCGAAGCGTGTAGGTTCCCGGCAGCAGGTGCACCGTCCCGCCGCCTCGCCGGGCCACCGTATCCACGGCCGCCTGGATTGCCCGGTCGGTCGTTCCCACCAGGTCGGCCTTGGCCGGTCCCACGGTAACAATAAACTGCTCGTCCCACTTCGGTTCGTGGGCGTCGTCGCCGTCCGTAGCCCGCGGGTTGGTAACGGGTGGAGGCCCGCCGCACCAGCCGAACGACGACAACCCGAGAGTTGTCGCGGTTGTGCAGGCGGCCTTGAGGAAACGGCGGCGGGAAGCGATCTGGGAGAGTGTCATGGGTTGTTTCCGATGAAGGTAACGGTACCGTCCGGCTCGACACGATAACGAAGGGAACAGGAGTGGTCCACCCGGATGATGATCCTAGCACCTCCCGGCGCGTCTGCAAAGCTCTGGACACTACTCGCGCAAATCCCGTGCTCATCCTCGCTTATCCGTGTCATCGGTGCCATCCGTGGTTGTTTTCCTGCGAAGCCAAACCGCCCAAACACTGGTCAAGCCCGGGGGCGAACGCATACAATCGAGGCCGTCTGAACGCCGTCCATTGGCCGGAAAGGGGAATAGCATGCCGAGAAAGCATCACGATCGTATCCGCCGGGCGTCCCTGGCGGCAGTTGCCGTCGTCTCCACCCTTGCGATTCCGTTGAGGCCCACGGCCGCCGTCGAATTCCCGGGCCGCGGTCCGGGGCCAGCCTCGGCCAAATTCTCCGACGGGGAGCTTGTTCTGGAGAACGCCGTACTCTCTGTCTACTGGAGTGTGAAACCGGGTCGGTTTTGCCTTGGTCGGATCGACGATCACTTTGACGGTCGGATTCTGCTTCCCCAGCCATCGGAGGCCTTCCGCATGAACATGGCCGGCGACCGCCCCCTGGCAGCCTCGGAATGGCAGATCGTTGAGGAGCCGAAACTGGTCCGGCTCGACCCGCAGCCGGGGGCATTACCGGTGTCATCGCAGGAACCCGGCTGGCAGGCAATCGTCCGACTGACGTCGCCCGACGGCCGCACGGAAGCTCGATGGACGGCAACCCTCCGCGATCACTCCAATGCCGTTCGCACCGAACTGACTGTACGGCCCGGCAAGACGCCGCTCGATGCAAACGAAGTGGTCGTCCTCGAAGTCGACCAGGTGAAGGCCGAGGTCGCCGGCACCGTGAGCGGCTCGCCCGTCGTGGCGGGCAACCTGTTCTTCGCCTGCGAGCATCCCCTGGCAGACAACCGAGTTGTCGACGGGCGAGTGGAATGTACGGCACGGTATCAGAGCCAGCCGGAGCCGGGCGGAACGTGGTCCCGCTCTGCCGTCATCGGTATCGCTCCGCGGGGCCAGTTGCGCCGTGCCTTCCTCTACTACGTCGAACGCGAACGTGCCCGGCCTTACCGCCTGTTCCTCCATTACAATTCCTGGTGGGACATCGCCTGGCCCGGCCGGCGGATGGATGAGAAACAATGCCTCGACGTGATGGAACAGTTCGGCCGCGAGATGTTCGAAAAACGCGGCGTCCCGTTCGACAGCTTCGTCTTCGACGACGGCTGGGACGATCCCAAAACGCTGTGGAAATTCCACGACGGGTTCCCCAACGGATTCGCACCCCACCAGAAGGCCGCGGAGAAGCAGAGATCGGCCATCGGCGTCTGGCTCTCGCCCTGGGGCGGCTACGGCCAGGCCAAGAAAGATCGCCTGGAGTACGGTAAGACTCAGGGCTTCGAAACCAACTCCCGCGGCTTCGCGCTGGCCGGGCCGACCTACTACGCCCGGTATGCCGAGTCCTGCAAACAGATGATCGCCGACTACGGTGCCAACTACTTCAAATTCGACGGCGTCGGCCAGGGCCTCGGTTCGCCGGGGGCCGACAACGAACTGGCCGGCGACATCGAAGCCCTCCTCAAGCTCACCCGGGAACTGCGAAAGCAACGCCCCGACATCTACCTCAGCATCACCACCGGCACCTGGCCCTCGCCCTATTGGCTCTGGTACGGCGACTCGGTCTGGCGCAACGGGCACGACCTCGGCTTCCACGGCGCCGGCTCCATGCGCGAACAGTCGATCACCTATCGCGACATGTTCGTCCGCCGCATGATCGTCGATCGGGCTCCTCTCTATCCGCTCAATTCCCTGATGATCGTCAGCCTGTGCCAGGCCCAACTCGGCACGGCCGCCAAGATGGTCGACGACGTCGACGATCTGCCCGACGAGATTCGCATGGCCTTCGCCGGCGGCACACAACTCATGGAACTCTATGTGACCCCCTCGCGGATGACCGACCGGGCCTGGGACGTCCTGGCCGACTGCACCCGCTGGTCCCGCGAAAATGCCGACGCGCTCGTCGACGTCCACTGGGTCGGCGGTGACCCGGGCGAAGCCGAAGTCTACGGCTACGCCGCCTGGTCGCCCCGCAAGGGAATCCTCACCCTGCGAAACCCGGCCGAAAAACCCCAATCGATCTCGCTCAACCTGGCCGACGCCTTCGAACTACCCGGGCGCTCCGGCACCTTTCGCTTGACCGCGCCCTGGTCGGCAGCCGATCGCGGCATCCCCGATCGGCTCGCAGCCCAAAACAGTTGCGAGTACCAACTGGAACCATTTGAAGTATTGATGATTGAGGCAACATGCGAAGAGTAGAGTTGCACACTGAGACATTCACGGAGAACGCATGTTCGCCTACAAACCAACGCTGCCACACGTCTTGAACCGCCTCCGCTCCCTCTACGAGCGTCGGGCGCAGGACCAGATCTTTGCCGTCATGGAAACGCCGAGCCGGGCGATCGCCGAATTTCGGGCTCGATACACGGAAGGCTACTGCGACGCCCCCGATCCGGCCGAGCGGATTGCCTTTTGGGATCGGCATTTCTCGGAGAGGGCGACCATAGACGACGACTCTGTGCCCAGTGCTTACCTGAGCGAAATGGATCAGGGCCTCTACGGCGGCCTGATCGACGGGGACGTGCAGTTCATGGCTGATCCCGATACGGGCTGGATCTCCTCAATGGTCGCACCCATCCTCGAAGACTGGTCCCAACTGGACCGCCTTCACCTCGATCGCTCCCATCCCTGGTTCGACCGCTACCTCAATCAACTTCGCATCTTCGCCGAAGGAGCGGCGGGCAAGTTCGGCGTCAGCCACTTCATCTTGATCGACGGGCTGAACTTCGTGTTTGAACTGGTCGGCGCCACCCAAACCTATCTCAGCCTCTACGAACGCCCGGACGAAGTCCGCCGGGCCGTCGAGCTGGCCTTCGAGATCAACGTGGCGGTCCAGTCGGCGTTCTTTGAGAACGCGACCGGCCCTGAGGGCGGAACCTGCAGCAATATGGTCCAGTGGATCCCCGGCCGGATCGTCTCCGAGAGCGTCGATCCTTTCCACATGACCTCGATCAACACGCTGGAGGAGTGGGGCAGGGGACCGGCCGAGCGGATCTTCCGCCAGTTCGACGGCGGTGTCGTCCACATCCACGGCAACGGCCGGCACCTGCTCCAGACCGTCGCCGGCTTCAACGGCCTCAAGGCCATCTTCCTCGGCGACGACCGCGGTTTCCCCAAGGCCTTCGACGTGCTCCGCGACATCCAACAGCGCACAGGCGATATGCCGCTGGTGGTGCAGGTTCCGCACGACGCCTTCGTCGCCGCACTCGAACGGCATGAACTGGCCGGGGGAGTCCTCTACAAAGTCGGTGATGTGTCGGATGTGGACGCGGCAAACCGGCTAATGGAACGAGTCCGAGAGTACCGGGTGTAAGGAACGACCGACAGATGGCTGTCCGATTTGAAAGGGAATACTGGAATGATGGAAGAATGGAACGGTTGGACGAGCTCAACCAGACCGCTTGGCGATACGGGTTTCCTGCGACATTCCATCATTCCATCATTCCATCATTCCAGTATTCCATCGTTCCACCATTCCTGGAGCGGAGTGTCCGCCGTGAAACGGGTTGCACCGAAGACGGTAACTGATTTCTTGACGTGCACACAGGAGAGACACGATGCAGAGACGCGACTTCTTGAAAGCGAGTGCCGTTGCCGCCACGGCCGGAACCGTCGTGAACCGAGTCCCGGCATCGGCCGCTGCAGCGACCGCAGCCCCCCAAGCCCAATCGGCGGTCCCTGCCGTGCTCGCCGAATACACGGGCGCCGAGCACCGAAAGCGGCTCGAGAACATCCGGCTGGCCGAACGCGGCATCCGCACGTGTATGAGAAAGCACCTGGTTACCAGCTATCTGCCGGGCCAGTGCTGCTACAACCTGGGCGAGTATCCCTGCCGCAAGCCCTGGGATCCCGACGATTGGGACGAACGGGAACTCGATTCGCTCCGGGACCACGGCATCCGCCTGATCCACGTGCACGAGGAGTGGAACGATTCGCAGCGGCTGTTCGGCTCCCATAAGCTCGACGCCTTGAACCCGGCGGGCTTCCGCCGGTTTGTGGACATGGTTCACCGTCGCGGTATGAAACTGATCGTCTACGCCTCCAGCGGCTACTTCGAGAAGACCGACCCCGACTTCCGCCCCGAGTGGACCGCTGCAGACGACCGCCCCCTGGTCGAGATCTACTTCCGCTACGCCCACTGTTCGCCGGCCAGCCCCGGGTGGCGAGCCTACTACCTGCAGCACGTCGTGCGGATTCTCGACGAATACGGCGTCGACGGAATCTACAACGACCTCGGCTACCGCCAGCCGCCGGACCTGTCCGGCGAGGCGACGGGCGACCAGGTGCTGGCGTTTCGAGAGACGCCCGAGAACGACGGCGCGCTGGCCGATCTGTTGAGCCTGGTCTATGCCGAGGTGCATCGTCGTGGCGGTGTGGTCAAGGTCCATCGCGGCGGCACCCGATGTCCCAACACCGACCTGAAGGTCTACGATTACCTCTGGGTCGGCGAAGGCGGCCGGCAGGGCGACAAGCTTCGGGAGGAGGTGAAGAACCATCCCCCCTACGTCGTTCCCTGCCTGGACATGAGCCGCGCCACGATTGCCAATGAGGACGAATTGTACCTGCACGCGATCCCCTACATGCAGTTTCCCGTGCTTCTGGCGGGCCGTCCGTTCACCGGCGAACGGGCCGTGATCCCGGGCATCGACTATCCGCCGGAGGAGAAGTGCTTCTGGACCCGGCACTGCCGCGCCATCTGGAAACACTACCAAGCCCATCCCGAGGGCCCACACAGTTACGGCTGGTGGGATTCCCAGCCGGGGCGTCCCGAAGCCCGACCGACCCACGCCCGTTGGCTGGCCCAATACCTGCCGATGGTCGAAGAAGGGACCTGGGCCTGGCTCGATATCGGCGACTCGGACCTGTTCACCGGTCCGCTCCCCGAAGGCGTGGTGGCCTCGATGTTCGCCAACCACGAACTCTACCTGGTGCTGGCCAACTACACGGAAGCCGCCGCCACGGTGACGACCGCCGACACGTATGTACCGACCGACGCCTCCGCATCACAACCTAACAGCCGCTGGGACATCCCCGCCCGATCGCTTTTGATTTTGCGGCGGGGGGAGCTCTGAGGTGTGCCAGAGTCTCCAACTTCACCAGATTTGGTGGCTGTCACCTTGATCAAGGAGCGCTAGACAAACCGTTTGACCCCGTCGTACACGGCCCTGCGATTTTCGGGGGGAACGTTGGTCTCGTTGAAGAACACCAGGCCGGCAAGGTTCTCCATTCTGGTCTGCTCGACGGCATCGAAAAACTTGCTGATCAGCGCCGGGTTCTTGGGCGGAATCGCGTAGTTCTTGAACGGCTTGGCCCGAACGCAAACGTGCGCGACCGCCGGGAGCGGGTAACATGCATCGACGTTCTTCGAGAGACGCGAGAAATCGGGCGACGGACTGTGCATCAGGTAGGGCATGGTCGCGGTGATGCCGGCCTTGCGGAGCGGATCGGGGGCGTGGCCCCGCCCTCCGCTGGCGGTGCACGCCGTGTGAAGCCAGATTTCCACGTCCGGCGTCTGGGCATGGACCTCATCCACGAGCCGCTTGAGGATCGACCCGATGTGCTGTTGTTTCCAGCCGTCGAATTCCGGACGGTTCGCCCGAGCCCACTGCGGCGTGAGCTCGCGACCGGTTTCGTCGGCGAAAGCCGTCCGCGTAGCCTCGCAGAAGCACCCACTGCCCGCATAGCCGGGATACTCGATCGCGTAACTTGCCACACCCCGGCGGGCGTAACGCTCCAAGGCATCCAGAATGACGTCTCGAACGCAGCGATAGCCGTCGGGGATGTCGGGGCAGTGCACCCAGCCGGATCGGCGGTCGTCCCAAGTCACTTGCGGCCGAGTCTGGGGATAACCCTTGATAATCCGGTCCGGGTTCCAGATCCCGCAGTTGGTCATGAGTTGCACGTGAAAGCCGGCCTCCTTCGCCTCCTGAATGACGTCGCCGAGGAATTCCGTTTCTTCCCTTGCGTTCAGTGAGCGTTCGTCGCGATAGCTGAGGAGCCCTTCGCGGCGGACCGGCCAGTCGAACCCGTCGTGCTCCGGATCAAAGAACGAGTAGCTGACGAGCATGAAGCTGATGAAGTTCATGCCATGGTCGCGCATCTCGCGAAGGAGTTGCCGAAGTTCTTCGGGACGCCGCCCTTCCGGACGACTCGCCTGGTAGGAAAGGCCAAGCTGCCAGCCCAGATATCGAAAACGGGCGTCGGGGTTTTGCGGGCGATCTGCAGCCGCCTCCACCGTGGACGGGTCCGTCAGGGCTGTGCAGAGCCCGGCGGCCAGAACGGAGGATCGCTTCAAAAAATCTCGACGATTCGAGTTGGTCATGAAAGCTGGACTCCAACAGATCACTCGTACAAGACCTGCTCGACGCGCCAATCCTTGTCCTTGTCGTAGCCGAAGGCCTTCACTCGCGGGCGGCGTTCGCGCAGTCGGACCGAATTGCATCCCAGGTCGTAGCCCGTCGAATCGCGGTTCTTGCCCACGCACTCGAGCCGCAACGTGTACTTGCCCGGCTCGGGCCAGAAGTCCATCAGGTGGAACTCCAACACGTCGGGTTGGGGCTGGTAGAAATCGAGCGGCTCGCCGATTTTCACCCCGTTCAGGATCGGCTGCCAGACGCCGTAGTCGTACGATCGCGTCATCTCCAGCAGCAGCCGCAACGGCTCCTTCTCCTTGACCTCGAAAGTGTACTCGACCCAGCCTTGCTCCTTGGTCTCCGGTTTGAAGAGGAGTTGTCCGCCCGATTCGAGGTAACGTTCCCCTTCCTGAATCTTGGCTTCGCCGGCCCCGTGGAATTTGGCGTCGAGGGCGTCCTTCCCCCAAACAAGGATGCGTTCCAGGCTGGGAAGCTTGCGCTCCTCGGCCGACGGCATCTCGTAGAACTTCTTGGTCGGCCCCATCTGGTACCAGAAGGCCACGCTCGTGAAGTCGTCCTCCCGTTCGTTCCAACTGTGGGCCCGATGCTCCCTGTTCTCGTCGGGCGACATCCAACCGAAATGTTCGACGGTCACCCGGATCCCCGTATTGAATACCAGCGGATCGTGCACGTGCCAGCGGTAGCTGCACGTCATCTGGCCCACGATGCGGTCGTCGTGGTTCAGGTAGGGGACGCCGAAATAGGGCGTGCTGTTCTTCTTCAGCCCCCAGGCGGAAAGGAAGTAGTCTTCCGTGCCCGTGCCGCGGATCGACGGCTTCTTCTCGCCGTCGATGTAGATCATCTCGTCCCCCTCGCCGAACCACGACGGGCTGCGGGTGCGGACGGCATAGACGGTGCCGACGTAGTAACCCTTCCCCTCGGCGTCCAGGACCAGGTAATCTTCGCAGTTCTTGGCCGGATACTCCTGCCGGTACTGGGCGCAGAAGTACATCGTGTTCTCGGGCAGCGACTTCTTCTTGATCCAGTCGACGTTGTTGTAAAGCTTGCGGATCGGCTTCTTGCTCTGGTTGACGATCTCGATCCGGGCCGACTTGCGGAACGGCATGTGCCAGAAGCAGTTGTAGGAGTCGGCGTCCTCCACGATCACCGGCACGCTGATCACCTCCATCCGCTTGCCGAAGCAGTTGGCGAAGAAGTCGCCGACGGGCGCCTCCACGTCGGGCTTCTCACGGCCGTCCCAGTAGATGCGAATCAGCATCTCCTGTGGATCGCAGGCGCCGTCTTTGACCCAGAAGTGCGGCTCCTGCAGGAACGTGAGCCAGATGTGGGTGATGATCCCCGGCCCTTCCAGGTCGGCCATCACGTAGGTCTCGCCGGCCTCGATCCGGTCGGGACGATCGAAGTTGTTCTCGCCGTTGTACTTGTCGTTCTCGATCCAGACGTTCGACCCCACCCGCATGCTGCGGCCTTCTTCCCAATGGGTGAGGCCGGCAAGGCTGCCCTGGGCGAAGGCGGACGAGGAGGCGGTGACCGAGAGCAGGAATGCGGCGATGGGAAGGTATCTGGCAGGATGTGTCCTCATGAGAGACTTCTCCAAGGGGCCCGGATTGGCATGGGGGGAATTTGGGACCACGGATGGCACGGATATCCCAGCGCGGGCTTCGCCCGCAACCCAAGGTGATGGCAGGAGGAGGTTTTTCTTGGTGGGGGAAAGTTTGACCGGCAGTGGAGAATCGGACCAAGCAGGAGGCGTGCGTTTTGGGAACAAAGGGAGT
>JAAYAY010000056.1 GCA_012719125.1 Planctomycetaceae bacterium | reverse complement strand
GCGTGTATTACGTGCGAGTGGGCAAGTACCAATGGTCGGACGTGGTCGGCGAGTATCAGTTACGAGTGGAGTTGGCTCGGGGGATCGACTTGGAATCGGATGCGGAGTACGCCAACGACACGCTGGCGGGGGCCGATGCCGTCACGTTAAGTGCTGTGGGAGGGAGTCAACGTGCCACAGTCGCTGGCGTCTTGATGGATAGCTCAGGTAGCAATTCGGATGAAGACCTCTTCCGAGTGGGAAATGTCGCTGCAGGGCAGACCATCTTGGCCAGCATCCGACTTCCCGGCGGCAGCGTGCTGGCCCCCGTCGTAGAGATACGCGACGCGACCAACAACGTTGTGAGCATCGCTACCAATCCGGTGTCGGCCGTTGCCCGTGCAGACCTCGGCACTCCTGGAACGTACTACGTTGCCGTGCTCGGATTAGACGGTATGGGACTACGTGGTACGTACTTGCTGGATCTTGCCGTGAAACCGACCGACGAGTTGGCGTTCGCCGATCTCGCCGTGACCTCTATCACGGGACCATTGTCCGCGACGAGCGGCGAGACGATTCCTGTCTCGTGGTCTGTGGGCAACTACGGTGCGCTAGCAACGGAAATGAACAGTTGGATCGACCGAATCGTTTTGTCCCCCGATCAGCAGTTCGGCGACGGCGATGACCTGAACTTGGCTTTCGTCCCGCACAGCGGCGCTCTGGATATCAACCAATCTTACACTGCCGCTGTGGATGTCCAACTGCCGCTTGGCATCGAGGGAGACTACTGGCTGCTGGTCAAGACTGATGCCAGCAACAGCGTGTCCGAGTTCATTTTCGAGGACAACAACGTCGGCGTTTCGGCCACGGCCATACCAATTACCCTGACTCCTTACCCCGATCTCGAAGCCTGCAATGTCACTGCTCCAACCTTAGTCCTGGCCACGGACGACTCGACCATCACGTGGTCGGTTACGAATCGAGGAATCGCCGAGACGAATGACGGTACGCCCGGCGGTGCCGTCGCCGAGTGGCTAGATCGCATCGTTCTCTCAGCCAATGCCACGCTCGGCGACCAGGACGACAGCGTTGTGGCTAGTGTGCCACACAGCGGCGTACTGGCGCCGAGCGAATCATACGATGGCAGTTGGACGGGAACGTTCCCGTCTGGATTATCCGGTGACTACCACATTTTTGTGTATACGGATTTCGGCGACGTCGTCTACGAGTACAACAACACCTTCGCAAATGTCGCTGTCGCAGCGGGCACGATGGCTGTCGCCCCCCGACCATTTGCCGATCTGTCTGTGACGAGCATCACGGCACCAGCAACGGCCAATGTCGGCGGGCAGCTTGCGCTGGAATGGACCGTCATTAACTCCAACGATGCTTGGTCTGCGACATTGATGTCTTCTTGGCATGATCGCGTCGTGCTCAGCCGCAATGCAACCTACGGCGACGGAGACGACCGCAGTGTGGCGACCGTCTCTCATCAGGGACCACTGGCCATTGGAGAAAGCTATACGACCGATGCTACAGTGGAGTTGCCGGCCAACATGAGCGGCTGGGGGCATCTGTTCGTCGTCACCGACGTCTACAACCGTGTTTTCGAGTTCCAATTCGAGGGCAACAACGCTTCTGGCCCCTCCGCGATCGAGATTCTGGCGCCGGATCTCGTGATTCAGGCGTCGCTGGCGGAGTCCGAGGCTCGGTTTGGCGACGCGGTCACTGTCGACTGGACCGTGCGTAACGAGGGACCGGGCGTGATGAACGGCAATGTCGAGGACCGCGTGTGGCTCTCAACTGACGAGACGGTCAGCAGCGACGACACTCCGTTGGTCCTGTTGCCGGCCCTGCAGCGACCGCTGGATGCGGGACAGGAGTATCGTCAGGACGATATTGAGATTACGCTGCCGCTGACCCATGCACTCGCCGAAGGCCACTATTACATTCTCGTCGAAGCCGATTCGCTCGGAAATCAACACGAGGCGAACGAAACGAACAACGTCGGGGTCGCCGGGGCGATTCAACTCACCTATCCCCCGCCTCCCGATCTGCATATCGCCGGTCTGCGAGTTCTTGAGTCCCGTCCCGTCTCCGGCGGAACCGTCACGGTCGCCTGGACGACTGCCAACCACGGCACAGCCGGCGTGGCGGAGCCGTTTGTCGAGCGTTTGGTGGTCCGCAATCTCAGCACCAGCAATACTCTGCTGGATGTCACGCTTCCGCTCGACCCAGCCGTGGACGGATCCCTGGCGGCAGGAGCCTCGATTGATCGCCAGCACGCGTTCACGCTGCCTCATGGGCTCGCCGGCACCGGTCAACTCCAGGTGACGGTTACCACGGATTGGGCCGACGACATCTTCGAACTCAACGCCCAGGGTAACGCCGAACAAAACAACGTCGCGACGATCACCGTTACGGCGGTACTGGCCACTTATCCAGACCTGACGATCCACGACCTCTCCGTCGTTCCGGCAGAACCTCGCTCTGGTGATCAGATGGCGGTCCGCTGGCGGATCGAAAACCAGGGCGACGGCCCGGCGGATCAAGCCTTTTCGGACCGGGTCCGGGTGGTGAACACCGATACGGGCCAAACGTTGCTCGTCCATACCATCAAGTACGATCCCGCTCACAGCGCCGTGATCGGCAGCGGCCAGGGGCGCGACCGCCAGGTTAACCTCACGTTGCCGGAAGGATCGGCCAGCGTCGGCCAGTTAGAAATCACCGTCATCCTGGACGTCGACAACGAAGTCTTTGAATACCATCCGAGTGTTGATGCGGAAGGAAACAACCTCTCGGTGCTGCCGGTCACCTGCGTCCTGGCGCCGTACCCGGATTTGACGGTCAGCGGCGTCGACGGGCCGGGGCTGACGATTGGGGATCCCGCCCAAGTGACCGTCAGTTGGACCGTGACGAACGTGGGCACCGGCCCCGGAACGGCCGAAACATGGACCGACGTGGTCATCGCCTCGCCAGACGAGATTTCCGGCAACGGCGATGATCGCGTGCTTGCCGAATTTGTCCACACCGGTGGGCTCGACATCGGACAAAGCTACTCTCGGACGGAGACATTCCTCCTGCCTCCCAGTTTCGTGGGCCGCTATCACTTGTTCGTGCGTACTGATTTCGAGGACGCGGTCTTTGAGAACGATCGGGAGTCCAACAATGCCGCCGAGTCTGACGAAATCTTCGATGCGATGTTGATTCCCTACGCCGATCTGGAGATCACGTCGCTTCAGGCCGTCAGCCAAGCGTTCAGCGGTCAGCCCTTGGATATGACCTGGACGGTTACTAATCGAGGTATCGGCTTGACCAGCCGTGCGGATTGGACCGACCGCATCTATCTGGCCTCGGACACTGCCGGTCACGATTTGTACCAGGTGTGGACCTCGTACGGGCTCCGGCCGTGGAGCGTCAGTTTCAGCCACATGGGGCACCTTGCGGTCGGCGGCAGCTACGTCCGCACCGGTTCCGTCACTCTGCCGGAAGGGCTGGAAGGAGACTATTACCTGGTTCTCAAGGTCGGCGATTATGCCACCGGACGCGACCCGTTCGAGTTTGTATACCTGGACAACAACCAGCGGGTGTCCGGCGCCGTTCCCGTGACGCTGACCACATCGCCGGATCTGCAGGTGACCGACATCATCGCGCCGGACACCACGCAGGAGGGCACGCTGATCGACGTAACCTGGACGGTCGAAAACGCCGGGTTGGGGATTGCCGAAGGACCGTGGGAGGATCGTGTCTACCTGCAGCGCGAGGGGGACCCGGACGCGCAGGCCATCGAACTGGGCAAATACACCTACGAAGGAACCCTCCCGCCGGGGATGTTTTACACGCGGTCCGAGCAGATCGCGGTGCCGGCCCACATCAACGACGTCTTTCGGCTCGTCGTCCACACCAACCATGGCAATCAACTGTACGAACACGGCCCAGCCGCCGGCAATAACGTACGTGCCGACGACACTACGTTGGCCGTGGCGGTCAAACCGCGTCCGGACCTTCAGATCGCGTCGATTATTGCACCCGATTCCGTGGATCCTGGCGGCGCCTTTTCCGCAGAATTTGTGGTGATCAACCAGGGTACGGCGGCCACGACCGTTCCCAATTGGATTGATCGGATCTACCTCTCTCTCGATGGCAAGCTCAGCTACGACGACATCTTGATCGAATCGCTGACCAACGGGGCAGCGCTGGCGCCGGGCGAAAGTTATTTCTCCGTGGCCACTTCTGTGGAAGTTCCCATGCGGTACCGCGGCGAGATGTACGTGCTGGCCGTGGCGGACGCCGGCGGCCGCGTCGACGAGTGGCCGAACGAAGGCAACAACACCCTAGCCAAGCTGATCTACGTGAACCCGCTGCCGTTGGCGGACCTGGTGACGAGCGATGTGGTGGCCCCAGCCCAGGCCGTCGAAGGGTCGCGGGTGGAAGTCCGCTACACCGTTACCAATCGAGGCCCAGGCGAAACGAACGTCGACTACTGGATGGACACGATCTGGCTCACGCGAGACAAGAATCGGCCGCATCCAGGTCAGGGCGATGTACTCCTGGAGACGTTCCCGCACTACGGATCGCTGCTGGCCGACGCCGGCTACGATCGGATCACCACCGTGACGCTGCCCACGAACCTCGTTTCGGGCACGTACTACATCATGCCTTGGACGGACCCTTATGGTGTGGTGTTGGAAGACACGTTGGCGATCAACGTCAACCCGGACGATCCCCACGAGATCAACAACAACAACTACAAGGCACGAGCGATCGATATCATTGGCATTTCGGTCGAACCAGATCTGGCCGTGCGTTCCCTGCTGTGTGACCCGCGGGCCAGCGGCGGCGAGGACTTCACCGTCACGTGGACCGTGGAGAACCGAGGCCCGATCGAGACCCAGACGAAGTGGACCGACCGGATTCTGCTGGCCAGACAGCCAGATGGCGGCGAATCCCTGGTGCTCGCCAGCGTGACTCATGACAGCCCACTCGGGCCGGGAGCCTCCTACACCAAGACGGTCACCGTGCCTCTCACGCCGTCGGCTTTGGGAAGTTACGTGGTCGTGATCACGGACTCCGGAAACCGAGTTGCCGAAACCGACGAACTCAACAACGACCGTTCGACGCTGACCGACGTGACGCCGGTGCCGACCGATCTGCTGGTGACCGACCTGGAAGTGCCGCCGGAGAACTACTCAGGCGAGAAGACGACGCTCCGCTACACGGTGACCAACGTGGGCCAGCTTCCTGTTTGGCCGGGAACCAGACTTTGGAGCGACTACATCTGGCTTTCCGCCGACACGGAGTTCGACAAGGAGCGCTCGTCCTTCCTGGGCGAGATCGTCCACAGTCACGACCAGCCGCTGGCGCCGGGCGAAAGCTACGAGGTGGAATTCGAGGCGACGCTGCCCACGGGGATTGAGGGAGACTACTACTTCTACATTCACATGGGCGCTCATAACCCGCAGCGCTATTCGATCGCACCGGTTGCCGGGACCCTGGATACCAGTTGGTGGCCCGCCGACAGCGGATCCAACGAGAACTGGCGGAGTTACTTTGAGCGACGGCCTTTCGAGGACCCCCGCAACAATCTGGCGTCCGTCCACCTCCCTGTCACGTACTACGAACCGGACCTGTTGGTGACCGATTTGGTCGTGCCGACGGGAGCCACGTCGGGCGAAACGGTGCCGATCGCCTTCACCGTGTTGAACGACGGCGTCCGCGCGACGCGCCAGTCGGTATGGATCGACAAAGTGTTTCTATCGGAGGATCCCTCGCTGGACGCGGGGGATCTTTACCTGGGCCAATATTTGCGCCAAGACGAGAACAACGAGGGGCTCGCTGCCGGCGCTTCGTATACGGCCACGGTCGACGTGCCCTTGCCCGACGGGATCGAGGGCGGATTCTATGTATTGGTCTACGCCGACTCGGCGGCGCACCGATCCGCGGAAGTTCAGAGCACGATCGGCTATGGGTTGCCGGGAGTGGCGTTCGAAGCGCCCAGAAGACTGGCGAAGACGGATCAGGTCTCAGCGGCCCGCCGGGAACTCGCCCGCGCCATCGTCGGCGAGTTCCAGGACGAGGGCAACAACATCACCTCGGCGGCGCTGCCGGTCACGTTGGCCAATCCGCCCGACCTGCAGGTGACGGCCCTGGTCGTGCCTCCGCACGTGACTCGCGGACAGCCGTTTGAACTGACCTATACGGTTACCAACCTTGGCGGCGATACCCCTGAGGCTCAGTCGGTCTGGGACGATTTGATCTATCTGTCACGCGACACATTCCTCGACTTGCGGGCCGACCGCTACCTGGCGGCCTCCGAGCATGAAGGCCTGCTGGCTGCCGGGCAGAGTTATACGATCACCCTGTCGGTCGAAGCTCCCGGCGATATGACCGGCCCGTATTACGTGGTCGTGGCCACCGACCCGCCGCGCGAGACGCCCCTCGGCAAGATCTTCGAACATTTGCAGGAACGCAACAATGACCGGGCGAGCCAGCAGCCGGTGATCATCGACCTGCCTCCGGCGTCGGACCTGCAGGTTTCCACCGTGTCGGTCTCCGGGTCCGCCCGGCCGGGCGAATCGGTGTTCATCGGTTGGGAGGTGTGCAACCTGAGCAACCAGCCCGCGGAAGGCCGTTGGTCGGACACGGTCTACCTGTCCCGAGATGCGAATTGGGACATTACGGATCGTCCGCTGGGACGTGCGACGTACGCCGGCCGCCTCGAACCGGGCGCGTGTTACACCTTGACCTTGGACGCGCCAATTCCCCCGGTCACGCCGGGCGAGCATCGCATCATCGTGCGGACCGACATTTTCAACCAGGTATACGAAGACCTGGCGGACATGAACAACGCAAAGGCGTCGGAGGGCACTCTGCAGGTGACGGCCGACGAGATCGTGCTGGGGGTCCCGCACGAAACGACTCTCGGCAACGAACAATACCGCCTGTTTCAGATCGCGCTTCCCCAGGATCAAACCGTGCGGGTGACGCTGACGTCGGGCGATCCGTATGCATCGAACGAGTTGTTCATTCGCCACGACCAGGCGCCCACTAGCGCCGCCTACGACGCGGCGTACCAGGGGGCTTTGGCGGCGAACCAAACCGCCGTCATCCCCTCGACCGAGCCGGGAATGTACTACGTCCTTATTCACGGGTACGCGGTCCCGGCGGGAGTTTCGAACGTGACGCTCCTGGCCGAACTGGTGCCGCTGGCGATCACTGGTGTCCATACGGATGTGGGCGGCGACAGCAAGTACGTCACGACCGCGATTCAGGGCGCGCGATTTCACCCCGATGCCATCGTCAAACTGGTGCGGCCCGGCTTTGCCGAGTACGAGCCGGTCGTGTACGACGTGGTCAGCGGCACTGAAATCATCGCCGCCTTCGACCTGACCGGCGCCCCGCACGGGCTGTACGACCTGAAGGTGATCAATCCGGGCGGCGCCGCGGCGATCGTACCGTATCGCTTCCAGGTCGAACGGGCCCTGGAACCCGACGTGACCATCGGGATCGGCGGTCCGCGTTACGTTCTGGCCGGCGATATCGGAACCTACAGCATCGCGTTGCAGAGCACCAGCAACGTCGATACGCCGTACGTGGCCTTCGACGTGGGAGTTCCGGAACTCGGCCTGAACGCCATCATCTACAACCTACCCTATCTAACGTTCCATACGAACGTCCGCGGCTCTCCGGACGCGGGGGCCGTGGAAGACGTCCCCTGGGCAGCCCTCGATGGGGAAATCAACACGAACGGTCAGAACCGCGCCCCCGGTTATCTCTTCGATCAGTATGCCGATGGCTTCACCGGTTTTACGGTCAACGTGGCCACGTACCCGGGCCTCAAGGAGCTGAACGAACGGGCTTGGGAAGCGTTCAAGAGCCAGATTTACGCGGCGCTCCCCGAGGCCAGCGGCATGCTCGACGAGGGCCCCCACGTGCTGGACGAACTCTGGAATGCCTTCTTCCCCTCCGCCCTGGCGCAGATCCCCGCAGAGGGCCGGTCAATCGTCGAGGAAGAGTTGAAGGACTTTAGCCTCTACGACTTATGGAATACTTACGGTGCCGTTCCCGACGAGTGCCGTTGGCCCTTCATTCCGTTCCAGTTTCACGTGTTGGCGTCCGCCACGGCCATGACGCGTGATGAGTTCATCGCCCACGCCACCAGCGAGGCCCTCAAGCTGCGCGACGCAATCGTGGCGGACGAGGAGGCTTCGCCCGCCCTGGTGACGATGGCCGCCGACGAGTCGCTATGGTCGGACATGTACGTCGCCTCCTTGGAAGAAGCCGGGCTCTTGCGGCCCGAAGACAGCTTGCCCCCGATCCGGGAACATCCCAAGATCGTGAGCCTTATGGCCACCCTGACCACGGGGATTCTGGTCGGCCCCGCAGAAAACGAGGTTCGCACGTCGGGCAGTCTGCTCGACTTCTTTGACCAGGTTCGCCAGTGGTACGGACACGATTCCGATCAGCTGGCGGACATCGATTACTGGGACGTCCGCCAGAACGAATGCTTCTATTACGAAATCCCCTATCCCGAACTTCCCCAGTTCGAGGATTACGACTTGGGCCTTTCCAACGAAACCCACTTCGAGGCCTTCCGAGTGTACGTTCCGTGGATCCCCTTCGAAGACCGCGGCGAGGGGATACCGCCCGAGTACCAGATCGATGGTCCCCATCAGCCCGTAGACGGGGAATACTTTGTCCCCTTGGATCTGTCCGGCTACTATGCCGAGGAAGGCAGGACCAGTCGACTGGCGTCGCTCACGGGCCCGACGACGATCGACTCGGGCGGTTTTCTGCCGCCGGGCCAGCCCTTGCCCTACACGATCCAGTTCCAAAACGACTCGGAATCGCCCACCCACACGGCTGAAATACGCGCCGTCACCAATCTGGACGAAGACCTGGACTTGCAGACCTTCCGACTGGGCGATTTGAAAGTCGGCGACATCAACGTCCACATTCCGGAAGGCCGGGCCCTGTTCCAAGGCGACTTCGATTTCGCAACGGCCAAGGGCTTCATTCTGCGCGTCAGTGCCGGAATCGATGTGGCGTCGAGTCAGGCCACGTGGCTGATTCAAGCCATCGATCCGCTGACGGGCGAGGTGGTTCGCGATTCACAGCAAGGACTGCTCCCACCCGACGACACCTTGGGTATCGGCGCAGGTTTTGTCAGCTACACGATCGAGCCGTTTTATCGGGTCGAGACGGGTACGGCAATCACGGCTCAGGCTCGCGTGCTGTTCAACAATGCGCCGCCCGAAGACACGGCTGAACTGCGGCACGTAGTCGATGCGGTCGCTCCAAGCACAGACCTGACGGTCAATCGCCTGTCAGCCGACGGCAACGATTACCTCGTCAAGTGGATAGCTCAAGACGACCGTTTCGGCTCAGGTGTCCGCCATGTGACACTTTACGTGGCCGAAGATGGTGGCGATTTCAAGATCTGGCTGCGGCAGATTGAGGAATCATCGGGCCAGGAGGTATTCTCGGGCGAAGCCGGACACGCATACGAGTTCCTGACGCTCGCTACGGACCGCGCGGGCAATCGCGAACGGCCGCCGTTCTGGCTGCTCGTTCCTGACGATGCTCCCGCCGTGAATCTCGGCACTCCCCTGACCGTTCCCGAAACGACACCCCCCAACTTCGGCCAGGCCCCCGAACCGAGTCCTCAACCCTCGACCAACCCGCTGTTCGAATCCGTTGAACGCCAGATACCGGGCCTGATCTCGACGTCGCGGCCACCCGAGTTCACCGAAGTTTTGAGACCCTTCACCGCACAAGCGTTCGCGTGGAACATCGATCAGAGTCACGCGGACATCGGCCCTATGGCCATCGCCGAAATGCCGGATGGTTCGTTGCTCATCAGCGGCGGTCCCTACCGGAACCAGTTGTTCAAGTTCGACGAATACGGAGGCCAGGCACAGTCTCCCTGGGCGGAACTCGACTACCCCATTTTCAACCTTGCCTTTGACAACAACGGCAACTTGTGGGCCACGACCGGTGGCGGACCGCTGCTCCAACTCGATCCGGACACCGGCGAGATACTCAACGAGTTTGGCGATGGACTGACGATCGCCTTGGCGATCGAACCGGCCACGAGTCTAATCTACGTCTCCTCCGGACAAGGCATCGAGATCTTCGATCCGGACACCCAACAATTCACTCACTTCAGCCGCGACCTGAACCTGCGTGTGGGAGGATTGACATTCCAATCGGACGGAACCCTCTGGGCCACCACGTGGCCCGACCGTCGGCAAGTGGTCCGATTCAACGAGTACGGCCGAGCCGAAACCATGCTCCAATTCGATGCCGACATCGATTCGATCGCCATCGGCCGACCGGGCACGCAACTGGAAAACCTTTTATTCGTCTCGCACAACAGCGGGCCCACGGACGAACTGGGCAGCCAGCTGACATTGGCCGATATGGCCACCCTCCGCCGTGTGGCCGTGGCCTCCGGTGGCAGTCGCGGCGACGCGGTCGCCACCACCAGCGACGGCCGATTGCTGATCAGCCAATCGCATCAGGTGGATGTGCTCAACCCCTTGGCCCCGCCCGTGATCGTAGCCGTGAACCCGCCCGCGAATTCCGTCGTGGCCCTGCCGCTGCCACAGATCACAATTACCTTCGATCAGGACATGGCGGCCGACGACGGGAATTCCTCGGACTCGGTGCTCTCCACCGACAATTACTATCTGTTCGGGCAACGTACAGGTGCCGTCTCCATCCAATCAGTCGCCTATTCGGGCGAAGGTCGGACCGTTTCCTTGGTGACCGATGCTCTCGAGCCGGACATTTATGAATTGTACGTCTCGTCTTCACTCACCAGCCTCGATGGTCTGCCGCTGGCCTATCCGTACTTCATGCAATTCACCGCGGTTTCGGACTTCTCACCCTACGTCGAATTCCAGTTCGACACAGTCCGATCCAACCGCGCGGACGGGACCGTTTCCTTTGACGTCGTTGTCACCAACGTTGGAGACTACGATCTGGTGTTGCCGTTAATGCTGGTGCTGGACCCCGCGGCAGGTTACGACGGAGTGCCTGTCGGCCCCGCAGGACAAACGCCCGATGGACGCTGGCTGATCGATCTTTCCGTGGCCGAAGGTTACGAACTACATCCGGGCGACAGCACGCTGGCCAGAACCGTCACGATCGTCAACCCGGAGCACCGGCGGGTGGACTACGATACCGGGCTATCCGCGCTGCCCACCGACAATGAAGCCCCCGTGTTGGATAGTGTCCCGTTGACCGAAGCGGTGGCCGGGCAGCCTTACGAATACTTGGCTCACGCCACGGACCCGGACGGCGCGGCTGTTGTTTACCTGTTACAAAGCGGGCCCGACGGATTGGATGTCGATCCGCAAACGGGCCGTGTTACCTGGTCGCCCACGGTCGCTAGTCCGTTGCAGGCCAACGTCGTGTTGCATGCCTACGACCCACGAGGTGGTCGCGGGGCGCAGCAGTTCACCATCAACGTGACCAGCGGGAATCGCCCGCCGGTCGTCGCCTCGCTGCCCCACGTTATCGAGGCGGTCGAGGGCCAGGCGATTCGTCTGGAGATCGATGCCTACGATCCGGACGGCGACCTGCTGATCGTGACCGCTGACCAAATGCCCGCCGGCGCTCGACTCGACCCCGTCACCCGAACCTTCCTCTGGACGCCGGATTACGATGCGGCCGGGACCTACGAGGATGTCACGTTTAGTATCAACGACGTGACGCACCAGGTCGTGCGGCAGGTCGATTTCTGGATCCGTCAGGGCAACCGTGCTCCTGAATTGGCTCCCCCGGCGGATCGCACGATCAGCGAAGGCGATCGACTGCGGTTCTACCTGGATGGAGACGACCCGGATGGCGATCCGGTCACGTTCTCCAGTTACCTGTTGCCCCCGGGTGCTTTCCTGGATCCGAAGACGGGCCTGTTCGAGTGGACCCCCTTCTACTTCCAAGAAGGGGAATATGAGGTTCCCGTCACGCTCAGTAATGACGGAGGCTCGGTGACTGAGCACATGACAATCGCCGTGCTGAATGCCAACGGTCCACCCGCCTTTGTCGCCCTCGGTCAATGGACGGTCTACGAAGGCGGCCGTCTGGGTTTCCTGGCCGAAGTGAGGGATCCGGACAACCCCGGCTACGAAGCTCCCCTTCGACTGGAAGATGGAACGTTGTATCAAACTACGGGTGGTGAATCGACCGTTACGTACCAGGTCGAAGGGCTCCCGCCGGGTGCCACTTTCGATCCGGAAACCACCCTCTTCTTTTGGGAACCCGATTTCGATGACGCGGGCGAGTACGCCGTCACGTTCACGGCCACCGACGACGGTGATCGAACCGGCACGCCGCTGTTCTCCTCCGTCACAGTTCCCCTCACCGTGCTCAACTTCAACCGGCCGCCGGAAATCACCGAAATCCCCAACGTCACCGTCCGCCGCGAAGAAATGCTGCATCTGGGCGTCCAGGCCACCGACCCCGACGGCAATCCCATCACGCTGGCTGCCGCCAACGCACTGCCCGGCTACGACCTGCCATCCTTCGTTTCCTTTGTGGACAACGGCGATGGCACCGGCCGCTTTCAGTTTTCCCCGGACACGGGCGACCGTGGTGACCATACGGTCACGCTTGACGCCACCGACGATGGGGATGGCGGTGGCGATACGTTCAAACTGACCAGCTCCTACTCCTTCGTGGTCACGGTCGAATCGGAGAACGACCCGCCTGTGTTGGATTACGTGGGCGACAAAGTGGCCGTCGTCGGCGAGCCGTTCACGTTGACGGTCCGCGCTCACGATATCGACCAGGAACCTCTCGACTTTCAGGTCAACGGGTTGCCGCCCGAGGCGACCCTCACCCCCGGTGTCATGTATGGGACCGCGACACTTCAGTGGACCCCGACGACTGACGACTTGGGGAACTACTCCGTGCTGATCGAGGTCGCCGACGGCGGCAACGGCAATCCAGGCCTGACCGCCAGCGACGCGGAGTCGATCGCGCTGGTAGTCCGTGCGCACAACTCCGCCCCACAACTCGCGGCAGTCGGAAACCAGACGATTGCCGAAGGCCAAACGCTCACCCTGCCGCTCGTCGCTACCGACGACGACCTTGACACCCTGACATTCACCGCCGAGAACTTGCCGCCCGGCGCAGAACTTGATCCAGTCACCGGGGTCTTCACCTGGTCGCCGCGTCTGGACCAGGCCGGTCTCTATGAGTCAGTCGTCCTGCGTGTAGGTGACGGCCATCAGGCGGCCAGCGAGACCATCGTCATCGACGTAACGAACACCAATCAACCGCCGCGTCTGGTGCCCTTGACGCCGCAATCGGCTCG
The DNA here is from genome assembly GCA_012719125.1 of Planctomycetaceae bacterium. GTDB lineage: Bacteria > Planctomycetota > Planctomycetia > Pirellulales > Thermoguttaceae > JAAYAY01. Next base: position 6,363 of record JAAYAY010000056.1, on the reverse strand, counting down.
CGAGGGGACGGCCCTGGAATACACCATCGTGGCCGGCGACAGCGACCGCGACCCATTGATCTACACCGCTACGGCCGGCCTGCCGGACGGGGCGCTGTTTAACAGTCAGACCGGCTGGTTCTATTGGCGGCCCGGCTACGAACAGGCGGGCACGTACGAGATTGCCTTCACGGCTCAGGACCCAGAAGGTCTGACGGACAGCATGACCGTCACAGTCACGGTCGACAACGTCAATCGGCCCCCGGTCGTAAGCACTTCGGATCATGCCGCGACCATCGGCAGGTTGCTGGATTTCTTGGTGACGGCAAGCGACCCGGATCTCAACACAACCTTTACCTTTGCGGCCGAGGGGTTGCCCGAAGGGGCTGCGCTCGATCCAGACACGGGACGTTTCACCTGGACGGCCGGTCCGGGACAAGAGGGCGAATATGTCGTCGTCTTGGCCGTTTCAGACGGGGCAGCGACCAGCACGGAGTCGATTCTCATCGTCGCGGCCGTTCAGCCCGACTTGCCTCAGGTGACCGTGGAGTTGACGCCCAGTTTTCCGGCCATTCCCGGTCAGCCCGTGCTCGTACACGCCATCGCCGACAGCCTGGCCGACATCACGCAGCTGAGCCTCACGGTCGCCGGCCAACCCGTCGCACTGGACGATCTCGGGCGCGCTCGAATCATCGCCGGCGACTTCGGCAAGACGCCCATCGAGGCTACCGCGACGGACGCCGACGGACTCGTCGGACACACTCGCGTCTTCCTTCGCGTCCGCGATCCGCTGGACAAGGCGCCCCCCCAGCTCGCCTTCCACCCGCTGGTCGGGACCTCGATGCTCCGCGACGTGACTGCCATTGTCGGCAGCGTGGCGGACCAAAACCTCGAATACTGGCGACTGGAGATCGCCCCGCTGGATTCCGACCAGTTCGTGGAATTGTCAACGGGCGAAACCACGGTTGCCAACGGGACGCTGGCGGAACTCGATCCCGGTCGATTCATCAACGGGTTCTACCGCCTGCGGCTGACGGCTCGCGATATCAGCCGCCGCAAGGCGGAGAGCGAGATCATCATCGAGATCAACAGTCCGGACAAGCCCGCGAACTACCAGCGGACCGAAACGGACCTTCTAGTGGATCTCGGTCAGAGTACGTTTGCCCTGACCAGAACGTACGATTCCCTGGCACGCGACCGCGCCGGGCACCTCGGATACGGCTGGCGATGGGCCAACCGCGAGGTACACCTGCAAACCAACGTGGTCTCCAACGCGGAGCAGCATCTGGGCGTTTACCCGGCCTTCCGCGAAGGGACACGACTCTACCTGACGGCACCCGATGGACAGCGGCTCGGCTTCACCTTCGCGCCGCAGGAAGTCAGCATGCCGGGCGTCGTCTGCTACCGGCCGGCCTGGCAGGCCGATCCGGGTGTGGCCTACGAATTACAGTCCGTCGACCTGCGGCTCAGCCGCGGCGGAAACCAGTACTTTGACCAGGCCAGCGGCCAACCCTACAATCCGGCCAATCCGCTGTTTGCCGGCGCGGACTACACGTTGGTTGCACCCGACGGCACGCAATTTGTCATTGATTCCGTGCGGGGTATCGTCGAACAGACAACGGCGGACGGCCAACGATTGTTCCTCAGTGATAGCGGCGTGACGGCGGCAAACGGGCAGAGCATCGAGTTCCTGCACGATGGGCAAGGACGACTGACCTATGTGCTCACCGCCGACGGCCCCGCGGTGGCGTTCGAATATGACGAGGACGGCAACCTCACGAGCGCTCGAAACCTGATCGACGACGTGTGGTTCCGCTATGGATACGACCGCAGCGATCCTCACTTGTTGCTCAGTGCTTCCGGTTCGACTGGCCCGGGAGAAGCCATCGTCTACGGAGCCGACATCACCACGGTACCCATCCGAGCGGACTTGGGCGGTGTCGGACAGTTCGTCGGCCAGTCGGAATCGGCCACGCTCGCCGCCGGCGTCCAGGACCGTTACACGGTGAGTCTCCGGAGCGGCGAAGTCGCCTCTACAAGCACGGGCCGCCTTCTGTTGCGCGTGGCCGTCACGGCGGATCCTGGCGGACTGCATCCGGCGGCGCCCACCATTGCCGGACTCGATCCGGTGGCCACTCACGTCGGGTCGCATCAAGCCGTTTCGCTATTCGTCATCGACCGGGGCCAGCTATTAACGATGGTGGTAGCCGGCACGGACCACACGACGTCCGGCGCGTACCAACTGGACGTCAGCATCGCAGGCGACGTCAACGCCGATGGCCTAGTGGATGGCTTGGATTCCCAGGCCGTGACCGCCGCTTTGGGTACCATTCAAGGCGGGCCCGGCTACGCGTGGAATGCCGACGTCGATGGTAACGGCGTAATCGACTCCGGCGACGTGCAGATCCTGGCCTCCAATTTCGGCTTCCGCTTGAACCAGGCGCCGATCCTGAACCCCTATGAATCCCAGGTCCTTACCCACGTCGATCTGCCCCTGGCGATTCCACTTGCCGATCTCGCCACCGACCCTGAGGCGGATTCGGTCTTTTACCGCATTGTCGGAGTCACCCATGGCATAGCTACCCTGTCCGGGCACGGTCAGTCCGTCGTGTTCACGCCGGAACCGGGCTACGCGGGGGAGGCTGACCTGTTGGTAGTGGCAGACGACGGTGCCAATCCGTCGGACGTGGCCGCCTTCACCATCACGGTGAGCGACGCGCCGTTGGTGAGCCTGGATATCACGAATCGTTTGCCCCGCCTCCGTTCGGGCGAAAAACAGCCGTTGCTCGTGATCGGCGGTTTCCAGGATCAGCAGAATGTGCCTCTGGAGGCGTCCTACGTTTTGTTCACCTCGTCCAATCCGTCGGCAATTGTCGTCGATGACAAGGGCGTGCTGTCAGGTCGAGAAACAGGCACCTCAATTATTGTGGTGTCTCGCGGTCGACTGCAGGCGGCCACCGTGGCCACGGTGGGCATTCCCAGCGAACCGCTCGACCTTCACATCTACAACTCGGGGCTATTCGTCTACCCCACCGCGCTGACACTGCCGATCAGCGGTGGCGAGCGCCAGTTCCTCGTAAAGGCTGCCGATCAAGACCTCGCCCCGGGCGATACGGGTACGATCTACATCGTCGGTGACCCGCAAGTGATCGACGTTTCGCCCGACGGACTCGTCACGTCGGTCGGCCTGGGTGAGACCACGCTGACCATCCTGCACGGTGCTGGCGAGGCGGTCGTTCCCATACGCGTCGAGCAGCCGCAGGCCGGGCTGGTCGTTGTCGGCGCCAACGGCGCAGTGGTCGAGGGGCCCGACGGTGCGATCGTCTCGATCTCGCCCGGCTCGTTGATCGACCCTATCGACGTGTCTATCAATCCGCTGGCCGAGAACGAACTGCCGGTGGACGTGCCGCCGAAGTTCGTCTACGCCGGTGGATTCGATCTGGACGTGGGCGACGAGTCGCTGACCGAAACGGCACAGTTGGCCGTGCCCGTGGCGCCGGGAACGGCACCTGGCGAAACCGTTTACTTCCTTCGCGAACTGTACTTGACGGACGAGACCGGCGAGCAACGGCACATGTGGGAGGTGATCGATTCAGGCATCGTCGGCGACGACGGTATTGCCCGCACCACTTCGCCACCCTATCCCGGCTTCAGTGCCGGCGGCCAGTATCTCATCGCCCAACTCGACCAAGGTGAATTGCCCGTGCGGCTGGAGATCGGGCTGAACGGCATCACGGGCAGCCTGTCGTACCGACCTGGGTTCGTTGGCAACGGGCAAGGCGGAGCGACGTACGTGTCGATTGGGGGTGGCGGCGCTGCCGATATTCCGATAATGGCGGTGCGCATGATGGCAGGAATGAGCCCGTTCGCCATAGCGCCAATGCCGTTCCTTCCGTTGTACGGCGTGACGCTTTGGACCTACATGGGCCCAAATCCCAATACCATTCCGGAGAAAACGCAAGAAGTCACCATCGCGATGCCCGAGTACCGCGAGACGTACACGACCACCTTGTTCGTGCCGCCGCTGGACGTGAGCGAACCGGTCGTGCAGTCCGTTGTGTATAACATGGGCTCCCATGAGGTTACGTTCACGGGCCAGAACCTTGCCGGAGTGGATAAAGTCGTCTTCCAGATGGGCGCGCCCCCATATCCGAAATCAGACGCGAGCGTTTCCAAGGGGCAGGTCACGGCCACGGTTCCCGCTGGCGTCGTCGTCGGCCTGGCGAAGATGTACGCTGTCGATGTCTTGATGGAGAGCGGTAGCGATCCAGCGCTGGAAGTGCGCAGTAATCCGATCCAACTTCAGAGCCCCGGCGGCCTGGGATTCGCTACGGACGGCGACACCCTGGTCGCTTTTGAAGTGGGTACCGACACGAATACCTTAGTTGACCGAGTCCCCCTGACCGATTTTGCCCGCGAGACTCAGGTTACTGCCGACCGCACACGCGTGTATATGACCATGCCTCACATCGGAGTGGGTGTCGTCGATGCCGTGTCGTTGCGGCAGGTCGATGTCATTCGTATCCCGGAAATGGGCTACGTATCGGAAATCGCCATCGATCCGAACGACGAGTTCTTGTATGTGGTCGGCACCGCGCCGGTCGTCTATGTGGTAGACATCCGGCCCACTTCGGACCAGTTTCATCAGGTGGTGCAGTCGATCCCGCTAAGCCGGGGAAGCTCTGCCCATGCAATCGCGATCGGCACAATCACGGAAACGCAAGGAGCCTTGGTCAACAAGCAGCGAGGCCACCGGTTGTACGTCGCAGCGAGGTTGCCCGACGACAAGGGTGCGATCAACGTCATTAACATCGATCCGAAGGACGAGCCAAAAGCAGGCGAACTTAACACCAAGCATTGGCGGGAAGCCATCGCAACCGTCGATTCCGGGTGGGCTCTGAACCGAATCATTCCCACGGAAGACCCACACTACTTCGCCCTGACATACGCTTACCACCATATTTACGAAGGCATCACCTGCGATCGCCTCGGTTATTGCTTCGGCGGCCGAAGGCAACCGGCTAGCATGGACGGTTCCATTTACAAGATGGGCACGCTCCACGTGGCCAACGACGCGGTGGATGGATTTGTCGCCACGACCGGTAATGTTGTCACGGTTGGGTCGCCCGATTACTACTTTTCTTTTTCGTATGACCTCTTTGTCAGTCAGTGGGGTAAACCGGGTTACAAACTGAACACCATCACCCCCGCTGACGTGGCGGTTCTGCCGGATCTGTCCTACGCCTTCGTGTCGGATCGCGAGTTGGTCAGTTACTATGGTTACCCAGGCCAATACGGCTCAAAAGTGGGTGTCATCCAAAACCCATTCGGATTGTCCCAATACGGCGGCGAGCCTGTCTATCTCGGCGCGACGGTTCCCATCGAATACGGCGACGCCGACGATCTGGCCATTTCCTCGGACGGCTCCCGGTTGTTCGCCAGCTACATGGGTTACGGCGAAATTCTGATCATGGATACCGCCAAGGCAATCGCCGCGGCAACGAGACCTGAGGCGGACGACACGCCAATCGACATCATCGATCCGGGACTCCACATCGCGCCACTCACCGTACAAGGAGGCGGTACTCTGGGAATGGCCCAGGGGATCTCGCTGCAACCCACGTCGGGGCTGACGCTGACGGCTCCCGTCAACGAAGCGATGCGCAACGAAGGGGCACAGGTAGTTAACCCCACGTTCAAGTGGAAAGTGACAGGCGCCGCGGTGGCCGGTCAACCCGTGACGAGCACCCTGTACGTGAGCACCTTCCCGCTCGGTGAGGGCCTCTTCCCCGATGATTTCGAATCGGGTTCGGGCGTCGAGGACTGCCATCCGAACCGCATCCTCACGCGCCGTTTGAGCGCCAGCGACTGGGACGGTTCGAGTCTTTCCTTCCAGTTTGCCCTGCCAGCCAACATCAAACTTACGGCCGGTCAGACGTATTACTGGGGTATCGACGCCGAGGCAGGTGCGTGGCGCGATCGCGAATGGGCCTCGTTCAGCGCCGCCCCGATAGACATCACGGGCGATGCCTTCGACACGGTGACGATCATTACGCACGGCTTCAAAGTCACCGGCTCCGAAGGTAACCCTTTCGCGCCCCCGATCATTCCCCAGTGGCCCATCGCGTTCAGCCAGTTCATCCTGAACGCGGCGGGAGGCGGCACGACGCTGATGTACGACAAGAAGACCGGATCATGGGGCTCGTCAGCCCCCTCACGGGGACAGCCTCTAGTTCTGATCGTCGACTGGGTTGAGGAATCCGGTATCAACGACTCGGGATTTGCCGAAGCGGCCGCCGACGCCCTGTTCGCCGCTCTTGTCAAATTCAACGACGATCTCGGCGGCGACATCTTCCGGTCGCCCCTGCATTTCATCGGCCACAG
>JAAYAY010000055.1 GCA_012719125.1 Planctomycetaceae bacterium | reverse complement strand
TCCAGAAGCCGATCCTTCGGCCATGATCCACCTCCTTGTGAACAAAATGCCTTTGGTGGATCATGGCCTTTTTCGTAAACTATGTCACGAGCACTTACCCTCCCCAAAATCCGTGACGGTCAGGAATCTTGATCGCGTTGTTGTTGCCGGCCGTTCAGGCCGCACGCGAGGCTGCGCGGCGGTCTCAGTGCACGAATAACATCAAGCAGATTGTGTTGGCGCTACACAATTATCACGACACCTACAAATCGTTTCCGCAGGGGCGGATTGCGAGGCTCGGCCCGAGCACCAGCAACGCCTGGTCGGGTTTTTGCGTGTTGTTGCCATTCATCGAACAGGCGCCGCTCTGGGACTTGGCACAGGGCACCGACAGGACCAACCCCTGGACCGCAAACGAGTTCACAACGGCGAGGATTTCTGCGTACCATTGCCCTTCGGACTCAAACCTTAAGAATGCTCCCCTGGGCGGCCGTTCCTACCATTTCAGCTACGGCGATTCGATGCACGACAATCACTCGGGCCACCCAAACGGCGGCCTACGCGGACTCTTTCACGGTACTGAGTGGTCCGGCCAGTATCCCGCGGCCAACGACTTCGCGAGAATGAAGGACGGTTCCAGCAACACCGTCGCCATTGCCGAGTCTGTTTCCGGAGATCAAACGCCTCGGGTCAAGGGCAACATACTGCGGGGCGGCGACAACGACATTCTTCCGAAGGACACCAGCAACGGCAGCTTCCACCGGCGCCGCGCGAATATCTGCGCCGCCCAGATCGGCGCCAACGGCAGGTATGACACGACTACCTATACTGTCACCACCGGCACGCAGCAAAGAGGATGGCGGTGGAGCGACGGGCGTCCTTACTTCAACGCGGTTACGACCGTGCTGCCTCCCAACAGCGCCAGTTGCACCTACGCCAACGCCGACGGCAGCGGCGGCTGTTACTCCGCGTCGAGCGAACATCCGGGCGGCGCCAACGTGGGTTTGGCTGACGGCTCCGTTCGCTTCATCTCGGAGACGATCAACTCCGGATTCAGCGATCAACTCGAAGTGGAGGAAGGCCCCAGCCCGTACGGTGTCTGGGGCGCCCTCGGCTCCATCATGGGCGGCGAACCGTTGGGTGAATTCTAGCCGCCAAGTCGCGTGCTTCGTGGGATAGCGACGGATCCCGTCGGACGGCGGGATCCGTCGGTCTTCAGGCGAGCCCTTCGCCGCGTGAATTGATCGAATAGACAATGACATTCTATACCTTCTGAGACAGCGTGTTTTAGGGAAAGGTTCTGCTCATGCAACGTTCTGTGGTCGTGACACTCTCGTTGGTCGCTGTGGGTTTGCTGCTGCTGGCCGGTTGCGGAGGCGGCGAGAAGCTTCCGCCGAATTTCAAGACGACCGCCGAGGTCAGCTACAAGGGCCAGCCGGTCGAGGGCGCCATGGTGACCCTGCGTCCCGACGGACACGAAGCCCCAACCGCGACAGGCATCACGGGCGCGGGCGGCAAGGTCGACTTGTTCTCCTATAAGGGCAAGGGGAGCGGCGTCATGCCGGGGAAATACCTGGTAGGCATCGAGAAGCAGAATGTCGAGAAACAGCCCGAAGCGCTCGATACCGATGATCCGAATTATGGAAAGCCCGTCGACGACGCAGCAAAGCAAACGAAACGAGCGGACCTGCTGCCTGCCAAATACATCTCGGCAGCGACTTCCGGGCTGACCTGCACGGTTACGGAAGATCCGTCCCAGAATCAGTTCAAATTCGATCTCGAAGAGTGACTTCCGCAGGCTGCGTGAAGCCGGACGACTCGAATCCATGAAGGCCTCAGACGGTTCGCTCGATGCGAGCTTCTGAGGCCTTCTTCTATTGTGCTTCGGCTTTGGCGTGTTCCTGAACGCCTTCGTACGGCAAGCCGGGTGGTGCGCTAGGGATACGCCGAATCCGCATTGCGGCGGCTGAGTATGCCGACAATCTCCTCTCCGGACGACAAAGAACGATAACACCACGGGCGTTGATTCCCCCACCGGAGATGCGATAATGCACACCCGGAGGAGGAGATGCGACAGAATCGGCTGCGTCGTCCACGGCAAGCGGACGAATCGGGAGTGCCCGTGTCGTCCGCCGGCCCGATCCCTTTCGGAGGTGAATCCCATGGCTCGGCTCGCGACTGGTACGGGGCTCGTTGTCGCCGCTCTAGCGGCAGCGGCATTTTTCCGGTCAAACATCCAGGCAGCGGAGTCGATTGACGATGCTGCCGTGATTAGCGCGAGGCGGGGAATCTGTGTGGTCCTCGAGAAGGTGGCCGATTCGCAAGGCGACCTGGTGGGCCAGCTTGCCCGGGACACGGAGTGGGTCTTCCTGTTCCAGGCTTCGTCCAAAGAGGCGATTGAAGACGCGTACCAGTTCGCCTACGAACGAAAGCTCCTCGGAAGCCGCGTCTTCATCGAGCCCGGATCGGCCGATTCGATCCATCTGGGCAGTAATCTGGCCGATCTGGTGTTTGTACCGGCCGACGCGCCGGAGACGCCGACCGAGGAGATTCTCCGCGTGCTCCGGCCCGGCGGGGTGGCCCACCTCGACCAACGTGCCGTCACCAAGCCGATTCCTGAGGGCGTCGACTCCTGGAGCCATCCCTATCACTCGCCCGACAACAACCCGCAATCGGCCGACCGGCTGGCCCGTGCGCCCTATTTGACGCAGTTCCTGGGCTGCCCCATGTTTTCGCCCATGCCCGAGGTCACCGTGGCCGCGGGGGGGCGGATCTTCCGTGCCTGCGGGCACATTGCCCACAAGAAAAACCAGAACGAGCAGCTCAACACGCTGTTCGGCATCAACGCCTACAACGGCTCGATTCTGTGGACGCGCCCGCTGGCGGAAGGCTTCATGATCCACCGCAACACGATGATCGCCACGCCCGAGGTGCTCTACCTGGCCGACAACCAGTCGTGCAAGCTGATCGACACGAAGACCGGCGAGACGCTGGATGAAATCGTCATCAATCATCCGGACGCGGACGGGCCGGTCTGGAAATGGATGGCCCTGGTCGACGGCACGCTCTACGTGCTGGCGGGCGGCAAGGAAGCTCCGATCCACACCCAGCGTTCTGAAACTCCGGGCATGGGTCACTGGCCCTGGGGCATGTGGGAAGGTCACGATTATGCCGATCCCGAGACGAGTTTTGGCTTCGGACGCACGCTGCTCGCCGTCAATCCGAAGAGCAAGGAAGTGCTGTGGACGCACCGCGAGGAGCAGCCGCTGGACAGCCGGGCCGTGTGCATGATCGACGGGCGGATCTACGCCTATTGCCCGGAGAAGTCCCTGGTCTGCGTCTCGGCCTGGGACGGCAAGCCCGTTTGGAGAAATTCCGACGCCGATCTGCTGGAAGCGATCGGCCCCAACGGCAAGGCCCAGCACTACATCACGGGCTACGCCACGCAGACCTACATGAAGGCCGGCCCGAAACACCTGGTCTTCGCCGGTCCCCAGCGGGCAAGACTGGTGGTGGCCAGCACGGAAGACGGCCGGTTGTTGTGGACAAAGGACCGAGGGAACCTGCAAATTGTCCTCCGCGACGACGGCTTCTACGCGGCCGGTGCCCAGGATACCGACTCGGGTTTCAAGTTCTCCTACGATGGAGAGATCCTCGCCAAGTTCACCCAGCGCCGCGCCTGCACGCGAGCCACGGGCGCGCTCGACAGCATCTTCTTTCGGGCCAACGGCGGCACGGTGCGAGTGGAGACAGCGTCCAATTCGGCCAAGCACATTGCCCCGATGCGGCCGCCATGCCAGGACGGCGTGATCATCTCCGACGGCCATCTGTTCTGGGGCCCCTGGATGTGCGGCTGCCAACTCTCGGCCTACGGCCATGTCGGCCTGGGCCCCGCCGGCGATTTTGACTTCCATCCGGGATTGACCCCGGCCCGGCTTGCGGCGGAAGCGAGCGATTTGACAAAAGTCGAACCGCTCCCCGGCGCCGCCGATTGGCCGGCCTACCAGGGCGACAGCAGTCGATCCATGTCGACGAAGACGGAGATTGCGGACGCCGTGGAGCAGAAGTGGATGTTCCAACTGCCGGACTCCGCTTTTCCCACCGCCCCGATCACCGCCGGGGGACTTGTGTTCTTCGCCGATCGCAACGGCGTTGTTCACGCAGTCAAATCCGAGTCGGGGGAACCAGTATGGAAGAGCTTTACAGCCGGTCCGGTCTACTTCCCGCCGGCCTATTGGAATAACCGCCTGTATGTCGGCTCGGCAGACGGCCGCGTGTATGCCTTGGAGGCTGCCACGGGCAAGACGCTGTGGACCTTCCAGGCGGCCCCGGCGAACCAGCGAATCCCGGTCTACGGCAAGCTCATCTCCCGCTGGCCCGTTGCCGGCGGCGTGGTGGTCGAGGACGGCACGGTCTACGCCGCGGCGGGCATGGCCCACTACGACGGCATCCACGTCTACGCGATGGACGGGATCACGGGCGAGGTGAAGTGGTACAACGACACCTCGGGCACGATCTCCGAGGTGACCGACAGCGGCGTGAGCCTGCAAGGGGAACTGTTCCTCAAGGACGGCGAACTCCGGTTTCTGGGCGGCGGAGCTTACGAGTTTGCCCGCTATGACATGAAGACCGGCAAGTGCCTCAACGAACCTCGCGACGAGCCCAACTCGAGTTTTCACACGGCCTTCTACGCCTACTATCCGGAGTACGGCAAGTACGTGAGTCTCGATTACGCCCTGCCCGGCGGCCGGGACCTCGTCTATGATGCCAGCTACGAAGGGAGCCAGCACAGCGAGCTCTCGCTGATGGAGCCGTTGCCGGAGGGTACCCCGAAGCCCTACATCGTCGCTTCGCGGTGGGGATTCCAGCGTCAGCGCCGCGGTGCCCCTGAGCGCAAGCGAGCCTGGGTCATCCCCGCGGGGCCTCGCTACAACGCATTCATCGTGGGCCCCGACAAACTCCTCGCCGCAGGCCACACGGGTGACGACGACCAGACGACTTCGGCCCTGGCCGCCGTCAGCGTGGAAACCGGCAAGATCGTGTGGATGCAGCAGCTTCCGGCCGCGGTGGTGAAGAACGGTTTGGCGTTGGACTCGGCGGGGCGGGTGTTTGTGACGCTGGTGGATGGGAGAGTGGTTTGCTACGGATCGTAGCACCGTAGTCTGGGTAGCAAGAACGAGTGGAGACTCGCGTCCGATCGAAAGGGGGAATCATCGGCAACGTAGTTGTCAACAGGTAAGACCGCGAACTACAATGCGGGGAGTGAGGCAGCATGGCACTTCGGGCATGAGGTTAAGCATGCAAGTCGTTAAGATCGTCGTGTGGCAGGAAGAGGAAACGTGGATTGGCTACTTGCAGGAATATCCTGACTACTGGACGCAGGGCGAGAGTATCGAGGACTTGAAGGAACACCTCAAGGATCTCCACGCGGATCTTTCGTCCGGCGTCATTCCTGGAGTTCGTCGAGTGGAAGACCTGGTTGTGTCATGAAGCGTGTCGAATTGGTCGCAATTATCGAAGGGTTCGGGTGCGTACTGATTCGACACGGGGCAAGGCACGACTGGTATCGAAATCCGGACACGGGCGTTTCTCAGCCGATTCCGCGTCACCGCGAAATCAAAGAGCATCTGGCGCGTCACATCGTTCGCATGCTGCGTAGCGATGGACATGAAGTGGATGACGCCGGGGGATAGTGGGCGGGTGGTTGTCGCGCCCTGGAATATCCGTCACCCTCTCTGCGGTGAGTCCATGGTAGTTGACCATTCTGGCCGTTTCTGTAACGCCCGGTTCAGCGGAGAATCCACAGGGACGAGATAATCGCACGCCTGTCACCTTGACGATTCGTTGCCTGCCCGGAAGTTGGTTCAACTCGTTTCACCTGCCCCCCTCAACATGGTAGATCGTGGTCCGAGGTCCTGATCCGCCCTGGTGAATCCGGCCCCCGTTAATCTGTAACGATTATGCCGGTTGTGCCGCTTTCTCCAGAAATGTGGCCCGGAAAGTCGGCGCGACCGCGATCGGCCTCCTAATCCGTGGAACCGGAGGATTCGATAAAACCAGAAAGGTCGGTCGATGGTCCACCAGGTTGGGCGACAGGGAGGCGGGTTCCCCGGTTCTGGATTGGCAACACACAAGGCTTCCTCCATTGCGCTTCTGTTGCTGCTACTTGGCACCCCGGCGTGGGCTCAGATCGGCCCCCCCGAGCCTCGGGCGGAGCAGCACGGCTGGTCGCTGGGCCTCGGGCTGCACAATGCCAGTAGCGATTGGACGCCCAACGACTACAACGTGAATCGCAACCGCATCTACTTCGAGGGCTCCTACGGATTCACCGATCGGGTGGAAGCCTTCGGCCGTGCCGGGATCTCGGATTGGGTCATTAACGACATCGAGACGTACGAGCCGGGCATGATTCGCGACGTTTCGACCGACGGTTCCCCGCCTGGTTTCCTGTCGTGCGGCATCCGCGGAGAGCTGTGGCGATTCGGCAATTGGACGGTCGGCGGTTCCTTCGAGGGCGGGTGGTATTCGGGCATGAGGAGGTACATCCGCTGGAACTACGACGCCTATCAGGAGCTGTTGTTCGATCCGACGTTTGAAATGACGGCCGCCCTGCCGGTCGGCCGCGACGTGGGAAGAGGTGTCGTGTACGGCGGCCCGCTGCTGCATTTCGGGTACAATCGTCTGAATGTGCGCACTCATGAATTCGGGCCCGACTGGGATATCGAAGAGGACATTCACGCCTTGACGATCCGCGACAAGGGGGGTTGCGGCGGGTTCCTCGGATGGCGCACGCCGTTGGGCGAGAACGGCTGGAATCTGCAGCTTGAGGCGGCCGGCTTGCGCGGCGGGTTTGGGGGAGCGATTGGGTTTTATAGGGGGTGGTAGCACAGAGTCGCGTTCAGCTCCGCGAGAAGACGCTTGTTCGCGGAGCGAACAACGACACTCATCACCTCAAAGGTTCTCATTCCCGCGGCACCGATGGTTCTGCCGCCGGTGCGACCTCAGCGGGCGCGGCCTCGGCCGCGGCACGGGGCACCATCATCGCATCGGCTCCCACCTGGGTTGTGTCGCCGTAGAGCGTTCGCGCCCGGCGAACGAGGTCGACGAACTCACCGCGGCGGCCGGCCGGGTCGTGGTCGGCGGCGCCGGCAGCGAACTCCTCGACGGCCGAGAAGGTGAGACCCTGGTTGTACTGGGACCCGCGCAGCAGCATGCCGAAAGCCGCCACGGCCGCGGCGAAGCGGAAGTCGCTGGAGGCTTCGCCGAAGCGCTTGCCCGAGTCCATCACGGGCACTTCCAGCAATCGGCTTTCCTGTTCGTCGGACAGTTTGTACCGCAGTTTCAGGGCCAACAGCTCGCCGCTTTCGGCCACTTCGGTCAGCGCGTTCGACATGATCCGCTGGTAGCGGAGGTTCTCCTGGGCCCGGTTCAAGGCCGCGATCTGGCCGACGGGCAGGTTCGTCGGCACGACCTCGTAGAAGAAGGTGACCGAATGGCCCGCCCCGATCTCGCCGGCGTCTTTCATGTCGTCGTTGAAGTCCTGCGGGGCCAGCAAACGGTTCTCGTAGCCGATCAAGCGGTAACTCTGCACCTTGGCCGGGTTGAACTCGATCTGGATCTTGACGTCCTTGGCCACGGTCACCAGGCTGCCGGAAACTTGTTCGACGAATACCTTCTTCGCCTCCTGCAGGCCGTCCACATAGGCATACGTGCCGTTGCCCTTGTCGGCAAGTTGTTCGAGCTTGGCGTCCTTCAGGTTGCCCGTGCCGAACCCGATCACGGTGAGGAACACGCCGCTGGAGGCCTTTTCCTGAATCAACCTGACCAGTTCGTTGTCGTCGGTGACGCCTACGTTCAGGTCGCCGTCGGTGCAGAGGACGACGCGATTGTTGCCGCCGGAAACGAAGTTGGCCATGGCCTGGTCGTAGGCCATCTGGATGCCGGCCGATCCGTGGGTCGATCCGCCGGCGCTGAGGGCCTCGATCCGGTCGAGGATTTTCTTGCGCCCGGTTCCCAGGGTCGGTTCGAGGGCCAGTCCGGCCTCACCCGCATAGGTCACGATCGATACCCGATCGTCTTCCGTCAATTGATCGACCAGCATGGCCATGCCGTCTTTGACGAGCGGCAGCTTGTTGGGGTCGCGCATCGAGCCGGAGACATCGAGTAGGAACACCAGGTTGCTCGGCCCGCGTTCGGCCGGATCGATTTCCTTGGCCTTCAAAGCGATCCGCACCAGGCGATTGGCCTCGTTCCACGGGCAGGAGGCCGTCTCCATGTTGACCGAGAAGGGCGTATCGTCTTTCGGTTGTGGGTAGTCGTAGTCGAAGTAGTTGACCATCTCCTCGACCCGAACAGCCCCCGGCGGCGGCGCCTGGTTGTTTTCGAGGAAGCGGCGGACGTTGGGGTAGGAGGCCGTGTCGACGTCGGCCGAAACGGTACTTTCCGGCTCGGTGACGGGCGACTGGAAGGAATTCTCGATGACGGGGGCGTACTGTTCAGTGCCTAGGTCGAGTTGCTGACGTCCTTCGAACGGAACGTATCGGTCTCTGCGCCCCATCACACCATCTTCGCCAAGGGTTTCCGGGCCAGGTACCCCTCCGTAGTTCAACTGGTTACCGAGAGCATAGCCATGGATCATCGGTTGGCCGGCCGTCGGCTCGTTGGCCGCAGCACCGTATCCGCCCATGCCCATGCCGCCCATACCTCCCATGCCGCCACCAGCGTACGCCGGCTGGGCCGCTTCCTGCTTCTTCATCTCCAGAACTTCGAGTCGCCGCCGAACCTGACCCGCGTCCGCTTCGCGTCCGCGCAGGACCTGAACATCCAAATTCTCCATTTGTTCGAGGGTAACTTCTTCGGTCAGCGTCGGCATTTCCACCTGCGGTTGCGGTGCGGTTTGGGTCGCGAGCGGCGTTCTTGCCTGCGTGCCGGGTACCGGGTAGTAGCGAGGCTGCCCTGGCATTTCGGCAGAAGGACCCGGAACGGGCTCAATCGGCGCTGCCGCCTTGGCCCGCGGCATGACGGCGCTCTGTGCCAGAGGGAACTGCCCGTTGGCTGACGGTTCTGACGTCGGATAGGGAACCGGGATCGCCCCCGGGCCGGCCGCCTGAGTAGGCGACCAGGGCGCAGTTGGGGCGGCCGGCTTCGGCAGCACGCGTTCCGCCATTCCGCGTTCGCCTTTCTTGGCCACCGGGGCTCCATCAGAAAGCCCTGCCTTGCGGTCCTCGTTCGGTTGGGATTTCTCGCCGGAACGGCCTGGTGACGCGGGGGGTGACAGCGCACGACCGGCTGAGAAGGGATCGTACGCATAGCCCGCGCCACCCTTCATCGCCGGGGGCAGACTGGCTTCTGCAGGAGTCGAGGCTCCCCGGCGGAGAGCCTCGGACTCAGCCTCCACCAACGCCGAGCCAGACTTGGACGCATCCCCATTCTCCCTCGCAAAATAACGCGCCTCTCTCGCCGGCTTGTCGGCCGCCTTGCCGGCAAACTCGCCCGCCATGGTCTCTCGCACCAGGGGCTTTTCCGAGGCTTCTTCCGATTCCGCCGCCTCACCGCGTTCGCCCAAGGCCGGGACTGCCCCAGCCGAGTCGGCCGCCGTCACAGGCTCTGCCGCGGGCGCCGCACTCTTCATAGCCTCCATATCCATGGCCAAATCAGACCGCGTGCCCTGCTGAAACCTCGGCAGCGACGGGATCGTCACCGCCACCAACAGCACCGCCGCGGACGTCCAAGCCAAAACCACCCAGCGCCGACGTCTGGGGACTGTCTTAATTCTCGCCTGGGCGAAAATGGGACTGTCCCCCTCCCCTTCCACCTCACCGACCGGACGATCCCCTTCCCGCACCACCGCGGGCTTCATCCCCTCCAGCCGTTCCTCAATCAACTCCCGCAGACTCGCCGACGGTGCGTATTCCTCCTCGTGAGCCGCGGCATCGCGCAGATGGCCCGCCACGGTGCGGATTTCGTCGACCGCGACCTGGGCCTTATGGTCGGTCTTCAAGGCAGCCTCAACCAAGGCTCGCTCGGGGCCCTCCAACTCGTTCAGCGCGTAGGCCGTCAGCAGAGCTTCATCGATCTGGCCGTTGTAAGGCTGTTGGTTCTCGTTCATGATCGCACCCTACCCTCGAGCGATGCCGCTCGCCCCATGTCACTCCCCCCCACGCCACCGAGCATCCGTTGCGTCACGGGATCGTTCCGCAACCGCTTCAGCGCCCGGTGAACCAGAACTCGCAGTTTCCCTTCTCCTTCCCCCGTGATGTCGGATATCTCGCGGTAACTGAATCCCTCGGCCCACAGGTCGACCGCCTCCCGCTGGGCTGTCGGCAAGGCGGCCACAAGCCGATTGAGTTGAAGGTAAAGGTCGTGGCGCTCGGCCACATGGGCGGGCCCGGCCTCGCGGCCGGCCTGGCACTCGACTGCGCCTTCCTCAAACTGCGTCGTTCGTTTACGTTTCCGCAACACGTCAATCGCCCTGTTACGACATACCGTAAACAACCACTGCGCCACTCGGCCCTCCGTCTCTTCCGGCCCCCGCTCGCATAGCCGCAAGAACACGTGTTGAACCACATCGCGCGCAGAATCCTCATCGCCCATTATCCGCGCAGCATACCGCACCAAACGTGTCTCGTACTGCTCCAGCAGCGAGAGCACCCAGTGTCGCTGATCGCTCTGCCCAGGCTCGTTCATCCGCACTTGTCCTGACTGGTCATTGCCGGGGTTCACCAATACTACGTACCAACCTACGCCCTGTTACAAAATTCCGCGAGGTCTTGGCACCCCGCAGTTGAGGGGGTTCCGGGCGGAGTGTGTGGCGATGTGAGATCAGAGCCAAGACCAGACTCTCCACACCCGCACGCTGACCTGCAACAATGCCTGCAAGGTGCTCACCAGCCTGCCCCACCGTTGGGAAACGAGTCAAGAAAGGTCGCAGGCACGCTCCGTCGTGCCGTCCGCAGAACCGGCAGTATGCGTCCTCGGCCAGATCGCTGTGCCGCAGCCTGCTCGAACTATCAGTACAAGAGATTCAATAGGGCTTTCCGGATGCTTGGCGGACGGCACGACGGAGCGTGCCTGCTACCTTTGGCGGACGGCACG
>JAAYAY010000054.1 GCA_012719125.1 Planctomycetaceae bacterium | reverse complement strand
TCGCTCACGCGTCGGGTTGGCTTCTGTCCTCGCTTAGGCGTCGGGTTGGCATTTTGTTAGTCGCCCACCACGGGGGCCGTTTGCTCTTCGCTCGTGACGCCCGGGGGCAGTTCGAGGATGCGGATATTGCGGAAGTGGATCTCGGCGCCTTCGGATTCGAGGCAGAGATAGCCTTTCTTGACCGAGGCCTGGCTGACGCCGTTGACGAATTTGCCGTTGACGGCCAGCTTGACGACGCCGTCGACGAAGACCACGTCGTAGACGTTCCACTCGCCCTTGCCCTTGCAGCGGTTTTCGATCGACTTGCTGCGGGTGCCTCGCGGGTTGTCGGGAACGGTGGTCATGCCGCCGGCGCCGAAGAGTTCGCCGTGGACATAGGCGATGGGCGGCTTGGAGCCGTCTTTCATAGGATGCTGGTTGACCCAGTCGAGCTCGAGCATCTGCACTTCGAGCCCGGTCGGCAGGTTGCGCCCTTCCGGTACCGAGCCGGCGCTCCAGCCAAACACGCCGGAGTTGCCGCCGGCCTCCATGTGCCGCCATTCGATGTGGAGGAGGAAGTTTTCGTATTGCTTCTCGCTGCGCATGACGCCGATCGGGTGCCCGGTACAGACGAGGAGGCCGTCGCGGACCGACCAGGTGTCTTCGTCCGTGTTGACATTGGCCCAGCCGGTAAGGTCCTTACCGTTGAAGAGATCTTTCCATTGGGGAGGATCTTCGCCGCGAGCCTGCGAAAGACTGACGAACAACAGGGCTGCACTGCATGCGAACGCGATTCGGTTTTTCTTCATGGCTTTCGATCTCCGGGTTGGGGTGTCAATCGGTTAGCGGCAGGTTGGTCACCGGATAGAACGTGACCGGTCCGAGCAGGCCCGACGGCAGCAAGGGCGTCTCGGCCTTGAGCGCTGTGATGTTGGTCTTGGTGCGCCGCTCTTCGGGCGGCAGGCGGAGATCGCCGATGACGCGATTGGCCCATTGGTTGGCGACGCGGATCTCCAGTTGGTTCTTGCCGGGGCGGAGGGCGTCGGTTATGTCGAGGCGGAACGGCGGGGCCCAGACGGTGCCGACCGGCTTATCGTTGATTCGCACTTCGGCCATTTCCAGCACGTTGCCCAGGTCGAGGCAGATCCGCCGGTCGCCCGGGGCGATCAGTCCGTCGGGCAATATGAACCCGTTGGAATAGGTGGCGATGCCTGAATAGTGCTTGACGTCTGGGTCCGAATGTTCCGTCCAGTCGGTGAGTTCGTTGAACAGGATCGACTCGGGCCCACCCCATTTCGGATCGAATTTGACCGTCCACGGTCCGACGATTTTCCTGGAACTGCCCAAGGCCGGGGAATTCGATTCTGCCGTCCCTTGGCGATCGGTGGGAATCTCTTTCCGAAACACGACGAAGACCGAACCGTTCGGCGCGAAATCGATGGGAACGATGGTGCGTCCCTGTCGCTGCGTGAAGGCCACGGCCGTATGCCGAGAACCGTCCATCGGGTTCCACAGTTCGGGTTGCCGGCCCGCGATGCGGAAGGAGCAGTCGACGCTGATCGGCTGCTCGGTTTGCTGGGCGACGAAGTAGACGTCGCCGCCGGGAATCGCATAGTGAATCCACTCGATCTGTGCGGCCTCGCCGCCGCTGTGGGTGAAGTCGGCTTCAATACCCTGGCTGCGGAGAACCTCGGACGGGGCGACGCCTTCGACGGCGTGCCGGGGGCGGGTTGTGTCCCAGGTGGCGCTGGCAAGCTCCGTGAACTCCGCGATCGCCTTCTGGCCGCCGACCAGGCTGACGGCGCGGTCGGGCTTGGGGCCGACGACGGTCGCGCCGGCGCCGACGAACTCATGAACCTTGCGGAGGGCGGCAAGCGACAACACGCGATGGTCGGGGAGTGCCAGGACCCGATAACGCATGCCGGTGGGCAGCTCGAGGGCGCCGTCGCGGAACTGGAGCCGAAGGAGGATCTCTTCGCTCAGGACGTCGTAGTCGTAGCCGGGGAGCACGCCGGCCGGATCGTCGGCCTTTCGCCGGGCGATGTTGGGCACGTGGTCACCGTAGTAGTAGGCCACGTCAGCCACGAACCGGCCCTGCTGTGCCATCCACTGGCAGCGATTCAGGTAGCCGATGAAGGCCCCGGCCACGGGCCACCAGGTGCAGTTGGGGTTGAAGTGGGTACCGGCGAAGTACTCCTGGCCGGGTAGGCCCATCTCGGCAGGCGAGCAGGTGAAGGTATGGATGAAGGTGAGATTCAGTCCATCGCAGACTTCGTGGTCGAAGCTGGGTTTGAGGTGTTGCCAGAACGAATCCTGCCAGTGGGGGCCGATCGAGGTGAAGCCTTCGGCCCCGATGAGCTTGATGCCGTAGGTGTGAGCGGCCGAGGCGGCCTGCTTGACGAAGAAGCGGTTCTCCGGCAGAGGCCGGTGCGGCGAGGGACGCCAGAATTCGCTCATGGCCAGGTCGCCGCGGCCGTAGTTCTTCAGACCGTCGAGAGGGCCGGCGTGGGGGCCGGCCGATTCGGGCATAATGCCCAGATCGAACTCGGCCGCAAGTTCGCCGAAGACGCGATAGTGATGTTCGGCCACGGAGTGTGCGATCGCCTTGCGAAAATCGGACAGGAAGGCGTTGCTGGCCTCGCGGCTGGCGATGATCTTGCCTGCCAGCACGGGGAGCCACGGCAGCGGATCGTATCCGAGGTATTCCTGGAAGTCGTTTTCGAAGCCGGGCGACCAGTTCATGCCGCCGCATTCCCAACTGTCGGTTTCGAGGTATTTCAGGGTTTTGCCGCAATGGGGCCGGACGAGCTGGAGCATGGGGCGGACGTGGCGGTCCCAATAGGCGCGGAACACGGCCTCGCTCATGTAGTCGAGGACGGAGCCCTGCCACTGGCCGCTGGAGGTCGATACCTGCGAGTTGGTGGGTGTGTAGCCGAATCGCAGAATCGTCCAGGTGCCGTCAGGGACGCTCCAATCGAGCGTGCCGTCGGCCCCCAGGCGATCGGTCAGATTGACCACGTCGGCCAAGGCCGCGTCTTCTTCACCGGGCGTGGCCGGGATGTCGAACAGCAAAGGGCGGCAGTCGGGTGCGGAGCCGCCCAACTCGTGGAACATCGATTTGGCTTTCAGGTCGCGGATCGAGCTGGCCGCCAGTTTCGGTTTGTGGGCGCGTCCGCCGGGGTCGAGCAGGGCGAACTCGCAGATCTGAACGTTGCGCGGCGTTTCGGGAAACCGGGCGTCGTAGGCATCGATCACTTCGAGGCGGAACTGGGTGGACCGGACTGCCTCGAACTTCACCTCCAGGGGTTTGCCGTTGACGACGTCGAGGTCTTCGGTCACCGGCTGGAAGGTTCCGCCGTCCAGCAAGGCGAGCAACCGACAGCGCTTCGGTCCGTAGTTCTCGCGTCCCAAGAGGCGGAATCCGGCCACGCCCGCGGGGCGGTCAAAGTTGGCCGCGATCCACTCGCGATGGGTCTTGCCGGGTCCCTCGCCCGGCTTTCCGCCTTGCGACACCCAGTAGGTCGAGTCGTCGCCGTCGACTGCCAGCGACACGGACCTGCTCTCCTGCTCGCCGCTGCACGAGAGCGCGAAGGTTGGTTCGGCTTCGCCCTTGTTCGAGTCCTTCTCGCGGATAGCCAGTACGGCGACGTCGCGGTAGTAGTCGAATCGGCTTGCCGGCTGGAGAAGGGGCTGCGGCAGCGGGCCCGGAGAACTGACGGTCAATTCCGACCAGGTAACCTGCTTGGCCATTTCGTCGGGGGTGATGTCGGGGCCGCCGAGATTCCAGCCGCTCTGGATCGCCAGGCACAGTTCGAGCCCCAGGCGGTCGGCTTCGTGGACGGCGTGGACCATGAGTTCGCGCCAGGGTTCGGAGCCGAACATGGGGCCGGCGGGCACCATCTCGTTGCCGCGCTGGCCGGAACCGTCGGCGTCGATGAGCAGCCCGCCGCCCATTCCCTTGGCTCGCATTTCTTCGAGATCGCGGGTGATCACCTGTTTGGTCACATTGCCGTTGAGCCACCACCAGAAGCAGCGGGTTCGAGCTTCGATTGGCGGATTCTCCCAACCCGATTCGAGCGAGAGTTGCTGGGCGCATGCGGGAGAGTGGCACAGCGATAGGACAAGGAAAGCCAGAACCGGCAGGCGCAGGAAGTCCTGCGAGTTTTTGCTGGGGGCTCCCGCGGGGCAGCGGGGACAGGTGGCGCTGCAGCAGGCATTGCCTCGTTTGCGGAGGCGGCGCCATAGGACGCGGGTGAGGTAGGCGACGGCGGCGGCGACCAGGCCGACGGCGGCGATGTCTTGCCAATCGTTCACGGTTTCTCGCTCCTCAGCCGGCGAGCCAGGTGCCGACTTGATAGGTGATCAGGGCGCCCACGTAGGCCAGTATCGTCATGTAGCTAAAGGTAAACAAGGGCCATCGCCAGCTATTGGTTTCGCGGCGAATCACGGCGAGGGTGGCGGCGCACTGGGCGCAAAGGGCGAAGAAGACGAGGATCGAGAGTGCCACGGGGAGTGTGAACAGCTTTTCGCCCGAGTGGTCCCAAGTGGCGGCGTGGAGTTCCTCGCCGAACGTTGCAGCTCCTTCGGCGGATTCGGCGTCGACGTCGTCGCCCAGATTGAAGATGACTCCCAGGGTGGCGACCACGATCTCGCGAGCGGGGAAGGAGGCGAGCACGGCACAACTGATTCGCCAATCCCAGCCCAAGGGGCGGAACACCGGTTCGATGGCGTGGCCTGCCCGGCCCAGGTAGCTTTGGCGCTGGAACTCGCCGGAGCGCTCGTGTTCGTAGCGGGCCTCGAGGTCTGCATACTGATCGCTGCCGGGATCGGTTTGCCCGAGTTCCACCCTGAGTTGTACGAGATGCGGCTGGGCATCGACGGAGGCGGCGTTGTGGGGAAAGTAGAGGGCGGCCCAGACGACGATCGAAACGGCCAGGATCATGGTGCCGGCGCAGCGGAGGAAGAGCCAGCCCCGTTCGACGACCCGGTGGAGCACGGTAGGCAGGGAGGGCCATTTGTAGCTGGGTAGTTCGATGACGAAGGGCGGAGTAGCGCCGCGGAGGAGGGTCCGCTTGAGTAGCAGGACGACGACGACGGCCGTGCCGATTCCCAGGGCGTAGAGGGCGAACAGCGTCAGGCCGCGCAGGCCCAGTACGCCGAGCACCGGCCGGGCGGGGACGAAGGCGGCGATGAGGAGGGCGTAGACGGGGAGCCGGGCCGAGCAGGTCATGAGGGGCGCGACCAGGATCGTGGTGAGGCGATCGCGGTCGTTTTCGATGACGCGGGTGGCCATGATTCCGGGAATGGCGCAGGCGAACGACGAGATCATGGGAATGAACGATTTGCCGCTGAGGCCCACGCGCGACATGAACTTGTCCATCAGGTAGGCGGCCCGAGCCATGTAGCCGCAGTCTTCCAGGATGCCGATGAACAAGAACAGGATGAGGATCTGGGGCAGGAAGATGATCACGCCGCCCACGCCGGCGATCACGCCGTCGACGAGGAGGCTCCGCAGGGCGCCCGGGGCCATGAGGGTTTCGACCCACTGGCCCAGCGAGGCGAAGGCCGTGTCGATCAGGTCCATAAAAGGGACGGCGCCGGCGAAGACCGCCTGGAACAGCAGGACCATCACGGCGGCGAAGATGGAGGAGCCCCAGACTCGGTGGGTGAGGACATGGTCGAGCCGATCGCTCCAGGTCACCGGGTAACCCGCTGCAGGTTCGCTGACGACGCCGTCGAGGACCTCCTGGACCCAGGCATAGCGCGCGTCGGTTTCGACGCCCGGGATCCGATATCCCGCAGCCAACAGCCTTTGGCGAGATTCTTCCAGGCGAGTGCGGATCTCCTGGGCGTCGCTACCGAACAATTCGCCGGCCAGGTAGCCGTTGGCGTCGAGGATGAGTCTTTCGACGAGGTAGCGGGCGATGGGTCGCCGGCCGGGCTTTTTCTGTTCCGATTCAAACCACGCGCCGAGTTGTTCGACCTCCTGGTGGAAGGCGGCGGGCAAGGGTCCGGTGCGGGAAGTTGGGCGAAGATCGGCCGTTCGATGGATGGCCGCCTTCAGATCGGCGATTCCCACATGACGGACAGCCTGGGTGGGGATGACCGGAACGCCGAGGCGGTTTTCGAGTTCTTTCCAGTCGATCTTGACGCCGCGGCCTTCCGCCACGTCGAGCATGTTGACGGCGACGACCGTGGGCATGCCCAACTCGAGGACCTGGCTGAGGAGGTAGAGGTTTCTGCGGAGGTTTGAGGCATCGAGGACGCAGACGACCAGATCGACGGACGTTTGCTGATCGAGGCGGCCGAGTAAGACGTCGACGGCTACCATCTCGTCGCGGCTGCGGGGCGCCAAGCTGTAGAGGCCCGGCAGGTCGATCATTTCGATCTTGCGGCCGGCGAATTCCATGTGGCCGCTACGGCGCTCGACGGTGACGCCGGGATAGTTGCCCACCCGTTGCCGGACGCCGACCAGAGCGCCGAAGAGGGTGGATTTGCCTGTATTCGGGTTGCCGATCAAAGCAACCGTGGTCAAATCGCGCTCGGTCGAGGCAGTCATTGGGATGCCGACGAAGGTGGCCCTGCCGCGCCTGGAGCGAAAGGACTCGGCGCCGTGGCGTCAACTCATAACGTAAGGAGATTTCAGCACGATTCCCGGAGAGGTCGTATCCAGCTAGGAATCGGTGTCGGTCAGACGCACCATGACTTGCAGGAGGTCGTCGGAGCGAAGGCAAACCTTGTTGCCGGCCATGCGGATGATGCAGGGATTTCCGGGGCGAAACATCTCGATTCGGGCGCCGCCGCGAAGGCCGAATTCCTCCAGCCGGTGGACATGATCGGCTTGTCCGGAAATGCGACTGACGCAGGCGCGTCTGCCCTTGGGGAGTAAGGCGAGAGGAATCACGGCGTCGACCATCTGCGAATCCTTGGGGTGCGTCTTGCGGCGCACAGGTTATTGAGGCCACGGCACCGACAGGTGTGCGTAGGGCTACAGCGAGGGGGCATTGTTGGCTTGTCGCTCCCGGCCTGGGACAGGGGGGACGGCATTACAAATGAGAATCATTCTCACTATCGACAAAATTCTACTTCAACTTTTTGGAAAGATCAAGAGGCGAAAGAGCCGCTTCGGGAAGATAGTGGACGTGTGACCGAAGACGCTGTGAAAGCACGTCTTTCGGGGGGGGGGGGCTGGGTGTCGATCCTAACCCGACGCGTAAGCGAGGCAAGATGCTATCCTCCTCGCTTACGCGTCGGGTTATGGGCGCCTCGCTTACGCGTCGGGCTACTGCTCAAACTTCATCACTGTCTGAACCCACGCGATTTGGGGGAGTTCGGTGTCGAGCCCTTGCGTGGCGGATTTCGGCTCATCGACCAGGTAGCCGAGGAGGAGGATGCGGTCGTCGGGCTGGATCGGCAGTTTGTGGTCGCTGGCGATGACCACCTGGGCTCCAGTCCCGGCCACCTGGAGGCCCGTCATGTAGCCCTTGGCCTTCTCGGTGTTTGGCTTGTGGGCGATGCCGGCCAGAAGGACGCCGTGATTGGGTCGGCTGGGGTCGAGGGTGCGGCGGGTGGCAAACTGCCCGATCTTCACGACGTCGGCCTTGGGGATCTCTTTCAGCAGGCCGCGCATGACCTCCAGGCGGTTCCTGGTTTGGAGATCCGCGCCGCTATGATCGAGAAATGTGGCCGCTTCGGCTACGCGGCACCAGGCCTCATAAGCTTCTTCCGTGAGGGGGCCGGCCTTCGCGAGACGATCCACTTCGCGGAGCGCCTGACCCAGTTGCTCTGAGGTAACCTGTGGGGGAGAGATCAGTCCGACATAGTCGGCCGGCAGGCCTTTTTCCTCCGTCGTCTGATCCTCCGGCGTTTTGGCCGGTTGGGCGGCTCCCGTGGCCACCTGATCATTGTCGTCGTTCGGTTTCGGTTCTTTCGGGGCCGGCGCAGGCGTTTCCTGCCCCTCTCCAATTGCATCGTCGATTCCTGAATCGAACGGTTCTTCCTCGGGCGGTCCCCCGAGCCAGGCCGGCCTATGGACGGCGGTGTGTTTCACGCCCGGCAGGTAGAATTTGAACATGTCGAATCGGGGGCCGCCAATGAGATTGAGCAGGTAGTAGGTGATCAACAGGCCGGCGGCTCCACCGAGAACGGCCCCGACAAGATCCTTCATCACGTTGCGTTCGCGACGACGGCGGCGAGTTCGTGCGGCTTCCGCCTCTTCGGCTCGATCCGGAGATGTTCCGGCGGCCGCGGCGAATTCGAAGGCGGAAGGCGACGCCGAGGGACGTTCTTCCACCGACGCCAAGCGGAACTCGGAATGGTCGACGGTGGCGGCCGAGGCGGCAGCGAAATTGAACTGGAATCGGTCCGATTCGCCTTCCGACTCCCGGACGGAGCCGTCTGAGAGGATCGCTGCGGCGGCCTCGGGGCCGATGGGGCTGTCCGTCTCGGCCAGCAACAGATCCTGAAGTGCGAAGGATTCGCGACAGCACGGGCACCGGACCTGGACTGGCGTTTCCGCGGGAGCTTCCTGCTCGACAGCCGGCATCTCCGGTTCTTCTTCGTCCGACGGTTCTTCCGCCGGTTGTTCTTCCGCCGGTTCCCAGTCCGGAAGGTCTTCAGACTCTGGCGTCTCGCCATCGGCCACGGACTCCGGCTCGTCAACCGTTTCTGCGATTTCGCGGAGTTCGACAAGGGTCACCTCGGGAGGAGTGTCCTCCTCGTCCGACTCGGCGACGAAATCGAGGGCTTCCACCAATTCAAATTGTTGCCGGCAATGAGGGCATTCAACCAGCGACGCCTCCGGGGCTTCGACCAGGGCGACGGGATTCTGGCAGATCGGGCAGGTGGATGTTTTCGTCATTTCTCCAGTTTATCATCCCCCCAAGCGCCGGTGCCAGAACGATTTTGGAAGGGGTGCTGGCCTTGATCGCAACCCTGCCAAGTGCTGCCACACCCTTGTAACCCGACGCGTGAGCGAGGAGGGCAACATCTTGCCTCGCTTACGCGTCGGGTTATGGATTCCTCGCTTACGCGTCGGGTTTCGGATTCCTCGCTTACGCGTCGGGTTTCGGATGCCTCGCTTACGCGTCGGGTTACGATTGGACCAGCAAGGTTACGATCACGGCCCCGGTAGTGGACCGAAGTTCGTGGGGGTTGGCCGAGGGATGGCCTGTGGTGCGAGAGGGTGGGCTGAGCGCAGTCGGATCGGTGGCCGGCGAGATATTCTGTGCGGCCTGGAGGCGGACTACTCGATGCCGAAATTACGCTCGATCTGACGGGCTTTGTTGCTGTAGGCCGTCGGAGCCGCCTGGTCATCGGCGTGGCGCATCGATTGCGGCATGGTGGACCAGTTGTCTTCGAAGAACGAGCCACCTCGAAGGGTCTCGTTGGCGCACCCTGCCATCGATAGGCAGAGCACCACGAACGTCCAAGGCGTCAGGCGATGCAGTATCCGCTTGCCAAATTGTCGAAATGCGCTACTGGTCATAGGAACCATCGCAAATTCGCATACCGTAAGATTCGGGGGCGGGAGTCTGGCAGATTCGCCTTCCCAAGTCCAGGTCAATTGGCTGGGTTACGAAGGCTTTTTCTGAGAATTTTGCCTCGCAGAATCCGGCCGGTGGGGCCAGCGGAGTGAGGGGGCAGTTGCACGAGCCGGCGTTCCCATTTGTCGAGCCGGCCGGTTGCCCTTGCTGCCAAAAGCGCTAAAGTGTTAATGAACAGCAACTTAGTACTTACTGTCAGGGTTTGCCCCAATGCTAGACGTTCTTGTGGTAGCCCCGCATCCGGATGATGCAGAACTGGGGATGGGCGGAACGATTCTCCGGCTCATCGACCAGGGCTTTTCGGTGGGAATCCTCGATCTAACCAGTGGAGAACCGACGCCCCACGGTGATCTCGACACCCGTGCCCGCGAGACCGCGGACGCCACGCGCGTTCTGGGGGTGGCGTGGCGCGAGAACCTGGGCCTGCCGAATCGCAGCCTGGAACCGACCTTGGAGGCTCGGGCGCGGCTGGCGAGCGTGTTCCGGGAGGCGCGTCCCCGGTGGATCTTTGCTCCCTATTGGATCGACGCGCATCCGGATCATGTGGCGGCGACGGAGTTGACCGAGGCGGCCCGCTTCTGGTCGAAGCTGACGAAGACCGACATGCCGGGCGACCCGCACCATCCCGAGCGGATCTTCTACTACTACTGCGTCCATCTTCGCAACGTGCCGCAGCCGGCGTTCGTCGTCGACATCAGCGACTACTGGAATCGCAAGCTGGAGGCGCTCCGCTGCTACCAGAGCCAATTCGTGACGGGCCGGTCTCAGGACCCGCCCACCTTTCTCGACCGGCAACGCGACCAGGCCGCCATGTGGGGCTACGCCATCGGGGCGGCGTTCGGCGAACCGTTTGCTTCGCGCGAACCGATCGGCCTTTCAGGATTGAAGGAAATGATCTAGAAGGCCTGGCCTACACCCTGAACCCCGAACCCTGACAGCTTCTTCCTCATGTCGCACAACGAACCGATCTACATGGACCATCATGCGATGACGCCCGTCGATCCCCGGGTGTTGGACGCCATGCTGCCGTATTTCTGCGAGAGGTTTGGGAATGCCGCGAGCACGACTCATGGTTTTGGGCACATGGCGGCGTCGGCGGTGAAGGCCGCGCGAGAGTCGATCGCCGAGGCCGTGGGGGCACGGGCCGGCGAGATCGTGTTCACCAGCGGGGCCACGGAGAGCAACAATCTGGCACTCCTTGGAGCGGCGGCGAGCTATCGCGACGCGGGAAAGCACATTGTCAGCGTGGTCACGGAGCACTCGGCTGTCCTCGATCCGCTCAAGCAACTGGCGAAGCGAGGCTACCTGGTGTCCTTGCTGCCGGTGACTGCGGCCGGAAGCGACAATGCCGGCATAGTAACGGTGGATCAGGTGGCCGGGGCACTGCGCCGCGACACGATCCTGGTGACGGTCATGGCCGCGAACAACGAGATCGGGACCATTCAACCGATCGCGGCGATTGCCCGATTGTGCAAGGAACGGGAGATTCTGTTCCACACCGACGCCACCCAGGCCGTCGGGCGGATACCGGTTGACGTGGGCGCGTGGGACGTCGACATGATGAGTTTCAGCGCCCACAAGATGTACGGGCCGAAGGGGGTGGGGGCCCTGTTCGTGCGGCGGCGAAAGCCGTTTGTGCGGCTGGAACCGCTGATTTTCGGCGGAGGACACGAACGAGGCTTTCGCAGCGGAACGCTCAACGTTCCGGGAATCGTGGGGATGGCCCGTGCTTTGGAACTTTGCCGCGAAGACATGGAGGAAGAGGCCGAGCGGTTGGGGACGCTCCGCAACCGGTTGTACGAAGGGCTGCTTTCCCGGTTGGACGGAGTTCACCTGAACGGACCGGCTCTCGACAACGGGCGGCGCTTGCCGGGCAACCTGAATGTGAATTTTGAGGGAATCGACGGCGAATCGTTGTTGCTCAGCACGCGTAATCTGGCCGCCAGCAGCGGCAGTGCGTGCACGTCGGCCCATCCGGAGCCGAGCCACGTGCTGCGATCGTTGGGGCTGACGGACGAGGCCGCCCGGGGGAGCATTCGCTTTGGTCTGGGACGCGGGAATACGGAAGCCCAAGTGGACTATGCGGTCGAGGCGATCGCCGATGCTGTGCGTAGACTGCGCAAGATGAGCAGTCTGCCGGTTTTGCGCCCGGGGGCGTGAATGCGGAGTGATGGGTGGGTGGCTCGCTCAGAGCGTAGCGATGGGCGTGGATGGTCAGGTTACCACGCCCATCGCTACGCTCTGAGCGTGCCACCCAATACATAGTGTTTCTGAGGGTGGGGTAGGGCCTGGGCTTCGCGCCGGCGGCGATTTCTTGTATTTCAGGAGTCCGACGATCCCGAGTTCACAGTTCCTCTTGCCGGTGCCTTTGCCATGAACGTTTCGCCGCTCTTGATCGCATGCAGTCTTATTGTGGCCCAGGCGGATCCGGATGCGATCACGGCCTCACCTGATGAACAGGCACCCTCGCCGATCCTGATCGACTGGATTCACGCCAACGACTTCTCGATGATTGGGTTGCGGCCGGGGATCTACGACTATCACGCCACGTGCGGCTTCCGCCACGGCTTTGAGTTTCTCCAGTCGCGGAAGGTCGACCACGAGTACATCAGCGACGGCCGGCTGACGCCCGAGCGTCTGGCCCGGCACAAGCTGTTGTTCATCAATCTGGTGTCGGCCGAGCGGGAACCGTTTCTGGTCTCGGAAATCATGGCGATTCGCGACTACGTGAAGGGGGGTGGTTCGCTGCTGATCGTGACGGACCACACGAATTGCTACTTCCACAGCCATCGGCTGAAACCGCTGCTGGCCGTGCTCGGTCTGCGGTCCTTTGTCCACACGGCCTGCGACGTGGCGCCGCACACGCTGGGCGGCGGCAACGGCTGGGTTGCGGTCACCAAGTTCCGTCCCCATCCGATCACCAAGGGCCTGAGTCGTATTGCCCTGCAGACGGGCGGGCTGGTCGATCCGCGCTATGCGGTGGCGTGGACGAGCGATCAGGGGTGGGCGGACGAGTGGGTTGTGGCGGCCTATGGCGACACGCCCGACATCGGGTATTACGGGGACTTCGAGCGCGAGGAGCACGAACTGCCCGGCCCCCACGGCGTGGTGCTCGCTCGGGAATACGAGAAAGGCCGGATCGTCATCATCAGCGACCAGAACATGTGGAGCGACGCCTTCATCAACTACGCCGACAACTACCGGCTCTGGCTCAACGCGATGGCCTGGCTGCTCGACGACCCGAACGTGGCCGACTGGAAGGCCTATGAAGACTGGCGCCGCCCGCGGATCGCGATCTACGAGCCGGACGACGCTACGAGTTTTGGTTCCAGCGACGCGAGCGGCCACTACCACCTGATGTGTCTGCTCGCGCGGCACTACTGGACCTTCGTGAATAGCCGGCTCGACGAGCGGGCCGATCTGCGGGTGGTCGCCGACGGCTTGCGGGACCTCACTGAGGAGGAGGTCGCGAAACTGTCGGTCTACGTGCGGTCTGGGGGAAAGCTGATCGTGGTGTTTCACGTGCCCGCTGAAACGGAAGAGAAGAAGGAAACGCCGGCTCGATTATCGGCGGTGCTGGATCTGTCGGGAGCCGAGCGGAAGTCGAGCGAGATGGCGACGGAGTACGTCTTTGCCGGCGGGGGGCGAATCGTGTTCTTGGCCGACGATTTCAATCCCTGCAACGACCGCATGGCCCCGCCGACTCGATTGCCGAATGCGGAGGAGGGGCGACGGGAAGCCGCGATTCTGGAGATCGTGCGGGATCTTCTTGCTGTCCCGCCTGCCGTTCCCGCGAAGGCGGGAATCTAAACGGCCTTGCGTGATTCCCGGAGGAATACGCGAGAGATAGATAGCCGCGTGGGCTTGCCCCGCGCTCGGTCATGCTTCGACAACACTCACAAACAACGGAGCGCGGGGCAAGCCCACGCGGCTACCTCGATTGGAGGCATGTTTCCGAGAATCATGCGAGGCCATTTAAACGCGAGAGAGAAGGTCCCGGATTCCCACCTTCGCGGGAATGACGGTGTGTGCGCCTGCGCGATATAATCCGCTCGTGAATGCTTCTCTGATGAAGGAACAAGGCGTTTCACGATTGTGTGAACCGAGCCGAAAGGTGGCTTTCAGATGGACAAACCATGGTATCAACTGGGCGTCGATGATGCGTG
Organism: Planctomycetaceae bacterium; assembly: GCA_012719125.1. Classification (GTDB taxonomy): domain Bacteria; phylum Planctomycetota; class Planctomycetia; order Pirellulales; family Thermoguttaceae; genus JAAYAY01. The sequence continues at coordinate 38,238 of JAAYAY010000054.1, read as the reverse complement.
CGGGCGACTGGAAACGGATGCTGCCCAGGGCCTGACGGCGGAGCAGGTCGGACAGCGAGCGGAACGATACGGTCCCAATGAACTGGTGGAACGGGGCGGTCGATCGCCTTGGCAGATTCTGTGGGAGCAGGTTTCCGGCGTGATGACGGTGATTCTGCTGGTGGCGGCGGTTATCTCCATCTTCCTACAGGAACCGATCGACGCGGTGGTCATCCTGGCGATCGTGGTGTTGAACGCGGCGCTCGGATTCTACCAGGAATCCAAGGCGGAGCGGTCGATGGCTGCGTTGAAGCGGATGTCGGTTCCCCGAGTCCGGGTGCGGCGCGGCGGCAATGTCCAGGAGATTTCCGCCCGGGAGTTGGTGCCCGGCGACATCGTGTTGCTGGAGACGGGAAACGTCGTTCCGGCTGACGGGCGGATCGTGAAAGGGGTGAACCTGCGGATCCAGGAGTCGGCGCTGACCGGCGAGTCGGTGGCGGTCGAGAAGCAGGCGGACGTCGTTTTCGAGTCGGAGAAGCCGTTGGCCGACCGCCGGAACATGACTTATTCGGGTACTACGGTCACCTACGGGCACGGTGAGATTGCGGTCACTGCGACGGGAATGGAGACCCAGTTGGGCCAGATTGCCGACATGATCCAGTCGGTGGGCGTGGAGACGACGCCACTCGGGCGTCGTCTGGAACAACTGGGCAGAGTGCTGGCCGTGGCGGCGCTGGGGATCGTCGCCTTGATTGTTGCCGTGGGGTGGTTGCAGGGTACCGAGTTCACCGAGCTATTCATGACGGCGGTGAGCCTGGCTGTGGCCGCGGTGCCGGAAGCCATGACGGCCATTGTGACCATCGCGCTGTCGTTGGGTGCCCAGCGGATGTTGAAACGCAACGCCCTGATCCGAAAGCTGCCGGCGGTTGAAACGCTGGGGTCGGTGAGCGTGATCTGCACGGACAAGACCGGCACATTGACGGAGAATCGCATGACGGTCACGGTGATCGACGTGGCCAACCACCAGTTGCAGGTTAGCCCGAGAGCCGGCGCCACGCCGGGCGAAATGCTGGCGGAGGAGGGTGAACCGGTTGACGAGGGCGTGCGCCCCACGCTCGACCTGCTATTGATCGCCGGGGCCCTGTGCAACGACGCAATCTTGCGGAAGTCGGAGGAAGGCCCAAGGGCATACCGGGCGATCGGCGATCCGACGGAGAACGCCCTGGTGCTGGCCGCCGCACGGTTTGGCACGTTGAAGGAAGCCCTGGAGCAGGCGCTGCCGCGGGTGAGCGAGGTTCCGTTCGATTCGGAGCGTAAACGGATGACGACCGTCCATCGCGTTCCCTCGGATGCGGACGCTCTTCCTGCCCGCCTGCGGGAGGTACTCGATCGGGAGGCGAGCGGGACCGACACGCCCACCTACGTCGCCTTCACCAAGGGCGCCATGAACGGTGTGCTGGAAGCGAGCCGGGAGGTTTGGGTGGAAGGTCGCTGCGAGCCGCTGGACGACGCCTGGCGGGAGCGGATCGGCACGGCCCACGACGAATTGGCGGCCCAGGGGATGCGGGTATTGGCGGTCGGTCTGCGGCCGATGGGTGCGATTCCTTCCAGCGACGACGCGAGCGAAGTGGAACGCGATTTGATCTTCGTGGGCATGTTCGGGATGATCGATCCGCCGCGTGCGGAGGTCAAAGAGGCCGTCAAGGCCTGCCGGGCCGCCGGAATACGGCCGGTGATGATCACGGGCGACCATCCGCTGACGGCGCGGCACATCGCCGACCAGGTGGGGATCGGCGACAACGACCGGTTCCTTACCGGGCAGGAACTGGATCGGATGTCGGCAGAAGAATTGGAGAAGGCCGTCGCCGACGTTCCGGTTTTCGCCCGGGTGGCGCCCGAGCACAAGTTGAAGTTGATCGCGGCGTTTCAGGCCGAAGGGCATGTGGTTTCGATGACGGGCGACGGGGTCAACGACGCGCCGGCGCTGAAGAAGGCCGACATCGGCGTGGCCATGGGGATCACGGGGACGGACGTGGCCAAGGAAGCCTCGGACATGATCCTGGTCGACGACAATTTCGCGACGATCGTGGCCGCCGTGGAGGAAGGCCGCGTCATCTACGACAACGTGCGGAAGTTCATCAAGTACTTGCTGAGCTGCAACGCCAGCGAGGTTCTGGTGATGTTCCTCGGGCCCCTGTTCGGCATGCCGCTGCCGCTCCTGCCGCTGCAAATCCTATGGATGAACCTGGTGACCGACGGGCTGCCGGCCCTGGCGCTGGGGGTGGAGCCGGCCGAAGAGGACGTGATGCGCCGCCCGCCGCATTCGTCGGAGGAGAGCATTTTCGGACGCGGCGCGGGGCTGTTCATCCTGATCGCCGGGGTGATCCTGAGTCTGGCGACGCTGCTGGGCGTGGTGTTCCTCTATTTGATCAGCGGAGAGGCGTGGACGCCGTTTGTCCAGAATACTGAGAACTGGCAGACGTTTCTATTCACGACCTTGGTGTTTTCGCAGATGGCGCTGGCGTTGTGCGTACGTTCCGAGTCGAATCGGCTGTTCCATATCAAGCTGTTTTCCAACCCGTCCTTGATTCTGGCCCTGCTGGTGACGGTCGCGCTGCAATTGGCCGTGGTCTACGTGCCGCCGCTGCAGGCCCTGTTTCGCACGCAGCCGCTGTCGCTGTGGGAGTTGGCGGGGGTGTTCGGCATCGCCGCGGGCGTGTTCGTTGCCGCCGAATTCCTGGAGAAGTTGCTGGTCAAGAAGACGTGAGGACTCAATGCAACCACCCCAGGCCGAGCTTGTCGACCTGGGGTGGGCGTTGGTTTCGAGTTCCGTCGGGGGGATGCCGTTTATTCCATGCCGATGGGCAGCGGGGGACTGGCGGGGAGGTTCGAGGCGACCTCGGGGACGCCGGCCTGGGCGTCGACTTCCATGAGGTCCCAGAGCCGTGACTGGGGGTTGACCGCGATGCGGTAGACGCCCGTGTCGAGGGTTCGCGTGGCTGCCTGGCCGGTGCCGGGATCGAACTTCACGACGAGCGGGGAGCCTTCTTCATACTCGCGGGTGCTGTTGGCGGGGACCTGGTGGACGGAGTTGCCGACCATGTACTTGAAGGGGAAGGGGTTCTGGCGGTTGTCGAGGGTTACGCGGTAGACCTTGCGGAACAGGTTCCAGCCCTCCTCGGTCACCAGGAACTGGAAGACACCGTCGCGGAGCGTATAGCGGGCGGTGCCGAACGAGCCGCCGCGATCGAAGCGGACTTCGACGCTGCCGCCTTGCTTGACCACCTGCTGGTAGCCGGGGGCGAGGGTGAAACTGCGTCCGCCGGCCAGGAAGCTGATCGGCGCACCGTTCTTCTCAGGATTGGTGACCACCACGGCCGTGCCGGGATCGGTCGGCATCTCCGGGAGTGGATTGGACGGGACATAACCGGAAGTCGAACCGGGGTTCGGGTAGCCGGGGACGTAGCCCGGATAGTAGCCGGGGTAGTGGCCCGGGTGAGGACCGGGATGGTGGCCGGGGTGGTGGCCGGGATGGTGGCCGCCTGGGTTGATCAGGCTGCCGATGCCGTTGACGATGTCGACCCAGTCGGGATTCGACGGCGGATTTCCGCCGCCACCGCCGCCTCCCCCTCCACTTCCGCCACTTCCGCCGCTGCCGCTGCCACTGCCACCGCTGCCACCGCCACTGCCACCACCACTGCCACCACCACTGCCACCACCACTGCCACCACCAGGGTGGGGAATAGGTTTGAGGTTACCGAGGCCGGGGATGAGGGGGATGACGCCGGGAACCTGGACCGGTTTCAGGCCGTCGGCCACACTGACTGAGTTATTTGCTTTGTTCTTGGTGATCGCTCCGGGAACGATCAGGCCATTGTCTTTGAGCTTTCCCAGCGATACGGACGGCGGGGCCGCGTAGGTTTCTGCGGCCAGCAGGAATGCAGCAGTCAGGGCGGCGGTCAATAAGAGGGTTGTACGAGGGGGGGTAACCATGTTCGTCTCCTTCGAAATGGGTTGTGTTCGATGGGATGCCATTTGGGTCGGGCCGGTCAGAGCGGCCAAGAGGGTTTGCATCCCGATAGGAGAGACATGCCCGGATTAGGCTGGAGGCCGACACGTTTTTGGAGTGCGTGCGGCGACGATCTTTGCCGATTTCACCACACCGGGTTCGGTAGTGCGCAATACGTGCTGCCAGGGAGAGGCCACGGTTCCTCACTCCATGCCCGGCCAAGCCCCACCAAGCCGACACACAGCGTTAGAATCGAAAACGGCAGCCCCGGTGCCAAAGACATCTCCCCGAAACAAGTCGCCAACCGTGCGTTTCGCCAGGCAGAGCCGCCGCGTTGGTGATCGGCTCCCCCAGACGCTTGGCGCGGCTTGCGAACCGGACGACAATTGGGTGTGGAAATCGGGACCTCCCCTACCGTTTCGTGTCTTTGTGCTGGACTTGTGCGCATGGTGCGCGCATATTTGTGAAGATTGGGTTGCGGGCTTGCCCCGCTTTGGGTTGTATCGTGGATCCGTCGGACACCTTTCGCAATTCGCCGTTTGTTCTCTGCGCCCTGGCCAGCGGCTTGGTCAATCATGACCAGATCGACGTCGCGCGCGGCCAGGTCGAACGCGAGACCAGGATCGACGAGCTGGACGAAGAGACGTACCAGAAGCGGCTGGCCGCCGTTCTCGTCGACCTCGGCTATCTCAACGCCTGGCAGGTCATTCAGTTGCAGCAGGGCCGGACCAAGTTCACCCTGGGCGTTTACCGGATCGTCGATTCGATCGGGCGCGGCGGCATGGGGCAGGTGTTCAAGGGCGAGCATCCGGTTCTCGATCGGCAGGTCGCCATCAAGGTGCTGCCTCGCGAGAAATCGACTCCGGAGGCCGTGGCCAATTTCAGCCGGGAAATGAAGATTCTGGCTCGCCTGGACCATCCGAACCTGGTTCGAGCCTATGACGCGGGGCAGGACGGCAGCGTGCATTTTCTCGTCACCGAGTACGTGCCCGGCAAGGATCTGCGGAAGCTCGTCCGCGCTCAAGGTCGACTCACCATGACCTCGGCCGCCAGCATTATCTCGCAAGTGGCGGCCGGGTTGCAGCACGCCCACGAGCAGGGGTTGGTCCATCGCGACGTGAAACCGGGCAACGTTCTGGTTACGGCCGACGGTACCGCCAAGCTGTCGGATCTGGGGCTGGCGGGGCCCCTGGAAGGAGATCTGGAAGCCGATCCTCGCTTTGGAAAGATCGCCGGCACAGCCGACTATCTGTCGCCGGATCACATCCAATCGCCGTTCGATCCCAAGCCCGCCTGGGACGTCTATTCGCTCGGCTGCACCCTCTACTATGCCGTCACCGGCAAGGTGCCGTTTCCCCGCCCCACGACCCAGGAGAAGGTGCGAGGGCACCTTGAGCAGTATCCCATCGATCCGCGCCGCCTCAACAAGGATTTGGACGAATCGTTTGGCGAGGTCATCTGGGAAATGATGGCCAAAGACCCTGCCGAGAGGATTCCGACGGCTAAGCAAGTCATTGCCAGGCTGCGGCCTTGGCTACCGCTCGACGAACACGTCCCCGCTCCGCCGGTCGCAACAGACCCACGCTTCGAGGGCCGCGACGCTTTCGGCATGGCCGATACTCGTGCCAGTTATCCCGAGGGGCTTGAACCCGGAGCACAGACCTCGGATCCCTCGCAGTTGACCGATCGCCTCGGCCCTGCCCGGGATGACACGGATTCGACCCTGGAAATGCGGAACGTGCTCGAGCGTCCCGTCGCCGTGGTGGGACCCTTGATCCTCTTCTTGGCCATTCCCCTCGGGATCATGGGATTGCTTGCCGTCGCCTGGAGCGTGCTCTCCGCGATGAATTAGCAGCCCGATCATTCTCCGCTTTTCGAGTCGGGCGCTTCCTTGGCGATGCGGACCTGGTTGCCCACCTTGTCGATTTCATTCGGGTCCAGGTACTGGACGACGAGTTTTCGAGTCTCGTCGAACATCAGGTCGATGCGGCGGCGGATCAGCGGATCGTCCGACACGAGTCTCTTCCGCCGCTGGTCCAGTTCCTGGGTGAATTGGTCACGCGTCTTCAATCCGTAGAGTTCGACCAGCAACTCGTCGGCTCGATCGACGTTGCCGGCTTCGATTGCTGCCGAGATCCTGGCGGTCAGAACCGCGCGGCGAGTGAACAGATCGAGCAGTTCTTCCTGCGCCGCCATGACCACGCTCTCGGCCGCCAGTCGCTGGTCGTCGTCGATCACGGACGCGACCACCGACTCTTCAACACCGGGTACGAGCGGCAGTCTGGCCACGAGTTGGCCGCCGTTGCGGACGTACAGAATGTGCAGGAGATGCGGCGTGGGCGGAACGAGAATCGACCCTGTCAGATCCGTACGTCCCAACAATTCCGTCGCCTTTTCGCCGGGCTTCTGGAGAAACACGTCGTAGCCGCCCAGGGGGCGATGCGATCCCGATCGAGCTTGGAGCGTCAAACGCGTGGGCCTCGCCGGCGGCTTGACGGCCAGAGCCAATTGCCGAACCCGGCCGCGGCGCCGACCTGCAAGCGGGCTGTGGAGGCCCGAGTAGACATGGCAAGTCAGCCGCGCATGATCGGCCTGCTCCACGGCAAGGTAGGTCCACGGCAGAGGAAGGATCTGCTTCGGCTTGCCCTCGCGGTCGTCATAGCGAATGATCGGTTGGAAGACCGCTCCGGAAAGCACGGCGAGCAACGACGGATCTCGCGACTGCAGCCGGCCGGCGCGAAGTCGCATCTCGACCTTGTCGCCCTCCTCGCCCTTGATCGAGGCCAAGGGAGCGAAGGCCTCCACGACCGCGGAGAACAGGGTGTCCGACAACAGCGCCCCCTGAGGCACGGTCTTTCTCACCAGCGAGGAGAATACTCGCGTCTGCACGTCCAGTTCCCTGGCGACGACGTCAAAGCCGTTTGCTTGCGGCAAGATCGCGACGAGCGTCACCTTGTCGTTGGCGAGGGCTTGTTCGGGGATTGCGTCAACCGTCAGAGCGTCCAGCCCCGACAGCATGGCCCGGTGCAACAGAGGCTCGGGAGCGGAGGCCGTCATGGTCCAGGCGGCGCCGATGGTGGTGTCCACCCGATCGACCAGGTCGCTTCCCAATTCGTCGAGGACGTCCGGCGGGAACTCGGGGACCGGGGGCGCCGCCAGATAGACATGGAACCGGTACGGCGTCAGTTCCCAGACGGCCTGGCCGCACGCCGGGCGAGGCCGCCCCGTCGCGCCGACAACCAGGGCCAGCATGGCGATGAGGGCAACGGCGGTTCGGCGGATATCCGGGTGCGAATAGTTCATTGTTTCTTCGACGCAATCTGCGAACTCGCTTGCCACTCCTCAACATGTTGATAAAGGGTCACCGGCGCATCGCCGAGCCCTTCCAGGCCCGTGACGTGGGCGAAGTAGTCGCTCAATTGCCAGAGGGGAATGATGGTGACTTCGGAATGGGCAAGCTGATGGATGTCGCGCAACTGCTGACCTACCGTCGGCCAGTCCACCGACTGACGCAATCGCATCAACGCCTGACGCATATAGGGGCTCGCCTCCCCCATGATTCCGTCTTCGCCCAGAAGACGCTCGGCATCGACGATCGGTTCCCACATGGCCAGTTCCGCGTAGAGCAGATCCACGTCCTCCGGAATGCGGTCCGGGACTGCGGGGCCGAGTTCCTTCAAGCGAACGTTGATTCCGACGACCTTCAGATGTTGCTGAATCTGTCCTACCGCCATCTTTGCCGTCGCCGTAGCCGGATAGGCCAAGACCGTTTCGGGAATCGCCTCAACCTTCTCGCCTTTCTTCTTCGCCGCCTGCACCAACTCGTTGAAGGCCGCCTGAGCCAATACCACGGCCAGTTGGGGCTCGTACGTGCGAGGTTCAATCGAGTTGTCGTAGGCGTAGTCGAGCGGGTCATCGGTCGTTACCCCCGCCGAAAACGGCCCGCTGACGATCTGGCACCCGGGTATCTTCTCGCTGCGAACCAGAATCCCGAGAATCGCTTCGCGATTGATCCCGTAGACGAGGGCGCGCCGAAATGTCCGCCGCGAACTGAGCGGTCTCTTCGGATTGGGGATGAGGCAATGGACCAGCGGAACGGCGTACCGTTTCACCTGCACGCCGCCCAAGGCCCGGAACTTCTCCAGTTCCCACAAGTTGATACGATCCACGACATCCACGTCGCCGCGGCGCAGGGCCTGGATCATATCGTCCCCTGTCGCAAATCGTCGCTCGACAATCTCTTTGGGGCGGGAAGCCCCCCCCGCAAAGTAAGAGTTGTTCGTCAGGTACGTCGTCTCGCCGTCTTTCGATTCTCCCATGAAATAGGGCCCCGTCGTCGCCTCCGCCCCCGCCTCCGCCTTCACCTCCCCCTCCTCACCGCCGAACGTCACGGCTTGTATAGCGATCGGCGTCTGCAGCAAGGCCTGCGGGAGCACAAACGACCGCTTCAGTCGTGCCACGACGGTGAATACGTTGTGGACGGAAACCGATTCGAACAGGTCGCACCAGAGTTGGAAATACTGCGGGCTATTAGGGTCGGCCATGGCCAGCAACTGCCTGGACAGATCATAACCCGTCAACAGGTCGTCTCCTCCCCCAACGGCAATGTCCGAACGCAGGTCGAATTTCAGTTGGCGGCCAAGGTCTTCCACCTTCATCTGGCCCACCGGGCAAACGTACTTGCCGCCTTCCATTCCGGGACCCGCCAGTTCCAGCAACATCCGTTCCACCAGCCGACCCGACCTCCGCGAGGCCCAGTCGTGCAAGCTGCCGGGGCGGCAGACCGTGGCGGGCGACTCGACGCCGACCACGAATCGCGGATACAGGGAGGCAATCTTCTTGCGGAGTTCCTCCGCGCCGGGCAATCCGGGCCAAATCGCGGCCACCTCACGAATCGCCGCATGAGCCTCGCGAAGACGCCGGTTCTCGATGTCCGTCCGTGCGTCCTGAAGTGCTTGCTCTGCCAACTGCTGCAGGTGCCCTCGCCACTTGGTCACCACCGCATGCTCGGGATACTGCTTCGCCAGGTTGTCGAGATAGCTTCGCGCCACCCAATACTGCTTGGCCTTGATTTCCTTGTCGACCAGCATCTCGGTGGCCGCTCCCAGGGCTCGGTCCAGGCCCGGCCATTGGGGATTGCGCTCCGAGATCTCCCGCAGCCGTGCGAGGGCCCCGTCGTACTGTCCCGCCACGTGGAACGCCTTGGCTTCCTCATAAAGATACTCGTCGATCGCCTCCTGCAGGCCGGGAAGATCGGGCTTCTCGTTCTCCAACTGGGCGAAGTACTGATAGGCGTCGTCAAAACGCTTCTGCCGGACCAGATCCTTCACTTCGTTGAGGATCAGTTGCTCGAAGAGTTCGATCTTGGCGACGCTGCGCCAGAAACACTCGTACTCGGTACCCGGTTCGTTGATCGGTTCCACGACCATCTTCCCGGTTGTCGGCAACTTCTCGGGCAATTTGCGGTCGGGAAACTGCTTGTTGAGCGGCAGAACGTCGAGCACCAAGTTCTTATTGGCGTCGTCCAAGGTGATCCGGTCGAAGGGGCGCCGTTCGTAGAGCGGCGTCTGTGCCCAAGCTATCGAGGCAGTTCCGAGCACGACGAGCATCCCGCCAACCAGCCGCACCAACCCGGCAACGAGTCGCGGCGGAAGGCACGCAGGTCGGTCCTTGTCTTGTCGATCGCTTAACGCCATGGTCTTCGTGCCGGCAATCAGGGTTTCTCGATCACGTAGAGCGTACCGTCGTGCCCCGCCGCCAACAGCCGGCGTCCATAATCGGCAAGGCCCGATCCCAACGCCAGACCCGTATCGAGACTGGCAAGCTCCTCGCCGCTGGCGGGGTCGATTCGCCACACCGTTCCCTCGGAGGAGGCCAGGAGCCAATGGGCGCCGTCGACCACGGGCTCGCCGGCGGGGAGTCCGTGAGTCAGGCTGTGGCTGCGCACCTTTCCCTCAGAGTCGATCACATGGATGAGACTGTCGTTGGTGACGAGAACGACGTAGTCGCCGAGCATGACCGGTCCGATGACGCACTTGGCGCCGAGCGATTGGCGCGTCTTGTCCGTCAGGCCCGGCAGGTCGACGTGAACGAGGGAATCGGACCGGTCGACCGCGTAGATTCGCTCGCCCAGCACGGCGACCGGCAAGGTGACCGGTTCGTCGAGCCGGACGCTCACCGCTGCGGCAAGCTGTTTCACAGGCTCGGCCTTCAGGACGACCCGATGGAGGCCGCCGCTGTCGTCGGCGATCACGAACTGATCGTTTCCGAGGATCGCCGGGCGGGACCAACGATATTTGCGACCGGCCTCCAGGACCGGTTGAAACGGCGCTGCGAGTTCGCGGCCGGTGCGCGGATCCAGCAGAACGACCTGGCCTCCACGGCAGGGCAGCAACAAACCGTCCGCAAAAGCAACGGCCTGGCCGGAAAGCGGGTCGGTGAGCGCCACGCTGCGGAGCTTGGCTGCATCGGGCGTTTTGCCCGGCTCGAACACTGGAAGGTCGACCGGTTCGCCCCCCGGAATCATGGCGATCGTCCCGTTGGCCAGGCGGACCACCTGCGCGATCGGCGACGTCAGTTCGGCGCTGGGCACCGTCCCCGTCGGATCGTCGCGCACGGCAACCTGGCCGTCGGCCGGAGGTTGCACCTGAAACACCCCGCCCACCGCCGTGGTTGTGACAACCGTTCTCGTAGGTACGTCGACGATCGGAACGCCGGCCGCGGGAGACGCCAACGTCGTTTCCCAGAGCACCGCCTTGTCTTGGGTGTTCAAGGCCGAAACGATCACGCCGGGCATGCCCCGCCGCTGACGAACGTGGATCACGGCGCTGCCTGCAACAATCGGCGGCTGCAACGATACGCTCCCTTCGTTGGCGATCCAGTTCGACCTGAGACGGCTCTCCGACGAACGCACGGCATACTGGGTCAACTGGCTGTCGGCAATCCAGAGTCGACCGCTGACGATCGACGCGAAACGCACCAGATCGCTGCCTTCCTCACCCGCCGTCTTGCCTTCCGCCGACAGCGACAGCGGTTCCGCACCTTCGTTACCCGTCAATCGGAACACGCTGATATAACCCGCATCCGTCACCACCAGGACTTGCGGGCTGCTGACAATCGGCGTTGTGTACACGTGCCCCTTGAGACGCACTTGCTGAACCACCTGAATCGGCGGCGCTTCGCCGTTTTCCGCTGCTGGGGGAGTGAGATCCAGAACTTTGACGACCGAGTCACGGACGCCGTCGTTTTCGCAAACCAGCAGATACCGGCTGACCCGAACCGGTGGAACGATGATCGACCCCGGTTCGTGTCCCAAATAGATTACATGGCTGCAGGTGCCGTCCGTTCCCGAAAGCACGAACAGGCTCGAATGCTCGCCGACCTGGTAGATCGTATTTTTGCTCTCGTCGGCAGACGGCCCGACCCGCAGAGGTTGCGGCAACTGGATATACTCCGCCGAATTCCCCGACTCCAGGTCGAGCGATACCAACCGGCCGGAAAGGGTGGCGACCAGCACTCGATTGCCGAAAAGTACGGGATGAGCGTCGAATTCGTCGCCCACCGGAAATCGCCAACGGATCTTGCCCGTCGACGCCTCGACGCGGAGAACCTCCCGGCGGGCGCGACTCACCAGGAGCGGATCGGCGCCGGGCTGCTCCGAAATCGGCGTGGGTGGAAACTGCGGACCGCGGATGTTCTTCTCAAATCCCACATCGCGCCGCCACAAGACCTTGCCTTCACTCGCTTCCAATCCGTAGACCGCTCCGCCCGCCACGGCAAACACGCGTTGCTCGGCCACTCCGGATACCGGTGATTTGGCGACCCGTTGGGCCAGTCCGATCGTGGCAATCGCCTTCGACTCCGGTTCGTCCGTCACGGCATCCACTCGTTTCTCCACCGTCTTGACGGCTGCCTGCTCGGCTTTGGAGACGATCCGCACCGCCTCGCTGAGGGACGCATCGTCGAGGAGAATCGGATATTCCTTGAGCAAGGCACGACGCAAATCGTACGCCTCTTTCGTCCGGCCTTCTTCGGCCGCCTTGACCATGGCGTCGATGGTGGACTCGAGCCGCTCTCCCCTGGCGATTTCGAGGCGAGTCAGTGCAATCAGCGTCTCGATGTCTTGAAGCCGATCTTGCGGCCGCGAGGAGCTTGGGACGTACTTCTCGACCAAGGCCAGGCTCTCCTCGGCAAGGTCCGCAATCTTGCTGTCCAAAGCGTTATGCGCTTTGCTCGCCAGGCCGTCCGCGATGTCGGGCAGCATCGACGCCAACTCGGGCCGGGCATCGGCAGCAAACGTCTCCTCGCCCGAGATCAACGGAATCTCGGTGGTGGCCACCTCGAGTGCTTTCGGCCAGTCGCTTCCCATGGCCTGACGCATCTTGGTCAGGCTCAGCTTGACCCGCGCGGAGGCCGCTCCCGGATGCTTGGGAAACTTCTCCAGGAACTGGCAGTACGAGTCTTCGGCTTTCGTGTACGACCCCTGCGAGTAGTACTCGTGGGCCTGGGCCAGCATTTCGTCGGCCCCGCGCCCGGAAAGCACGAAGAACAAGATCACGCCGACGATAATCAGCAGAAGCAGGCTTCCACCGCCGATGAGCAGGAGGGCCGAGTCCCAGTTGGTTCCTTTTCCTCCCTTGCCTATCCTCCGGCCCCTCGACCGACGTCCGGCTCGTCCGCCGGCCAAAGGTTCCTCCAGTGGTTCACCACCCATCGCGGCAGCACTCAGACCATCCAGCGAGCTGCCGATTTCTTCGATCTCCTCCAGACCGTCAACCAGCGGAGCGGCAGGAGGAACGGGGATCGCCGCTGGCGGAACCGACGCAGCCGGTGGAACGGGCGTCGCCGTGGGAACTGGTGCGGCAGGCTGCATGGGAGTCGACGGTGAGATCCGTACGGGCGGTTTGTCGTCATCCAGTTCCTGAAGCCCCCAGTCCTCCTCTTCCGTCATCTCCAACTCGGCCAGCTCCTCGACCTCCTCCTCCTGCTCTTCCTCAAGTGGCGCCAGTCCGAGATTACCGTTCTTCACCTTGGGATCGGGGGGGCGTTTGACGGGCACATCGGCGTCTTCCGGTTCTTCCGACTCGGCACGATCCAGAAGCCGTTGAGCCAGCTTTCGCGACAGGTGCCCCTTGTCGACCAGGCGCTTGGCCAACAGGGCCGCCGAAACCGGGGCCATCGACTGCCCCACTCGCCGCCGCAGGTCGGCGACCAGTTCGGGATCCAAAAGGTCCTTCTTTTCCAGGATGTCGAGAAATTCTTCCGCAGAGATCATTCGAGTTTCCCGTTTTTGGCCCGGCGTCGCGGAGCCATGAGGAGTATGATGGACAGGTCGCAATCCGCGGCGGAGTCGCCTATAGTCCGGCTACATGTTGTCTTCATCCACATAGGCAAGTCGGATGTCTTCCAGGCCCTCGGCGTTGCCCGCATCGAGGGCCCGCACCACCACGTCGTGGCGGCACTCCCGATCCGCCATGACCAGCAGGCTTCGCGGGCCGTCGCCGCCCGAATCGCCTTCCAAGGCCTCGCGGAGCTTGATCAACAGGTCCTGCTCACTCGGCGCTTCGCGGTCGTTCACCCAGACCGTGTTGTCCTTCGAGATCTGGATGATCACCGTGTCGTTTGGATTGGGGGGCTCCGGCGGGGCACTCGTCGCGGCTTCGTCCGTTTTCGGGGGCGGCACTTCGAGCGACATTTGCAGAGAAAAGGCGGCCGTCACCATGAAGAAGATCAGCAACAGGAACGTCACATCCACCATCGGAGTCATATCGAGCCCCTCATCCTCGGTCCGCTTGACCGAGAACTGCATCGGCTCGGGCTCTTCGTCGTCCGGGATTGCTGCAGTCCTCGCAACAGGCTTGGGAGCCGGTTTGGGGCCGGGCGTCGGAACCGCCAACGCGTTGCCGCATCCGGAACACGTCACGCGACGTCCGGCCAGCGACTCTTTGGCCGCGAAGGTCTTTCCGCAGTTGTCACAGGCAAATCGTATCGTCATTTCCGAGCCTGCCGGTCTTCCGGTTCCCGTGCCGTGTCTACTGAACTTCCATCACACCCAAGTAGAAGTGGTTGCCTTCGGCCATTGCAGCCGCGGCCTTCGACACGCGTTCCACATCTCCCGATTTCACTCCTCGAGCCGCTTTCACCAGGATTGCCGTCTTTCCTTCGTCGCGCAGCCCCCGCTCGACGGCTTCGCCAATCAGTTTCTCCTGCGCCGCCTGGTCGTCGGGCAGCATCTCACCCGTCGTACCGTCTCCCAAGTACACTCGGGCTTTCGACTCTCCCCCTTCGCCGTCAACGGTAATGATCACGGCTGCCTGTTCATCCACCCCTTTTCCGTGCCGCGCCGGCGGCAGTTTCACGGAAGTGGCCTGCGACATGGTCGAGCAAACGAGAAAGAAGATCAACAACAGGAACACGATGTCGATCATGGGGGTGATATCCATCTCGGTGCCGTCCTGCACCCGGCGCCTGGCCAGCACGGGTTCCTCTTCCGTCTCGTTCTCGTCGTTCCAGAGATCGGCGTCGCTCATCGACTCGCCCCTCACTCTCCCGCCTCCCGCGGCGCATGCTTGAACACCTCAAAGAACCTGGTCAAGCCGCCGCCGATCAGGTCTTCCATCTTCCGCATTCGCACGCTGATGCTGGCCGTCGACAGCACCAGGGGAATCGCGATGGACAACCCCAACGCCGTGGTGATCAGGGCCAACATGATGTCGCCCGCCAATTGTGTCGGGTCCACGTCCTTTCCGGAGCCCAGCTTGGCAAAGGCGCCCATCATACCGATCACCGTACCCAGCAGCCCGAGCATGGGTGCAGTCTTGATGACCGTGTAGACCCAACTCAGGCGGTACTCGAGATCTGCGAGCACATCCCGTTGGAACCGTTCCGTCACCAGGGCTCGAACCTTGGCATAGGCGATCTGCCGGTTGCTGACCGCCAAGTGGACCAGTTGGGGCATGGCCCGGCTGTCGGCCTCGCAGAGTTCCTCGACGGCCACGAAATCACCCGACAGCAGCGGCTGCTCCAGGCTTTCGAGAAAATCGAGTTGCTCATCCTCGCTGCGAAATCGCGTCTGGGCGACGCGGCGCCAGACGACAATCACGCAGAACGCGCCCCAGATTGCGACTGCCGCCAGGGCAAGGTAGATCAAGTTGCCTACCCAATAGGTGATAACGGTGGGATCCATGAGTCTTGTGTGCCGTTGGTTCGGGTCAAGTTGTTCAGTTCAGTTCGGAGGAACCGACTGGCCGCCGGTCGGTATCGCTAACGAAACCGTTCGGAGAAATCACTCAGTACTTGTAGGTTTGATCTCGCACGTAGAACTCGTAGCCGCTTCCTTTCGTCCGGATGGCATAGTAGGTGGCGCGCACTCGCGTCTCGTTCTTTCCCGCCCGCTGCTTCTCCAGTTGCATCAACTGGATCTCCAGTTCCCGCGGTATGAACTTGATGATCGGGCGGTTTTCCGGCGTGATTCCGGCCTTTGCCAGCAGTTCGACATCCGCTTCCCGGAGGCCGCCCTTCTGCCAGGTCAGGTAGTAGCGTTCCTCCTTGTCGGCAGGCCCGCTGCGCCGGCTGGGCTTGGGGCTCGACAGATTCTTGGCGTATTCCACGCGGTTTCCCGGCAGCAGCACACCGAGTTCGATATTGAAGAAATCCAATTGCCTTGCGTACGTGTTCGTTGTGTTGCCTTCGAGGAACACGACCTCCCAGTGCCGCGGCTTGCCGGGCCGTCCGGGGCCAAATCCCTTGGAACGACCGTCGCCGCCGGGGCCGCCCTTCATCATTCCGACTTGATCGCGAAACGTAGGATCTTCCAAAAGAGCAGCCTTGGTCGCGACGGCGTCGGCAATCGTGGCAATGGTGTCCTGAAACTCCGGTTCCTCGAACTCCACCTCGTGAACCATTTCTTCCATGTTCGTATCCAATTCCGTGTCGCCCCCCAGGCCGCCGCCTTCACCGATCTGTTCGAGGGTAATCGAAACGGGCTCCGTGCTGGCGAAGATCCGGCTGGTCAACCAGAGCAGGAAGAGCACGGCGACGAACAAGCCCACGAGAATCAGCAGCGCAACCACGAGACTGGCGACTCGCTCGTAGGGCGTTACGGTCAGGCCATACTCTTCCACGCGCGCCCGCAGCGGCGTAACGCCTGCCGGCCGTCGGGTTGTTGCCATGGCCACGCTCCTTCTCGATCCCATCTGCCTTGCTTCTGCCGACGCATCAAGCAACGCGAACGAAAGCCAGTCTCACTTGAACCAAGCCGGGTCCAGTGGATTGTCCCACGGTCTCCGCTCCAAAACTGCCGTCCAGACGTCACGTTTGCCGGATCACGATGGTTGGAACCCTGCGCCTCGGCCTGCGAGAGAAACTCGCCAACCGTACAACAGGGGGGTGAGTCTGGTCGGCGTCACCCGCCTGAATCGGGAAAAGCAAACGAAGAGACGCCGCTCCCCGCCGAATCTCGCTCCTACGGGCCCGGGAACCACGTGGAAAAAGACAGCCGCATGAACCAGCCTGCGTCCTCCAATCAATTGTATCCGCAGGGAAGGCACGCCCCAGACCGCAAGCTGAGTTGTGGATGAGCCGGGTTCTCCGACGCCTATCCCATGTCCCTTCAAACTGTTGCTACAGTCCGGTTTATGTGCGATCGTAGCCACACATTCCGCAACTGTCAAGCATTCGGAAACGATCCGCTTCAATCGCTCAAAACGCCGTGGATCGCCGGTGCATCTCGGGCGGCCAGGGGATGGGGCGCACGGCATGTTCTCCCACTGGAAGCGGAATGCAGAGATGTTTTTCAACCGATTCCCGGCCCCGAATTGACAAGCACCCCCCCAAACCTATACTATATCGTTCTTGCCAACCACCGGACAGGTAGCTCAGTTGGTAGAGCACTGGACTGAAAATCCAGGTGTCACCAGTTCAACTCTGGTCCTGTCCACTTTCGTAAGTCTCGCCGAGTCTTGAAGTTAGACACCTTCCGGCGGTCGGAAGCGCGGCCTGAAAGTCAAACCCGCAAAGTGTAGTCCTACACTTGGCACCACTTTCAGGAGTGTTTCCGATGAAAGTCCCGAAGTATTCTCGCCATCCCAAGACCGGCCAATCCTATGTGACCGTCAACAAAAAACGGCACTATCTGGGCAAGTACGGCACCCCCGAATCCGAAGAGCGATATCGGCGGTTCATTCAGGAATTGGTAGCCAGCCCTGCAAAGGCCGTGGCAATCGAGAAGCCGCCCGGTTCGGACATCGAGATCGTGGAGTTGTGCGGTGCCTACTGGCAGCACGCCGAACAATACTACGCCAGTAGCCCCGGGTCCCTGGACCGCATCAAGGTGGCCCTGCGGATCCTCAAGAGGACGCACTCCACAACGCCCGTGGGAGAATTCGGCTCACTGGCCTTGCAGGCCATACAGCACGATCTTGCCTCCCAGGGGAAGGCACGCACCTACGTCAACCATCTATGCAACGTGATTCGTCGCGTCTTCAAGTGGGGCGTGGCGCAGGAGATCGTTCCCGCCGAAGTCTATCAGAAGCTCATTGCCGTCGAGCCGCTGAAGAAAGGCCGATCGGCTGCGAAGGAAAAGGCACGCATCAAGGCCGTGGCCGATTCCGTGGTCGACGAAACGATTCCCTACCTGCAACCGATCGTAGGTGACATGGTTCGGCTGCAGCGCCTTTGCGGTGCCCGCCCCGGCGAGATCGTCATCATCAGGCCGATGGATCTGGACCGTAGCGGCGACGTGTGGGAGTTCAGGCCGCGAAGTCACAAGAACGCCTGGCGGGACATGGACGAGGAACGGGTTGTCTTCCTTGGTCCCCGTGCCCAAGAGATTCTGCTCCCCTACCTGCTTCGTCCGGCAGACGCCTACTGTTTCTCTCCGTCCGAGACGAAGGACGCCTACAACGCCATCCGGCGCGAAGAGCGGCAGTCACCCATGACGCCCAGTCAACGCGCCCGGAAGCGCAAGACGAAGCCAGCACGGGCACCAGGCGACCACTACACGAGCAACACCTACCGCCGACAGATTGAGCGGACCATCCAGCGAGTCAACGAGGATCGGCTGGTTGCTGCCGAGAAGGCCGGTCTGCCTACCGAGGCCGTGAAATTGATACCGCACTGGTCCCCACTCCAGTTGCGTCATTCGGCGGGGACCGAGGCACGGAAGGCGTTTGGGTTGGACGGTGCCCAGATTATGCTCGGGCACAAGCACGCGAGAATCAGCGAGGTCTACGCCGAAAAGTCCGCCGAAGTTGGCAGGTTGATTGCCAGCAGAATCGGCTAACTTCTGTGCGAATCGGAAACGAAAAAGCCCCAGGGTTATCTTTTGCCGGGGTTATCGAGTACTTTTCTGGAGTCGCAAGTCGTTACCCTCTATGGGTTTTCTATCCATAAACAAGAGACGATTGACAAACTTGCAATTGTAGAGACAATTTAATGAGTGAGAGGTGCCAGCCAAAGGTTGCGGCACCTTCACGATAGGCCTTGGAAAAGCATTCCACAGGGACCTGTCAGAGGTGAGCAGCGAAGTCACTTTTGATCGTTCCTAATTGGAGGCATTTCCATGGCCGATTCTTTGAATGGTGGAAAGCACATCCGCCTGTCTCAAGCTGCGAAACTAGTTCCCAGTCGCCCGAATCCGGCGACGTTCTGGAGATGGGGTTCTAAGGGAGTCCGCGGCAAGAAGCTCGAAATGACTCGCATCGGTGGTTTCTGGTACACCACCAAGGAAGCCGTAGAAGAGTTTCTGAAAGCCACGAACGAGCCCGCCCAGCCCGTGGCCCCGCTCAAACAGCCTCGTTCTCAGAAGCAGCGGCGTGAATCCGCGCGTCGGGCTGAAGCGATTCTCGCTCGAGCCGGTATCTGATCCCACCATCCCACAAAAAAAGCCCAGCAGCACGCTTTGGGGACGGCTTGCCGGGCACGGAGTAACGCGCATGGATTCTAACAGAACTAGGCCGAAAAGGCGAGTCGACGCGGCCGATGAGCCAGCAGACCTGGACGCTGTCCTATCTCGTCTGGAGCGAGTCCAGCGAACTGGCAATGGCTATCAGGCTCGCTGTTCAGCGCATGAGGACCGGACTGCAAGTCTGTCCATCGCCATCGGAGACGATGGACGTGTTCTCCTGCATTGCCATGCCGGATGCACAACCGAGGCGATTGTTGCGGCAATCGGCTTGACCATGCGGGACTTGATGCCGAGACGGCAACCAAGCCGCAAAAATGGACACGCCCACAAGCCGAGAGTTTTCGCAACCGACCAAGGCGTCCTGCGTCATTATCAAACCTCACTCGCGAAGCGACACGGCGCCCCGGTCAAACTGGCGGCAACGTGGAAATACGACACGTTCCATGTCCTACGATTCGACTTGCCGACGCCATCCGGCGAGAAACAGCGAAAAGAGTTTCGCCCGGTCCACCAAGTGCCTCTTGGAACCGATGGCGCCATGGGGTGGCAAGGTGGCTACCCAGCGGGTCCCCGGCCGATCTACCGCCGTAAGGAAGTCGAAGCCGCAACCCCGGACCTCATCACCATCCACGGCGGCGAGAAAGCTACCGATGCGGCGGCCTCGCTCGGATTGGTTGCGACCACGAACGCTGGCGGCGAGAAGGCCATCGACAAGACGGATTGGACGCCGGTTCTTCGGTTCGCCACCATCATCATCGTGACTGACAACGACCAGGCCGGCGAGGCGTTCGGCCAGTCGCTGACGTCCAAGATCCTCCTGATGAAGCCGGGAGCCGATGTGCGGATCCTGCGACTGCCGGGGCTGCCAGCGAAAGGAGATATCGTCGAATGGGTTGCGGCTGGCGGGACGCTGGCCGAATTCCTGTCGCATGTCGACAACACCGAACCCGTCACGGAAGAGCAGGTTGACGGCTGGAAAACGACCAAAACGAGCGATCGAGTTATTACGGTCGACTTTGATGAACACCGGGTTGTTGACGACGCGATCAAGGCCATTTCAACGCAAGACAACGTTTACCAACGCGGTGGCGGTCTTGTTCAGATTGTCCGAGGTGCGAAGACTCCTAAAGGGATTGCGAGGCCCCAAGACTCACCTCGTATTGGCTCGATGCGCTACGCTCGCATCCGTGAACTGCTGGCCGACGCTGCCATATGGCTTCGACAGGGGAAGGAGGATATGGAGCGCGTGCATCCTCCCGAATGGGTCGTCAAGGCCGTCGACGCCCGAGGCCAGTGGGAAGGGATTCCTCAACTTGAAGCCGTCGTTGAGTCGCCTATTCTGAGGGCTGATGGGTCGGTTCTCCAGCAGGCCGGCTACGATCAGGCAACGGGCATCGTATTTGCTCCCAATGGCGATTTCCCAAAAGTGCCGGAAAAGCCTTCTCGTGACGATGCAGTCAAGGCCGCGAATTTTCTCTTGCAGGCGGTTGAGGATTTTCCGTTTGGCAAGCCGGTCCATCGCGCCGCATGGCTGGCTGGACTGGTCACACCATTGGCAAGATACGCGTTTCACGGCCCTGCGCCGCTTTTCCTGCACGATGCAAACGTCAGAGGGTGTGGCAAGAGTCTCTTAACCGATGTAGTGGCGATCGTCACCACGGGCCGGTCAATGGCTCGAATGAGTCTACCCCGCGATGATGACGAAATCCGAAAGAGGATCACCGCGTTGGCTATCGTCGGCGAACCGGAGATCCTCATCGACAACGTACCCAACACTCTGGGGAGCCCGAGTCTAGATGCTGCGCTCACTGCCACCTCCTGGTCCGATCGGATCCTTGGCCAAAGCGCGATGGCCAGCGGCATCCCACTCTATGCCACTTGGTACGCGTCGGGAAATAACGTCGTCTTGGTTGGCGACACGGCCAGGAGGGTTGTCCACATCCGGCTGGAATCGTGTGAAGAGAATCCCGAAGAGCGCAGCGGTTTCCGCCATCCAGACTTACTGGCGTGGGTTCGGTTCGAGCGCCCCAAGCTGACGGCGGCGGCCGTGACAATCCTGGCTGGATACTTTGGCGCCGGAAAGCCCGACCAGCACTTGAAGGCATGGGGGAGCTACGAGGCATGGTCAGATGTCGTGCGCCAAGCAATTGTCTGGGTCGGTCTGCCCGACCCGGCGGACACCAGGACAGAACTGGCGAGCCAGGCCGATCAGGAAGCCCTGGCCCTCCGTCAACTGCTAACCGGCTGGGAAGAGATCGACCCCGGCGGTCATGGAGTTCCAATCAGTGAGGTCTTGCGAGAGTTGTCCGACAAGCCGGCGGTCTACGAAGGACTCCATGCGGCGTTGTGCGAATTATGCCCCCCAAAAGACGGAAAAACCCTGAACCCTCGCAGCATCGGCGCGAAACTCCACCATTTACGACGCCGCGTAGTGGGAGGCAAATACCTCGACAGCAGGACAACCAACCGTGGATTGGCGTGGATGGTCCGCTCAACCAGTGGTAACGGAGGTACTGGTGGTAGTGTCCAGGACTCCGCGTGCACACGCACGCACGCACACGCGCACGAGAACCCACAGGGAGCCGGGAACACTACCACCAGTACCTCCACTACCACTTGCGACCATTCCGACGTAGAGGAGACCCCCACGTCTGATGGCCAGTACATCAACCGCAAGTGCCGTTTGTGCGGCGCCGCCCTTCGATGCAGAAAGGCTTCAACATGACCCTACTCGAATCGTGGTTGACCGCCTACAAGGGATCCGCACCAACACGGCGAGCCGCACGGCTTCAGGCAGCACACCGACCCCGACCACAGCGACCAACCCCGCCCCTCGCGGAGCCCAGGCGATTCACCGGGTCGCACTTCCAGCGGCTGCGACTGTTGCACCACACGGCGACGATGACCGACCGGACCGACGGAGGAAATTGACCATGCCCAGCAAACCCCTCAAAACATGTTCGACCCCAGGTTGTCCGAACCTCGCCAGCTCAGGCAAGTGCGATGCCTGCAAGGCCAAGGGAGGCAGCGGCGGACAGCGGGCACCGTGGCGAGCCCAATCCCAAAAATGGTACGGGAGCTATCGCTGGAAGGAAGCACGGCGGCGATACCTGATTCGACACCCCCTGTGCGTCGCCTGTGAGGCCGCTGGACGCATCGAGCCGGCGACGATACTTGACCACATCAGACCACACCGAGGCGATCCACGGCTGTTCTGGGACGTCAGCAACTGGAGAGTATTGTGTCTCGCCTGTCACAACGCGAAGTCAGCGAAGGAGCAACAGAGATAGCCCCCCAGTGGGTGGTTTGATGTTTCAACCACACCCCACCTCTACCGCATGCCTCTCTCGATTTTGCGCGTGCGAATTTTGAGCTTTTCAAATTGAAAACATTAAAAGTTGGAGCACACCGCCATGGCCAGAAAACCGAAATCACCACCCGAACCACTTCCGCTTCCCGAGCCACCGACAGGGCTTTCGGAAAAGTCGCGATCCCTCTGGAGGGCCGCACTCGCAGCCGACGCCCGATGGTCGTCCACCCGGCTGGAGATCCTCACACAATCGTTGCACGCACTCGACAGGGCAGACGCGGCGAAGGCCTTGGTTGATACCGAGGGGCTTGTCTGCCGGACGGAATCCACGGGAGCAATCCACGTGCACCCTGCTGCCAAACTGGAGCGGGAGTTTCGCCACCAGGCTCTCCGTGGATTCGCCATGCTACGCCTGGAGTACGCGTCTGAGACGACGCAGGACTTCCTGGAGCGGTTGGCTGCGGATCGGCAGGCGGCCCTTGACTCATATTGTGTCACGCGGTAGGATTTGCATAGTTACTGTTGCATAGATATTCATACAGCCCCGGGAGGCGATAGCCATGTCGATCGAAATGCTCACCGTCAAGGAGTTGTGCGAGCGACTCCAGATTACTCGTAGCACTCTCACGAGATGGGTTGGCAGCGGCTTAGCACCGAGGCCGGTCGTGTTGGGTGCGAGGACGGTCCGGTTCCGAGCGATCGACGTGGATCGGTGGCTGGGCGACGAGACTTTTGCGGCGGAGCACGGCGACAGAGAAACAGCGGCGGCGGCGATCGAGCGGGCCGCTGATAACGATATTGACGCGAGTTGATCCCTTTGTTCCCGTCGACCGCCTGGCCGAGTTTCAGGCGGCGACGGGAAACGGGTCGACCCCTCCGGCCAATCGTCGGCAGAGCTTCGACGTACCCCCGGACGGCAGGGTGACTGAGCACGCGGCAGAGTTTCGAGTGCGAGGCATCATTGGTTTGTTTCTATCAATGTTCTCATTCCGTAAAGGAAAACTGATATGCCTCCCACAGTCAAACTCGACCCCCACCCGACCGGCCCGACGGTTGCGAAACCCGAACCGTCTCATCCTTTGATGATCGAAAAGCACGGCTATTTGGCTCAAGCTCACTCAATCGTCGACCGATCGAAGGCCGAGGGTCGCGAACTTTCAACCGAAGAGTGCGACCGGATCGACGATCTGGTTCGCGAGGCGAATCGTTGCCAAACAGAGTGGAACGAAGCGCCGCAGAAGCGGCAGACGCGCGACCCTGCTCTTGAATACAACGGCTACAGCTCCCCGTCACCACCTCGGGGTCTTCTCGGAAACGATGGCGGCAGTGTGGCCGATCGGCTTTTCGGTCAACAGAGGCAAACCGATGGTTTTGCATCATTCGGCGAGTGGCTGCAATGCCTCGACAGCGGCCGGTTCGACCAGCGACTCCGAGCGGCGGCGAGCGAGGGTATTGACTCCGATGGGGGTTTTCTCGTCCCCAGCCAATTTGCCAACATGTTCCTCGACGCGGCGATCGAGGAAACGATTTTGGTGAAACGCTGCTTGAAACTCCCGATGACATCGGATGAACTGAAGGTCAGTGGTTTCGACGGCAACAATCACACCAGTACGCTTTTCGGTGGAATCATTGCTGCGTGGGAAGAGGAACTCGCAACGGCTTCCCCACAAACGCCGAAGACTCGACAGGTCGCGTTTCACGCTCACAAGTTGTTGCTGTTGACTCGGGCATCGAATGAATTGCTTGCCGATGCTTCCAGTTATGAGCGGATGCTGGGGCGTGCTCTGATTACCGCGACCGCCTGGAAGCTCGATTACGACCTTTTCCGCGGCACCGGCGCGGGCCAACCGTTGGGCGCCCTCAGCGCCGGTTCGCGTATTGAGGTTGCAAAGGTTGCCAATCAGACAGCCGATACGATTTGGTTCCGAAACCTGGTTGATATGTTCGCACGGTTGCATCCGAATTGCTACAAGAACGCAATTTGGTGTATCAATCCCACCTGCATTGTTCCGTTGTTGACGATGGATGTTCACGTTGACGTGGCGGGTTCTGCCAGTCTCGTTGGCGATACGACGTACACGCCGTTTCGTGAGAGCGATGGCCGGTTTACCCTCTTCGGCCGACCTGTCGAAATCTCGGAAAAGCTGCCAGGACTCGGCAACGCTGGCGATATCGTGCTGGTGGATCCCACCCAATACGCACTCGCGATGCGGCAAGAGGTGGTGGTGGAGAAATCCGTTCATGCAGGTTTCACTTCCGATTCCTCGTACTATCGCTGCAAGTTGCGTGGCGACGGTTCTCCGTTGTGGGCTGAGGCGATGACGCCGAATGCCGGGGATTCGTTGTCGTGGTGCGTGACATTGGCCGAGCGATCTTGAGTCTCCCTTCTCCTGCGAGGCAGGCCGGGTGGGGTTTTTCAACCGGGCCCCATCCGGCTTTGCTATTTGGGGTACACTGAGAATCGAGAATCGGCCGGCGGGGTTTTTCGGAGTACATGTGCTACGGCAAGCCGTTCCCATCCGTCGGCCGGCTCTTTTTTTCTCACCACCGTGCCCGTGGCTGCGAGATCGTCACCCGACCCGATAGACGAGCCGTCTGGGCGGCCGGACGCATTCTAGGGGCATCCTCGTTGATTCTGGCGGGGGTCCACCCGTTGGCGGGAAATTGCGGGGCGGAATTTCGTCTTATCCCTCACGAGGGGGCATTGATTCTATTGTCACCGTTGGCAATAATGAGAGCACAAGGAACCACGAACATGGCCAACAGGCAGAAGTCAAACATCGGACGGATTGTGAAAGAGGCTCGCAAAGCTGCTGGCCTTTCGTGGTATATGGTGGCCAAGCGGGCCGGAGTATCACCACACACGGTTAGGCGAATCGAGGACGGCGAGAACATCCCGAACGTGGCCATCCTCGAAAAGCTGGCCGATGCGTTGAACTGCCGGCTCGTGGTCGAATTCGAGGCGTTGAAGAAGAGATAGCGGTTGATTAACCTTTGCCTGCTGGCGGTTCCCGGACCGGAAACCGGGGGCTGCCGGCGGGCGTTTTTCCGGAAAGGTATCGACATGAAAACCGATTTGGTTGTCTTGGCAACGGAGATCAACAGACACCACCAAGAGTTTGAAAAGGCGGCCGAGTCTGCATTGCAGCATGCTCGTGAGGCCGGGGAGTTGCTTCTCCAGGCGAAAGAGCAGTGTCAACATGGAGACTGGGGCAACTGGCTGAAAGAGAACTTCAATGGTTCCGATCGGACCGCCCAGCGGTACATGACGTTTGCGAACCGGTGGTCGGAACTGGAGGCAAAAACGACACGCGTGGCGGATTTGTCAATTCGAGAGGCGATTCGACTTCTGACTGATTCCAGTGTTGTTGACTTGGGAGTCGAGATCCACCCTGCGTTGAGTATCATTCCGGAATTCGACGGTCCTGGGTACGAGGCCTTCAAGGCCGACATCGCCGAAAGCGGACAGGTCGTTCCTATCGCGTTCTTCAAAGGGCAACTGCTAGACGGACGTGCCCGTTTACGGGCGTGCCGGGAACTGGGAATCAAACCCAAGACGATCAACCTGGACGAGAATATTGACCCGATCAGTTATGTGTTATCGATGAATGTCTGCCGCACGCATCGCCCACAAGATGATCTGCTGGACGACATGGGAATTGAGTAGCCCCCCGATCACGGATGAGGCACTTCCAGCCCCGTCGGCGATTGTCGGCGGGGTTTTTTGGTTGGCAGACAGGGGTTGAACTACACTTGACTACACTTGCCCCCGGACATGCACACGATGGGTGGAAGTGACTATATTCACGTTTTCAAGTGTAGCCGGCAACGTGTCGGTTTTCGCAAGCTGGTAGCACTTACCGACTTGCGATTCAGACAGAACTGCTCCGCCCGTCCAGGTGTCGAAAGAAACACCCCGCCTTACACTTGGCTACACTTCTGCCCCCGAAACTACACCTAAGGCTTGCATTAGGGGCGGTACTTGCAATACGTGCAAGACTCTGCTAACGTGGTTCTGATACAGGCTTTCAGGTGACGAGGCCCGGTGTAGACCCCTGGATATTTAGCCCCTGAAAATCCAGGTGTCACCAGTTCAACTCTGGTCCTGTCCACTTCGGAAGTCGTTACGAAACAAGGCCTTGTGGCGATCGCTGCAAGGCCTTGTTTCGTGTGTTTCGGGTTGGCACCGGTCCAGCACAATCACTCTTAGGCGTCAGCCGCCTCGAGGCACGATGCCATTTTGTCGCGGTTGCTCAGCGATACCCACTCGTCGCCCAGGGGAACTGCAAAGAGCAGGCACGCTCCGCCGTGCCGTCCGCTGGACTGCCGGTAATCCCGATTTCCCGCCAGCGGCGCTCGGAGAGAGCCTGCTGCTTTTCTTGCCCCAAGAGGACCGTGCGGTTCTCCCGGCGCGTCGCCGTCGCCGTTTGACAGGGCAGCCTGCCATTGCGCGTCGGTGGTCACCGGTTCCTGAGGGACTTTCGGTGGAACCGTGGCAAGGATCCAGATTCCAGTGGAATGACGATGATCGCCACCATGGAACCGAAGAGCATCTGCCTCATTCCTTTTCGTCTTCCCCATCGTCTTGATCCCACCGTTTCTTCAGATCGGCCAGCTTCTCGGTCTCGCCGAGCTTCTCATAGCAGGCGGCCAGTGCCGCGGCCGCCGGTTGATAGTTGCCGCAGTCGAGCAGGGAGTACTCAAACATCGTGGCGGCCTCGGCAAGCCGGTCTTGCATGGCGAACGACCGGCCGATATTGAACTTCACTCCGGCCGAGACCGGCCGCCGAGCGAGAATCTTCTGATAGGCTTCGATGGCGCCGGTCAGGTTGCCTTGAGTGGCGCGAAGGTTGGCCGCGTCCAGGCCAGGGTAGAGTCCGCCGATATCGGTGCCGCCATAGGAGCGAAAGAGCTGAATCAGGGCGGTGGGGACGCCCAGGACGAAGATCAGGTTGCCGAACAGCATCTTCCAGGCTTCGCCGCGCATGCAGCCGGGGCAGCGCCAGGTAGTCCGCGACCTCCAACCGTAGACGAAGAGGAGGAAGTAGAAATAGAAGATGGTGAACTGGCGCGGAACGCTGTACATGCCGCACTCGTCGCACAGCCGGTACCCTCGCTCGATCTCGGTGATCGGCATTCCGTCCGGCGACTGGAGCGTGGTGATCGTGTGGCAGAAGCCGCAACTGATCTGCGGCGTGTCGTCCTTGCCGGTCAGGTCGAGGGTGGCGCCGCAGACAGGGCAGGTTGCCTGTCGAAAGGTGTGTCCCAGTCCTCGTTCGTCCAGTTCCTTGTGGTGCATATCCGCCCAGATGGCGCTCCGCAAGCGGCCGAGATCCTCCTTGATCGTCTTCGCCTTGGCGGTCTGCACGACGATATTGGCGACGTCCCCTCCCTTCTGGGCAACGGAGAGGACGAGATACTGGCTGCGGACGTCCGCGGCCGCGATCGCTGCAATGGGGATTTGGGTGCCGTCGAGCGTGATCGTGTCGCCGCTCACGCACCCCTTTTTGGCGAGGAATCCGGCCGGTTGGCCATTGCTGTCAACCCAGTGAAACTTGAAAGGCAGGTCTGACACGTCGGTGTTCCCCCTCGAAAGAGGCTGGCGGAGCTTGTGCAGGACGAAGAAGTGCTCGTCATGATGCAAATCACGGGTGGACCTCGTCAAGTACCTCGACAGACTTATGGGGGAGATGTGGCTCCGTGAGTCAGGTGGCGGACAGACATCCCACACGGCCCATGCATACCCCCCCTTGTGTGATCCCCTGCCCTGGGCGATGATACGTGGTTTGGTTCCCCGCCGGACGAATGAGATCCTGTCTCGGACTGTCGGCGATCGGCTCAACGCCGGACGTCCCGCAGGCCGATACCTGAGTCCATTCACCCGAGCGGGGTGGACCACGAAACCCAACATACAGCCTGCCGGCGGGTTACGCGCCGGCCTGCGGCAGCCCGATCCCCGGCCCCAAGGCGGGGCAAGTCCGCGGCCCAACCTTCACGAACATGCGCGTACCATGCGCACAAGTCCAGCACAAAGACACTAAAGCGACAGGAGTACAGCCTCGATGCGACGCGCCTTCATTGCCGGCAACTGGAAGATGAACCTCAATCTGGCTTCGTCCGTGGCACTCGTCGAAGGTCTCGTCAAGGCGACGGCCGATTGCGACGACGTCGACGTGGCCGTCTGCCCCCCCAGCGTTTATCTGTCGGCCGTGGCCCAGGCGGCGGCCGGTTCCAAGGTCGGCGTCGGTGCCCAGAACATGTATCACGAGCCCGACGGTGCCTTCACGGGCGAATTGAGCGGTGCCATGCTCAAGGACGTGGGCTGCCGGTACGTGATCCTGGGGCACAGCGAGCGGCGGAACATCCTCGGCGAATCGAGTGAGGACGTCAATTTGAAGGTCCATGCCGCCCTGTCGGCCGGCCTGATTCCGATCGTGTGCGTGGGCGAACTTCTGGCGGAACGGAAGGCCAACAAGACCATGGACGTCATTCGCCGGCAGTTCGACGGGTCCATCTCGGGCCTGACGGCCGACCAGATGAAGCAGGTCGTCATTGCCTACGAGCCGGTCTGGGCCATTGGAACCGGCGAAGTCGCCACGCCCGCCCAGGCGGAAGAAGTGCATCTCGCCCTTCGCAAATTGATGGAAGATCGCTACAATAAGGAAGTTGCGGAGACTGTACGGATTCAATATGGCGGCAGCGTCAAGCCCGACAACGCGGCCGAATTGCTGGCCCAACCCAATATTGACGGTGCCCTGGTCGGCGGTGCGAGTCTGAAGGTCGAGCCTTTCGTCGGTATTATCGCCGGGGCAAGGAAGAAATAGACCACGGCATCCCCGCGGAGCGGCCGATCGGGCCGTTGGTCGAGAAGGCAGACATCAACAAAGGACGGATTGATATGTGGGAAACGCTGATCATGGTTTCCTTGCTTCTGACGGCGGTGATCTTGATCCTGCTGGTTCTGGTTCAACGTGGCAAGGGCGGCGGTCTGGCCGGTGCCCTCGGCGGGATGGGCGGTCAGAGCGCGTTCGGCACGAAGGCGGGCGACACCTTCACCCGCATCACGATCGGGCTGGCAACCTTCTGGATCCTTCTCTGCATGATCGCGGTCACCACGTTGGGCAAGGCCCAGAGCAAGATCAACCTGCCGAGTTCCGGCTTCAATGCAACCGCTCCGACGGGTGAGGAGGCGGGCGGGACTGCTCCGGCCGGCAGTAATACTGCGCCGGCCGGCAATGCCGAAGGCACTGCTCCTGCGGAGAAATCGGAATAGCTGGTCGCTGTCCGGAAGAGCCAATCGATTTCGTAAGGAGTGCCCCTCCGTGTTGTTGAGCATGACCGGCTACGGGGAGTCTCAGACTCAGGAGGACCGCCTGGCGGTCTCCGTTGAAGTTCGCTGTATCAACAGCCGGTACCTGAAGTTGTCGGTCCGATCGAGCGACGGGTACGGACCGCTCGATTCCAAGATCGAGGCGATTGTCCGCGATCGCATCCGCCGGGGAACCATCCAGGTCAACGTCCGGATCGATCGGTCGGCGTCGGCGGAGGACTATCGTCTCAACGAGGAGGTGCTCGAGGGCTACCGCAATCAACTGCGGCGGGTTCAGGAGGCCTGGGGAAATCACCAGCCGATCGATCCCCAGCAGTTGCTGCTGCTGCCGGGCGTGGTTTCCGAGGCGACCCGAGCTGCCGACGATACCGGCCGGGATTGGCCCGTCATTCGTGACACTCTGAATCGTGCCCTGGAGGGTCTCGACGCCATGCGTCTCGGCGAAGGCAAGGCCATGGCCGCCGATCTGACCGCCAACCTCGAGACAATCCGCGGGGCCTTGGATGAAGTGGAAAAGCGGGCTCCCATGGTTGTGGCTGCCTACCGGGAGCGGCTCAACGATCGGATCGGCAAGGTGCTGGCCGAGTTGAACGCGACGCTGGAACCGGCCGACATCCTCAAGGAGGTCAGCCTGTTCGCCGACCGCAGCGATATTTCGGAAGAGATCGTCCGCCTCCGCAGCCACCTGGGCCAGTTCCGCGAGATCATGGATTCGGCGGAGCCCTCGGGCCGGAAGCTCGATTTCCTAACGCAGGAGATGGTCCGCGAGGGGAATACGATCGGCTCCAAGGCGAACGATGTGGAAATTGCCCGGCACGTGATCGAGATCAAGGCGGCCGTGGAACGCGTCCGGGAAATGATTCAGAACGTCGAGTGACCATGGCGGAAAACTGTCAGGGGAGGTTGGTGATCATTTCCGGGCCGTCGGGCGTCGGGAAGTCGACCCTGCTGGCACAGGTGCTGAAACAGAGCGAGGTTCCGCTGGTGATGAGCGTTTCGGCGACCACCCGCGGTCCCCGCCCGGGCGAACGGGACGGCGTCGACTACCACTTCCTCACGGAGGAGGATTTTGCGGCCAAACGAAGCCGTGGAGAGTTCATCGAGTGTTTCGAGGTGTTCGGGAAAGGGCATTGGTACGGAACCCTGGCCGACGAGGTGGGGCCCAGGTTGGAACGCGGGAAGTGGGTCGTTCTCGAAGTCGACGTCAAGGGCGCCATGGCGGTGACCGAGAGGTACCCCGAGGCGATCACGATCTTCATCGGGCCCGATTCGATGGAAGAACTGGAGCGCCGCCTCCGCGGGCGAGAAACCGAGGATGAAGCGGCCATCCAACGCCGGCTCGGACAGGCACGGGAAGAACTCGCCGCGGCAAAGCAGTACAAGTACCATGTTGTCAACGACGATCTCGATCGAGCCGTCGGTGAGATATGCAATATCCTGACTAACGCGTAATTGAATCCGGGAAACGCTTTATCGAGCGGAGACTGAAAGAAGATGTTGGAAGAACTGCGAGACGAAGGAGTCATCCTGAAGGTTGGCGGACGCTTCAAGCTGTCGACGCTCATCCAGAAGCGGCTCGTGGCCCTCAACCAGGGATCGCCCGCACTGGTGGACCTGCCCACGGAAGACAAGATGAAGATCGTGATCCAGGAGATCATGCAAGACAAGATCTATCTGGACACGGAAAACAATCTGCGGATTACCGGCGGCAAGGCTGCCGCAGGCGGGCAACCGGAATTCGATTTCGACGCGATTTGAGGATCCGCACCTACCTGTTTTCGGTTCGTTCCATGAAAGGCCGTGAACTCATCATCGGCGTCACGGGCGGGATCGCCGCCTACAAGTCCGCCGCTCTGGTCAGCCGACTGGTGCAGGCCGGGGCCGGCGTGACGGTGGTCATGACCCGTTCTGCGACGCAGTTGGTAGGGCCGAAGACCTTCGAGGCGTTGAGCGGCCGCCCGGTGGGTGTGGAGATGTTTGCCGCGGGCGTTCACCCCCACATTGAGATGGCCGATCGGGCCGAGTTGATGTGCGTTGCCCCGGCGACCGCGAATATCCTTGCGAAGGCGGCCGCCGGGCTGGCCGACGACCTGCTCAGCACGACCCTGTTGGCGTTTGCGGGGCCGCTTCTGCTCGCCCCCGCTATGAATTCCAGGATGTGGGAGAAACCGGCCGTCCGGCGGAACGTGCAGCAACTTCGCGACGACGGCGCGATCCTGATCGATCCGGAAGAGGGTTATCTGAGTTGCGGCGCCTGGGGCGCGGGACGGATGGCGTCGCCGGAGACCATCTACGAGATCATCCGCAAGACGCTCGCATCCATGCCGGCGGGTTCCTGAACGCGATCGCCGTGGCCTGCTTCCTTGTGCGTTCAAGTTTGCCTGATTGGACTCGATCGACGGGCTGTTAGGGAATGGCACGAATCCTCATTACCTCCGGCCCGACGCGCCAGTTCCTCGACCCGGTGCGCTATCTTACCAACGCCTCGAGCGGCCGCATGGGAAAGGCCCTCGCCGAGGCCCTTCTTGGAGCCGGCCACGACGTGGTGATTGTTTCCGGCCCTGTCGAGGTGACCTATCCGGCCCGGGCGGAGGTGCTGCCGGTCGTTTCCACCGAGGACATGCTGGAAGCCTGCCTGAATCTGTTTCCCGAATGCGACGGGATGATCGCCGCGGCCGCCCCCTGCGACTATCGGCCGATCAGGGTTGCGTGCCACAAGCTGGCCAAGACGGGCGAGTCTCTCAATCTCCATCTGGTCGAGACCCCCGACGTCGTCGCCCTCTGCGGCGCCATCAAAGAGCATCAGTGGATCGTCGCCTTCGCCCTGGAGACCGAAGACCACCGGATGCGGGCCCTGCAGAAACTCGAACGCAAGAGCGCCGATTTGATCGTCCTGAACGGCCCCGGCGCCATCCACGCCGCCGACACGGAGATCGAGATCATCGATCCCCGCGGCGAGATCCTCGCCGCAATCGCCGGCTCGAAGCAGAAAGTCGCCCAGGGCATCGTGCAGCTCGTGCAGGAACGACTGCTGGAGAAGAACTGACCCCGCCGCCGAAACGCCGGGCAGTTTCAATCGGACGGCTCTACAGCGCAAGATCCGACGGCTTCACGCCGGGCTTGAACTTGCCGAACCCGTAGAATGTCGGTTCGTAGTCGCCCACGACGTCGGCATCGGCCTTCTCGGGAATCTTGTCCTCCATGCCGACGGCCCAGTAGGCCGCATTGACGATCAGGCGGCGGAGATCTTCGCTGGCGAGGTCCACGGACGCCCCCATGGTCGTGCAGAAGATCTTGGCCGGCTTGCCGGAACTGCCGGTATACGACTTCGTCCACGCCAGGGGCATCATGGGATCGTTCTTGGGACCGGCGAGCGGCTTGTCGCCGGGGTTCATCCCTTCGAGGACCTGGCCGTAGAGGAGAATCTCGGCCGCATCGGGCAGATTCGCGATCGTGTAGACGTCGGTCGGCCCCCACACGTCTTTCACTCCCCTGAGGATCGGGTTCTCCTTCTGCGACTCGTTGATCGCGCCGCGGGTGCTCTCGAACTTGTGGTGTCCGTGATGGTTGACCCACGTCTCGCCGAGCACCTGTTGCCCGAACCCGCCCGGCCATTCGCTGCTGCGGAAATGATACTTCTTGTAGCGGCTCTGGCTGGCGTCGTCGTACTTAAAGGCGTGGGTGGCCGTCCGCAGGCCGATGATCGGTTTCCCCGAATTGACGTACTCGTCGACGTACTTCATCTGCTCGTCGGGCAACTCGCGAAACCGTGTGGCGATGATCATCAGGTCGGCCGACCGGAGATTCTCCAGGCCGGGGATGTTCTTCTGATTGAGCGGGTCGATGGTTCCGTCGTCGGGATTGATCGAAAACAGGACCGTGCACTTGAAGCCGTGCCGCACGGAGAGCAGCTTGCCGAGCATCGGCATGGATTCCTCGGAACGATACTCCTCATCGCCCGCAACGAGAACGATGTGCTTTCCTTGCCCCGGCCCGTCGCCGCCCGGATAGACGACCCAGGGGTCGGCCGCGGCGGTCAGCGAGCTGCAGAGGAGAAGGAATGCCGATGTGAGGGACGCCTGGTTCCATCGAATTCGTGTCACGGCTGGATCTCTCCGGGTGGATTGGGTCGGTTGAGCATTTGCCTTTGGTGTCCAGATTACTCGGTTGAGGGGGCGGGGGAAAGGCTTCCCGCCGTTTTCGCAAGCACCGTCCCCAGATCGTGACATTGGCAGTCGCGGTCCGGTCTAAACCGTATGGAAACCAGAACGGCCCGGCCATTGAGGTGGTCCAGATCCTCTCTCACTCGTCGCCATGTCATTCACACAAGCCCGCGTATGTCTGTTGACCCGGATGCATCGGGATCCGACGCCCTAAGATGCGGCGTAATAACGACTTATCAAACAGAATCGGTGACGCCCCTGTTCGCTGCTGTTGCGGTCCGCTAGTATGGCCCTAACGATCCGTTGACGCCCCCGTTTTCGTGTCTTCCCATCCGTTGCTCCCTTCGTTGGGTGGCCTTCTCGCCTGCAACTCGGATTTGCACATCATTTGGACGAACTCATGGATCAGTTGCTCAAGGTGTTCACGGATGCCATATCAGGCGTCGCCGCGGGTGACTTCACGACGATCGTTGCATTTCTCGGTCTGGCACTGCTTGTTTGGGACTGCCTGGAGGTAGGCCGAAACGACGCAGCCAACATCGTGAATGCAGTCTTCGGCTCGCGAATTCTGCGCCGCCGTACTGCGGTCTGGCTCGCCGGCCTGGCGGTGATCCTGGGAGCCTCCGCCGCGACCCCCGTCATGGAGACCGCGAGAAAGGGCATTTTCAGTCCCGAAATGCTCACGATACGGCAGGCGATCGTGGTCTACATCAGCGTGTACCTGGTCGACACGGTTCTGCTCTATTCCTATTCGGCGTACGGCATGCCGGTCAGCACCACCGCGTGCCTTCTGTTCGAGTTGGTCGGCGCTTCCTTTGGAGTTGCCTTGTCGACGAAGGGCCTTGGCGAGGCGATGGAGATCGTCCACTGGAACAAGGTGGCGACGGTGATTGCAGCCATCGTCGTTTCGATCATTCTTAGCGGCATTGCCGGCTTTCTGGTGCAGCGGATGTTCCGTGCGGCCATCCGGGATGATTCCCAGGATCGGGAGAACATCCTTCTCCACGGCCCATGGGTCGCCGGGATGATGCTCAGTTGGCTTGGCTGGTTCATGCTGCTCAAGGGCCTGAAGAGCGTTCCGATCGTGGCCGCCATGAAGAAGGCGACGATCGACGAATACGGCGCGGTGGTCGTCGTGCTGGTGCTCTGGGCGACATGTACTCTGCTCGTCCATCTCCTGCTGGTCGTTAGCGGGGAACGCGGCACGAAGTATCTTTTCCACGTCACGGCCGTGCTGGGCATGATCTGCATGGCGTTTGCTTTTGGACAGAACGACCTGGCCAACTGTGCTTCGCCGGGGCTATCGGCCTTCTGGCTCTGGCAGCACTCCGACAAGTCGACCATGGACGCCACCGAGATCACCATCCCGGTCTGGGCGTTGTTCTGTTGCGGCGTGATCATCGTCGCGGGCATGTCGACGCGCAACGCGCAACGTGTGACTCGTGCGGCCGTCAACACGGGAAGTCAATTCGATCGCGTAGCACTCTATGCCCCCCAGTGGTGCCAGCGAATTGCACTCACCCTGCTGAAGTTGCGTCCGCAGGGCGAGGCCCTGGTTCCCGAGCCGAAACTCACCGAACGAGGGAAGAAGGTTCACTATGACGCCCTGCGTGCCTCGGTGATCATGGCAGTCAGCGCCAGCGTGATTGCCCTGGCCAGCGGGCAGGGACTACCCGTTTCGACGACCTATGTTGCCTTTGCCGCGGTCGTTGCCACGGGGCTGGCCGATCGCGTCATGGCCCGCGGCGACGCTGAACTCAAGATTGGGCGGGCCATCTGGGTGATTGTCAGTTGGTTCCTGGCGGCCTTGATCGCCGTGGCCGCCACGGCCTGTGTGGCCAACATCATCTATCACTTCAGCATGATCGGGCTGCTCGTCGCCGTCGTGGCCAACTTCGCCGTGCGCAGGATCGCCAAGCGACGCTCTGACGCCCAGGAGCAAAGGATCCATCAACGGGCGGGCACGACGGAACAACAAGAATGGGAAGAATCCGACGCACCTCACAGGCCGGATGCAGGGGCTGCCGAGGATGGCGGCGCCAAGTAGTCGGGCAGTCCCCCGGCAAACGGCGACGGCTGATCGCGAATTTCGATCGCCCTCTCAAACCTCCGGATAAACCCACGGCTTGCGATAGTCCCGCCGTAGTAGTGCGTTGGCCTGCGCGTCGCCCGGGCAGGTTTCCTTCTCGCCGTCCCAGGCAATGCTGCGTCCCAGCTTGAGCGAGAGCATGCCCAGCAGGCTGAGGCTGGTCGAGCGGTGCCCGATCTCGATGTCGCACACCGAGCGCCGCTTCTCCTTGATCGCCGCCAGGAAATCGGCCCACAACTCGGGGATGTTCTGCTCGTCGGGCTTGTGCAATTGGGGCGGCACGTTGACCGGCTCCTGATTGCTGGAACGGGGATAGAACGTGGCCCCGTCGTTCCGCCAGCCGATGTGCATCGTCCCCTCCGTGCCGTAGAAGTAGATGCCGACCGGGTGTTTCTCTGCATTGTTGGCCGCGTAACGCCGATGCTCCCACACGGCCGTGAACGACTCATAGTCGAACTGCACGACCTGAGTATCCGGTGCGTCCGTGCTGTCCTCGGCGATGTGGCGCCCGCCGAAGGACGACACGGCCTTAGGGGCCAGTTCGTCGCTCCACCAGGTGATGTGGTCCATCCAATGAATGCCCCAGTCGCCCAGGGTGCCGTTGGCGTAGTCGAGAAACTGCCGGAACCCGCGGGGATGGATGGCCGGGTTGAAGGGGCGCATGGGCGCCGGGCCGCACCAGAATTCCCAGTCGAGACCGGCGGGCACGTCGGCGTCGGGGGTGGTCTTGCCGGGGCCGCCGCCGCTGTGGACGAACGCCCGGATCATTCCGATCTTGCCGAGCTTGCCTTCCTTCATGAACTGGATGGCCCACATGTTATGGGGCGAGACTCGGCGATGGGTGCCGACCTGAACCACCCGATCCGCCGCCCGGGCGGCATGGACCATGGCTCGGCCTTCGAGCAACGTGTGGGAGATGGGTTTCTCGACGTAGACATGGGCACCCGCCTCGCAGGCGGCAATCGTGATCAACGGATGCCAGTGGTCGGGCGTGGCCACGATGGCGACGTCGGGCTTCTGTTCCTTGAGCAGGTCGCGATAGTCCCTGTACTTCTTAGGCGCCGCCCCGGTCATCTTCTCGATTTCTGCATGGGCCTTATCGAGCTGGTTCTGGTCGACGTCGCACATGGCGACCACGTCGGACTGGCCCGCCTCGACGGCCGTGCGGAGGATGTTCATCCCCCACCATCCGGTCCCGATCAGGACCGTCCGATATTTCCTGGCCTTTTCGGCACCATGGATGGCGGGTGTTGCGGCGGCAGTGGCGGCAGTGGCGGCAAGGAAGCTACGTCGGGTGAGGTTCATCGTTGGTCTCCTGGTGTTGCGATGTCAGCCCTATTCTGACGTCTGCTCGCACCGAATGCCAGATCCCCCGGCAGGGTCAGCAGATGTGCGACGCCCAACCTCGGCTTTATGTCACGGGGGGGCAATGCCGACCGGGTCGCCCAATCGCCGTCCGGTGCGTCAAAGGGGGGCCAGGTTCCAAAAGACGTGCCGATTTGCTACGCGAACAATCTCAGATTCCGCTCGGCCCGGCTGTGGTTTGCATAGGTTGGCCAATCAGGTTCGTAGTGTTCGCTCTGATCGCCCCATACGGCCCACGCCGGAGAATGCCGCCCCCTCGCGAATAGTTCAAGAAACGGGCCTGGACTGCACGCTTCGATGATGTCGTACAACTCGTCGGGTTTGCGTGAATGTTCTCGTTTGCGCGACTTGATGATATTGACCTGACGGCGACCGGGACCGAGCGTCCGAAAATGTCCCCGAACGCCAAACAGGATGAGTTCCGTCGTGTTCCGGAAATAGAAGCCCACGCCGCGCCCGTCTGGTCCGCCGTCCTTGCGGACCTTGTGCCAGACGATATTCGTCTTATACGTGAATCCCCAGGCGTCCATCACGTCAAGGCCTTCGCGCAAGAGTGCATTGGGAACCCAAAGGTAGAGATGACACTGTTCGGCGCACGCCAGGGCCACAGGAATCTCCGAAATCTGGTCGACCGTCAGCGTCGAATAGCGGCTGAGTCGCTTATGCTCCGGCGCGACCTTGCCCGTGCGATTGGCGAACTGCCAGGGCGGATCCGCAAGGATCGCTCCGCAGGAAAGCCCATCGCAGAACCGCGCGAAATCCTTTGCCGCCGTCAATTCGCCATCCATCAGCTTCCCTCGTCGTAAAGGGTCCTTTTGATCCCAAACACCTCCTCCGAAACTGAGTATCTCCGTAAAAGAAGGTGGTAGGCTCTTTGCTCGTGCGTTCTTACCTCTGCGAATTAGACGCGGGTGACGCCGGCGCGGCTTATGACTTGGCCGCCGGTGCCGGTTCGGGTTTCGGAGGCGTCGCCGGTTTGGGTTCCTCCTTGGGGGCAGGAGCCGGTGCGGGCTTCGGCGCCGGCGCGGGCGGTGTCTCAGGTTTGGGGGCCGGTGCGGACTCGGGCTTTGGAGGCGTCTCCGGTTTGG
>JAAYAY010000053.1 GCA_012719125.1 Planctomycetaceae bacterium | reverse complement strand
TCACTGGCGGTGAACTCCTGTTTTCCATTGTTCCCATTGGGGACACTTTTTCTTACACTGGAAAGCATCGAGTTTCACCGCCTTTTGTCAAGATCACATCAATGGATTTGTGCAACTGACGGGTTCAGTCTGACC
Organism: Planctomycetaceae bacterium; assembly: GCA_012719125.1. Classification (GTDB taxonomy): domain Bacteria; phylum Planctomycetota; class Planctomycetia; order Pirellulales; family Thermoguttaceae; genus JAAYAY01. Next base: position 36,646 of record JAAYAY010000053.1, on the reverse strand, counting down.
GTGGCCACCATAGACGAACATCCGGCCACAAATGCCGCAGAAGATATGCTGCCCCGGCCAGCGAGTTCGCTTTTTTGGCACGTTCTTCCGTGGGTCCTGGCCGTTTACGCGATGGCGTCGGAATGCCGCATTTCGTTCCTGCAGGAGGCGAATAACGCGGTCGTACCGTCCAGGTTCGATGAATGCCAAATGAGGACAGCGGCGTTCCAAGAGTTCCTCGGGCGGCGCGCACACCGACCTGTGGCGGCCGGTGCTGTTCACCCGTCGTGACATTTTACGGTTCCGGAGCCGCAATCCCTTTAGGATGGGATTCCGCGTTACCTGACCCACCATTGTCCCTGACCATCGATCGGATCGAGTATAGGGCCCTGTCGGAACACCGTGCTCGTTGAGCCAGTCAGCGATCTCCGAGAACGTTGCTCCTTCTTCCAGGCGACGGAACCATTCATCATAGATCGGCTCCGCCGTTGGATCCTTTTCCAGCGCATCGTCCGTGCTAGTACCGGGGGGCTTGATATAGCCAAAGATCGTGGTTTGCACGACGCCTCCCTGGCTGAACCGGTTACGCAACGATCGGCGGATTCGTAGGGACGTGTCGCGGTTATAGGTTTCGTGCCGCATCACGGCGAAGAACGACCCAAGACGCCAGTCGTCACGGCCAGTGTCGACATGATCGTTCAAGGCGATCAAGCGTGTCTCGTGATCCTCGCAGTTCTCACAAAAAATATGGGCGTGAACCCGACGGCAAATCCGGCCCAAGTCTTCTGTGATCACTAAGTCGAACTTCCGTGACTCGACCAGCTCAATCGCGTGAAGATACTCCGCACCATCAAGACATTCGCCGCTACCCTGGCTGGCGCTCACCTCCATGTCGAAGGGTAGGTTGGTGTGATTCGCGACCCACTTGCGGTAAACCGCTTCCTGATCGCTGAGACTCCGCTCGTCTTGATTCACAGTGCTGATACGACAGATCGCGATGATCTTCAGTTGCCGGCCATTACGAGCAAACAGCGGCGGCTGCAGTGTGCACGAGTTAGGTACCATACCAATTCTCCTCGACCGGTAGATCAGGAAACCACCCGGCAGGGAGGCAGCAGGATCAAGAGGTCGCTGACTGATTCACGGGTTGGGTTCTTCCGCGCCGAGCGCAAAGAACGTATCTGCCGTGAAATCAATCGTTTGCGACAAAGCAAGCCATACAAGGCTTGTCCCTGCTGAGTCGTTAGGAAATGTACATCGCCGGTCGCCCCGATTCTTCACAACCCGAGTCGAGCTTTGCGGCGTGAAGATCTGCGGCGACGAAGGGCGGATCGTGTTTGAGGGAAGTGCGAGGACGGGATATTGGCGGTTACCGTGACAGGCATTGGAAGGAACTGTGCACCGAAACGATTTGGGCAATGGGTAACTGAAAAGCGGAGGACCCGCGGAAATCCGACTATGGCAACTCCTCCCACATTAGCGGATCATAGACCAATTCGAAGTCGATCGGATCTTCCTTCTCGAGCGTGTCGAGGCTGCCGTTGTCCGTTGCGTAGAGCCGGACCCATTCGAACGCGACTGCCTCGTAAAGCAGGTCGAGTTCACCGTTGTTTCCGTACATGCTGGCCGAGTTGCCGTTTGCGTGCACATAGTCACTGAGAGCGGTGTCGTGCAGATCGGCTCGGTCGTAGCCACCGTTTTTCGCCTCGAAATGGTATTCATCAAACTTGCGGGCGGTGATCTCATAGGTCGGATGCGCATCGTCGCCACCCCAGAGGATGATCTTGTGAGGTCGAGCCCGAGTGGTATCGTCGTCCGCGGAATCCTCCAGTTGGGCAATGTCCGTACCCTTGGAGGCGTAGGCAACAAGCGAGTCGTAGCCGCTCACGGTCACGTCGTAGCCCGGGCCGGTCAAGCGACTCTCTTCCTTCTGCCCGAAGAACGTATCGTTCCCCGTCGAGTCGAAGAACCGAACAGTGTCCTTCCCGTTGGTCATGGTGGCCACAATCCGCTCGAAATCCTTGGCCCGATTGAATTAATCGCCGCCACCGTACATCTTGCCGAAGAAATGGTTTGACTGGGGCCAGTCGAACTTGAACTTGTCCGCGCCGGGCGTGTCCTCCATGTAGGCCACATCGTTGCCGCCGTTTTTGGTCGTCGCGTAGCCGTAGTTGACCATGAAGTCAAAGGTTTCGAGGCTGAATCCGTCGCCGGACAACTTCCCGTAATTCTTTCGCGCCACGAACTCGTCATCGCCGGGCGAGTCGTACATGAAGGCCAAGTCGCCCTCCCCGCCGCTGTGGGCGGTGATTGCGGTGGTATCGTTGGCTCGCCTTGAGCGACCGTCACTTGGGCAACGGCATCGTCACTTGCGCCCTCCGTATCCACAACGCGAACGGTGACTTCGTGAGTCCCCGGAAGATCGGAGGTGAAGGCCACCACCTTGCCGCTCTTTTCGAACGTCCCGTCGCCGTCGAGGTCCCATTTGTAGAGGGCAATATCATTTCCTGGATCCGTCGAGCCGGCGGCGGTCAACAGCAGAGTGCCTCCCTCGTCGATGGCGTAAGCGTACCCTTGCTGTAAATCCCGCCGCCGTGGCCTTTCGCCTTGTTTCCGGAGATCGTCGAGCGGCGCACAGTCACTGTGCTGTCGGAGGCGGCGAAGATCCCGCCCGCGTCACCGTAGCTGCCGTTGTCGGAGATCGTCGAGCCAACCACGGTGAGGGTTCCGCTGGTGTAAATCCCACCGCCGTGGTCCGTATCGGTGTTGTTGACATCGGCTTTGTTGTCGGCAATGGTCGAATCGACCACGGAAAGCGTGCCCAGGCTGTAGATCCCGCCGCCATGGCCGTCGGCGGAATTGGCGGAGATCGTCGAGTTGACCACGCTACCGACACTGCCCGGGCCAAGCGCAACGCCGCCACCGTCCACACCTGACCAACTGTCTTCAATGGTCGAGCCCACTACGGTAAGGCGGCCGGCACCGCAGATCGCGCCACCACTTCCCGTGTTGTTGTCATCGTAGTCCGCTTTACACGTAGCGATCCTGGAATCGACCACGGTGAGATCGCGTTCGCTATAGACGGCACCACCGTCGCGATACGAACGATGGCCCATCAGAACGCAGTCTTGGACGGAGAGGTTCTCTCGATTGTAGATTCCGCCGCCATGACTCGAACTGGGACCTTTCCCGTCCACCAGCGACAATGTGCCGATCCCGACCTCGATCGTCGTCAACGCGTTTCCGTTGTCGACAAGGAAGATCCGGCTGGCTTTGTTCCCGTTGATCGTCAACCGGCTCACATTGGGACCGGTGATCGTCAGGTTGTCGTTAATCGACAGTTGGCCCAAGGCAGACGCAAGCGTGATCGTGCTACCACCCAGGCGGGGGGCAAAGAAAATCATGTCGACATCGCTGTTCTCTCCTCCCGTGTTGGTCCGCGCAATCGCCTCACGCAAGGAAAGGTCACCCGGAACGAAGTTCCCGTCGTTTTCGTCCTCCGCGGTATCGACCACCAGCGCATCGATTTCCGTGAGGTCGCCAATTCCGTCAAGTGTATAGGCCAGCCCAACCTGGCTACCGCCCGTTGTCAGGTAGAATGGGGCGCCTTCGAAGCGGTTTGCCGGATCGCGGTAGACTTTCACCTGATCGGCTCCGGCCTGGGCGTAAACGTCCATCTTGTCACCGTCCGGCGCCCAGCCTCCCACCACGTCGAAGGTGAAGTGATTCTTCCAGACACCCTGCAGACCCACGTCGAAGGGGGCAAATTCGAACTCGTCGGTATCATCGCTGAGAGTAAGCTGTACCTCATCCAGATCGCCGTCGGCACTTCCGAGATCCACGACCACTCCCTTCACACCGGCCAGGTCGAGTTCGCCGCTCACCTCAAAGCTGTCGGCGCCCTCACCGCCCGAGAGGCCGATGGTCTCCACGCCGGCCAGCTTCGCGAACGGCTTGGAATCCGATTCGACCCGGACCACATTCTCGGCGTCCATGAAAACGCGCAGGGTTTGGGACAAGTCGTCTCCGACGACGGTGACACGGTCCATGCCCGGCCCTCCGTCGACTTCCGCGACCGATACGAGCGTGCTGACCTCCAGATAGTCGTCGTCGTCACCGCCGCGGATGACCACCGGCACGGGCATTGGGTCGTCGGACATGATCCGGATCGTGTCGATACCGCTGCCGCCATCGGCGATGATCTTCGTCACGCCGCGGTAATCCTCCCAAGTCCCAAAGGCGCGAACGCGGACGGTGTGCCCATTCTCCTCGCTCCAACCGCGGTACTCGACGATGAACGACTCGTCTACCTCAAATCCACCGGTTTCATTGGTTGCCTCGGGGTCGCGATAGGCGGCGCGGTCACCCATATTCAGGTAGAGTTCGCCGCCCGAGAATGCCGTGCCGCTGTTGCCGTTGAGATTGCCCGCCAGGTTGGCCGGCGGCGGGGTCTGCAGGCAGCCTATGTAGAACGTGTAGCTCTTGCTCCACCAGAGAAACTTCACGGTGCTCCTGGCATTCATTCGACCGGTGTCCTGATCGTAAGTGAATGCGACCCCCGCGCTTGCCAGCGACACATGGAACAACTCCGCGCGGACATTGAAGCCGGCATCGACATCCAACATATAGTTATCGTGGTCACTCAGACCGTTGCCGCCCAGAGCGATGCCGTTGTTGTCCATATAGGAGAGATTCAGCCAGCCGGTGCCGAACAACCCGCATCCCGCGACGCCCAGGCCGACGCCGCCGTCGATATCGATAGAATACTCGCCCTCGCTGTTGAAGCCTCCCTCGGCGTCCAGCCAGCCGATTCCGAAGAAGTTCACGCCCATCGCGACGTCCATGCGGAACGTGCCGCCGGCCATATCGATAGAGCTCCTGCCCGAGAAGGTGAGCACCGACAGCAGTTCCAGTTTGCCCTTGAGGTCGAGAGAGAACGAGTTGGCGTTAAGAGCCTTGGAAACGCCGTAGGCATCGACGAACTTGATTGCGCCGAAGGCGAGGCCGCCGTCGGGTTCGATCGTCGCACCGCGATAACCGCTCATGGTAACGCCGGTCGTGTTGACCCGGAAACGCCCACCGACGTCCATGTCCACGATTCCCCAGAGTTCGACATCCAGATCGACGGCTGCGTCGATGATCACGCCGGCCTCGTCCACGCCGCCGGTGGCCGGATCGTCGTCCAGGATGCCGACGTAGGCATGGACGTCGACATCCAGAACTCCACCGAGATCCAACTCGCCGTCGATGACAAGTTGGAAATCGTGGTTCTCGAAGGTGACGGAGGCCTCACCGCTGCCTTCGGCGAACCCGACGAAGTTGAAGTCGGCGTCAACGGCGACACGAAGGCTACCGGCCGGAATGTCGAGAGTGGCAGGACGCTTGTCGTGGTCCCAGGGTTGATCGGTGGTATTGACCTCAAAGAGGCCGTCTGCTTCCGCGAGAGTCAATCCGATATCCTCGCTCCCCAACTGGCCGTCGACGGCAACGCAAGCTCGCACACCCGAGCTATCCACAATGAGGTCGCTGGCTGCCGACAACGCCCCGACTCGGCCGAGCAAGAGGTTGGCCTCGGCGTCCAGCAAGAACCGTTCCGCGCAGACCTCCACCCAGAAGTCGCCGTCCAACTCAAACGCGTCTGCGATCGTCAAGACGCCCGCCGCCTCGATGCGGAACATCTCCGGTCCGAAATCAAACGTTCGCGTCAAGTCGCTGCCGCCCTCGGCCTGACCGGCCAAAGTCAGCTCCTCTGACTTGGCCTCGTCGGTCGTGTTCACTTCCAGCAGGCAGTAGGCGTCCAACACGATTCCCAGGTCTTTCAGCTTCTGGAAGTTGCTGTCGATCCGCAGGACACCCCACATTCCCGCGTCACCCTCGGTCGGGATGTCCAGTACGAACCGACCGGCCGCCGCACCCACTGTCCCCAGGTAGAGCAGGTCGATCTGGCCGTTCATATCCACCTGCACCCGCGACCCCGGCCCTTCCGATTCGGCCTGCAAGAACACTTCGCCGCCGAGGTGCAGCAGACGCACATCCTCCATCCCCGCGAACAACTCGACCGAACCGCCGACGTAGATCGACAGATTGGCCGCCGTGGGTGTGACGAGGAATGACTGCTGGCCGGTGCTGCCCAAGTTGCCTGCCTTGTCAGCCCACGAACCGGCCAGGTACTTCACGGTCACCGGCCCGATGGGCAAGTCGCCCTCGAGTGCGTACCGATAGTAACCGTCTCCCTCCGATACGGCCCCGACGCTGATCTGGATGTCGTCCCCGTTTTCGCCCTTCGCCCAGACCTCGATTTCCGTGTCCGTGTCCGTAATGCTGCCTTTGTCGAGGCCCACGCCCAGCGGATCGGCGAACGTTACCTCCAGGTAGCGGTAGGAGACGTCGTTGATCTCCTCCGCCGAGACCCGCGAGCCGGCGACGGGATAGGCCAGGCCGGCCGTCAACTCAACGACGGTCACGATCTGAGTCTGCGCGAGAGACGCATATCCGGCCTGATCCTCGACGGCCCCGGCCGCAAACACGATCTGCAACCGATCGGGCTGGAGATCGCCGGTGAAGTCATAGCGATAGACTCCGTCGCCGAGCGGCTCGGGTGTGTCTTCCACAGTGACAGCGCCTGAAACGGCACTGCCCGACAGGCTGAGTTCCGGCAGGCCGTCCAGGACCGTGCTTTCGTCCAGCGAATTGCCCCACGTGGGCCGGAACTTCACATCGATGTAATGGTTCTGATTCAGCAGTCCGAGGCCGGCAATGCCCGCCTGCGGCCAGATGAGTTCGATCGTCGGCCCCAGCACGGTCAGAGTTTCGCTTTCGCCGAGGTTGGCCACTACCACGGCATTCAGCGTGTCGCTCCAGGTGCCGGCCGCGAAATTCAGGCTCACATCGCCCGGCTGGAACTGGCCGTCGAACGTGTAGCGCCACGTCACGCCGTCGCCGCTCGGATTCGTCGGCACGCCGGCCACTGTAACGCCGCCGGCGGCCGATCCGCTGAGTGTGAATTCGGCTTCGGAGTCGGTCAGCGAGGACTCGACCAGCGATGCACCGAAACTGGCGTCGAATTGCACGTCCAGGTAGCCACGCTCGTTGAGCAATACGACGTCAACGCCGCGATCGAGGAGCCGAGCCGTCGGTCCCACGACCAGGAACGATTCCACCGCCTCGACGTTGGCGTTCACCGTACCGTCGACCCCGTCGGTCTCCTCAAAGCTGCCCCGCAGGTAGGTGACCTGCACGGGCCCGGTGCCGAAGGCGCCCGTGAAGCCGTATTTGAAAAATGGCGAGTCGTCGATCTGAGTTGGAACACCATTGAGCATCACACTCCCCAATCCGAGTCCGCTCAACATGATTTCCTGCTCAACGTCCAACACTGTATCCAAATCAAGCACGGCCCCGGGCGTCGGCCGGAACCGCACCGTGATGTAGCCGGCAGAGTTCAGCGCACGCAGGTCGATCTGGCCGCCGTCGGTCGGCAGCGACAGCTCGGCCTCCGGCACCCCCAGCCGGAAGGTTTCCGTTTCGGCTTCGTTCGTTTGCGCATCGCTGTCGGCAAAGCTGCCCTCGAAGAACTGGATTTCGACTTCGCCGGGGACAAGCTCTGCGCCCGACGGCAGCGAGTACGTGTAGCGATAGGTGGCTGGACTGGCAAACCCTGGCCATGAGCGGCGGCCAGTCCGCCCGCGATCTGCGAGCCGATGCGAAGAATCTCTTCGACCGGAAGCGCGCCGATCCGCTCGATCTTCTCTTGCAGCGACTGCCCGTGGATGTACTCCATCACCAGGTAGGGTGTGGTGGCAGCCTCTTCGACTGCGTGGATGCTGACCACGTGCGGGTGGCTCACCGCCGCTCCGGCCTTGGCTTCGCGGAGGAATCGCTTTCGGGCCGTCGGGTTCAAAGCAAATTCCGGACTGAGGACTTTAACAGCTACCACCCGATTGAGCTTGGAATCATGGGCCCGCAGCACCACGCCCATTCCCCCCCGGCCGATTACGTCGATCACCTCGTACGTCCCAAGCCTTCCCAACCGGCCGGGCACGTCGCACGGTTCGAGAAAGTCGAGCATGATCTGATCCGACGGTGAATTCTCCACCTCAGCCCCCTCAGGGTCCGTCAGGGCGTCCAGAACCTCCGTCGGCCGACTGCCCGCGACAGGTTGCCCAAGGAAACTGCCGGCTTTCGGCGGAAACGTAATCGAGAGCTTTCAGAAAGATCTAGTTGGCGGCCGGACTCCACTCGCTCATTTTCGCCACCTCAAATCAGACGAGTTATCCAATGGTCAATGCGATCGGCGCGAGCGCCTCGCACCAAGAAAAGTGCAAAGAAATGCAGATTTGCACCCTATCCGCGATTCATCCGCTGAAATAGCCACGCCCGTGCGACTCGCCAGAGCCGGTCTGCGACCCGCTTGGTCACTCCCATGGATTCCGCCGCTTCCTGGTGCGTAAGTCCGGCGAAGAAGCGGAGTTTCACCAACTGGGCCGCGTCAGGATCGTGATTCTCCAACTCCGTCAGCGCTTCGTCCAAGGCCAGCAAATCGATCGCTTGCGATGAACGACTTGGCTCATTCTCTTCCAGGTCGACGCGGTGGCTGAATCCGTGCCGTTCCCTCACGTCCTGCTTTCGCGCACGTTCGATCAGAATTCGCCGCATTGCCTCCGCCGCGGCGGCGAAGAAATGCCGGCGGCTGTCCCAATGCTGCGCCCTGTCGTTGTCCACGAGCCGGACATAGGCCTCGTGCACCAGCGCCGTGGCCTGAAGGGTCTGCCCTGGCCTTTCTTTGGCCATCCTCTGGGCGGCCAGCTTGCGCAGCTCATCATAGACCAACGGCAGGAGTTGTTCTGAGGCGGTCGAATCGCCGTCTTCGATGGCAGATAGAATGCGCGTCACGTCGGCCATAATGGTCGCCTCAGGAAATCACTGTCTCCTATCGTCCGAGATGGTAACGCGCCAACGGAGACAACGCGAGTAGGTCTGGGAAAAGGGGCCCAGTGAGAATATTCCTCTGCGTCAAACCCACCCAACAGAAGGAAGGACGCAACCGCAGCAGGTGACTGCCATGGGGATTGCAGGTCCGAGGCGAGAATTCTGTGGTCACGTACGTTTCATGTCCCACCCAGCGGGTAGCTATTTGCGTGTTTTACAGCGATCGATCGTTTGGGCAGGTCCACGACAACCGACGTGCCGCTGCCCAGCTCGCTTCTGAGTGACCATTCGCTGCCCCTCTTGTTGCGTCCGAAATTTCTCCAGCACCATCCTGAACACGCTTGCGCTGGTCGATCTCTCGCTGAAGCTCCTGGTTCGCTTCGGTTACCTCGGCAGTTCGCTCCTCCACTCGTCGCTCAAGTTCCTCGATGAGTCGCTGCTTGTTCTTGTCCTGGTCCTTCATGGCAACCACTCTATGTCGCTAATCCTGCCATACCCGCTGAGGCGGGGGAATACAGAGCAATTGTAGCCGATTCCACGGCCCTGAAGCAGCGAGAATTGTCCGAGTTGCAGGCGAGTGTTGCGGCTTTGCCGGCAGTCGCTTGCGTTGCCCAAGAACCAAAAAACGGAGCGGCAACCCCAATGGGTCGCCGCTCCGCCGGTGAGCCGATGCCGCCGAACGAGTCGGCGGTCGGTTGGTTTCAAGGTTGCCCGCGGGCTTCCAACCCGGCAATCCATTACGGGCAACCCATCTGTTTCTGTCTCTCTGCGTGGCGTGGACTCTTGTTCTCCCCGGGCTCCCGTGTCACGAGCAACCCATGCTCGCTCCGCAGTTGTGGCACAGGTAGCAGTTGCCGTTCCGTACGGTGATGGCGCCGCAGTTGTCGCAACTGGGCGCATCCTCCTGGAACATGGCGAACTGCCGGCTGGTGGCGATCGACGACGCCTCCACTCGTTCGAGCAGGGCCGTGGTCGTTGCCGAGGCGGCGGCCACCATCTGGGTCGTTTTCTTGCTGTGGCCGTTGCTCGACCCGTTGGAGCCGTTGGCCGGATCGAAGTGGGGCCCGTGGCCGTTCTTGCCGCTGGCGCCAGTTCCCTGGCTCGGCTTCGGCCCGCCGGCCGTCATGGCGGCGGGCCGTTTCTCGGTCTCGGGATCGCCCGATCCGTTGCTGGGAGGTGACGACCCGGCTGCTGGCGGCAAGTTGGTGTTTGCTTCCCGGAAGCCCGGGATAAACGTCACCCCCAGCCAGCGGAAGATGTAGTCGACGATGCTCTTGGCGATCCGGATGTCCGGGTTCTTCGTGGGGCCCATCGGCTCGAACCGGGTGTGGGAGAACTTCTGGACATACACTTCCAGGGGCACGCCGTACTGGAGACTCATCGAGACGGCCGTCCCGAAGCAGTCCATCAACCCGCCGATCGTGCTCCCTTCCTTGGCCATGGTGATGAACATCTCGCCGGGGCGCCCGTCGGGATAGAGGCCGATCGTGATGTAGCCCTCGTGCCCGGCCACGCTGAACTTGTGGGTGATCGACGTGCGGGTATCGGGCAGCCGTTCGCGGCGCGGGGCGCCGACGGTCTTCTTCTCCTTGTCGGCCTTGTCGGAACCGCTCTTCGTATTGAGCGGCTGCACGCCCTTCGAGCCGTCGCGGTAGACGGCCAGGGCCTTCAGCCCCAGTTTCCAGCCTTCGATGTAGGCGTTGGCCACGTCTTCGGGCGTGCTGTCTTTGGGCATGTTGACGGTCTTCGAAATCGCCCCGGACAGGAACGGCTGAGCCGCCGCCATCATGCGTACGTGCCCCTGCCACGCGATCGATCGCGTACCGTTCGGCGCCTGGAAGGCACAATCGAACACGGGCAGGTGCTCCGGCCTGAGGTCGGCGGCGCCCTCGATCGTGTCTTCTTTCTCGATATAGGCGGTGATCGATTCGATCTCATCCTCGCCGTAGCCGAGCGACGCCAGCGCCATGGGCACCGTGCGGTTGATGATCTTGAGCATGCCCCCGCCGGCAAGCTGTTTGTACTTCACCAGGGCGATATCGGGCTCGATCCCGGTCGTGTCGCAGTCCATCATGAAGCTGATGGTGCCGGTCGGGGCCAGAACGGTCACCTGGGCGTTGCGGAACCCGTGGCGCCGCCCGCCGGTGAGCACTTCGTCCCAGACCCTGCAGGCAGCCGCCTTGAGATACTCGGGGCAGTCCTTGATCTCTTCGACCTTCTGCCAGTGCATCTCCATCACCCGGAGCATCGGTTGCCGGTTCTCCTCGTAGGCGTCGAAGGGGCCGACGGCGGACGCCAACTCCGTGCTCGTTCGATTGGCCGTGCCGTGGAGCAGAGCCGTGAGCGCCCCGCACACGCCGCGGGCTATAGGCGAGTCGTAGGGCACGCCGTTCGACATGAGCAGACTGCCCAGGTTCGCGTAGCCCAGGCCCAGCGGGCGGAAACGGTGGCTGTTGGCGGCGATCCGCTTGGTGGGGTAGCTGGCGTGGTCGACCAGGATCTCCTGGGCAATGAGCACCAGCCGGCAGGCCGCCTGGAACCGCTCCACGTCGAAGGTGCCGTCCTGCCGGCGGAACCGCATCAGGTTGATGCTGGCCAGGTTGCAAGCCGAATCGTCGAGGAACATGTACTCGCTGCACGGATTCGACGCGTTGATCCGTCCCGAGTTGGGGCAGGTGTGCCAGCGGTTGATCGTCGAGTCGTACTGCACGCCCGGATCGCCGCAGGCCCAGGCGCCCTTGGCGATCTTTTCGAGCACTTCCTTGGCCTGGAAGGTGGGACCCTCGACCTTCTCATCGGTCACCCAGTGGGTCGTCCACGGCTTGTCGGCCGCGGCCGCCTCCATGAACTCGTCGGTCACGCGGACCGAAAGGTTGGCGTTCTGGAACAGGACCGAACTGTAGGCGTCTTCGTAGTTGTAGCCCTTGGCCAGCAGGATGCGGGCTTTTTCCTCTTCCGACTGCTTGCAGTCGATGAACTCGACAATGTCGGGGTGCCAGATTTTGAGCGACTGCATCTTGGCGGCCCGGCGAGTCTTGCCGCCGCTCTTGACCACGGCCGCAATCTGGTCGTAGACCCGCATGAACGACAAGGGGCCCGAGGGCTTTCCGCCGCCCGACAGCTTCTCGCGGTGCGAGCGGAGCGTGGAGAGATCCGTGCCGGTGCCCGAGCCGAACTTGAACAACATGGCCTCGCTGCGAGCGAGTTCCATGATGTCTTCCATATTATCCTGCACGCTCTGGATGAAGCAGGCCGAACCTTGCGGATATTCGTAAGGATTCTCCGGCTGAATCGCCTCGCCCGCCGCGTCGCTCCAGTGCCAGTTGCACATGTCGCCGCGGACGCCGTACTGGTGATACAGGCCCACGTTGAACCAAACCGGCGAATTAAACGAGGCGTACTGATGGAGGCAAAGCCACGTCAGTTCCCGATAGAACCGCTCGCCGTCCTCCTCGGTGGCGAAGTAGCCGTCTTCCATGCCCCAATCGGCTATGGTGCGGGTGACGCGATGGATCAGATGGCGGACGCTGTTTTCCCGCTCCGAGGTTCCCAACTCGCCAAAAAAGTACTTGCTCACCACCACGTTGGCGGCCAACTGGCTCCAGGACGCGGGAATCTCGCAGTCGGTCTGTTCAAAGACAACCTCGCCCTTCTCGCCCTTGATGGCGGCCGAGCGCAACTCCCACTCAACGGTATCGAAGGGGTCTTCGACGTCGGTGGGGCAGAAAACGGCCTTCACCCGCAGGCCCAAGACGGAAGATGAGGCGGAATCGATCCGGACATTCTTCTCGCCCGGCGTCTTGTGGCGGCTATCGTCGTCAGCAACGGCGGAAGAGCGGACCTGGTTCTCCAGGTTCTCCATTTGACACGCTCCTTGTATCGTGTGTTCCAGGGCATCCAAACCGATAGTATACACGCGTACACGAGAAATATCAGCTATTCCCCACCGCTGATTGAAGTGAAAAGCCAAAAAACCGATAGAGAATCGCCCCTTGGACTGGTTCCATCAATCAGGGGCGCTGATATGTCTCGCAACACCCCTATATGTTGTGTCCGACACCCACGAAGCCACAACATATGTGGTGTATCGGTCCAAGTGTATCGAGATCCTTGCATCCGTCAATCGTTTCTTGCGAACGATTCACAAACCGTTCCCTAACAGTAGCTTGCGCCGCTAGCGACCTACTCGCCATTTTGGCAGATGGAACTGACATTTTTGCGTAAGTCCTGACTATTTCAGGATTCACGAGGATCTTGCCATACGGCACTTGACAAAGGTGCCGAGACGTCATTCTTTCAAGAAATTCGCCACACCTCCAACGAAAGAAACAGTTTAGGGAAACAGGGAGATTCTCACAGTAGTCTGGGAGATCGCCCTCCCCTATCTGGATGGGCGTCTGTCCCTAACGTACTCGCGCAAGCGATCGCCCGCGGGAAGCCAGCCTCTCCTGTCGTTCTTCGCTCCGCGAACAAACGTCTTCTGCGGAGCGAAGGGGACTGTCCCGATTTTTGTGGCAGGATGCCGCAAAAATGGGACTGTCCCCTTCCGGCCGATCACGAGCACAAAATTCCGTACACGCTCGCAATAGAAGCTTGACACGCTTCCTATGTTAAGTATACATTAGTTCATACGTCACGTCAATACCCGCTTTGGCAAAGCCGCCCGTCGACGCGGGGAGACCCCTCATGCCCGCCCTCGAAAGCACCAACCTCCGCCGGCTGCTGGCCCAGCACGGGCTGACCATCGCTGAAGTCGCCCGCCGGGCCGATGTCGACCGCCGCACGGTTCTGGCCATGCTGAACGACTCCGGCAAGCCCCACCCCAAGACGATTTACCGGTTGGCCGAGGCCTTGGGCGTGTCGGTCGACGAATTCTACGTGGAACCGTCGCAACTCCTCTACCGGCAGTTCGATCAAGAGACCAACCCGCTCGTTGCCGAAGTCGTCGAAACCCATTCCGGCCTGTTCGACGGCTGGACGGCAGCCGATTTCGACGAACTGCACAGCCGGTTCGGCAGTGGGGGAGCACTCACCCACGATGGCGTCGTGGCGACCGCCGAAGAGATGAATCTGCACCGCTCCCTTCACGACAAGCTGGCCGTCCTGCTGGAAAGCAGCCACAAGGACCTCACTCGAAAGATGATCGAGCTTCTCTACGACCAGGCGACGGCAACCGGCCAAGGTCTCTCCGTGCTGAAGATCACGCCCGGCGAGGAAGATTGACTCGGCCCCGGCCGCCCGTCACGATGAGAGCTTTCATTCCGTTGCTCGCTCTATACCGCCACTTCCCAACGGAACCTGCCATGTCCAGCCCCCGTTCTTCCATCGTTCTGTTGCTGATCGGCCTGGCCGTTTCTGCATGGGCTCACCCCAGTCTGGCGGCTCCGCTCGATCGCGACGCCGTACTACGCCACTGTGCCGATGGCGAAGAACGCCTCTGGCGCAGCATCGCCGAGCAGGATCCTCGCGAGTCGATGAGTTGCCGCACGCTGTTTGCCTCGGCCATGGCGCTGTGCGAAGCCCGGCAACATGAGGAGCGGCTCTCCCGGCTCTACGAACTGGCTGCCCGCTTCCAGGACCGCGATCCGGAAAGTCCTGCCTACGGCAACCTGCGCTGGTATTGGCGCGACGAGCGAGTGACCGACCAGAACGCCGTCGAATTCTGCATGCAGGACGCTCTGCTCACCTGGATCTACCACCGCCAGTGGATGCCCGAGCGGGCCAGGGAGCAGTTGCGCGAACTGATGACCTTCGGAATCGAAGGCTGCACGCGGCACCGGGTCCGAACCAGCTATACGAACATCGCCCTGCTGAACGCCGCCAACCTGATCGGGCTGGGAGAAGCCTTCGAGCGGCCCGAGGTGTCGCAGGAGGGCTATCGGCGGCTGGACCTCATTTGCCTTTGGACCTGGCGGTTCGGCACCTGCGAGTATTGCAGCCCCACCTACTACGGCGTGGATCTGCAAGGGATCCACTTCATCGAAGGCCACGCCCGGCGGGAGCAAGGCCGGCAGCAGGCCCGGGCGCTGGCCAGGCTCTTCTGGACCGACATCGCCGCCAACTGGTTTGCCCCGGCCCAGAGCCTCGCCGGTGCCCACAGCCGGACCTACGACTACCTCCGCGGGCTCGGTTCGCTCGATCGCTATCTGCAAGTCTCCGGTTGGATCGACGAGCCCGTCACGCCCAGCCCGGCGATGGTTCACCCCCTCCGGGCGCCCCTCACGCCTCCCACGTTTCTCGACGGCGAACTGAAGCTGGACCTGCCTCGCCTGGTTCGCCAGAGTTGGGGCCAGTCGGCCGTCGAATCGCGGACCCACATGCTCTACGACGACATCACGTTGAGCACCTCGGCCGCCAACTACGGCGCCCACGACATGCCGCTCACGGTCGATCTCGCGGGCGATCGCCAGGCCGTCCGCTGCTACTTCATTCCCGACGGCCGCGAGGACCCCTACGGCAAGGTCAAGTACCCGACCGGCAGCGCCAACCATCCTAAGGCGTTGCATCTGAAACCGTTCTGGACGGCAGCCCAGCGGACCTGCGACGCACTGGGCCTGGTCGTCTATCGCGACGGCGACTTGCAGGAAGACGTGGTGACGAACCTGCAGACCCATTTCGTCCTCCGCCGCCAGAACGACGGCGTCTGGATCGGCGGCAAACCGGTGGCGCTTGCCGAAGCCACCGAGAAGGAGCCGGCCCGCAAGGCCCTCGACCTTTCCGAGCCGCTGGTCGTTCGCTACGGCACGGCGGCAATCGGCATCCGCGTGGTGTGGGCCCGCGCCCAGGACGCAACGCAGCCGGCCATGGCCCTGGTCGACGACGGGAACGGGTTCGGCGCGATGCGTCTGACGATCGATCACCATCGCCAGTCCGTTTCAGCCCAGGCGGGCGCCGCCTTGTGGATCCGCGTGGGCAGCCGACTGGCCACCGACGAAAGGTTCCGGGCCTGGCGGTCGGCCTTTGAGGCGGCGAAACCGACCACGGCAGACGCCACCGCGGCCGGCATTCGCCTCGAAGTGCCCGGCACAGACGGACCCGTCAGCCTGTCGGCCGCGGCCCCCTTCGACCGCGGTTCACCGGTCGACCTGGTCCCCGAACCGAGCCGCGCCGTTCTGGAGATCACTTGCCCGGGACTTGGGCCGGATGCCGCAGACGTTGGAAAGCAGATTCTCGACGACGTCGAGCCGATCCGCGGTTATCGCCGGCAGCTTGCCCGATTGCAGCCGATTGCGATTCCACCGGCGGGCGAAGCCGCCTGGGAAGCGGAGGACGGACTGGTGTTTCCCGAGATGGCTGTGGTCGAGGACACAGCCGCTTCGGCCGGTCGTTGCGTCGGAAGCAGCAAGGACGGGCTGAGCTACTCGCGGACCGGGAGCGTTACCTTCCAATTGGACGTGGCCGAAGCCGGCACGTATTACCTGTGGGGCCGGGTGCTGGCTCCCGATCCCGAGACCGATTCGTTCCACGTCCTTCTCGACGACACACTCGGTCCCGCCCCCAGTTCCGCCTCCTGGCACACTTTGCACGGCGACGGCTGGCGATGGCGTCCCGTGGCGTTCGACAAAGCCAAAGAGCCCGCCCGGTTCAACCTCCCCGCCGGCCGCACCCCGCTCCAGTTCCGCGTCCGCGAGCCGGGGACGCAATTGGATCGGGTGTTTGTTACGCGTGATTCGGACGGGAGTCCGGACGATTGATGAACACCGTTTCCCGCCGCAACAGGGAAGATCCGAACACCCGCTCCACACGCAGCGAGTGTTGGCGTCTTCTACGTCTTCTTCTTCAGATACCCCGCCGACGATTGGAAGTACTTGCGCCGGCGGCTCTGGACGTCGGCGTGGGCTTCGGCCTGCTGTTTCTGGAGATCGGTGAGGTTGGCGCGGCAGTAGCGGCAGCCGACGGTTTCCAGGTGGAAGACGAGGTAGTCTTCTTCCTCCTCGGGGAGTGTTCCCAGGAGGTAATTGCCCAACTGCTGCCGCGAGGGGCAACTGAGCCGGTGACGCCGCCAGATTTCGCCCAGGTTGTGAACGCCCGCATCGCGGCGGGAGTTGATTGCCTTGAGCTGGGCCAGCAACTCCTCGTCGTTGCGCAGGGCCAGCTCGATTCTCGCCATCTGATCGGCGGGCAAGGCTTCGTCGAGATAGGCTTCCAGATCGGATTGGCGGACGGAATGGGACATCGCGCGGCGCGGCAGTTGTCGGGGTTCGGGGTTCAGGAAGTTGGAGTCCAGGCTTCAGCCTGCATAACCATCAGCAAGGTTGTTGCGGACTGTTGTCCGATCGTCATTCGACCTCGTAGAGTTCGGGGAAGACGTCGCGGGGGAGTTGTTGTTTGCGGACGGCGGTGCGGAGTTTGGCCAGGAAGTCGAACTTGTAGTTGGCCACCGTCTGCTCGGAGATATCCATTTGGCCGGCCACCTGCTTGTTGGACCAGCCGCGAACGAAGAGGAGTTCGACGCATTGGATCTTGCCCCAGTCGCCGCGCTCCCGCCAATGGTCCAACTGCTCACCAATCGCCTCGGCCAGGGCATGCTCCTCGATGTCGCGCCGTTCGCCGCTGCGATAGATGCTGCTGGCGGCCCGGGCGGGCCCCGGCGGCTCGAAGCTGCTCGATCCGACCGGGCCGGGCACGAGGGGCAACGTGGGCCGGCGGCCTTCGCGCCGCAGGTGATCGGTCAGTTTGTGGGCGGCGATCGAAAACAGGTAGGTTTCCAGAGGCCGCTTGTCGTCGTAGTTGGGGAGGCTGGTGAGGAAACCGATGAAGGTCTCTTGGACGACGTCTTCGGCCACGGCGCGGCTGCGCACGCGGCTTTCGACGAAGGCGAGGAGCCGACCCTCGAAGCGCGCAATCAACTCGTTCCAGCCCTCGGATTCTCCGGCGCGGATCCGCTGTGTGAGAACGATATCGGCTTCGCTAGGCGGCGACATGCGGCACGGCTGACCCGGCGGCTCCTTTCTTGCGTGTCATGTGGGTACCGGGCGCCGCGCGGTTCCTGAGCTTGCATGTGACTTTCCAGTCCAAGGAACCGTGCGGCGCCCGGTACCTACATGGGAATCAGGCGATGCCGACCGACGCCACGCCGGCGGCGACCAGCATAAGCCCCAGTATCACGAGAATTGTCGCAAATCGCAAGAGCCTGCGCCGGGAACCACCGGCAACCTGATCGATCTTGAGGTAGCAGTAGACGAGAGCCAGGAAGAACAGGACCAGGGCCAGGAAGCCGCCGGCCGACCACAGGCGGCCGGCCAATCTCTGGTGATCCCACGCCTCGTCGATGATCGAGTTTGCCTCGCGATCGAACTTGACCAGGGCGTGAACGCGGACGAACTCGCCCAACGACAGGCTGAGCGGTTCGACCCATACGTCCGCGCCGACCAGGCTGTCGCGGAGGTAGTCCGATTCCAGGTGAACCTTTTGGCCCGCCCTGGCCCCGAGTTTCAGTTTGGTTCTGACGTAGTCGGCAACCGCGCCATTGAGGGCGACCGGCAGAGCCTCCTCTTCGGCCTCGGCCAGATCGGGACGCGGATCGGTGGCAACCGGCCAGTAGTAGACCGACCCTTCCTTGTACGGTTTGCGATCGACCCAGGCCGGGCGATTGTCTTCGGGCAGCGGCGCGACGCTCAGTTCGGCAGTGCCGCTCTGCTGCGGTTTCTCGACAATCGTCGCTGTTTCCTTTGCGGCCTCTTCGTTCGCCGGCTGCGGCGCTTCGGAGGCGGCCGATGTGTCCTCGTCTGACGTCGCTGCCTCGTCCGGCTTCGATTTCGCCTCTTCCTGATCGGCTTTGTCGCCAACCTCCTCCGCGGCCGTCGACGCATCGGCTTCGACGGCATCTTCGCTCCCCTTTCTCGTACGTGGATCGGGGGGCAGGGCGATGTCTGATTCCACGTCGGGTTCAGGAGTGTCGGCCGATTCTTCTGGCTTCAATTCCTCGATCTGCTCGAGGACCGCGACAGGCCGATCCACTTCGACAGGCCGGTCGACTGGATAGGTGTTTCGGTGTCTGGCAACCTGATACCTCGCCGTGCCCATAAACAACCCAAACAATCCGCCGACCAGCACGACCAGCAGCATCAAGGCCGCAGCCGCACCGAACAGGGTTTTGGCGACGTCGCGCGTCTTGGGATTGGTCAGCAGGGCAACCAGGCCGAGCACGGCCAGAAACACCAGCGCGGCCAAACCGGCGAGTGCGAAAAGTCCGAGAAAACTGACTGCCATATCACCACCACCCGCATGCATGGGTATTCTGTCCATGGGTATTTTTCCTGCTCACGCTGCCCGATCTCCGGCCTCGCAGCAGGACACGTCTCACTCGAAGTCGTCTTGGGAGGCTCGCAAACGGGGATGAATCCACGGGCTGGCCAGTTGCACCGAGACCGACATGGCGCAGGCGACCATCACCAGCCAGGGCTGGGGGAAGCCCAGGGCGTCGGCGATCAGCAGGGCCATCAAACCGGAGACGAACACCGAGAAAAGGCTGAGCCGTGTCGTTCGCATGGGATCGGCCGACCGCCACCATCGCAGCAGCAGGAACAGGGCCCCGAAGCCCACCAGATAATAACGCAGGTCGTAAACGACATTGGACGAAGTCAAGCTGACCGGCTTGAGACCGGTGAAGTCGCGGAGGTCGAGATCGATGCGCATATCGTTGGGCAAGTCGACGATAAGTCCCGCGGAGACGGCTGCCACAAACAGGCCGACCACCAATCCTGCCAGCATCATGGTGAAGCGGCGCAGTTTGACGTCGCCCTTACAGCCCTCCCAGAACTTGGCCGGGATGAGCACGGCCCAGGTTCCCGCGATACTCGCGAGAATCACCCATCCATAGCGTGCCAGATCTTCGATTCCGACAGGCGCATTGCTTCGCAAGCTGGCCAGAACGAACCCGAGCACGCAGACCAGGACCGCGATCACGGCCCCAGCCAACATCGACCCGACCAGTTCGGTCAGGCGCTGACGGAACGGCTTGACCAACATGGCCGCCACCGCCTTTTCGTGCCGAGCCCAACGAGGCAGACGAGACTGGCGCGTGTGGACGCACCGCGCCACCGGCGCGCCTGCGGGCTGGGGGCGGTCGTGGGATCCGGCAGGCTCGACGGCCGACGCCTGTGCCGGCACCGGCGGCGGGCCGGCAGGGGCCGGCTCCTTGATCGTCAGGATCAGTGCCCGGATGATCCAGTAGACGAAGTAGACTGCAACGAGGAAGACGGCCAACCCGCTGAACGAACTGAACAGGAACGGGGCCGCAACCAGCAGCATGACCAACAGGGCAACCTTGGTCGGGGTATTCAAGTTCGAGTGGTTCCAGTTCCGGCAGACGTCGTAGTACCCGTTGCGAAGGGCCTTGAAGATCGGTTCCTCGGGGGTCTGGCGACTGCCGGTCGCCGCGGCGGCAGCCGCAGCGGTTCCGTTGGCCGGTTTCGGGCGCGAGCCGCGCGGATCGTAGGAGGTGGCCGAGCGGGCTGTTGCCGCGGGACCATAGTCCTGCACCAGGCTCGGCTTCGGAAGGTCGGCCAGCATCTCTCCGGCGGAAGCGTAGCGTTTGGCCGGATCCTTCTCCAGGGCCCTGGCGACGACGCTGCGATAAGGCTGCGAGAGCATGGAGACGTCGGGCGGGGCCGTCAGGTGCTTCATCAGCACTTCGCCCACCGACTCCCCTTCGAAGGGGACCCGGCCCGTGAGCATCTCATAGAGAATCACGCCCAAGGCGTAGACGTCGATCTCCTTGCCGTAGCGGCCGTTGGCCACCTCGGGCGCCATGTAGTGAACCGTTCCGATACTCTCGGTCTGCCCGCTGCGGCGGCTGCACGAGATGAACTTCGATAATCCGTAGTCGCCGATCTTCACGACGCCCTGGTCGTTGAAGATGTTGCCCGGCTTCAGGTCGCGATGGACGACGCCATGGTCGTGCAAGTGGGCGACGCCGGCTCCGATGCCGTGGAGCCAGAACAGGGCTCGCTCGGCGGGCATGCCGGTCGGATTGGCGGCGACCACCTCTTCGAGCGACTGCCCCGCGACGAATTCCATCACCACCCAGTGGTCGCCTTGGGCGTCCTCACGGATATCGAAGATGGAAAGCAGGTTCGGATGTTTCAGGTTGAGGCAGTGGCGAATTCCTCGAAGCTCGACGTCGAGATTTCGCCGAATCAACTTGATGGCAACTTCTTTGCCCGCATCGCTGGTTGCATAATAGACTTCGCCAAAACCCCCGTGCCCCACGCCGCGTTTGATCGTGTAGCCGGCCAGGGGCTGAGAACCGCTGGGGTAAGTGAATCGCGAGCCGGGGCCGGCCGACGCTCCACCGGTCGGAGAGGGTCTCGCTCGATCTCGATTGGGCACTTGTGCTTCCACGGTAACCACCGATTGGCTCATGAGTCGCCTCCCAACGACCGGTTCGCAGGCCGGAGACTGCGGGGGTGCAGTCTCACGGACGCGACAGCGGAGTCGAAGCTGGAGTGATTGCACGGACGGTGCGTTCGGGCACCACTTCCGCTCATCTACTCATTCGCACTGCGATGTTCGATCTTGGGAGGAAATCGGGAAAATCGGCCGGATCGTCCCAGTCCCACCTGAGGGGGCCCGTTGTTGTTTTGGCCCGGATTTCCACAGTCCCTCCTATTGTAGTCCTCCGGGTAGGTGTTGTCGCGATCCCTGCCCCGCTCGGGGCGGGCTCGCAGGGTAAATGCTTTACAATACCAACCCGAAGCGTAAGCGAGGACACGAATTGTAGCCATTCCCTCCTCGCTTGCGCTTCGGGTTGGTGTGGGTCTCCAAGGGCAGGTTTTTCGGTATTTCTTGGGGTCGGCTCTGGAGAGCCAACCTACGTGTTTGGGGTCGGCTCTGGACAGCCACACTGCGTGTGAGGCAGTCCGGGTGCTAAATGGCTTCGAGGCTGAACGAAAAACGATCCCCCTGAATGTGGGAATCTCGGGTGATGAGTCCCCTTTGACGGGCAGGGACCCCGTCGATCTCCATCGTGCCTTGTGTTCGGCAGTAGAGTTCGCCGTGGCGCCGAAAGAGGACCACCTCATGGGGCCACTTGTGGCAAACCACGTGGCTGTGTCCGCTGGGGCCCAGTACACACGTTTCGGCCATCAACAGGACGGCGTCGGAGGAGGGCTGAGTCCGGTGTCCGCTGGCAAACTCCAGGCGGGCGGTCGTGCTCAAGGCGTGGGGCCGCCGGAAGCGCAGTTCCACTCGGTCTCCCAGACGAATCATCGCGCGATCGCACAGGGTCGTGCGTCCCTTGACCGGCTGCCCGTTGACGTGAACCGGGCGCAAGGCCTCGATGAGGTAGCCTTCTCCGTCGCGGCAGATGCGGGCGTGCCGTTCGGAGATATCTCCGAGGATCGGCACGTCCACGTCGGCCGTCGGCTGGCCGATGACGACTTCGTCGGACATCGTGATCCAGTATCCGCCGACCGCATCGATCCAGAGCAGGAAGCGGTCGTGGGAGCCCGTCGGAGCAGCCATCGCTGATTGGTCCTGGAAGGGATGAAAGAGCCTGATCATTGTACCACAAAACGCGTGACGGGGCCGCCGCCGAGAGGAACGTCCTAGCCTCGTTCCCCTCGTGCGACGACCCACGCCTCTTTCCTATCTTAGAGCAGATTTTTTTCATCCGCCTGCCTAAGGCAGGTCACCCACTCTCCGACACGTAAGGACCGACCGCATCTCATTGCTGAGCGAGTGATTCGGCCTGCGGCTTGTCGAGTTGGAAGTACTCGGAGACGCGATCGGCGATGTTTTCCGGGACCTCGTCATCCAGCGGGATCTGACCGGTGTAGTAGTTCTCGGAGTTGGCCAGGCGAGCCGCCACGTCGAGGCGGGTCTGCAATTCCGAGACCAGTTGGCGGACGCGGCCCAGCTTGCTGTCGTCGAAGTGATAGGCATTTGCCGCCTCGGCGGCAGCCACCATTTCGGCCTGGGCCTCCAGGCTTTCGATCTCCGCTTCCAGCTCATCCTTGGCGGACATCAGTGCCTGGAGCTTCTCCTGGGCCGCCGCCAGGGCGTTACTTCGGGCGTTGAACTTGTCTTGCAGGCTCTTCAGCGTTCTTTCGCCGGTCTGGTAGAGATCGAAGCGGTTGGAGAGATCGAGTTTCACCTGATCGACCGTATAGGCCCGGCGACCGTAGGTGAAGACCTCCTTGCCCGTCGCCAGATCGGTGCGAAGCCGCAGCAGGTCCTGCTTCTGCTCGGCCAGACGCGCCTCGCTGTCGGCGATCTGCTTCTCGATCTGCTCGACCTCGACCTCTTCGCGAGCAATGGCGAGCATGTTCTTCTGGATCTCCGGTCCGAGATCCGCAATCATGTCGCGCGCCCGTTCGATCTGAAACTCGGTGGGCACGCTGTCCTTGACGGAGTCCTTCACGAATTTGGCCGACGTGCTGACATAGCTGACCATGTCGCGGCCGAAAAAGAAGAGTCCCAGCACTAAGGTGACAACAGTTCCAAGGATTGCCTTCTTGACCATCGCTTCTTCCTCCAGGGTACGGAGAGTGGGGTGAGTCGGATTGCCCGTCGCACGACGGGACGGACCTTCTTGTTCTTGGGATGCCGTGCCCAACGCACGTGGTTGGTACGGCGAGTCTGAACATCTATTCGCCCGGGTTGAGAGAATCTTGGAACTTCTCGCTTGAATTCAGTGGGAAGAAATTGTCCTCTTTTTTCGGAATGCCGCTTTGCCCCCCTCGTCCAATCGGGCGTCGTCCGCGAAAATGGGTGGTATGAGCAGCCCCGATTTTGAACCGCTCGTCCGGCAGATCCACGATTCCCCGAATCGAATGGTCATTTCCCTATCGGGAGGGGGTGGGGAGACCATTTCTGAGCTACTTTCCGTGCCGGGTGCATCGCGAACGCTGCTGGAGGCTGTGGTTCCCTATTCGCAACAGGCTCTGTGCCGGTGGTTGGCAGGCCGTCCCGACCAGTTCTGCTCGGCCAGAACGGCCCGGGCGATGGCCATGGCCGGTTTTCTCCGGGCCTGCGAGTACGAGAGCCCGGAGGGGTATCCGTTGGCTGGCGTGGGGGCCACGGCGTCGCTGGCGACGGACCGCCGAAAACGAGGCGCTCACCGCATTCACCTCGCCGTTCAAACGGTGAGCCGGACCATCGTTCAGTCGCTTCGCTTGACCAAAGATCGGCGCACACGTCCCCAGGAGGAGTCGATCGTTTCGGGGCTGATTCTCAACCTGATTGCCGAAGTGTGCGGCATTAACGAGCGGGTTCCACTGGAATTGTTTCCGGAAGAGACGATCGAGCGAGAGGAGAAGACGGCGCCTTCCGATTGGTGCGATTTGCTCTTAGGCAAGACGGAGGTAATCCTGCAAGGCGAACCAGCTCCCGTGCCTACTCCCGCCAGGGCCCTGTTCTCGGGGGCCTTCAATCCGATCCATGTCGGCCACGAGAAGATGGCTGCGGTTGCTTCCGAAGCTCTGGGCAGCCGGGTGGATTACGAAATCTCGATTCTGAATGTGGACAAGCCGCCGCTCGACTATATCGAGATCGGTAAACGAATCGACCAGTTCGCTGCGGGCCAGCGGATCTGGCTTTCCCGGGCGCCCACGTTCTTGGAGAAGGCGCGTCTGTTTCCCGGTGTGACATTCGTTGTGGGGATCGACACCCTGCGCCGCATTGCCGCCCCTCGCTACTACCGCGGCAGCGAGGGCGCTTGCGCCGAAGCGATCGAAGAGATTGCCGGCCGGGGGTGCCGATTTCTGGTCTTCGGCCGATCGATCGGCGGCAGTTTCATTCGTTTGAGCGACCTCGATCTTCCGCGCTCGTTGGCTTCCGTCTGCATAGAGATCCCGGAGTCACAGTTCCGCCAGGACGTCTCATCCACGGAGATTCGGCGGCAACAACTCATGAACGAAGCTCACTCGCTCTGACATTTGCACAGGGAGACGCCCGGCAATAGAATGCCGGTGTCTACACCCAGCCAGCGGAGTGTGCAACAGGAGCGATCAGCACCTTTCGCATTGAAGGCGGCAAGCTGGCAGAAGCGTGGGAGATTTTCGACGGCGGCGATCTGGTCCGGCAGATGCAGGCGTAAGGAGTTGGGCGATGGCTCGGAGGCGAACGATTGTCGTCTGGGTAGTTGTTGCGATGGTCGTGCTCGCCGGCTCGGCCATTGCGGCATACGTCTATGGTCGGTATGCGAGCTATGAGAGCGCACTGGATACAACGAGGGAGTGGGCTCAGCTTGACGACTTCCCAGCGTCGGCGACCGACATCCGGGTGGAAGCCAAGGGGAGCATGTTCACTCGCGAGTTCGTCGTGACCTTCACCGCCCCGCTCGACGACATCAACGCGTGGCTCGACAGTTCGCCCGGCACGGCCGGCGTCACGCCTGCCGCCGACGGGGCGATTCGGAAGTACGACATCCAGCCCGGCGGCGGTGCGGCCCACGCGGAATTGGAGGTGGACGACGCCCAGGAGACGGTTCGAATCCGAACGTACTGGAGCTGAATTGCCCGGGATTTTCGCCAAGACTCGTCCGAGCCAGAGAATCCAATAATCGGCATGCTGTGCGCCTCAACCCATGCGTTGCGCCCTTTGAAGAGGAAGGTGGCAACATGAGCAATGTGGGCAATTCCAGGCATTGTTACTTTTCGCTTGCCGTTGCCGTGCTGTCAGTGCTGCCCGCCATTGAGGGGGGCACGGTGAGCGGAGCTGAGTCGGCCGGGCCGCGATGCGCTTTGCTGTGTGCAGGGCCTTTCCAGGTCACTGATCCGCTTGAATCGGCGCTTCTGGAGTCGGGGATCGCAACTTGGCTCGAGCGCAACGAGATCGAACGGGTTGTTGCCGAGCACGAGTTGAATTCCGCCTTCGGGGCCGGCTCGGTCGAGTCGCGAATCGCCCTGGGACGTTTGCTCAAGGCCGATCTGCTCGTCCTCATGCGTTGCCAGCCGCGGGAGGCCGTCTCCGGGGTGCACGGGGAGCAGACTGCCGGTCGGATCGACGTGGTTGTGGCGGAAACGGCCGGCGGAATGCGAATTCTGGCTCGGTCTGTACCGCAGACCGACGATCGGGCCGCCGACGCGAAACGATTGCTCGCTCTGGTCGCGAGCGCTATGAGCAAATACCGCGAGACGATCCGTCAAGTGTATGCCGTTCCGCCCTTCCTGAGCCGTGACCTCGGCCATCGGAACGATCACCTTATGTCGGCCTACGCGAGACTCGTTGAACAAGCGATTCTGGCTCAGCCGGGCGCCTTGGTTGTCGAGATCGAAGAAGCCGACGCGATTGCCAGGGAGATTGCCCTGGCGGAACCGAGTGACAGGGTCGAGCGTCCCATGCCGGTTCACCTCCTGGGTGAGTACCGTCATGACGGCCAGGGCGACTCGCAACAGGTCACGATCGAAGTGCAGGCCAAGCGAGGCGGCGCGATCCTTGAACGTGTCTCGGATACGATGCCGCCGTCTGCCGCTCCCGCCTTTCTGCAGCGTGTCGCAGTTCGGTTGCTCGGCCAAGCAGATGCGACCACCCCAGAGTATGACCCGCGGACCGAGGCATGCCGGTTGGCTGAGCGCGGCGCCGACTTTCTGATGCTCGGCGATTGGCGTCAGGCCTTGGCCTTGTTGGAAGCGAGCCTTTTGCTTGATCCCGATCAGATCGAGCCGCGTGCTGCCGCAATTCTGGCAATTGCGAGAATCGCGCAGGGGTACGATCCACAAATACGGCGACGTTCCATTTTCAGCCGACCGGGGCTGACTGCGAATGAAGCGAAGAAGCTCACGACGATCCATACGCAGGTCCTGGAATTGAGGCGACGGGCATTCGAACACTTGAGACTTGCGTTAGCCGGCGAAACTGGCGAGGAGATCTCCGAGGCCGCGATCCAAGCGGCTCTCGGTTCCGATCGAAACGGCCGATATGATCGGCCGCCGTCGAACGTGCCGGAACAACTAGCACCGGAGTTGTGGCAACAGATCGAGACGGAGCGCAGCTACGCCCTGGAGAGGGCCTATTCTTATGCCGATCGCCGCCTTTGGGGCCGGAGTCATCTGTTCTTTCAAGCCGCGTTGGATCGCATGATGCCCGCTCGGGCCGCCGATGCGTCTGTGGAGTTTCTCAAGAAGTACCAACAGTCGTTGCCCGACCTGATGATTTCGATGCTAACCCTATCCGGCGGCAACCCGCCGTCGGTGGAGTCGCAGGCGACGTGGTCCAAGATTCTTGCCTGGGACAATGTCAGCGACCGGGTCGCGGCCATCCTGCGGAGAAAGCAGGGGATTCTTAGCGCGAGAACGGCGCAGCCGGACCATTCTCGTGGAGCGCACGAAACGGTAGAGGCGTCTCAGTTCGAGGATGCCAGCACGTCTTCGCAGCTCAGTTTTCGCCGGATCGACATCGTACGCGATCCATCTGGGGGGCGAATCGATAACCTGGTGGGGTGCCGTGCGCTGGACGACGGGAGCGACGTCTTTTTTGGTGGAGACGGAAGCATCTTTCACGTCGCAGAACCGGGACGGGCGACGTTGGCCTGGAGGCCGATCCGGATCAAGGCCTACGATTCCAGAAGGAGCATCGCCAGCGACGGACGGTACCTGTGGATTGTGTGCGATATTGAGGCGGCGCTGGGACAGAGACTGTTTGTGGTGGACCCCATCGGAAGCCGCGACTGGGAGATCGGTCAGCGGCACGGACTGCCGGCCGTAGCGGACCATGTGAAAGGGACTCCAGGCCCTCAGCCCTCGGCGATGGTCGTCGCCCCGGTCCGCCACGGCGAGGCGATCGTGGCCGGCAGTCACGGCGACGGGTGGATCGCTCACGTTCGTTTCGATCCGGAAGGGAACCATCACGTTCGCGTCTTTCACGAAGCCCAGACGGCTCATTCGCACGAATCAAGAGGAGCGGGGAATGCCGCTTGTGATGACTGCTGGAAGGACCCGCACGTAGCGTTCGTGCCGAGCAGCATTTCAGTATGGGACGTTGCCGAGTCTGAAAGGCTCGTCATGATAGGGCGACATTTGTCGGATGTACAGTGTTTCCTTCTCGACGAGCACCCTCTGCTGGTGGACCCAGCGGATTTTTCCATTACCGTCATGCAAAGGAAGTGGCAGAATCGAAGCATATGGATTGGCGTTCAGACCTTGTGTCCGCGTGGGCCCTACTACTTCGAGTCGATCGACGGCAAGATCCATCTCATGCACCAGAATCACCCCGAGCGAGATCCTGTGTCTGTCTTGTCGGGCATCCAAGAGGGTCATATCGTCATTGACGGAGACACGATTCACGTGGTTGGCCGAATGTGGCAACAGGGGAGCTTGTCCACTGGGCAATGGAGTTCGCTGGGTGATACGCCCTGGCAATTGTCGCATGACCGCCGGACGCTGCCCCAACGGCGTCTTTCTCTCCTCTCGCTCGCGCGAAGCAACCACTACGGGATTCTTGCTACCTACGACTGGACTGTCGATCGTAGACCGAAGCAAGACTTGATACAGGTTGTGTTCGACGGGTCGGGGGTACCGTTCGGTGAACTGTCTCCCCCGGACGACGTGCCGACTCGCACCGGTTCCTCCACGGCGGAGACTGGCGTCACACCTTCGCTTCCCAAGCCCGAGCATCTCTGGTCGGGGGACGGGGAACTCGCCACGAAGAAGAACCTCTCAGGAATCACCGACCTCGCCTACTCGCCGGACGGCCAATGGATTGCGACGACTCAACTGTTCGAGAAGGACTGCGTGCGGCTTTGGGACGGAGAAGGACGGATTGTCGCCGGCCTCGCCGATCATCCGCGCGGGATGTACCGCGTGGCTTTCAGCCCTTCCGGCAAATACTTCGCCGCCATGGCGCGAGACGGAACGGTGCTCGTCTGGTCGACGGAGACCAGGCAACTCTGTCGCCGCTTGCAGGGCGAGTCGGCCGATTGGTGCCAGGTGGCGATCTCTCCCAACGATCGTTACGTCATCGGGGCGCCCTATCTGGCAAAGGGGCATGTTTGGGATCTCCAGTCTGGAGAGACGGTCTGTACCCTCTCTTGCCTGCAAGCTCCCAACTGCTGGATGCGGTTTTCTCTCGACAGTACCCAAGTGCTCGCCGACGCCGGTAACATGCACCTGTTCGGACTTCGCTCTTGGGATCTGACAACGGGGCGAGTGTCGAGCCGAGCTTCGACTCCTTGCCATGTCGCCGGCTTCCTTCCCGACGGCAGCCTCCTCGCCCTCAGCGAAAACCCGGCGGGCTCCGACGCGCTTGTCGCATGGGACTGTCGTAACCACACGTATCGCAAGCTGTGGGACCATGCCTATGGCTGGCCCGCGGCCGTTTCGGCCGACGGTCGGCTGGTAGCCTTCGTCCACGCTGCGGGCACGTCCGTCTGGGATCTCGCGGCCCAGAAAAGGCTCGCCGCGCATTCCGAACCCATGGGCGGGCGATGGACGTTTTCTCCGGACGGCAAGTGGCTTGTCAGCGGAAACGGCGCTCTCGTTCGGCTTTCTATCCCTGAGGGAGCCTCTCCGAATGGCACTCCCGATTCCGGCTGGTAGTGCGAGCCGTTCAAACCACGTGACCGGATGACGAACACTACCGCCCGGCTCTTGCCGACGCGGTACTCTCCTCTTCAGGCCACGGTCCGTCCAACGTCAACGGCGTGCCGGTCTTCGGGCAGGTCGTGGCCTTGGGGGTGCGGTTGATCTGGTCCGGAGGCGGGACGGGATGCCAGCGGGCACACTTCAGACAATACATGGCGGGCATCATGGTTCGCTTGCCCGTGCGGGGATTTGGCGCGGGAAAGGTATCGGCGACGGGCATGACAATCGCCTCCTTCGTTGCCGTGTCGACGCAGACCATCTTTCCTTCGCGCCCGGTCGGACTTGGCGATTCCGACTTGCCGCACCCGGCGAACACTGCCGGAACCGCGGCAAGAAGGAAGCACCAAGCGGCGATGTGGATTCGTGAACGATTCATGGTGAGCCCTCCCTGTGCGTCAATTACGGTCATACAATTCGTCGCACAGCTTCGGGTCGTCGAGGTGGCCGTCGCTGACGAAGCCCAGGTTGTGCTCATCCATCAGGTCCACCTGCTCGGCCGACAACCAGTTGGTGCCCGGCACGTCGACGCGGAAGTGCCGCTGCCGGACTTCGACGTGTCCGTCGAGAAAGGCCACGTTGGCCGCTCCGTTGTGGCGAAAGTGAACCGTGGGGAAGTTGCGGCTGGGCGGGTCGAGGATCCAGTTCTCTTCAAAACTGAAGGCTGCCGGGAAGAACGAGGTCATTCTCACCTGGGCACTGTCGGCAAAGGCAACAGTCTGGCTGGTCTGGCGGACGTCGGCGAATCGCCGGTTGGTCGGATCGGGGTGCGGGGCGGGAGTGTAGTTGGGCGGCGGCCAGTCGATGCCCGACGAACGCGACAGGTAGTAGGCGTTGTAGCCGTAGCCGGATGCCGGCCGCCCGAAGCGAACCTGGTCCATCTGGTTCGGGCCGAAATCAGGACACTGGAAGGCCTGGTAATTGGTTTCCATGAACGGTGCCAGCGGCCCGAGCGTGTAGTCGAGTTGGTCCTCCGGATCGGGTTGATCGTAGTCGACCAGGCCGAACCAGAACTGGGCCTTGCCCTGCGACCCGGAGTAGGTGCTCAGATAACTGAGTCGCTGGGTGTCTTCGATCACGTAGGGAACGAAGGCCTCGCGGTGTGTATCCGCGTAGTTGTGCAGAGCAAGCACGATCTGTTTGAGACGGTTAGAGCATTGGGCTCGGCGGGCGGTGGCTCGCGCCTGCTGGACGGCCGGCAACAGCAGAGCGACGAGAATCCCGGTGATCGCGATGACGACCAGCAGCTCCACCAGGGTGAAGCCGGGTCGGCGGACGTGTCGATTGACCATGACAATCCTCGTTGGCACAAGAGGGTCGAACGGAACCATGTCGAAGCGGTTCTACGAGGATTGCCGAGGGGAACTGCCGGGATCGTAACTTGGGAAAGAAGCCGCCTTCTTCAGCGCAGGCGCGCAAGCAGGAAAGAGTCAGCGGAAGAAGGTGGAGGCAGATCACGAGAGGTCCCTGGTCCTCGAGGGAGACCGTCATCGACCGAACACCGGGCAGGTCTTCTGGCTTCCGGATCGTCCTCTGCCCTTGCCTTCCCACGCTCGCGACTCGAAATGGGTCGCAGTTATTCGCAGTGGCGTTGTAAGGGCATCGTCCCCGGTTACAGCGGCGGGACCGCAACGGAATTGCACCGTTTTCCCTATTCTCCAAGCCGCCACGAGCGACTTGGCACCCGAATCGACCCTTGAGTCTAACCTGTGGCGGGCGGAAGTCAACGGCTGGCCGGAACACGGCGTTCTCATACGCCGCGTGAGTGCTGGCATCGTACGGAATGTGATCGGTGGCCCCCCCTCCCCTAACCCTCCCCCTCGCTTGCTTCCCTCGCTGGGGAGGGAGACAGAATGTGATCGTGTCCCGCCAAGAAACGCGCCGGCCCGGCTGCGGGGAACAGCCGGGCCGGCGATTAACTGGCAAGAGAGTGTCGGCTCGTTTCTAGATCAAGCCCGGATACTCGGTCTTCTTCAACAGTCCCGGCATGGGCATCGGATACTTGCCTTCGGCATCCGCCTGGACGGGGGCGGGGGAGTCCATGGTGAACTTGGCCACGTCGGGAGCGTACTCCTCGGGCGAGTTCAGCATATCTTCCAAGGTGATTTCCTGGGCGGTGTGGGCGGCCTTGCGGCCCAGGGAGGTGACGGCACTTGCCATCACGCCCCGTTCCGCCTCGTTGAACGGCTTGTCGTTGCGGATCGCGTCGACCAGGTCGTTCCACTCGTTCTGATAGGGATTGCCTTCCTCCGGAGCGACTTCGGATTCCCAGACCATCTCGGACTTCTCCGGGCGCTGGCCCTTGTAGATGCTGCAGGGCGGGCCGCAGTCGCCGTGCTTGGAGGCGATGGCCGAGCCCTTGGTGCCGTGGAGGTAGCTCGAGTAGAAGCTGGCGGCGCCGATCATGTTACGGTTTTCGACCCAGAACGTGCAGCCGTCTTCAAAGGTATACTCGACGGCGTAGGAGTCGAAGTTCTGATCGACGTAGGCGACGCCGTCGGGGTTGTTCTTATAGTGGCGTCCGCCCAGGCCCTGGGCTTTGACCGGCCAGGCGTTCTTCATCCAGCAGCAATGGTCGATGACGTGGATGCAGAAGTCGCTGAAGGCCCCGCCGCCGGCCCACAGGAAGCTGTGGAAACGCCGGATCTGCCACTGGAGTTCGGTGGCGTCGCCGGGCCACTT
The DNA here is from genome assembly GCA_012719125.1 of Planctomycetaceae bacterium. Taxonomy (GTDB): domain Bacteria; phylum Planctomycetota; class Planctomycetia; order Pirellulales; family Thermoguttaceae; genus JAAYAY01. The sequence goes on along the minus strand of JAAYAY010000053.1, from coordinate 4,538 downwards.
TTCGGAGAAGGCGGAGCCGAGGGGGCCCACCATCCGATAGGCCCGCATGCCGCTGATGTCGCCGAGTTGGCCGTCCTGGATTCGCGCATGCAGTTGTTCGAGGTGCCGGCTGTGGCGCGACATGAGGCCCACGCCCACCTTCAGATTCTTGTCGTCCGCCTTCTTGGCCAGCTCCAGCATACGGCGGGAGGTCGGGCCGTCGGCCGTGATCGGCTTCTCCATGAAGACGTGCAGCCCCTTCTTGATCGCGTAGTCGAAATGGACCCAGCGGAAGGCCAGCGGGGTGGCGAAGATAGCGACGTCGCCCGGCTTCAGGCAATCCATGGCCTTCTGGTAGCCGTCGAAGCCGACGAACTTGCGGTCCTCGGGCACGTCCATCTTGTCGGCGTGGTTCTTGATCAGGTTGTCGAAGCTGGATTTGAGACGATCTTCGAAGACGTCGGCCATGGCGACCAGCTTGACGGGGCCCTGGTTGACCGACACGGCGTTGGCCGCCGCTCCGGTGCCTCGCCCGCCGCAGCCGATCAGGGCCACGTTGATCGTATTGTTTTCGGCCGCGTGGACCCGCGGAACCGCTCCCGCCACAACCGCCGAGGCTACTGCCACCTTCCCGGTCGTCTTCAAAAACTCGCGGCGCGACGTGCCGCCCTGGTTGGCATTACTCATCGAGATTTCCTCCTGGTGATGGACGCAGCTTCAACAACTAGGAAGCGTCTAACTGGTAGATTTTTTTCGTCCGCCTGCCTGATTATGGGGTCGCCCGGCCTGTCCGGGGCCGCCGCAATCTTGTGCACATTAACGCTCGGGGGGGCGAGATGCAAGCGTCGGTACCCCTTCACCAGGAGAACTGCAAAGTCCTCTTGTGGCAAGAAAAGCAGGCACTCTCCGAGCGCCGTTCGCGGGAAATCGGGATTTCCGGCAGTTCTGCGGACGGCACGGCGGAGCGTGCCTGCTACTTTGCAGTTCCCCTGACCCCTATACGAGCACAAGAACACCCAGACCAACACTGGTTTGTTGAAAAAAAAGGGGACAGGCACCGCAACCGGTAGCATGTCCGGCGCTGAAGTTCTTTCTTTTCCAGAGGGTCAAACCGGTGGACTTCTCTTGTCGGATTGCCGTAGGATAGCCCGCAGCACGACTGGGCGGTTTTCAGGTCGAAAGGAGGAATAGTCATGGCGACGACGTTGAAGTTCGATCTCTTGCCGGAAGTTGCCGATTTTCTGTCGAAAGGCCCCCTGGAGGGGATCGTGGGCGGCCAGGCGGTCGCGTCCTCCAAGGGCGAGACGTTCACCACGGTCGATCCCGGCTCGGGGGAGGTGCTGGCCGAGGTTCACGCCATGCAGGCCGACGACGTGGATCGGGCCGTTCAGGCAGCCGCCCGGGCGTTCACCTCCACCAAATGGGCCCGGCTTTCACCCAACGACCGCGGCGCGATGCTTCACCGGCTGGCCGACGAGGTGGAGAGGCGCAAACCGATCATCGCCCAGATCGAGTCGCTCGACTGCGGCAAGGTTTATGCCCAGGCAGCGGGCGACGTGCAGAACTTCATCGATACGATGCGCTACTTCGTGGAGATGTCGTTGCACGTCGAGCCCCGCACCACTCTGGCCGTTCCCAGGCACGAAGCATGGACGGCTCGCCGGCCCTGGGGGCCGTGCGCGTTCGTCTTCCCCTGGAACTTCCCGTTCCTTCTGGCCGGTTGGGGCATTTCGCCGGCCCTGGCCGCCGGGAATACGGTCGTCATCAAGCCGGCGGAGGACACGCCGCTCTCGACCATCTACCTGGGCCGGTTGGCGAAGGAGGTGGGCATTCCTGACGGCGTGATCAACGTCGTGCCGGGGTTCGGCGAGACGACCGGGGCCGCCCTGGCGTCCCATCCGGGCTTGAAGCGGATGTCGTTTACCGGTTCGCCCGAAGTGGGCCGGCTGGTTGCCACCGCATGCGGGGCGAACCTGGTGCCGGTCAAGTTGGAGCTTGGCGGCAAGGGGGCGGCCGTGGTGTTCAACGACGTCGACATCGACGACACCGCCACGAAGCTCGCCCAGGCGATCACGTTTCACACGGGGCAGGTCTGCTGCGACGCCACGCGTTGGCTGATTCACGAATCGATCTATCCCGAAATGGTCAACGCCTGCACGGAGAAGTTGAGACGCGTCGTGGTGGGCCACGAACTGGATGCAGGCACGCAGATGGGACCGGTTGTCAGCGAGAAGCAGCGCAAGCGAGTGCTGGGTTACCTGGAACGGGGCCTGGCCGAAGGCGCGGAGGTCGTGCTGGAAGGCGGTCCGGCCGAGGTGTCCGGACGAAACGGTTTCTACGTCAAGCCGGCGCTGCTGGCCGGTTCGCTCAACAACGTGGCGGCCCGGGAAGAGATCTTCGGCCCGGTGGCCTACCTGACTTCATTCCGCGACGAAGACCAGGCCGTCGCCATGGTCAACGATACCGACTACGGGCTGGCCAACAGCGTTTGGACGACCGACCCGGCCCGTGCCTCGCGAGTGGCGGAGGCGATGGTGGCCGGCAACAGTTGGATCAACGCCCACAATCTGTTCCCCCACGGCGTGCCCTACGGCGGCGTGAACAAGAGCGGCATGGGGGGCGGCGTACTCTCGGTCGACACGTTGATGGACTACTACCGCAGCACGTCGGTGGTGCGGCCGCTGTAGATCGGAATGGCGGGTACCAGGCGCCGCTATATTCCGCCAAATGTGTCTCCAGAACCATAGATTTGGCGGAATATAGCCTATATCTCGCCAAATCTCGTGTTGCGAGGGAGGATTTGGCGAGATATAATTTCTCATAGCTCGCCAAATCTCCTGGCGGGGGTCTCGAACTGGGAGTTTCTCTGAGCGGATACGGGTCATGACGCGGCTGGTCGGACGAGAGGCCGAGAAGGCCGAACTACGGAAAAGCCTCGATTCCACCGAAGCGGAATTGATTGCGGTCTACGGTCGACGTCGGGTCGGAAAGACCTTTCTGGTACGGGAGTACTTCGGAGAGCGTCTCTGTTTCGAATTGACGGGTGTCCATGATGCGTCCTTGACGGAGCAGTTGCAGAACTTCTCTTTCGCCTTGGGCCAGGCAATGCGAAGTCCGGTCCCCCTGGAGACTCCGGCGAACTGGCAGCAGGCGTTTCAGCAACTGATCACTTACGTCGAATCGCTTCCCAAGACCGGCAAGCACGTGGTGTTCCTGGACGAGCTCCCCTGGCTTGCCTCGCGACGTTCCCGCTTCATGCCGGCCTTCGAGCACTTCTGGAATGCCTGGGCCTCTCGGCAGTCGCACTTGATCGTGGTCGTTTGCGGTTCGGCCGCGTCCTGGATGATCAACAAGGTCATCCGGCAGCGCGGCGGCCTGCACAACCGGTTGACGCGCCGGATCCGTCTCGAGCCGTTCTCGCTGGCTGAAGCGAGCGAGTACCTTGGAAGCCGTCGAGTGCACCTCACTCCGTACCAGACGGCTGAGCTCTATATGGCGATGGGAGGTATTCCCCACTATCTCAAGGAGGTCGTTCCCGGGCAGTCGGCTGCGCAGAATATCGACCAGATCTGTTTTGCCAAGACCGGTTTGCTGCAAAGCGAGTTTCACCAGCTTTACGCTTCCCTGTTCGAGGATTCAGACCGACACATGCGAGTAATCCGGTCGCTGGCGCGGAAACGCCGAGGCATGACGCGGAACGAGATGCTGTCTTCAGCCGGAATTCCGACGGGCGGCGGGGCAACCATGTTAATCGACGAACTCGTCGAATCGGGTTTTGTGAAGCGAGTCTACCCCTTCGAGAGAGGCAAAAAGAATGCACTCTACCACTTGGCCGACGAATACTCATTATTCTACTTGAGTTGGATCGAAGGGAATCGTTCCAGCGGCTCCGACATCTGGATGAAGAAGCAGAGGACTCCCGCCTGGCGAGCCTGGAGCGGCTACGCCTTTGAGAGTCTCTGCCTCAAGCACATGCCGCAAATCAAACGCACCCTCGGTATCGAAGGGGTCGAGACCGAGGAATCGTCATGGTGTCACCGGGCAAAGGGCGAGAACGAGAAAGGGGCCCAGATCGACCTTCTTATCGACCGCCGGGATCACTGCATCAACCTGTGTGAGATGAAGTTCTCCGAGGGCGAATTCGTTATCGACAAGCGGTATGCCGGTGAACTGAGAAACAAACGCGACGTGTTCCAGAGAACGACGGGCACGCGAAAGACGATATTCCTGACCATGGTGACGGCTTTCGGAGTGAAAGAGAATGCGTACTCCCGCGATCTCGTCGCCAACACGATCGAGATTGAGTCGCTGTTCACGTGAGGCAAGCGACCGAACCTCACCGCCGGTCGGCGTGTCTTCGTGCCATCCGCCAATCCGGCTATAATGGGGTCCCCCAGATAAGACGCCTCTTGCCTTGCCTTTGCCCCTATGACCCAGCCATTTATAGGTGGGTGTTCACACCGCACATGCACGTTTTTGTCGGGATTGTTCGAGCACGCGAGCCGTTGATACATGATTTCGCTTTTTCTTGTTCATCTTTTTCGGCTTCTTCTTCGGAG
>JAAYAY010000052.1 GCA_012719125.1 Planctomycetaceae bacterium | reverse complement strand
TCCAGGCCGCGATTGAGAACTGCCTGAATCGCGTCAACACCGACTACCGCGACGACATGAACACCCTGTTGACCCGCAACTTTCAGCTATTTGATAACCGGACATTTCTCACCGCGTGAGGTATAGCCTCGGGATTGCCCATGACTGCCGAAAGTCGCCTGCAGGCCGGGCAACGAGTTCGCATTCGCCATGGAGCGCTGGCTGGGTTGGAAGGAACGGTTCTCGTCCGTCGCGGGATGAGCCGATTGCTCCTCAGTGTGGATTTTCTCCAGAAGGGGGCATCTGTGGCCGTGGACGACGATGTGCTGGAGCGGCTTGACTAAGTCACGATGTTTGGATAATTGGACACGCCACCGGATTCGCTGCGTCAAGGATAGGTGCAATGATCAGCGATTGTGCCCCTCGCCCAAAAATACGTAGGTTTTTTGGGGGGGTTGCTGATGAACCATATTGACGTCGATCCAGGCGTAGAGCAATCTAGGACTTTAACATACACCCTGATCGGTGTGTTTTTCGGCTAGACTGTGTGTTTTTCGGCTAGACAGGGAAGTCTGGTTGTGTCTGCCTGCAAGTACGCAGGTCAGATGCGGGCCAAAAGGGCAAACTGAGCTTGTCGGCTGCTCCAGAGGGGCAACCGACGCCAACCAGAAGGATCTGGTTTGTGGCTGCATTTTTTCTAACTCAATGTCGGATGCGGATTTGAAGCGCAAGCCACGGGGACGGAGTCTAAACTGATCCGACCACTCTTTGGGGGGTCGGCTGTTCCCACATGAGTCTGTGCAGTGATCCGCGATTGTGTCGTATGGCCAGACTTGGTCCGGACAGGGCAAGTGGCGTCAATATCTGACGTGTTCCCGCTGGCTTGAGAGCGGGAAGCTCGTTGGCGTCGTTCCGAATCGATCCCACCACTATTTCATCTCGGCAGCAAGACCATCTGGTCGGGGCAAGAATCTCACGCTGCCTGAGTGAGTTCCCAGTCTAGTGCACAGCGGCGTAGGGCGAGGGTGGTGTGCGCGCCAATATGGGAAGCCATTGAAAAACACCCTCACCAGTGCCCATCCGGAACAGGTTCGCTCGGAGGGGTATGAAGCTTATACAACGAATTAAGACAGAGCGGTTCAGCGTTTTGGCTGAGGGCTGTCCGTTTGTAAACCTATAGGCCACCGCTACCGCATTCCTGACTTGGGTTATCCCAAGTTTCTTGGATTTTTCCAAAAAAACTGCGTCGAACGTTCCGGAAATCATGGAAGACACTGCTGGTGAGAAACTCTTGACACGGCCGGACACACCAATGTCGGATTCGACCGATTTTGATTGCGAGGGTCTCGTAGAGCAGGCGGAGTTGTGGCTTGCCGAGGATGAGACGGAGCAAGTGTCGTCAGATGCCGGAAAGAAGGCCATCAAACGTGAGAAGAAGCTGGTGGACCGGTGTGTTCGTGGAGAAGTGGCGGCTTGGGAGGAGCTTTATCAGCAACATCATCCTGCACTCCTGCGTTCCCTTTGCGTCCTGCTGGGAACGAAGGGCAGCGATCGCAATCTCGTCGATGAACTGGCTGCCCAGGTTTGGTACAGCCTGGTGGACGAGGACGGCGAGCTTCTAGGGAGATTCTGTCCGACCCACGGTGCTCGGTTGAACACATTCATCCGCACCGTCGCCAAAGACGTGGCCTATCGGTACTTCCGCACGGAACAACGCCGCCGAAAGCGGGAGTTGGCGGCGGCCCGTTTGGGCAATGGGGGCCACGAGACCGACGAGAATCCCGACGATTCTTTGTCCGAGTTCCTTGGGACTCTGTCGGAAAGCGAACGGGCCTTCACCGAAGAGTACTTGCTCTCACTCCGCGATCGAAAGCTCGACAACGAAGACGATCGCAGCGAGACCAGCATCTGGCAGTTCACTCGCCGGATCCGTGTCAAACTGGGAAGTTTCTTCGGAGAGTAGCATCCGAGGCAACTCGCTAGTTGGTATCAGACGAACAGAAGGGCCACAGCCAGGAAGATCATGAGCGAGGCGGAAACGGATTTGCCCAGTCCCAGTGACAACGAAAAAGCTGTGCTGAATTATGCCGAGTCGAAGCGAGGGCAGCGCGAACTTGTCTCTTCCGACGCCGCGTCCGCGGTGCGTCAGGTTCTGCCGATTGCCTTGGTGCTTTCGGCCGCCTTTTGCTGGTCCTACTGGCCCACGATCCTTGATCTGATTCACGCGTGGAACAGCAACCCGGATTATTCTCACGGATATCTCGTCGTGCCGTTCGCGCTCGTATTCCTGTGGATGCGGCGAGATTTGTATCCAGGGGGAGCCGGAAGAGTTGCATGGCTCGGTTTGATCCCCATCCTGCTGAGTATCGGAGTCCGCTACGTCGGCGCCCGCTGGGATCTCGGCCCTGTCGACGGCTGGTCCACGATGTTCTTGATCGCCGGCGTCGTCTGGATGCTCGGTGGCTGGCGGATTCTCTGGTGGAGCCTGCCGTCGATCGTTTTCCTAGTCTTCATGGTGCCCATGCCGTGGCGCTACGAAAAACTGCTCAGCCTACCGCTGCAGAAGATCGCCACGAAGGCGAGTTGCTGGGTGCTTCAGTTCTTTGGCGAGCCGGCCTTGACGAGCGGAAACACGATCTTTATCGGCGAGCAGAAGATGGAAGTCGCCGCGGCTTGTGCCGGAATCCGCATCTTCATGGGGGTCCTGGCCTTGGCATTCGCCTGTGCCGTGTTGTCCCGAAAGAGTTGGTGGGAAAGAGCTTTCCTGCTCCTGATCGCCCCACCAATCGCGGTGGTCGCCAACGTCACGCGCATTGTGGTCACAGGTCTGCTCTACCAGCATGCCGACAGCGAATCGGCCCAACACTTCTTCCACGACACGGCCGGCTGGGCCATGATTGTCCTGGCGGCCGCGATCTACGGCCTGGTCCTTTGGTACCTGTCGTGGGTCGTTCGCGAAGCAGAGGTCATTGACACGGCAACCGTCGTCAGCCGGCGACGCGAGGCCAGAGCGTAGTTCATTCGATTTTTCGGAGAAGCGGGCAAGCGTTAGGGAAGGGAAGCCTTCCAACTGAGAGGAACCATCGATGTCCAATCAATCCAGATTCTCCCAGGGCGATCAAGAGAACCTCCCGGCCGTGCCGGGCAGCGTCCAGGTCGTTCGGCATGTTGCGCCGGCAGGGAGGTCGGCCGCTGCGCAGTCCCAGGCCTTCACCCCGCAACTGATCCTCATGGCCTTGCGCCGGTGGTGGACGGTTGCCCTTCCCGTGGGAATTGTTCTGGCGGCCGTGGCGGCGGCCGTCGTCTGGTTCCAGTTTGTACCCGAATACCAGGCAACGGCACACATCCAAATCGACTCCAAACGTACGATCATCGCCTTCGATACGGAAGGAAACACCTACGGGCGCGACGACACCTATGTCGCCACCCAGCTCAATCTGCTCGGAAGCAATATCATCCTCCTCGGCTCCGACGCCTATCTCAAAGGGCAGGGCGCCAAGAGTGTCGTTCAGCAACTCCTTGACGGCGAGATCTCCGCCTGGCAGCAGGTCGAGACTTCGGACAAAGAACTCATCGCCTCCCGGAACCTTGACCCTTCCGCTCGACAGATCTTCCTGGCAAACTGGCTGAGCAAGCATGTGAACGTTCAGCCGGCAGGCAAAGGCTCGAGTATCTACCTAGTCTCCTTCAGGAGTGTGAACGCCGAGTTCAGCCAATCGATCGTCAATGCCATCGTCAATACGTACTTCGATGTCCTCGAAGCGCAGCGCGGTCAGAAGGACGAAGGACTTCTGGTCCTGCTCCGGCAAGAGCGCAGTACTCGCCAACCCGAGTTGGCGAAGAAACAAGCAGAGCTGGATCGGCTCATTGCTGGGAAAATGAAAGAAGGAGCATTTGTCGAACTCTCCCCCGAAGCGGGAGATCCGCGTCTGCCGCTACGAGCTCAGTTTCTCGAAGCGGAACTCGAAAAGGCCGTCATCGAGGCAGAAATCAGATCACTGACGGAAGCGGCCGACAACCCGATCCAGGTCTCCGACGATCGAGTCGAACGAGCGATCGATCAGGATCCCTACGTCCTTGAGCTTCGCCGCCAGATGAGAGAGCTTGCACGGTTTGCAGCCGATCTCGACAGTTCGGCGGTTTCGCCGAACAATCCGGAAAGCCGCAGGATTCGCGCACAAATCGCCGACATCACCGAAGAGCTGGAGGCTTATCGCAGCGAGGTTCGGCCGGCAATCCGCGAGGAGCTGATCGCAAACCAGGAGCAATCGCGTGCTGCCGCGCTGGCTGAAGTCGCTGCACGTCAGAAGAACAACCAGGCCGTGCTCAGCGCTCTCCAACAGCAGCAGGAAGACATACTCAATAAGCTGACTGACGGAAGTTCCGCCTCTCTGGATGTCGAACGCAAGAAGTTCGAATTGGAACTGGAACGCGACGTCTTGGCTCGAATCGAGAATCGAATCATCCAGTTGGAGACGGAGAGTGCCGCCCCGCCTCAGGAACAACTCTGGCGTTGGGCCGACAAGCCGGTCACCCCCTTGGTGGAACTGCCTTTCAAACAATGGCTGATGTTCGTCCCCGCGATGTTCTTTGCCCCCTTCCTCGTGGCCGTCGGTTGGGAACGCATCCTCCAACGCGTCCACAGCATTGACACACTCGAAAAAGATCTCCAGCTCGAAGTTATGGGCGAAATTGCCCGATTCCCCAAGCGAAACGCCGCCGCTTCACGCGTCTCGACACGCAAGCTCGACGACGCCCTCAGGCTCTTCGAGGAGAGTGTCGATACCTTGGGAACCAGTCTGCGTCTTTCGGACGAACTGCGAAACCACCGTGTTCTGGCGGTCACCAGCGCGGCGGCCAACGAAGGAAAAACGAGCGTTGCCGCTCAACTGGCCGTCAGCATCTCGCAAGCCACGCACGCCAAAACGTTGCTGATCGACGGCGACATGCGATCTCCCGATCTGCATCAGGTCTTCGGCATCGCCATGGAGCCCGGCCTCGAAGACGTGTTGATCGGCGATTGCCAGTTGTCCGACGCGATTGTGACCGACTGGAGCGAGAATCTCCACGTGCTCCCCGCCGGCAAGCTCGGTGTCAATCCGCACCAGTTGTTGGCCAACGGAACGGCGCGCGAGTTGATGGCCAAGCTGACCGACGACTATCGCTACATCATCATCGACACCCCCCCCATTCTGGCCGCAGGCGAAGCGATGATCCTGTGCGAAGCGGCCGACGCGACCTTGATGTGTGCCATGTGGGAGGTCAGCCGGGCCGACCAGGTCCGCCGCGCCTGTAAGCGGCTTGCCATGGTCGGCGTTCAACCGACCGGAACGATCCTCAACGGAGTGCCGACGAGCCACTACTCGAGCCGCTACGGTAAGTACCACGCCTACGTTACCTGAGAGTTCGCAACAGTCCGGCGAAACTGAGTTGTTCAGGAAGACATCCGAATCACGAGCATGAGCGCGAAAGAACCCCATCAAAGCGGCTCTTCCAAGCAGTCGCATCCCGCCGCACCACGACGTCCGTCCACCCGCAAAAGGTCAACCGTGTTGAACCTGCGGGTTGTCGTCTGGACGCTCATCGGCCTCGTTGCCGGCGGTGGCGGTGCCTGGCTGTGGCACGCCTGGCAGGTCAGGGATTTTGCCGGCGGCGCGATCGAGCAAGGCCGGCAACTCGAAGCGAAGGCCACGGATCTCACCGACGAGGCCGAACAGCTCGTTGCACAAGGCAAGGTCGAGAAGGACCAGGGCCACAGCGACCAAGCTCAGAAGCTCTTCCAGAAGGCACAGGGCCGGGCCGAGGAGGCGTTCAAAGCCCGGCAGGGCGCCCTCCAATACTACCTGCGGTATGCGGAACTCAACCCGGATGATCCCCAGGGTCCCGCCGCACTGGCGCGTCTTTCCCAAGAAACCGGCAACCTGCCCGCTGCCGTCGAGTGGTATGCAACCGCACTCCGTGCCGCCAAGAATCAGTCGGAACCTTGGCCCGAGGCGGCCGCATCGCAAGCTCGGCGGGCCGAACTGCTCGTCGCCTGGGGGCAGGCGTTCCAACGTCAGTCGACTCGCACCGGAAAGCAAGAGGAACGCGACGCCGCCACCGCCCGGCTTCGTGAGGCCCAAGAAGAGGCCGCGGCCGTCCTGACCATGGAGAATATCGACCCCGAAACGCGCTCCAAGGCCAGCCGCGCCCTCGCCCTCGCCCTCCTCGGACTCCACGACCTCGACTCGCTGGATTTGAAGGCCGTTCCCGAACAGATCGGCTCCGTCGGCGAGGTCCTGCAGCAGGCATTCCAGCAGAATCCCGCCGACGGCGAACTCGCCCTGGCACTGGCTCGCCTCTATCGCCAGTTCCCCGAACTGCTCAGCGAGTCACAGCGTGCCGCCTTCGGCGCCGCGGGCGAACAGGAGCAGAAGCGGCAGGCCGCGGCCGATCAGGTCATGCGGCAACTCGTCGACACGGCCGAGCAGAAACTCGGCGAGGCGCCCGATTCCCGGGAGGCCCAACTCGACGCGGCATCTGCCCGAATCTCTCGCTGTCAATATCTGGCCCGTTACGAACTTCCGGGCGCCGACTCCGATCTGCAGCGGGCCCTCGAGCTCGCCCCCAATTCTGCCGCCGTCAACCGGTTGGCCGGCTGGGACTCCATCCGCAAGGCCGAGGCGCTCGAGGCTTCCCAACCTGGCAACCTGGTCGCCCGCCAGACGCTGCTCCAGAAAGCCTGCGAGTACTTTCAAGCCGCCAAGGATGCCGAGTTCGGCGATGCGTACGTCTACCTCGGCCTGGCCGATGCCCAGCAACGACTCGGAAAGACCGGCGACGCGGTCGCCACGCTCGAGCTTGGACTGCAGAACGTCGGAAAGACCGATTGGAGCCTCGGCGTCACCCTCATCGACGCGATCCTCCGCAATCCCCGGCTCACCGACGAGCAGACCAAACAACTTGAGCAACTCTTCGAGAACCTCGACGACGGCTTGACCGCCGGCCGTCTCTCTCTGAGCGAGTTGGTTCGCCGCTCGCGCGAAGCCCAGCGCGACGTGCTTCGTGCTCGCTGGCTCGCACAATCCAACGACTTCGCCGCGGCCGCCGATCTGCTCGTTCGCGTCCTCACCGATCGCAGCCTCGCCGCCTCCGGTCAGGCGGGCGCCCAGACCACTAACCTCGATGAAGCCCGTGCCCGACTCCTCCTGGCCCGGTGCTACGAGGCACAGGCTCGCAAGAAACTCGCCGACGCTGCTGCAAGCAAGCAGGCTGCCGAAGCCGTCAAGACCACTCCCGATGCGGCTCAATCGCCCGAACTTGAAGCCCGGACACAGGAAGCCAACCGGCAGGCCGATGAACTCGTTCGGAAGGCCGTTGAGACCTATCACCAACTCGCTCGCGATCTGCCCGGCGCAAGCCAGCTCCGCGAAGCGGCCGGCCGCTTGTTCCTGGATGCCGGCCAACCCGATATGGCGGTACTCGACCTCCAGCAGGCCATCGACATCAACGACTCGATCGGTCTCCGCTTCCTCTTGGCCAGGGCCCGCCTCGAACAGGCCAAGACCGGCGGCGATTCGCAGCATCTGGTGGAGGCCGCCGAAAACGAACTCAACGAACTGGAGAAACGCCTCCAGCAAGAGCCCTCGGCCCAGCCCTGGGCCGTCGACCTGTTGCGTGCCGAACTGCGGCCGCTCAAGGCCGGCGACGCCAAAGAAAACTCCGAGCAGGCCCTGGCCCTTCTCCGCAAGACCGAACAGGACTTCCCGCTCTCGGCCGATCTGCTGAATCTGCTGGTTTCCCGATACCAGACGCTCGTCTCCGACAACGACGTCAAACGTGTCTCCGCCTTGCTCGAGATTGCCAGGGCCTTCGCCGAAGGCCGCCCGGCCGATGCCGCCGTTCCGGAAGACATGTTGAAAAACCTGGTCGGCCAGGACGCTCCCCTCTGGCGTTTCTGCCGCGCCAATCGCCTCTTGATGGAGCCGGCCGCCAACCCAAAGCAGCAGAAAGACCGAATCGCCGAAGCCCGCGGGCTTGCCGAGGGGCTCCTCACCGAACGACCCGACTGGCCCCAGGCCCACCTCCTTTCGGCCAGCGTCCAGCGGGCTGAGGGCAACCTGGTCGGCGCCGTCGCCAGTCTCGAAAAAGCCTGCGATCTTCAGCCGGCGAACCTCCGTATCCTCGACCAGCTCGTTCGCATGCAATTGCAGCTCGGCCACGCCGATCAGGCCGAGGCCCGCCTTGCCAAGGCACGCGAGATCTTCCCGAACTCCGATGCCCTGCTGCAACTCGATCTGCTCATCAAACGCAGCGCCGGCGACCGCGAGACCGCCGTCAAGCTGGCCCGGGAAGAGGTCGCCAGGCAGCCGGCGGAACTGGCTCCTCGCATGCGTCTCGCCACCCTGCTGCAGGAAGCCGGCCAGACCGACGAAGCCGAAAAGCTCTTCCGCGAGGCCCTCCTGATCCAGCCCGACAATCCCGCCCCCATGACGGCCCTGTTCGCCCTCTACGGCCAGACCGACAAGAAAGAGCAGGCCGAGGCCATGCTCCAGGAACTCGCCTCCAACGAAAAACTCGAACCCTATCAAAAGGCCCTCGTTCTCGCCCGCGGCCATGAGGCCCTCGGCCAATCCGAGCAGGCCGAAAAACAATACGCCGAAGCCGAAAAAGCCTACCGCACCGCGATTGAGGCAAAACCCGCCGACGTCGCCCTCCGCCTCCAACTCATCGATCTCCTCCTCCGCGGCGACGATCCGGCCCGCTTCGACGCCGCCGAACAGGAAGTCGACAGTCTGCTCCAAGTCGCCCCCGATTCGGTCGACGCCAAACGAGCCCAGGTGCGGATCCTCTGGTCGCGCAACCAGGGCGACGACCGCCAGCGGGCCCTGGCCCTTTCCCAAACCCTCTCGGCCGATCGGGTGCAGTTCTGCCACTCGATGAGAAACTGGGGAGAGCGGGTAGAATTTCGATATTTTTTGGTTTAGTGGGCAGGTCGGTAGAAATTGGCCTCATGGAAAAGAGGCGTCCTATGCGAGAATAC
>JAAYAY010000051.1 GCA_012719125.1 Planctomycetaceae bacterium | reverse complement strand
TCCAGGCCGCGATTGAGAACTGCCTGAATCGCGTCAACACCGACTACCGCGACGACATGAACACCCTGTTGACCCGCAACTTTCAGCTATTTGATAACCGGACATTTCTCACCGCGTGAGGTATAGCTTAACGAATGAGGTGACCATGTTAGGTGCGATATGGTGGTATATGAACATACTGCTCACTTCTTTTCTTGCGATGTTGCACATCTTGACAGCAGTTGTCTCGCTGCAAATCTCCGACTCAACCCCAGGCGATACCCAGAATCACCCGTATGCAATCTGCGAAGAAGCCTCGCCAGAGCAACGGCCTAGGGAGGTGAGGCAATCTCAGGGAGGTGAACATCGTTCGGAGGTGATCTTGTTGGCCACGATTCAGCAGATCGGCGCACAGCCACTCTTTGTTGATCAGCAGGATGATCGGTCAATTGCTGGTCTTCACTTTGTGGAAAGAATCGACTATGAACGCCTTCGGAATCGTTTGCCGCTCTTGCGAAATATCCGCCTTCTCGACCTGAATAGTCTAGACTTGACTGACAATGATCTTGAACAACTCAGAATTCTGAATGCCTTTCCCAAGGTCGAATCACTTAATCTTGCGAACAACCCCCGGATTGGCAACGCCGGACTGACCCACCTGTCCCATTTCAGGCAACTCTCAACGCTGAATCTCTCCTTAACGGCAACGGACAGCAACGGCGCTGTTCACCTCAAGACGCTCCCCCGTCTGAGGCGTATTGACCTTAGCGCGACACCTTTTCGTCGCTCTGGCTACTCCGGGCTTGAGCAATGCACATCGCTGCGAGAACTCATAGCTCTGTGTAATTCCATCACCGATGAAGATCTCCGGCAGATTGCCGAAATCAGGCAGCTTCGAGTCTTGGAGTGTCTGGCTTCCCCGGAAGTGTCCGACGCAGGACTTCAACAGGTGGCACAACTTGTGCATTTGGAGATATTGACTGTGCTTGGAACCAAACCGCTTGTCACAGATCTTGGCGTCGGGTATCTTGCCAGCCTCAGCAATCTGCGAGAACTGCAACTCCCTGGGACAAAGGTTACGGACGATGCAATCCCGTCTATTCTGCGATTGACGAAACTCGAGAGGCTGGATCTGTCTGGCTCGTGTATTGATGACAACGGGGTCGCATCCCTCACTTCACTTCGTCATCTCAAGTTTCTGGACATGCAGCACACCAATGTGACGCCAATGGCAAGAAAACATCTGGAAGACTGCAAGGAGTTGGGAGACTTGAGACTGTAAGAGGAGCGCGTGGCATTGCGTGATTGTGTGAACTAATTATTCTGAGTCTCCGCGAGAGCGAACACGGCAGCCTCGGCACCATGCCGATCCTCGTCCCGGACAACACCGAGCAGTTGCTGGGCGGCGGGAATGCCTACTGCGAGACCCTCGACCTGGGCATCTGCTTCGCCGCGGGCACGCCCGTGCTTCTTGCCGACGGCACCACCAAGCCGATCGAAACCCTCCAGCCGGGCGACCGGGTCCTCTCCGCCCCCGAGCACGATGCCGAAGGTGGCGTCGCCGCCAAGACGGTCGAGCGGGTCTTCCACAATCCGCCCAGCGAGTTAATCCGACTCACCATCGGCGGCACCGAACTCCGCAGCACCCCGCCGCACCTCTTCTACGTCCGCGACAAGGGCTGGACCGCCGCCGAAGACCTCCAGGTCGGCGACCAACTCCGCACCCCCGACGCCCGCTGGGTCGCCCTCGACGCGAAAGAAGCACAACCCACCCCCGAGCCGGTTTTCAACTTCCGCGTGGCCGACTACCACACCTACTTCGTAGGCGATCCGGAAAATGCACACGCGGTATTGGTACATAATGAATACAAACCAGAAATACGAATGGGTGTAGTGACATGGGTCATCTACAAAGGGATAGTGTTTGCGAATGGAGAGGCGACACGTGAGGACGCACTGAACGCACAAATCAGAATCAACAGAGTCGAGTCGCTCTCCCCGGACCCGTATGATCTCGCTGTGAACCTCCGCAAGGTCAATGCGGAGGAGTGGGAAACTGGTGTAAACGACATGCAGGGACTGGCTCAGGTGGGAGCAGAGTTTCCGGGAGTTGCCGCTGGCTGTGCGACTCCCAAGGCACCTTCTGTTCGAATTCACTCCCCTAATGGCGGCCCAATCCGGGGTAGTTCGGTAGGGACTCTTCGCACCTGCTTCGTTTCTGGCACACAGGTCCACACTGAACTTGGCACGCAGCATATCGAAAAGGTCGTCGCTGGCTCGAAAGTATGGACATATGATGATAAATCGTCAAAATGGCAACTCAGTTCAGTCCAGTCGCTCTTGACACACGAATATGAGGGGGACCTAGTCACCGTTACGATAGACGGGGAACGAATTGAAGTCACAGGCGAACATCCCTTCCGGGTCGCTGATAGACAGAAATTGCATGCTCGCGAAAAATCTCGAGAGAACCTTGAGCTTCCGCCTACCGCTTCCGACTGTTGGATAGACGCTAGGAATCTTGAAGCTGGGGATTCTTTAATCGGACGAGATGGAACTGTGTCATGCATTGCAGCAGTCAGTGTCGATCATTTTCGTGGGACTGTCTACAATCTCTCGGTTGCGTCGATACATAACTACGCTGTTGGTACGCATGGAATACTGGTTCATAACAAGAGCGCTCCAAATACTGGCCGTTGGTCCAAAGGGGGTTTCGATTCCGCCGTCGACTCACTAAACTATCACTATACGAAGCACGGTGCAGAGGTAGGAGCCGTGGATGCCGCGCAATACCTCCGTAAGGCGGAAGCCTTTGCACAGAACCTCAAGGGAGCAAAGAGAAGCAGGGTGCCTGGTTCAACTCCAGGCGTAATACGGTATCGGAAGTTGGGTAAGTACATCGACATTGACTCGGAGGGAAACATTATCTCGTTCGGCGTGGAATAACGAAGCAGAGGCAATCAGAGAATGCACTATGACTGAACTGAGCGAGAGGATGGAAGACGTCATACGGATCGATCGAGTTGTGGCGATCTTTGAGGTTTGGCCGCGTACGGACTTCCCGATCACGAAGTTCAAAGTAAAGGTTCTTCAGCGTGCGGATGCCAAGTTTTTAGGCGTGCCAAATGCTGCAATCAAGAATGCCGTCACGGGAAATCCTGAATGGACATCAGGAATGGGCGATAGCATTGAAGAAGCTCTGAAAGATGCGATACGGTATTTTTTCCTGGAAGTTCGGCAGAATCGTTCCGATGACTCCCTGACGGAAAATGATTTTTCCTGGGCGAGTCCCGAGGATTTCTGATATCACTGTTGGCACGCTCGGGGACGATCAAAGGGGTCGGGTGGGGATACGGGATACGGGGTCAACTCTTCCAATTAACCACCGCCAGCACCTCGGTTGGCATCAGCGCCTAAGCCGTTGATCGGCACGAGTTTCAGGCCAAGCTCGTGAGCTCGCCGTGCCAGGTTCCGTTGGACTCGAACGCGATACTGTTGCTCATAGTATTGTTCGCCCTGGTC
>JAAYAY010000050.1 GCA_012719125.1 Planctomycetaceae bacterium | reverse complement strand
TTTGCCCAGCGAAGCTGGCAAACCCAGCCGCTGCTGGTCAGCGGCCTCACCCCGTCCATGGGGAAGAGAATCCGACTCGCAAGGGCGTCGCCAGCCAATGGCGGGGTCTGAAGGAAGCGATAGGAGGTTAATGGAACGTAGCGTAAGCGAACCTGATTCGGCCGGCTGTTGGGGCGAGTGTGCAAAAAGACATGATGCCCGATACATGGACAGCGACAGCAGGTGATTGAGGACGTAATCATTGACAGGGAGTCAGCACAGTAACTGGGGAAGCCTGGCATCATCCTGGCCGCGTTAGCTCCCCCATAGGCGAAGCGTGAGATGCGGGTAAGGCGGCTTCAAGAGGCAACTCGAGAGGCGGCCGACGTGGTGTGAGGTGGCAGATGATCCCGTAGTAGTTAAGAAGTCGCGGCCTGAGAAGCCGGGCAACCGTGTGGAGGACAAAACCGTGACGACGTCTGGCCTGGTCCAGACGGGCGCCCGATTGCCAAAAGCGTCGGCTGTTGCGAAGGGGAGAAGTTTCAAGGAAGTGTTTCAAGGAGAGAAATCGAACACGTGCAGCACAAGTGAGGGTCGCCCCTTCAGGAACCACCCGAGCGGTACCCCGCTGACACGGGATCTGCCGGACTGGACCGCTGACGCGGAGTAGCCCGAGGCCTCTGTCGCAGATTGCCCGTATGGGATAGCACACGGCACGCCACGGCGAAATGGACGCACACGTGGACACGAGGAATTGACGAGGAACACGCAAGGCACAGGACGATGAGCAGAATCTACTACAGTCTCTACGATCGACTATTGCAGCGACGGGTCTTGGCTCGGGCGTTTGCGAAAGTCCGCCGTGCGAAGGGAGCACCTGGACACGATGGACAAAGGATAGCCGATTTTGAAGCCAACGTGGACGATGAGCTCACCCGTCTTGTTCATGAGCTGCGGACCAAGACGTATCGACCGCAACCGGTGCGGCGGGTAACGATACCCAAGCCTGGAGGTGGAGAGAGAAATCTCGGAATTCCCGCTGTTCGTGACCGAGTGGTTCAGCAAGCATTGCTGGACATCCTACAGCCGATCTTTGATCCGGATTTTCACCCATCGAGTTATGGTTACCGACCAGGCAGGAGCTGTCAGCAGGCGGTGGCGAAAGCCACGATGTTTGTGAGGCAGTATCGTCTGGCCCATGTGGTCGACATGGATCTTTCCAAATGCTTTGACCGCCTGGATCATGACTTGATCGTCACGTCGATTCGTCGACGCGTCCGCGACGGGAGCATCCTCGCACTGCTGCGACTGTTTCTCGAAAGCGGGGTGATGATCGAAGGCAACTGGGAAGCGACAGAAGTCGGCAGCCCGCAGGGCGGGGTGATTTCACCCTTGATTTCGAATGTATACCTGGACGCCTTTGACCAGGAGATGAAGCGACGCGGACATCGCATCGTGCGATACGCCGACGACATTCTGATCCTATGCCGGACTCGAAGTGCGGCTGAGCATGCCCGCGAAGTCGCGACAGGCATCCTGGAGGGAGAGCTCCGCCTGGCAGTGAACAAGGAAAAGACGCACCTGGTTCACGCCTCCCGAGGCGTGAAATTCCTGGGCGTCGAGATCGGCCTGCAATGGATACGTATCCAAGACAAGAAGGTCGCCGCGTTCAAAGCCAAGGTGAAAGCACTCACGGGCCGCAATTGCTCTGGCAACCTGGAGCGGGTCATCATCGACCTGAACCCGGTACTGCGGGGCTTTGCCAACTACTTCGGGATGGCTACCTGCAAAAACCTCTTCGCGACACTCATGTCATGGATACGACGGCGGTTACGCGCCAAACAGCTCGCGTTGTGGAAACGCCCCGGTCGCTTGCATCGCCGGTTGCGGCAGTTGGGCTACCAGGGAGAGTTTCCCAAGATACGCATGACTCGCTGGCGCAGCTCGCGGAGCCCCCAGGCCAGTTGGTCCATGCCCAATGCGTGGCTCGGCGCACTGGGTCTCTTCGATCTGGCCACCGTCGAAACCGGCGTTTTGCCCCAAGTTACTTGAGATTACTTGAAACAGGAGCCGTATACGGACCCGTACGTACGGTTCTGTGAGAGGGCTGAGCCACGGCTGATCCCCGTGGCTCACCCTACTCGAT
>JAAYAY010000049.1 GCA_012719125.1 Planctomycetaceae bacterium | reverse complement strand
GGGTGCACGTCAGCTTTTGCGCGCGGTGGTGGGGAGCGAAAAAGGTCAATAGGAGAATTTGGAGTTTCTGTGGTAAAGTAGCTGGCTCGGGGCGGTTTGGTGAAAGCAGGATGCCTCAGAAAGGAGTCTGGCCATGGATGGCAATGGAGAGCGTCTACGAAAGAAGTTGGAGGATTTGCTTCGGGAAGCGGCGGAGGTCTCGGTGGCCTTAGACCGAGCCAATGGCACCATTCAAGGGGTACCGCATTACTCGGTCATTGAAACGCGTGCTCACGAATTGGGACAGCAGTTGAGCCGGCAGGTTCAAGAGCGTCAGATGGCGGAGATCGTGGCGGCCCAGGTCACCAAGGGAACGTGTCCGGGGTGCGGCAGGCGGCGCGACTTGTTTCCCATCAAACGCGCGGTAACTTCGATAGACGGGACCGTCACGTTGCAGGAGTTGCAGGGCTATTGTGCATCGTGTCGCAAGGCTTTTTTTCCCGTTGCGCGAGACGCTGGGTTTTGATAGCCGGGAACTGACGCCGACCGCGGTGATGCGGATCACGGTGTTGGCTGCCGAGACGCGTTCCTTTGAACGGGCGGAGAAGACTGTCTGCGATGGCGCCGGATTGAAGGTTTCGGCCAAGACGATTGAGCGCGTGGTGCACGATGTAGGCCGCGAATTGGAGCAGCGACGCGATGCCCCTGTGAAGTTGGGTGAGGCGTTGGCGCGGCGTCCGGAGCAGCCACCGGACCTGGCCGTGGTGGAGTGCGATGGGGGACGCATTCGGACGCGCGAGCCTGGGCACGGGCCGGGGGTGCATCGTTCAGGGGAAGGCTGGCGGGAAGACAAGAACGCTTGCCTGATTCGTGCGAAACGCCGCGTTTTTTCCGAGGATCCGCAGCCTGAGCCGCCTGCGTGTTTCTGCGATCCGAAGCACGTCGCGAAGATGGCGGAGACGGAGGCCCTCTCGGTGGCTGCACCGTTGCCCAGCCAGCCAAAGCCGATCGAGCCGAGTGACCAGCCCAACTTTCCCGTGGAGGATTGGCGACCCAAACGCCTTGTGCGAACGGTGTTGTCCAGCATCGCCAATTCAGAACGGTTCGGTCGCCAGATGGCTCGCGAAGCCAAGCAGCGGCGGTTTCATGAAGCCGCGGCGAGGGCGTTCCTGGGTGACGGCCTGCCGTGGAACTGGTCGATCTGGAAGGAGCACTTCCGCGACTTCACACCGATCCTCGACTTCATCCACGCGCTGAGCTATCTGTTCGTGCTGGCCAAATCGCTGCACGCAACGGCCGAGGATGCCTGGAGCCAATACCTGGTCTGGATGCGGGGCTGTTGGCAAGGCGAGGTCGTGCAGGTGCTGGAAGAACTCCGCCGCTGGCAGGACCGCCTGGGCTTGCCGCCAGCAGACACGACCGAGCAAGACCCGCGGAAACTTCTGGCCAAGACCATCCTGTACCTGGAGCACAACCAGTCACGGATGGACTATCCCAAGTATCGCCGCCAGGGGATGCCGGTCACGACGGCCTGGATGGAATCCTTGGTCAAGGAAGTCAACTACCGAGCCAAGGGTACCGAGATGTTCTGGAACGACCCCGAAGGAGCTGAGGCCATCCTCCAGGTCAGGGCCGCCGCCCTCTGCGACGACAACCGGCTGGTCGAACACCTGAAAACCCGCCCTGGATACCCCTTCACCCGACGTCCCAAAGCCCCCAGCTACTCAACTCAAAAAAGCAAAAGCTGACGTGCACCCCAGGAGAACTGCAAATTCCTCTTGTGGCAAGAAGAGCAGCAACTCTCCGAACGCCGCTGGCGGGAAATCGGGATTTCGGGCAGTTCTGCGGACGGCACGGCGGAGCGTGCCTGCTACTTTGCGGACGGCACGGCGGAGCGTGCCTGCTACTTTGCAGTTCCCCTGGGGTCTGGGGAGGCTCGCTTCCCATGCCGTGCAAGACGTTCTATACTAAACAGCCTGTATGTCACCCTACACAGATTGACGTAAACAACGGTTTCGCTTGGGTTTTTGTCTCCGAACAGGGGGCACGCGGCCGAATCGGCTGTGATAACGGATCATCTCGCGACAGCTCGCGATGCAGGACCCACGAGACCCGAGTCTCAGCTCCGTGCAAGTAGGTCGGCGTGGACCGATGGTATCCCGGCCTATTCAACTGCTTCTGGAACCTGAAGGAACGAAAGACACATGCCTGCCCCGGACCAAGGCGATCATTGGGACTTCCTGGCTGCCGATTTGGGAGCGCTGCCGCCTTCCAAGGAAGAACCCGAGCAAGAACTCGAACGAGAACAGGAAGAGGCCGAGCCCACGAGCGAGGGAATTGGGCCGGACCTCGATGACCAGCCAACCCCTTCATCTCCCGCGGACGAAGTGGACGACGCTGCCGAGAAAGACGTCGACGACGCTCCGGCGAAAGAGCCGCAGAAACGGCCCGGACGCAAGGGGGACCGTGTTGTTTCCGGCTTCGGATATCGGCGCGGCGCGGTGGACTGGGCGAATCTCGCGAGGGAACTTGGCGTCGAGGCCATGGAGGAGATTCCTGCTCCGATTCCGGCGGCGGGTGACGTGAGCCCATCCGAGTCGCCCGCGGATCTCGTTTCCGATTCAACGCCGTCGGAGATCGCCGAAGAGAGCAGCGTGGAAGTGGAATCGAGGCCACGGCCAGCCAAGCCGGCCCGAAGACCGGCAGCGGGAGGGTTTGGGGCGGGGATTGTTGAGGACCTTGTTCCCCAGACCGCGGAGGAAGCCGGCGGCCGCAGCGATACGGACGAGTCCCAGGAAGAGCGCAAGGGGCGCCGTCGGCGCCGAAAACGAAAGCCTCGAAGAGGGGACAGCGGCGAAGAACGGCCCGTCGAGACCGCGGCTTCGGAGTCGCCGGAGAGCGAGGCCGCGACCGTCCAGCCGAAAGAACGTGACTCGGGTGGGACAGGGCGTCGGGACCGAAAACGCAGTGACCGCAAGCGCCCGCCGCGTCAAGAGGTTGCGGCCGGCTCACAAGGCTTCGGCGAGGGTCTGGAGACCGCCGAGCTGGACGACGAAGATGCCGATGACTTCGCGATCTTTGCTCTGGACGACGAGGACGAAGACGAAGACGAACCGTCGCAGCGGAAGCGGCCGGACGGAGAGCGTTCCAAGGACAAGAGCCAGGACATGAAGTCGAAGAAGATGGTCCATCGAGGTATTCCGACCTGGGAGGAAGCGGTCGGCTACATGGTCGATGCCAATCTCGAGAGTCGCTCGAAGAGGCCCGACACGGGTGGTTTCCGGCCTCGTTCCGGTCGCCGTCGCAGCGGTGATCGCAACGGGAATCGGGGACGGTCCTAAATGAGAGTGCAAGATTTCCAGTAGTAGCAAGCATTGCCGGCGGCGGTCTCACCAGGCTATGGCGCCGGGAAGGGACCATAATGGCAGAGCACACACCGTTCCACCTCAAGAACCTGGAACTGTTGCGAGAAGAGCTGGATCTGCTCGGACTGTCGCTTCCGGTGGACGAGGATCTGACGCCCCTGGCGGAGAGCGTTTCGATCGGCGACCGCCGTCTGGCCAATCGGTTCATCGTGCAGCCCATGGAAGGCTTCGATTCGCTCGACAACGGCGGCCCCGGCGATTTGAGCATTCGACGCTACACCCGCTACGCCGCGGGCCGCTCGACGCTGCTGTGGTTCGAGGCCACGGCCGTGCTTCACGAGGCTCGCTCGAATCCCAAGCAACTCTGGCTGCATGCCGGAAGCGTCGACAACTTTCGGCGTCTGGTCGATGCAGCTCGGGTGGAAGCCCGGCGCAAGTTCGGCCATGAGATCACCATGGTCGTGCAACTCACCCATTCCGGGCGTTACAGCAAGCCGGGAGGCTCGCCCCGGCCGCTGATCGCCCATCACAGTGCGGTCCTCGATCCCAGGCACAACCTGCCGGCCGATTATCCGCTGGTGACGGACGAGTGTCTCGACCGGCTCCAGGACACCTATGTCGAAGCCGCCAGGTTGGCGGGCAAGGCAGGGTTCGACGGCGTCGACGTCAAGAGTTGCCATCGTTACCTGGTGTCGGAATTGCTGGCCTCGCACACCCGCGAGGGGAAGTACGGCGGCTCGCTGGAGAACCGCACGCGTTTCCTGCGCGAGGTGATGGGCCGGATTCGTCACGAGGTTCCCGAGGTGTTCGTGACCACGCGGATGAACGTCTACGACGCCATCTCCCATCCCTTCGGATTCGGCGTGTCGAAAGACGACTACCGCCAGCCGGATCTGACCGAGCCGATCGAGTTGATTCGCCGGTTGCGGCAGTACGATCTGCCGCTGATCAACGTTTCCATCGGCAATCCCTACTACAATCCCCATTACGGTCGCCCTTTCGATCGATCGGTGGCAGGGGTGGGGGCGCCGCCGGAGCATCCGCTCGAGGGCGTGGCTCGCTTCGTCCACATCACGCGGCAGATCCAGGAGTCCGTGCCGGATTTGCCGGTCGTCGGCGGCGGCTACGGATGGTTGCGGCACCTGATGCCTTACGTTGCGGCAGGCGTCGTGCGCCGCGGGTGGGCCACGCTGATCGGCCAGGGGCGAGGGGCGTTCGCCTATCCCGACTCGGTCAACGACATCCTGACCGCTGGGGCCATGGATCCCCAGAAAACCTGCGTGACCTGTTCCGGCTGCACCCAGATCATGCGCGACGGGGCCATGACCGGCTGCGTCGTGCGGGACCAGGCGATCTACTCCGTGCAGTACAAGCTGGGACGCCGGTTCGCGCTGGATCATCTTCGAGCCGAGGCGCAGCGCTGCCGCAACTGCGAGTTTGCCACCTGCACGCGCAACTGCCCAGCCCACGTCGACGTTCCGGGTTTCGTTCGGGCGTTTGCCGACGGCGACGTGGCCCGGGCCTACGACGTGCTGCGAGATCGGAACGTGCTCCCCGAGATGTGTGCCTATATCTGCCCTGCGGAAGTCCAGTGCGAGGGGGGCTGCCTGGAGAAGGTTTTCGACGAGTGCGCGCTGCCGATTCGCGACATCCAACTGGTGGTGAGCCGCATGGCCCGCGAACAGGGCCTCGTCGGCGTCCGGCTGCCCGCGGCCTCGTCCGGGAGGAAGATCGCCGTGGTGGGCGGGGGACCGGCCGGTCTGGCCTGCGCCGTGCGGCTTCTGGAGAAGGGGCATTCCGTCGAAATCATCGAGCGGAACGAGCACCTCGGCGGGACACCACAGTGGGTCATTCCCGGCGGACGCTACGAGGACGCGTCGGCGGAAATCGACGCGGTTCTCGCACCGGCCGTCGACGCGGGCCGGCTCACCTTGCGACTGGGCTGCAGCTTTGGACAAGACGTGGGGTTGGACGAACTGCGATCCGGCTTCGACGCGGTATTCCTAGCCGTCGGGCTTGGCCAATCGACGAGCCTGGGCAAGGCCACGGGAGTTGTCGACGCGCTCGGTTTCCTGCGCGACGCCAAATCGGGCAGGATCTCATCGCTCGATGGGAAGGTGGCGGTGCTCGGAGCGGGGAATACCGCCATGGACGCCGCCGTGACCGCCAAGGAACTGGGGGCACGCGACGTGTTCATCATTTATCGCCGATCCTTCAACGAGATGCCCGCCTGGCCCAGCGAACGGGAGCATCTGCTGGAAGCAGGCGGCCATATCCTGATCCTGACGCAGCCCACCGGCTACGAAACCGACGGCGACGGCAAGCTCGTCGGCCTGCGGATCGCCCGCACCGAACTCGGCGATCCCGACGATTCGGGACGGCGCCGCCCCATCGTAATTCCGGGCAGCGAGAGCGTCATGGCTGTCGATCTGGTGATCGAAGCCATGGGACAGGGCATTCCGGAGAAGCTGCAACATGCGCTGGGAAGCGTCACACTGACCAAGCACGGCCTGATTGCGACCGGTGCCGGATCGCAAGCCACCACCACTCCCGGCGTCTTTGCCGGCGGCGACCTGATCAACGGCGGCACGACCGCCGTGCAGGGCATTGCAGAAGGGATGCGTGCTGCCGACGAGATGGACGCCTTCCTCGCCCAGGCCGCCGTGTGACGCGGACGGACGCTGCATGTCTCTACCGCTTCGATCCCTGCCGATTGTCGAACACTGGGACTGCCACAGTTGCGCCCGGTGTTGCCGGGGGAGCATCATTCCGCTCACGCAGGAAGATCTGGCGAAGATCGTGTCGCAACGCTGGCACGAGCAGCCCGAATTCCGGGGCTCCAGAATTGTCGTCCGGCGCAGCCTGGCCAATCGACAGTTGATCCTGGCAAAACGGCCGGACGGCGCTTGTGTCTTCCTGATGGACGACGGGCGCTGCCGGATTCATCTCGAGCACGGACTCGAGGCAAAACCGATCGTTTGCCAGACATATCCTCTGCAACTGGTTCCTCACGACACAGCGGCCTACTTCACTCTGCGGCGGAGTTGTCCGTCGGCGGCCGCCGGTCGAGGACGAGCCGCCACTTTGGATCGGCCCGATATCCGGCGGCTTCTCCAGCGGCAGCAAGACAAGCTCCAGCCGAGAGCGGTGCCGCCGGTAACCGCGAGAATCCGCCTGCCCTGGAAGACGACCGGCCGCGTGCTTCAGACCCTGGGTCGGCTGATGACGGATTCTCATTATCCGATCGTGCGGCGGGTGGTTCATGCGCTGCTGGTGTGCGACGCGTTGGAGCAGTGCGACCCGCGGCGATTGGAGGAGCGTCAATACGGCGAACTGCTGTCGATGCTCGCCGATTCGGCCCTCGAGGAGGCTTCGCCCTTCTTCCGCGACCGCACGCCGCCCGCACGTTCCACGCTCGGACTGTTCCGGCAGTCGGTTTTCCATTTCCTGCGGCTTCATCCCTGCGCCAAACTCCGGGAAACCTGGCGCGACCGGCTCGCACTGACCACTGGGGCGTGGCGATTTCTCCGGGGTCGGGGCGTCATTCCCCGCTTGGGAACGGCGGCCGCGCCCGCTACGTTTGAATCGCTCGAGGAGCCGCTCGGGCCACTCGATCCGAGAATTATGGAACCCCTCAACCTGTTCCTCGAGACCTCCGCAGCCTCGTCTCGCTATGTTCTGCTGCGGCCGTCCGGGTGGAACGTCGTGGACGGGTTCCGAAGCCTGGCGTTGACCTACGCAGCCGGCATGTGGTTGGCGAGGTTCTTCTCCCACGAGGCGGAACTGACGCGCGACGCAATGGTCGATATCGTGGTGGCCCTCGATCGAGGCCAGGGCTTCGAACCTCTCACCGGATCTCGACATCGGCATCGGATCCGCGGGCTTTCCCGACCCGGTCAACTGGCAGGGCTCGTGGCCTGGTATGCGCGGTAGGGCAGTGCCATTTAGCCAGCGTGAGGTATTTGGCACCCGCCCCGCTCTTCTGCCATTTTCAGCACTGGGTGCCGCAAAAACGATCTGAGCGGCAGATTCCTCGGTTATCGATGTTGAAACGTAAGACCTTGCACAAAAGTCAGTTGCGTCCTATTGCGTGAAACGGCTGAACCATCGGCATGCGGTTTGCATCCAATAGACGTAGGCGGCCGACAAACGGGCCAGTTTGACATCCGTGCGATCCCGTCTGCTGGACCACAAGGAAGGGCGGAACCATGACCTTCGATCTGAATCAACTCCGTCGAATTGCACATCGTCTCCGAGAGGCCTCCGGATACCTGGAACTGGGCATGGCTCAACAGGCCTTGGATCGTCTCGAGGGGCTTGGTGAATTGGGACCGTTCAAAGGCGAGGTCAGCTTGCTGCGCGGCGAGGCCTACGGAGCGCAGGAGAAGTACTCTGAAGCGGCGGCATCTTTTAAGACGGCGGCCGCCCTCCTCCCGCCGCCCTACCGGCGTCCTGCTTTCCTGGCGTTGAGCATGGTTTATCAGCAGGCGGGCGACGCGGACAGTGCGAGCCAGGCGCTGGCGAGAGCGCGCGGGGCATGGTGTTCCAAGCGAGGATCCGACATTTGACGGAGTAGGAACGGCGGCACGCCTCTTATGGGCCCGAGGCAGGCCAAACTCACGCGAACTCCACCAACCCCGCCCCTTCCACTGCAATACACGGGATCACGGCCGGTTTGGTTCCGGCCGGGCGGTAGTAGTCACGGATCAGGGCGTTTCGGACCTCGGGGACCACATCTCGCCTGGCCAGCACCATGATGCAGCCGCCGAGACCGGCTCCGGCGATCTGGGCGCCGGCCACGCCGGGGATCTTCGAAACGGAATCGATCATCCTGTCGATCTCGGGCGTGCTGCAGGCGTAGTAACCGGGCTGCATGTCGAGTTGGGCGGCGAGGACCCGGCCGGGATGCTCGCTTTTCAGGTCGTCGATCAGCCGTCTCAGATAGTCGTCGCTGCACGGATCGGCGAGCACGCAGGACTCTCCGTCGGAACTGAGCGTGCTCACGCGGTCGCCATCGTGGCTGATGCGCATGAGTCTTCCGAAGGCTTCCACCTGGCCGTCCTTCAGGAGTTCCACGCATTTCTTGGCCCGCAGGATTTCGGCGATTCCGAACAGTAGGACGCCTCGGGGATGATAGTGCTCGGGATCGGCGTGGGTGGCGAAACTACTCTCGATGAGCTCGTGGCACTCGCTCGACAGCACCTCGCGGAACTGTTTTCGGGTCATGGTCTGCGGGACCTTCAGGAGCAGCCGGTAGATGTCGCTCATGACGCAGCCCAGGGTCGCCGGCGTCACGTCCCGCAGGTGTTCGATGGCGTCGCGATACTCGGGGGCCCGTTGTTTGAGAAGGGCCAGGCCGAGGTTGTAGGCCGCGATGCGGGAATTGAACTGGTCCCTCGCACCGCTGCTCTTGGCCGCCTGGATATGGCTGTTCGCCACCACGACTTGATAATCCTCGGGGGCGTCGAACACGTCGTGCAAGGCGAAGGGATGGTAGCCCACATGGGCGATCTTGCCGCGCTGGCCCAGGTAGATGGCCGCGTGGTCTCCGGCACCGCCGCGGGAACCGACGAACCACTCTCCCTCGCCGCACATGTCGATGAACTGCCGGCTGGTCAGATCGAAGTTGTTCAGAGCGATTGCCGCTTGCAGGGTTGCCACCACCAGGGTCGAACTGCTCGACAAACCGGCTGCCATGGGAACGTTGCCGACCACGGCCATATTCATGCCCCGGACCTTCACGTCGTTGTAGCCGTGCTGCAGCCGGAGCATGGCGGCCTTCAGGTAGTTGCCCCAATCGCCCGCCGTGCGATAGATCATGTCGCGGACCCAGTCGCTGTTGACGAAGTTGATCCAGTCGCTCCAGGCGAACCGGCCCATGAGTTCCGAGACGCGAAACGAGACCGGGCTGAACCGCCGCGGCTCGGCACTGACGGCCTGGACGGTATCGTCGTCGCGCAGGCCGGCCACGGCGATGGTTTCCTGGGCGATGGCCAGGAAGTTGGTCCAACCGCCGCGGTGGTCCACGTGCCGCCCCATCAGATTGATCCGGCCCGGGGCGCGGACGATACAAACCTGCTCGTCCATGCCGAATTCTTTCCCGTAGCAGCGCAGAACCTTGGCCAGATCCTTGCGTTTCTCCGCGTGGAGTTCTTCGTGGTCGCCGTAGATCTGGCAGAACCAGCGCTTCGCGTCCGGGCGATCCGCCTCGAGACGTCCCAGCCACTCCCGCACCGTCGCGTATTGGCTGGCGGCCAGACGCGGCTGTTCGGAAACTCGCGTTTCTTCCGCTTCCTTCGGTTTCTTGCGGCGCACGTAGTCCTGGATGACCAGCAATTCGTCGGGCGAATTGAAGCCCTGGATGCAGTAGGGGTTATCCATGGAAATGGCGCGGACCCGGTGGAGCCGGTTTCCGTCGTTGTCACGCCGGCAGCCCAACAGCCGGACCGTGTCGGTGATGTAGTACTCCTTCTGGGCGTTGTTGTTGTCGAGCATCCCCACGGCCTTGTAGAACAGATCGGCCCGGTACAGGTAGAGGCTCGGATTGGTGCCGGGGCACATTCGCTCGATCTGTTGGGCCGAATAGGGCTGGCCGTCGACCGTCAATTGGTAGCGATTTGAGTTGAGGGTTTCACGCAGTCGTTCGAGATCGAGAGGATTGCCCGCCGCCGCAAGTTCCACCAACTCGGGTACGGCCCGCTGCTGTTTCTTGGCGTTCGGGAAATGCTTGTCGAGGGTCTTCTGCAGCGAGGCGGCAGTCAACGCGCCGCCTTTTTCCAGCTTGGCACGCAGCCAGTCGACAACCGCCTGTCGTTGCCGATCCGCCACCTCGATGATGTCGAGGGCCTGCCCGTCGCGATCGACAAACACCCGTCCGACCGAACCGGCCGTGGCCTTGGTCTTGGGAACCGTCAACAGGGCCATGTCGGCTTGCTGTTTGACGAAACCGTCGAGCAGCGTTTCGATCGCTTCCTTCTCGATCAGCTTGTCGCCCGTCGAAACCAGGACGTTGCCGTCGTAGCCGATGGCGCGAAGGGCATCGGCGGCCACGCGCGCGGCGTGTCCGGTGCCAAGCTGCGGTTCCTGGTAGACGTACATCACTTCCGGATGGTGCGGCACCACGGTCCCGAGAACCTGTTCGGCCCGATCTCCCACGACCAGCAGGAAGCGTGTGAGCCGCGAATTCTTGAAGACGTCGATCTGGCGATTGACGGCGGGCACGCCGTCGATTTTGAAGCAGACCTTGACGAGTTCGTCGTTTCCCATGCGGGTGCCCTTCCCCGCGGCCAGAATGACGACCAACGTTTCTTCACGCACGCCGTTACTGCCCATCTTGTCATCTCCCCAGGATATGGATCTTCCCCCTGCCCACCGGAATCATACCTTCCAGACTGTCTCCCCGCCGAGAATCGTCTCTCGGAGCTTCATCGTGCATCCCTCAGGGGATTCTCGAGGCAGGTCGAAAAGGATGAAGTCGGCAGGTGATCCCACCTCGGCACGAACCGGTTCGAGTCCCAACAATTCTGCGGGTTTTCGGGTCGCCATGCCGACGGCGGTCGAGAGGTCAAGCCCCGCGAAGTTCATTGCGTTGGCGACGCCGCCGTACAGGGGGAGCGAAGCTCCGGCCAGGACTTCTTGCTGCCCGGCGACAACCACCTTGCCTGTGGGGAGAATCTCAAGGTCGCACAGGTCCGTCTGGTAGCGTCCGGGGGCGAGCCCGGCGTATCCCGACAGATCGCTGACCAGGACGCAACGGCCCGGTTCCTTGGCACGGATGATCGATTTGACGACGTCCGGAGGCAGGTGGTGGCCGTCGACAATCAGGCCCGCCGTGAGCCGATCGTCGGCCATCTGCGCCCACAGGTAATTGCGATGGCGAGGCAGCATCGCATGGGATCCGTTTCCCAGATGGGTGCTCATTGTCGCGCCGGCGTCGGCGGCGCGGCGGATCTGGTCCGGCGCGGCCGCCGTGTGGCCGAGCGAGACAATCACCCCGGAGTCGGCGACCTTGGCGATGTAGTCGAAGGCCTCTTCGAATTCGGGCGACACCGTGTGGACCCGGATTCGCCCTCCTGCCGCCTCCTGCAACCGGCAGAACTCCTCCCAACTGGGACGCCGGCAGTTCGCACGCGGATGGGCCCCCCGCGGGCCGTCTTCGGGCGAGATGTACGGGCCTTCCAGGTGAACGCCCGGGATGCGAGCGCCGATTCGCTCGTCCCGGCGGCAGGCCTCGTCCAGGATGCGAAGACCGTATGTCAGCGTGTCGAATGTATGGGTGGTAAACGTGGGTAGAAACCGGGCCACGCCCATCGCCGTCGTCGCGCCGACGATGTCGCCGATTCGTTCGACGGTGAGTTGATTCGAGCTGAACTCCTGGCCGCGATAGCCGTTGAGCTGCATTTCGATCAGGCCCGGCGCAATCCACGGCAACTGGCTTGACGCCTCGGGACTTGCATCGAGCTGGCTCACTTCGGCAACGCGACCGCCTTCAACGTGAAGGCGGACGGGGATACCGGTTTCGTGCCATCTTCCGAGAATTTCCATGATCTGATTCCTCCGCACATACTATACCCGCTGCGGGGGAAAACTGATAGCCGCTTGGGCTTGTCCAGCGCTTCGTTATGTGCGGGTCTCGCCGAGACACTTCCAAGCGCGAGGCAAGCCCACGCGGCTATCCGAATGACAGCCATTCCTCGCCAGATTATGCAAGGCCGTTCAGCCTTGCAGCACTTGCCGATAGTGTTCGACGAGATTGGCGGCGGCAAGAGGCAGATCGAAGGCCGCTTCGGCTCGGCGGCGTATTGCCCTCGCCAGCGACTTTCTGACGGCTTCGTCGGCCAGCACACGGACGATTGCCTCGGCCAACGCCGGCGCGTCCCCTGCGGGCACCAGAATCGCGCCTTCGTCTTCCGACGGGAAGATTTCGCGAGTTCCGCCCACGTCGGTGGCCACCACGGGCAGGCCGGACGCCGCGGCCTCCAACAGCACGCGTCCTAGGGGTTCCTGCCGCGACGCATGGACGAGCAGGTCGGCCTCACGGAGGATTCGATCCACATCGTCGCGCCACCCGAGCAGGTGCATTTGCCCTCCGAGGGGACCGCCGGCGGCTTCATGCAAGTCGGCCTCGAATTGCCTCGATTCGTCCTTCTGCGAGAACCGTTCTCCCACCACCAGCCAATGAACGTGGGGCAACTCGGCCGAAACGCGGATGGCCGCGTCGACGAGCACATCGTGCCCTTTCCGCAGGCCGATCTGACCCACCGTGACGACCAGGCCGCTTGAAGGCGGCAACTCGAGTTGGTTCCGCAGCCAGGTCCGCTCGGTTCCGGGGCGGAAGTGCTGGAGATCAACTCCGTTATGCAGCACGAAGGTCCGTGCCGCACTCACGCCTTGTCCCAGGTGGAAATCTCGCGTGGCTTCCGAGACGGCCAGCAAGCGGCGATGCTGATTCAAGTCGGCGACGGCGCGGCGGCTCAGGCCGACAATGTCGCGCAGATGGGCAACGCTGGGGATTCCCAGGTCCGCGGCGACCGGTCCCGAGAGTCGTCCGGTCGAGAGGCTGTTGGCGTGGAGCAGATCCGGCTTCTCTCGGACGAGCAGGCTCCGCAGTTGCTGGCGAGACTCGTTCTGCGGGAACCGCTGCCCGCCAGACGTCTGCGTGTCGAACGGGATGTGGTCGACTTGCAGTTCGCCCAACCTGGTTGCAAGGGGACCGGATTGGGGGCAGGCCACCGTCACGGAGAATCCGGCCTGCTCGACGAAAGGGATCGTGGAGAGCATCGACTGTTCGCCGCCGCTGACGGTGGGATACTCACAGAGTAGCAGGAGCCGTGGGCTGTTTGTCGGCGGTCGGGGTGCTGGACTGGCCATCCGATGCGGGCTCGAGGTCGGTTGTCTGCGATCGCACCCGGCAGGAGCGACCCACTGCTTACAGTGCTCCGTACTTCACAAGTGTAGCACGCAAGTTCTCTTCCTGCTGAGGGGAGAGGGGGGTCATTGGCATCCTCAATTCGCCCGTATCGCGGCCCAGAATCTTCATGGCCGCCTTGATGGGAATCGGGTTGGTGGACATGCCGAGCATGTCGCGGCACAAGGGGAAGAGCTTGTGGTGCCAGCGTCGCGCCTCGGCGATGTCTCCGGACTCGAAGGCGGAAATGAGGGCGATCATGTCTTTCGGAAAGATGTTCCCCACGACCGAAATCACACCCCGTCCGCCCATCGACATTAGGGGGAGCGTCAGGCTGTCGTCACCGCTGAGCAAGGTAATGTCGCTCCCGGCGAGGATCTGAGAGGCCTGGTCCATCGATCCCGTGGCTTCCTTGACCAGCGAGATATTGGGCCGTTCCGCCATGCGAAGAATGGTGTCCGGCTCGATGTTCTTGCCCGTGCGGCCCGGGATGTTGTAGACGCAGATGGGAATGTCGACCGCGTCGGCCAGGGTCTGGAAGTGGGCCAGAAAGCCTTCCTGAGTCGGCTTGTTGTAGTAGGGCGCCACGACCAGTGCGGCGTCGGCCCCTTTGGCCGCGGCCCAACGGGTCAGGCGCAACGCCTCCTGGGTGCTGTTCGAACCAGTGCCCGGCATGACCTTGATCCGCCCGGCGGCGGCCTCGACAACCGCCTGAATGACCCGCTCGTGTTCCTCGTGAGACAAGGTGGGACATTCCC
This sequence comes from Planctomycetaceae bacterium, assembly GCA_012719125.1. GTDB lineage: Bacteria > Planctomycetota > Planctomycetia > Pirellulales > Thermoguttaceae > JAAYAY01. The sequence continues at coordinate 53,973 of JAAYAY010000049.1, read as the reverse complement.
CCGTGGTCCCCACCGGGCAGACGCAGGTTGTACCGGCCTCTACCTGGAACTCAACCTGTGCCTGCAGGGTCTCGTAATCCACCTCGCCGTTGCGGAACGGAGTCGTCAGCGCCACGGACAGCCCGGCAAATTCCTCAGCTCGCGTCGTCATCCGCTACCAGCCTCATGTTGGTCCAGGGTTTGAGGGCAACAAGTACCGCGATCGTCAGCTAACGTTCAAGAGGGCCATGATATAAGAACGGTGGAGGGAGTGCCAGGACCCCCAATCTGTCCTCTGTTGCCCCCCAACTGGGACAAGGAGTCAGGGTCGCCGGTTCGCGTCCTCCCCCAAGACAATTAGCCGCTCACACTCGGCGAGTTTCGCTCTCTGTCGGACGAGTATCCAGCGGTCGGCGAGGGCTCCGAAGAGGCAGAAGGGGCTCAGTACCAGGCAAAAGACGGCGGTTCCATTGGGAATCCACGAAACCCGTATGCTTATCACGCCGCCCACAACAAGCATCAGGAACGAGACTATCCAACCACGGATCCTCTGGCGTTGGATTCTTATGTTCCTGCGGACGGCCGGTGCTACCCTTTTCGGGTTCTTGCCCTGGAGTCGGAAGGGATCCTGCGACTGGTCCGGCAGACTCGTATTCATGACGCGAGTCCTCCAAGTTCACTGGTCGGCCTTCTCCGCGACCGTCAATGTGAAGGGAAAGTTCCGGTACGGGACCTGCTCCGGTGCGATCGTGTACTGCCACTTTCCGACCTTGGCCTGTTCGATACGGATCGAGAACGTCTCCTGCCCCGACTTCTCCAGTCGTTCACCGCCGGGACTCGTCACGGTGAGCCTCAACCTGGCCCCACGGTTGGCGAAACCGAGGACGAATTGCAGGGGGCCCACCTCTTCGTGCTGGTAGGAGTCGGTGATCGGCTGCTCTTCGGTTGTCAAGGCGAGCAGGTTGCGCTGGCGAGGAGAGAAGCCGCCTTTCACCAGCACTTGCCGGACGTCTTCCTGTTCCCGGGCGGTCACCGTCGCGAAGACCAGGTAGCGTAGCAGGAGTTTCTCGATATCGCTGTTCTGGGCTTCGTTGTGAAACGAGGTGAAGACCACGGTTCCCTTTCCGTACGGGAAGCTGACCAACAGGGCACCTTCGCGGCGAGTGCCGTCGAGCAGTTCGAATTCGCCTTCCAGATAGGTCGTGACCTTGGTGGTTCGGAACGCTGCGGGACGCCAGTCTCGCTTGTCGAACCGCAACGAGATCTTTTCGCCCAACTGCCCTTTCAGGCCTTCGTCGACCACTGTTGCTTCGATGGTCTGCACGGCCCCTCGTCCGACTGCCTGCTCATCGACATATTCGGGGAAAGCGATCACGAGCACGTCGAAATGGAAGTCGGAAACGTACAAGGTGCCTCCGTCGCGGACGAAATCGCGCAGGCTGTCGTACAGGGCCCGCACGGTTTCCGGCTTTGCCCGATAGACGCCCGCCGAACCGCGCTCGCTGTCGCGCAAGCGCTGGCTCAGCCAACTTGTCGGAACGCCTCCGCAGGTCAGGAAGACCACGTCGTGGCATTTCAACCGATCGGCCGCGAGCAGATCGTCGAGTTGAATCGTCTCGTACTGATAGCCCTGCCCCAGCGTGTCCAGCAGGCTCCCCATGTCGTCGTACTCCGGCGGCGTTACCGCCAGACGCAGACGCGTCGCCACCAACTCGGCCGGCTTGGTTTCCCCGACGACCTCTTGGATCACCGGCTGCCTGGCGGCTTCCTGGCCGCTCAGCGCATCGATGACCAAGACGATCAACAAGGCGAGGACCAACGCCCCGCCCACCGAAGCATCGAGAATCAGGCGGCGAGATCGTGCCCGATCGTCGTGATTCCTGATTGGGAGTTCCGGCGGCGCATTCATCGGGGGTTGAATCCGTCCAAGTTCGCTACGGGCCTGGTCTTTCCGAACCGTCGTCCTTCGGTTTGCCTTCTTTCCTTTCGCGCAGCTTCTTCATGGCCGACTCCTTGGCTTCCTGGAGCTTGTCGGCGCCGCGTGAGAGCCCTTCCGACAGTTTCTTGAAGAGTCGTTCCGAGATGGCGTTGACCTGATCGCGCCAGTCGTCGTCAGCAGGCCGGTTGGATGGCGTCGGCGGCGGGGTTCCCGTTCGAAGATTGGGCGGCAGCGGCGGCGGCAGTCCGGGTCCAGCCCGCGGTTCCGGGTCCGGTGCCCGCAAGTCATACATGTCCGGCGCATCCTCCGGTTCCGGCTCCGGCTCGGGAGTTCGTAAACCGTACGCATCCGGTATGACGCGGGTCGGTTCGTCGGCCGCGATGACTTGGGTAGGAACGTCAGTCGCGACTCCCGGCTCGCCCCAGTCGTCCACAGCCAGAAGATCCACTTCGGGCGGTTCGTCCGTGAGGGAGTTCTCGGGCAACCGGATCACCGGTGGCACATACTCCTCGGCCGGGTCGCCGGATGCCTGTCCCACGCGGAGCAGAAGAAGGGTCGCATCGTCGTAACGCATCCTCCCCTGATTTCGCAACGAGCAGACTTCATCCACCCATGCCTCCGGAGGCATATCCCAGTACTGCGACCAGACGACAGGCTCGCCCTGCTCGTACCGATCCAAGGCCCAGGCCGCCACGGCATCGGTGCACAGGACCAGCATGTCGCCCGTGCGGCACGAGATCTCCAGCCTTTCGAACTGAAGCTGACCGTCCCGCTTCAGGTCGACGCTGCCCAGAACCAGGGGGCTGTTGTCGAACTGCGATGAGGCTTCCAACGGGAACGACTCCAGCAACGCGTCGTTGCGAACGTGAAAGACGCAACTGTCGCCGACCGCCATCACTTCGACCGGCGACTGATCCCGGCCGTCGCGCAGCCCCTGATTGTCGAGCAGCCGCAACCACACCAGGGTGGAGAAGCCGCCTTCGCGCAGCTTGGCTCGCTGATACCAGGCCAGCCCCGACGTATCGATCTCGCTTTCCCAACGAGCCCGCAAATCGGCCAGCCAACGGGAAAACCGCTCGTCGTCGCTGGGGTCGGGCCAGTCGGCCACGGCCGCCCGGGTGAGGATCTGAGCCCATTGACGCGAGAAGATGCCCGAGGTCACGCCGTCGGCAATGGCAGCCACGCCCTCGTGGGCGTTGAGCCACCAGGCATCCTGGTTCTGATCCGGATGCTCGGGCTCCTTTGCCAACTCGAATACCCGCCACTCAAACGGCATGACATCTACTTGGGGTTCAGGGTTCGGGGTTCGGGGTTCAGGAGGTCAGGGGGCAGCGCTGTCAGTGTTCCGGTCGTTTTCCGAGCAGGGCCTGCAGGCTTTCCAGCAGGAGGTCGAATTTCGCCCCGACCACAAATCCGCGGGAGGCTTCGTTGATTGCGGGGCGTTTTCCGCTGATCTCCCTTGCACCGGCCAGGGGGCTGGTTATCTGCCACAATGCGGCCGTGCCAGGGTCGGTGATCCGCTCTGCGCTGTCAGGATATGCCAGGGTGGGCTGAGGGATCTCGGGCACGATGCAATGGTACAACAACACGTCTCGGAGTTCTCGCAGCCTCGCTGCTCCGGCCGCAATTGTCTCCGGCGAGAAGCCGCCGGTCACGTGAATTGCCAGGGTCAGCATTTGGCGGTCCCCAGCCGATTCACGGGCCGTTCGGGCCAGGTCGATCAGAGCGGCCATCACGGGGGCCAGGTCCCGCACAGGCTGGCTTGGGGTGTCGTCGACAAAGATGGGCCGGGACCGCCGCAATTCCACCAGGCCGCCGATTCCGTTCGAGACTTTCTCGGTGACTTGCTCCACGCGGAGCACCCCTTCGGCCAACTCGACGTCGGGAACCAGCAACCGGCCTTGCAGGGGGCCGCTGAATCCGGCTTCAACCGTGCCGCTGCCGTAGACGATCAGGCCCACGTCGACGTCGCCGCCGGCGCGTTTGGCGATCCGGCCGAGCATGTCGTTGACCTGCTCCTGCCGCCGCAGCCACGCACCGCAGGCGGGGTCCGATTGGGATCGGTCGGCAAGCACGATCAGAGTCAGGCGATCGCAGGTAGGCAGGCAGGGCTTGTTCGGGAAGTCTGGCGACGTGGCCTGCTCGGCGATCGGCGCAGGGGCAGGGATCGGTTGGCGAAACCCGAGCGACGCGAAGGGCTCGGCACTCGCGGAGGCATACGCCTTGGCCAGGCCGAGAAACCGTATCAAGTCGCCCATGCCGGCCTGATGAACCAGTCCTCGCGCTCCCGGCACCACGGCCACCTGTGCGGTACGCAGCATCTCTGCAAACGGAGCGGCCAACGGGCTGGATGTCTCGAACAGCGTCTCGACATCACTATTCGGCAATCGCTGGTTCGACGACGGGTAGAGGGTCGCCGGAATTCGCTCGTTTGCCCCCAGGTGCAGGTGGTACCAGATCGACGATTCCAACGCGGACTGCATCGGTCCGGATTGCAGTTCCGAAGCGGGCGGCAGTTTCGCACAGAGGTGAAGCACCAAGGGAGGTTTGCCGGATAAATCGTCGCCGGCTTCCGCCAGAATACGACGGACGAAATCAGCGGCCTGCTCGATGCCACCCCGTCCGGATTCTGCGGGCACATACCAGATCGGGAAGCGGACGGTTTCTTCCTTCGTGACGCCGATTCCACCGACGCCGGGAATGCGGCGTACGCGTTCTTCGACGGTCAGCGGAGCAGCGGCCAACTCGGACGAATCGACCAGCGCTCGCCCCGACAAGGGTCCCGCCCATCGAATCTGAACCGGTGCCGCGCCGCTGTCGCCTCCGCCGTATCCGACGACGGCCAGACGCACTTGCGGGCCTGCGGCGAGCTGGTTGAGCATCGAATTGACGGCGGTGGCGACGCTTTCTCTCTTCGACTTGGTGCCGCCCGCAATCGGCCCGGCCATTTCGCTCGACTCGTCGATCAGCACGACGATCGTTCCCGCTCGCGCGGTCGCGCCGGAGTCGTTTTGGGCCTGTCTGCTGGAAAACGTCATTTGGTAATACGTCCGCGCGATGATCAACGCAGGCCGGGCGCTGCCTGGGTCCCCATATTGAGAAACTGAATCAAACACACCATATCGGCGTTGAACGCCATCCCCCTTGCGCCAGGCTGAAGCTGGAACCCCTCCATGGTCGCATGGCGCACGAAAGGATCGGGGAGGACGCTCGACATATCGAAGAGGACCCGAGCCAGTTCGTCCGGCAGCCCCTGGCCATGGGCGGGGAACATGAACGGATCGGCCGCGGTCATGGAAAGATGGCAATTGAGCAGCAACACGTTGCCGTCCTGAGTCGCCAGATTCTTGATGGCTTCGGCATAGGGGAGCGGATCGCCGTCCTGCGACTCGCCGTCGGTGATATGGACCACGATCGGCGGGAAGCTGGCCGGATGGTGGGTGATCCACTGCGACAGCAGGCCGTGGGCGTGGTAGAGCATGTGGCACATGGGGGTGCCGCCCTCGGTGACCGGGTCGACCCAGACCGGCACCTCGCACGGTACTTCGAGCATCTCGCCCGTCGCCTCGTCGGGTATGTATTGGATCCGCTGATCGATTCGCGCCGGCGAGGAGCCGATCTCGGTGATCGACACGAGGGCCCGGTTCGCCAACGGTCCCTGCAGCGCCGACTGGATAATCGGATTCGCTTGTTGATCGGTCCGGTAACCGAAGACCCCCACGTCCATCCAGTCCTTGATCCCTTCATCGCCGCTGGCGCGGATGGCCATGTTCTGCAGCCAGCCGTTGATCGCGGTCACCAATTCGTCGCACTTGCGATTCGAGGAGTTTCCCAGAGGCTCTTCCATCGAGAACGACTGGTCGAGCAGGAACAGGAAACAGGCCTTATTCTGCCGGCTGATTTCTTGGGAATAGGGTGGACGTGGCATGGCGATGAATTGACGATGGTTGGTTAGTTCGACAGCGCCACTCTGAGCAGTCGCTGGTAATCGCAACTTCCTGAGGGTCGCTCGTTTAACGCCCAGCCGAAGGCGCCGGCTTCCGTAGTGCGGCCGGCGCCTTCGGCTGGGCGTTAAACGACTGCACTGCAACGGGCGGTTGGCCCATTCCTTGTATATCGGCAAGCATACGGGAAGACAAGCGGTGTCACTCTTCCCAGATCGCCTGCATCTGCTTCCAAACGGCCGGCATCAGCACGTTCTTCGCGAACTGAATCTCCCCACTGAACGAGAGCGACTCGCGGCTACTGCCGGGCTTTCGGCGATAGTCGACGAGCGCCGTCTCCGCACTCTCGCACGTACGCCGGAACGCCAGCCAGCAGTCGAGGTTGCCCGCATCGGCCAGCAACCGGCTCTGCGCGTTGGTGTAGGCGTCCACACATTGGCGAGGCACGGAGAGGTTGGGCACGCCGCGCAGATCGGCGGCCGGGTAGCGGCCCACGTTGCGGGTGGGGTTCTTTCGTTCTTCGGCCGTGGGATAACTCTTGTAGCCGATCACGCCTCCACCGGCGTCGGCCACCGGTTCGAAGAACCCGCGGAGGATGTTCCCCGACGTCGTCTCCACCTCCTCGATGCCGGCCGGTTCGTCAAGACGCTTTCTGGGCAGGGCCCGGCCCAGCCAGGCAACCACGCGCTGCTGCAACTGGCCGCGCACCCAGGCGGTCGGGTACTTCTCGGCAATCTGTGCGGCCGTCGCGAGCCCCTCGCCAAAGGGACGAGCGTCGTACTTCTCCAATCCGGCAATCGGTTGCCGGGCGGCATCGTTCATCTCCGCCTGCCGCAACTCCAGGCGAACGGCTTCCAGGCGTCCGGAAATCTCGCGGAGCTTCTCCTGTTCGGGGCCGCCACTCAGCCCTGAGTAGTCGTCGAGAAAACGGACCAGCGAGTCCCGCCGGCGGACCAGGTCTTGTTCGCCCGGGGATTCCAGCGGTAGCTTCTCCAACTCGTGCCAGAACTTGGCCGTCCTGAGGCGTTCCTCGACGGCCTGCACGTCGATCACCGCGGAATACTCGCGGAGGACTTGCTGGTAGAGCGACAGACCTTCGTCATATTGTCTCTCGCGGCAGGCGCTTTCGGCGTCGCGCAGCAGTTTATCTGCCTGGACCCGCTTCCGCCGCATGCCGATCTCGTCCTGCAGCTCCCGGCCCCGGCGATCCAGAACGCGAAGCAGGCGAGCGCTTCCTGCCGGGGCCTTTTTCCGGCAATCCGCCTGGATCTTCTCGAACCGGTCTCGGGCCGACTCCAGTTGGGCCAGCTCGGCTCCAACCAGAGACTCCTCGACCGCCAGGACTTCGCCCACCAGGTCGGTGGCGTCGCTCCAATGCTTCCAGTCACTCACCAGCGAATTCAAATGGCTCGGATTGGCGGCCAAGGCGTTTTCGGGCAACGGTCCTCCGGCAAAGAACTCTCGTTCTACAACCGCCTCAGCCAGTGCCTGGTCGCCTTCCAAGCCGTCCGGTGAAGGCAAAGATGGCGAGCCGCCCGCCGTCGTGAGATCGATCGCATCGATCGAGGGAAGATCGCGGTCCAAGTCTCCGAGACCGGCAAAACTGGCCACCGTCAGGGCCGCCAACGGCAGACAGCCAAGTACCAGAATCGCGATCGGCTTGCTTATCACGGCGATTTTCAACACGACCATTTCCGCAAGGGACTATTGGACTTCTGACGCAAGGCGTTTGAGCTCGTCAACGGCTTCGGAAGAGAGCACAAAACGAATATCGTATCGCTGGGCGGGCAGAATCGGTACCTCCGCCCAGGAAAAGGAGGTGGCCCGAATCACCGGCAGTCCCGCCGCCGGATCGGCAGGCCTTCGCGAGAAGCGGAACTGGACGAGGACTTTGTCGACTCCGTCGTACAGATCGAGTTTGTTTTGCGTCTGGAAGTCGGGAAGCTCGAGGTAGCGCGGCTCGCGCACAGCACTCTGTTCTTGAACCACGGCGCCCAGCACAAACTGTTCCGGGAGCCATTCGGGAACCGAATCGCCGTCCGCCCCCCGGACTTCCAACGCGATCAGGGCCACAACGGGCTGCTTCAATCCGTGGACCGGCGCCATGGTGGCCGCAAAACTACCCGAGATCGACGCCAGCGGGGCTTCCGGCAGGATCGACACGGCTTGCTCCGCCTCGTGTGGAGCATCCACGCCCCCGGCCGGACCGAGCGGGGCGACGAACGGTTCGGTGGCGGGGTCTTCCGGCAATTGGGCAGACGGCGGGTCGGTTGGCAGGCCGCCATTCGGCGCCCCGTCACCTCTTTCGGCCATGTTCGCTGTCTCGGGCTCGTCGTTCACGGTTTGTGTTACGGAAGGACCGTGTGACTCGGCTCGTTCGACCACCAATTGGCTCGGCTCGTTCGTCCCGATACCGATGGTGGCTAGTGCGATCACGCCCAGCACCCCGATCACCACGGCCGCGGCGATGGCCACGGCGATCCACATCTGCCGGCGATCGGCGGCGCCACCCGCCATCTTGTGCAGAGGGGCCGAAGACCAACTGCCCATCTCAATTCGCCAGGAGATCTTCTTCCAGATGGCCTCGTTTTGCCACTGGTTTGGCGGCAGGAAGGGTTCACCGCCTGCCAGTTGTCGGCCGATTGCCCGCAGGCGTTCCTGCTTGGCGTTGCCCTGCCGATCATCGCCGAGCAGCGAGGCCGGCATGGCCTCGATGGCTGCCTCCGTCATCCGCTGAGCCGCCGGTTCGAATCGCCGGGCGGCGGTCAACTGGCGCCAGGTGCCGCCGGTTTCCTTCATGCCGGCCAACTCGATCATTGCACCACGGCAGCTCAGCCAGGCCGCCAGGCGGCGGTCGGCATCCGGGTCCCTCAGCCATCGCCGTCCTGCTTCGAGGAGTTCCAGCCGCTCCGCGAATTCGGATGAGTGTTCGTGGAGCGTATTGAGGATTTCCAGCAGCCTGGCCGCGACGGTCTCACCCACTGAGTCGGGCACTTCCAAGAACCTCGGTCCCAATTCTCGCCACGCGGTCGTCAATGAAGTCACGTCCAAGCGGCGAAAGACCTCTGCAAACACGACCCATTGGGCCGGATTGCCGTCGCACGCATCCATCAGCCGATCGACGGCCGCCAAGCGGCGGGATGTATCCAAGCTGCCCAGCACGGCCACGGCGGCAGCGGCCGCCAGACGGTTCATCACGCCGACCGCGATCGCCTGCCTGCGAGTGGCGGCGAGCGGAGCCTGGCCGCCGTCTTCGTCCCAGATCCATTCACAGCCGGCAGGCATTCTCCCCGTTGCATTGATACGGCCGCTGAGCAACTCGATCTTCCAGGCATCGTCGATCTGGTCTCCACCGACAAACGCTGCGATCCTCCCCTCGGGCAGCCGCTCGAGCAAGAAACGGATGCCTCGGTCCGGCGCCCCGCCGGGGGCATTCGCGGCGGCAAGTTCCAGGATGGTTGCGTGGCTTGCACCGTCACAGAGGTGGTTGAATGCCGCTTCGGCCCCGTCGAACGAGGCGAGACGCTCCTCGGTCAGCAAGCGCGCGAATTGGGTCAGGGCCGCGTCGGTTCGCCACGATTCGTCGGCGCCGCCCGCGGAACGGAACATGGCGGTCACGGCATGCTCCGTCCGGGCGAACCCTTCCAACGCCTCGATTCGATCGGGCCCGGCCGAGGCGATCATCTCCAACCGGCGATCGACCGCCTCCCAGCCCTCTTCCAGCAACCGCTGGATCGAGCTCTCCGCGTAGGCCGAGCCGTTCTCCGGCCCGCCGCCGAAATCGCCAAACGTGTTCAGCGCGATGCCTCGCCCGCGCAAGGCTTCGACGTCGAACTCGGCCGTTGCCGGGCTCCAGAACGTGGTCGCGGCCATGGCGGTGGTCAACCGGTCTGCGGACGCTTCGAAAGTCGACATGCTGACGCCGGCACGGACCTTGCCGGGCGGCAGCAGTCTGCCGACTCCGTAGAAGAACAAGGCCGCGACCTCAGGTTCCATCGCCACGAGGAGCGTCTGCCGCCGGGTCGTTCCGGTCGTCAGCAAGGCGCCGAGCATCCGCTTCAGGATTTCGACCCGCCGCGTCGGGACGAGATCCAGCCAACGATCGGGCAGGCATGAAGCGAACGGGCGGTTATCTCCCCGCAAAAACGCCAGGAGGGCGTGGTCGTCGATCCTCGCGGCCTCGCCGCCCAGCATCGAGTCCATACGATCGAGCGCCGGAAGGACGAAGCCGTGCTCGGCGGAGTCGCCGGTCACCCATCCCGGCGCACCCCACAGACGCAGGGCATCGACCAGCGTCCATGACTGGCCGGAGTCTCCCACTTCGCGGCAGAGGAGATGAGCGAAGTAGGAGCCGGGTCGTCCTTCCGTGTCGCGTTGGCGATAGCAGACGTGTCCGATTACCTGCCACGAGCCGGTAGCCGGAATGAAGATCAAGCGGCGTGGGGCCGTCGCGGCCGTGAGCTGCAGCTTCTGCTCGCCGGGCGTGTCGTGGGGGAGGTGATAGGAGACGTAGCGTTCCACCTGCCGGTAGACCTGGCGCAAGGCGTCGCCTTCCAGGGAACCCGCACGAACGCTGTAGCCCAACATCCGCGCAGCCAGTTCCCCCTGGCGCCGTTCCAAGGCGGAACTGCCATGAGTGCAATGGGTGCAGTAGATCTGCTGAATTGCGCTCATGAACCCTCGCTTTCGGATTCGACCTTCGGACTCGCGATCTCCTCCTCGACCGGCCGCCGGTCTGATTCGTCTGTGCCGCCAAACAGCCTCCAGCCTCGCCGAGCCGATTCCGCCCGGGCCGGTACGTCATGGAATTGCCCCAGCACGAGCGGCTCGCTCCAGAACCGGCGGACCGCCAGGTCGACCGCCGCCCAGACCACGGCGTAGCAGCCCTCCCAACTCGGCTCCGCCTCCAAGGTGCAGCTTCCTCCCCCGATTTCCCAACTCGTCCGGTCGATCGCCTGTTGCAGGAAGACCTGGTGATTGTCGACGGTTTCGCAATCGCCCGGCTTGTCGCGAATCACGGCCAACAGGCACTCGTCGCTGAAACGGGGCAAGGGCCAGGTCCACCGCGCCCGATAGGTTCCCTTCTGCGAATCCAATTCCGCCAGGCTGGCGCGGCCGACCGCCGGCAGCAGGCCGATCAGTTCGGCCGCGAGAACTTCCGACTCCGTCCAGCGAAGCACGGTGGCTTCAAACGGCTGGAAGCGGTCGAAGAACTGCCTGATCAGCCGGGCATCGAAGGCTCCGATGAACGCCTTCCGGTCGTCGTTGCCCAAGGCGGCGAGCAGCACTCGGAGAGCGCCGACCCGTTGCCGGGCATGTTCCACCGCGGTCTGGACGGCGGGTGGAAGCGGATACCCTGCGAGCAACGGCCCGTCGACCAGTTCGAGCAGATCGCGATCGTTCCGTGCGGCGACTGCCTCTTCGACCTTGTCCATTTCGGCAATTCGCTTGACGGCCTGGGCGTGGGGGACCCGCCAGCGTTCGGCGGACGGGCAACTCCCCAGCAACTCCTCGTCCCAGATTTCCAGCAGCCGGCGGTCGAGGAGATTGGCCGGCATCTTCGAGGTGAGCCGCCGAAGCGCCACGAGACGCGATGCGCGGCGCACGGCCAGTTCGATCCGGGCGTGGTGCTCTCGCGGCACAAGCCTTTTGGCCTTGGCCTCCAACACCTTCTTCCACATTGTCGCGATGGCCACATCGTCGGCGTTTTCTGCAACGGCCTGTTCCAGCCAGCGAACGGCGTCCACGGCGCGGCGTGCCCGGTCCACCCGTGCCTCCAGGGCGAACTTGTAGCCGTCGGGAAGGCGAGCCGCTTCGGCGACGATGGCTCGTTCCTCTTCCAGCGACGTCGCCTGAGGCGACTTCTGGACGAGCAAGTGGAGCCGGTCGAGGGCGCGAACCCGCCGCCGCGACTTGCCCACTCGATCGCGCTGCTTCTCCGCGGGCTCGAAACCGGCAAACAAGGCTTCATTCCAGGCGTTCACCAGCCGGCGATCGTGCAGTTCGCTCTTTTCGGGGTGGATTCGCGTGAAATCCCGCCAGGCCTTCGCCCGGCAGTAGTGTTCGTAGGCCTGGTGAATCAGCGGCTGGAGATGCTTGGGGGCGTCGCGGAACTGCCCTCTTCGGTTGAGCAGTTCGACCGCCTCGTCCCATTGCTGGTCGCGGAGTAACGACTCGATCTTGGCGTACGAATTCGTCACTTCGCTGAGCGGCGGTACCGTGCTCATCGGAGACCGCGCCAAGTCGAAAAGCCGCCCGACCAGGTCGCGCACGTCCACGTCAGGCAGGGCCAGCAGGTCCTTGACCAGCGGACTCTCGGCAGGCCGCTCGAAATCCTCTTTGCGGAACAACAGCTTGTCGTGTTCCGGAACCTCGACGTACTGCGTCCAGAGCGACGGTTTCAAGCCGAGGGCCCTCAGGGCGATGTAGATGACCAGCGCGGAGAAGTGGTCGAGATCGAGCGACAGGTGCGTGTTGGCATCCCGTTCGGGATGCTGATAAGGTTCAACGCCGACTTCGAGGTTCCGTCTGCCGACCAGCGACGGGACGCACATGCAGTCGTAGTCGACCAATTTCAGTTCCCCGCGGTCGGTTACCATCACGTTGGCGTGCTGCAAGTCGCCGTGGGCGATCCGTGCGTCGCTCAGTTCTTTGACCAGTTCGACCCAGCGCCGGGCGGCTTCCGTAAGTGCTTCCCGGTTGCCTTCCAGGGCACGGGCTCGCGCCCATTTGAACAGGGTCTGGCCCTCGACCCATTCCATCAGGATCAGGGGATACCACTTGCCGTCCCCCGCCGAACGGATGCTCTCGTCGCGATACTCGAAATCGACCAGGCAACGGAGTTTGCGGGTCTTGAGGTACGTGCTGCTTTCGTGGTAGCGTTCTCGGCGCTCGGGCGATTCGGTGGTGAAGATGCGTACCGCAAAAGGCCGCTCGTCGACGGCGGAGATTCCCTTGTAGACGACGGCAAAGGCACCCGACCATGGGCGCGGCTGGTTTCGCTCGTCCTTGGCAATACGGCATTCGCGCAGCGTGGGATCCCGAAAGGCGAGCCTCGGGTTCTGCAGCATGGCACTGAAATGCGAAGCCAAAGGCCAGGACATGGGATTGATCGAGTTCGCTCAAAAAAGGGGTGTGGAAATCCGAAATCCGAAGCTCGAAATACGAAACAAATCCAAATCTCCAAATCCTAATGTAACACTGGGTGTCCGGTCATCTGCAGGAGCCATAGCAGGGGCTCCAGCAGTCCGAAGGGTGAAATGGTCCGCAGGCTCAGGTCGGCCTCGCCGCGTCCGTCGAGCCCCACCGGCGTGAGCGGAAAGAACGCGTAGCGGCCTCCAAACAGATCGTCGATCTGCCGCTCGATCTGCCAACCGGGCCAGATGACGTCGCGCAGTTGGCGGGTCAGTCGCGATCGTTCCTCCAACACCGATTGTTTGGTCGATTCGCCGCTCGGATCGATACGGCTCAGGTCTTCGTAGAACTTGGCAATGGCGTCGCTGCCGTCGTCCAGGCGGTAGTCGTGTCCGGCAAGTAGGTCGATCTTGGAGATACAGAGTGCCACCGGCGTGCGCAGGTGACGGCCCGCTTTGACGCCCTTGAGCAACCGCAGATCTTCCCGAAAATCGGCCAGCGCCTTCGCCTGGATTTCGCTCGGGTAGGTTGGATCGAGGAAGAACAGGAAGCCGTCCCCGTCCAGGGCGCGGCGGCGGCGATAGTCGGTGGAATCCATCTGCGACGTCACTTCGCCAGAGTAGTCGAAAATGTTCACCAGCATATTGGAACGTCCGAGCCGATCGTGATCGCGAAAGTTGAACACGAGCGGATGCGGGATGCGATCCTGCTGGGTCGCGGCCGTGCCGATCCTGGCGTTGAGGATCTCCTCCACGATGCGGTCGAAACTCTCACTGGTTTGCGATCGAACTCTCTCGAACTCGACGGTCTTCGGGTAGTTCCCCTGGTTGAGACTCCAATACAGCATGGCCAGCCAGTGCGTCTTGCCGGCCTGCGGAATGCCCAGCGTGGGGAAACAGAGCTTGGCCATCGAGCGATAGGCGTGCCTGAACGAAAAATCGCATTCCTCGTAAGGCTCCTGGCTGATCACGTTTCGGCATCGCACGATCTGCAGGTCGGGCGAGTCACCGGCAACACCCTCATCGGGATGCAACGAACCTCGCCCGAGGCAGAGAGGGCATGTGTCTGCCGTGGCACGGGCCCGGCGAGTCACGCCGCCGCGATACCAGATGCCGCCGGCCACCGTTACTCCCAGCAGGGCCATTCCCAGAAGACCTCGGATCCAGCGGCGGATGCTGAGATACCATCGCATCGCAGCCTCCTCGGATCGCAGTTCCTCCCCTTTCCGAGTCAAGACGGCCCGATCAGCCGCGAGTTCTTCCTCGACCATCTTGAGAGCCGCCACCGTCTCGCCGGCCGATAGCAGGGACTCGCGCAACTGCTGCCAGCGGTCGGGCAGCCGATTGCGAGCCGGAAGGCCCTCCACAAGCCGCTGGTGCAATGCACTGCGCCGGGCCGCACAGGCCGCGGCAAGTTCGGTGCGGCGGGCCGCCAGCTCGGATTCCCTGGCTTCCAACGCCGCCAGTTCCTGCTCGATTCGGCGGCGAGGAGACTCTTCGTCGCCCGTTCCAACCGTGAGGAAGGCTTCGTAAATCCGATCGCCCATGACGAACGTGACGACCGTTGCACAGGCGAGGAGCAGCAACAGTACGGCAAGGACCTTCGAAAGCCCGAGGGCCTTGGGCCGCCCGCCGTTGAACCACTTGCGAAGCTCGCGGCGCCGATCGTGGCACACGACGGCCAGCAACGTCCCCACGGCAACCATCCCGCAGAGCCAGAACCAGCGCTTGTCGACACTCAACAACGACGCGAGTTGGGCCGCCACCAGTCCGCTGCCGTGGATTTCCAACAACAGCAATTCGGTGCGAATCCGAGCGGCACGGGTCTCCTGCCAGGCCTCACGGGCGGACTGCTGCTGCCCACGCATCTCGGAGAGCGATTCCTCCAAGCCCTGCACGAGAACATCAGCGTTTTCCTGGAGGACGTCACCCAATGCCAGTCGCATTTCTGCGTCGGCATGGGCCAGCCCGCGGATCAACTGGACCTCCGGGGAATCGCCGTCCTGCGAGGGTTCCAGACGCTTCAGTTCCGCTTCGAGAAAGGCGTTGCCGGCCTCCAGACGGGCACATTGCACCGAGCGAGCAACGTGCTGCTCGGCAGACGCGGCGGCCTCGCGGGCGATGGCCGAGACGTCGCCCGCTGAAATGACCGGTTCGGCAGAGCCGGCCTGGCCTGCCAACAGGAACACAACAAGCGCCGACCAGGCGACGGCCTGTCTCGATTCCTGCGGATCGCGCCCAGCCAGCTTCATCGTCCCAACCATCTTGTGATTGTACGTGGGTCCCTGACATGCCCAAGGACCCAGCGTCGTCAAATCGAACGGCTCGAAAAGTCAAAAGACGAGCAGTCGCTCCGGATCGCGCCCATTCCCTAGCCTACACGCCGGTCGCATCTGTGTCAAATCCTTCCGTCACAACATGTTACGGCCATTTCCTGCCGTTCTCTCGGGATGGTGTAAACCATGCTACAGGCGTCCCACCGCACGTCAACGCAGTGGCGGCGGGGGCGGTGGGGGTGGAGGCAACTTGGGCCCCGGTCCGCGAGGCGGGCGCACCGACGGTCCGGGCTGGGACGGGCGAACAGGACGGGGAGCAACCGCGCCTCCGGGTAGAGCACCGCCCGGGGGACTCCCGCCACCGTTGGTTCCTGGGACTGGCGGAATTGGGGGCGGGGCAGAGGCAGGGCCCGCAGGGGAAGTCGGAGAGGGGGAAACCTGCCCCGACTCGGCGGGTGCTACTCGACCACCGCGGTCGTTGAATCGAACAATGTTCCCGCCCAGACGGAGCAGATCCCCATCGGTCAAAACGACCGGGCCGAGCAGACGCTGGCCGTTCAACAGCGTGCCGAGACGCGTGTTGCGGTCTTCCACGACGAAGGCTCCGTCCGCACGACGAGTGATCTTGGCATGTTCTGCTTCCAGATCCCGCGAAGCCGGACCAAGCAGAGGGAGCCGCAGATGGTCTCCCCGGCCCAGAACGGTCACCGCCTGATCGAGGATCAATTGCCTTCCGGGGCGAAAGCCGTCAAGAACCGTCAGCCAGGCCCGCTTGAGCACCAGGTGAGTCAGCCCGATCAGCGCGCCGATTGCGACCCCCAGCAGCACAAAGGCAAAGGCGCGACTGGCCATCTCGGCGCCGGGACGGGCGAGGACGTCGAACAGAATGCCACCCACGAGTCCGCCCAAGACGCCGCCCACGGCGCCATTGCGTATCCGCCGAAACGAATTCTGATGGAGCCCCTCGGCAGCCCCAATGGCGACGCCCATCGTCATCCAACCGAGGGCCCGGGGAAGTCCCGCGTAGGTGTGCAGACAGCCTCCCAGCAGGCCGCCGATGAAGCCCCCGGCCGCACCGCCAATCAAACCCGACAGCCCGTTCTGAAGCCGACTCATCCACCGCTGGTCCATTCCGCCGACCAGTCCCAACCCACAGCCGATCGCGCCACCCACGACGGTTGCCGTAAGGGTCGTGGTGATGACCGACCAGAGATTGATGGCCGTTTCCGTTTCGCCCAGGGAGCTGAGACGGCGGATCGGCGTTTCGAGGGTTATCCAGGCGGCAAAAGCGGCCCAACCGCCAATCACCGCACAATAGTAAACGAACCGATTCAGCGACATATTTCTTCCGGGCTCAGGGACGGTTTCCACTTGCACAGTCCCTACAAACCATACCCGATTGCGCCGAATATTGGTATTCTACCGCGCGTGAAGACGGTTCTCTCGGCACCAATGCGGCACATACCAAACCGACTCATCGTGCTGGTGGCGTGTTCCTCGTCCGAAGTACGCGTGGTTTTCTCGGCGTGAAACTTGCGACTTCCTCGAAACCGGATAGGCTAGAGAGTATAGGCAATGTAAAGCCTTGCCTGGGAACCATTTGCCTCGTCAGTGTGAATTCGTTGTGTGCCCTTGCGTCTCCCGTCGATCTTCGTGTTTGCGCCTCGCCGAACGCGCCGTATCATACGGCGTGTGTGATCGCCTTCCGCCCTGACAGGCCGCCACCCGTGAGTTGATTCATGGCTCAACGATTTGTCCGCGTCGATCTGTCCGACCGTGCGAGGGATTTTCGCCCGATCGCACTCGAACCCGGCGTACCGATGCTCGACAGCGCCAACGCCAACGGCAGGATTATCCACCGCTGGCTAGGCGATCTGGCTGCTGAGCCGGAAGTCGCCGGCGACTCGGTCAATTACTATGTTCGCACAAACGAGGGAGGGCGCCTTGAAGAAGTCACATGCCAGCCGGCTACCGAGGAAGATCTGCGCGGGCCGTTGGCCGACGAACTGAGGCGACTCGAAGAGCGAGTCTCGGCCGCCAAGGCGGAGAATTCCACCGAACGGCTGCTGCTGCGAGTTGTCAGCGAGAACCTCGACGATCTCCTCCACAACGATGCCCGGAGCGACCGCAGCAACTACTTCTTCAAATACCAGGACGTGCTGGGCCGATTCCGGCTCGTGTGGTGCTGGGGCTTCCAACGCACGGACCTGCAACCGGCGCCGGCGGCCCTCTGCGCCGATGACGACTGTAATCTGCTTTTTCTGCGACGTCCCGGCCAGAGCCCCAAATGTCCGGCCTGCCAGGCGGCCCTGCCCACCAAACCCAAGAAGAAGAAACGCAGCAAGAAGCCCCTCCTCCTTCTGCTTCTCCTGTTGCTTTGCGGGTTCCTGGCCGGAATGTGGTACTGGAACCGCAACCGGCTGATCGCGCAACCTGACCAATGGACGGGACCCGTGGGGGCTCGCATTCGTTTCCAAATTGTCAGCCCGGGACTGTTCGGGTTCGGCGACAAGGACGTCACGTTCGAGGCCGTTGCCGTTTCGGAAGACACGCGGGTCGTTCGAATCGAGCGACCGGGAGCCGCGGGAGTCACGCAGAGCCAGGGGAAGACTGTTCTGCGGTTCTACCATCGCGGCCGGATGGTCGAGGCGGCGGTGACTGTCACGGCTCCCGGCCCGCCGGAGCGGATTACGATTTCCCCGCAACTCGTCGAACTGGGCGTCGGCACGACGCAACGGCTGGAAGTGCTTGGCCACTATTCCGACGGGACGGTCGCCGACCTGACTCCCGTTGCCGAGTGGTTGCCGGTGGATAACGGCATCGTCTACGCCTGCGGCGGGCTACTGGAAGGGCTCGCTCCCGGTACGAGCACCGTCGCCGCACGACTGCCAACCCGCCGACCGGCGGAAGCTCGCGCGGAGGACAGTCCCGATCCTTCCCTCAAGCAAGCTGCCGACGGCACCTGGTATCGCACCGAATACCTCGAAGCCAGCGCGAACGTCAGTGTCAGTGAAATCCAGATCACCGGTCTTGAGACCACGATTTCGCCCCCCGACATCCCGCTAGGCCATTCGGCACGAATCGACGTGCACGCCGTCACCGCCGACGGCGGGCGCTTCTCGGTCCTTGAATCCTCGCGGCTTTCGCTGGTCGTTGAGCCGGCCTACGTGGCCGACGTGAAGGCCGCGTCGCTCGATGCCAAGCAACTCGGCCGGGGCCGCCTGGCTGTCGGGTTCGGTTCAACCACCGGCGAAGGCAGTTTCGAGGTCGTTCCCGCGACAGCCATCGACTCCCTGATCGTTGCTCCCGAGTCGATGCAAATGGCCGTGGGAGAGATCGCCGACCTGAGCATCGCGTCGCCCACGCGAGGCCGCATCGACGTCACCAGTTCCGAACCGGCCGTACTCCGGGTGACACCCGATCGACGACTAATCGGCCGAGCCGAGGGGAGTGCGACCGTGACGGTCTCCCAGGCGGGCCAGACGCGAACCGTTCAAGTGGCGGTCCGCAACGAAGAAATCCGGGCCCTGGAAATCTCGCCCTCCCGCGTTGTGGTTCCGGTCGATCACGAGCGCGAGATCCACGCTTTCGGCCACCTCGCCGACGGCCGGCGAATCGAGTTGGCTCCCGACTCGGTTCAGGCCGAGACACTCCCGTCCCCCCTTTACGCCGACTTCGACGCTCGGGACGTTTCACTGCTCGGTCGTGCCCCGACCACGCCCGAATCGCCTCAATCGTTGAGCCTTCGCTGGGCCAATCTCACCGACACGGCGCCCGTCGACGTGGTCGTCGCTCCGTTCCGATTGGAACTGACGCCGCCAGGTCCCGTTGACTTGCCCTTGGGCCAGATGCTTTCGCTGAAGGCTTGGGCCAACTATGCGGGGGGATATCGAGTTCAAATCCTCCCCGAACGTTTGCAGTGGGAGGCCCAGCCGGCCGAACTCGACCCGCCGGGGTTGGAGCTTCGCGGCCACAAGGTGGCCGCCCTCAAGGAAGGTTCCGGACGGTTGAGCGTCGGTGCAACCTATTTCACTCGTCCCAGTGCCAATCGTGTCGACGTGCAGAGTGTCGCTGCCGAAGACGTCAAGCTGCGAATGCAGTTGGATCGCACTCTCCGGCTCGGCGGTGAGCCGGGCACGATCCTGCTCGACGGGGTTGGGCCCCGAGGCGACGTCGAACTGGTTCCCGAGTTGGCCGAGTTCACCAGTGCCGCGCCTGATGTGGTCGCCACCGAAGGCAACCTGGGCCAGTTTCGAGCCGAGGCTGCGGGCGAAGCCACCGTCAGTGCAACTCATCCGGCCTCGCAAGAACCGGGAAGCCTGGATCTTGTCGTGGTCGACCCGGCCAAGGCACGAATCGTGTTTGAGCCGGCCTCCGCACAACTGGCGGTCAACGAAGCCGCTCCCCTCCGACTCTACCTTGAAGCACTCCATAAGGATGAGATCCAACGAGCCGAGATGGCAGGCCCCGGCGTGAGCTATTCGCTCGGGCAGCCTGAGGCGGTCACCTGGTCTCCTCCGGCACTCGTCGGCCAGGCGCCGGCTGCACCGTTTGAGATGTCGGCGGCCTACCTGCCGTATCTCACTCGGCCTGCCTCGGCCAAGATCGAGGTGCTCGATCCGTCGGCGCCCACGGCCTCACGGGTGGTTCCGTCCGAGGTTGCCCTCGCTCCCGGTCAGATCATCTCTCTGAAGGTGGAAGCGCAATGGCCCGGTAACGAGGTGTGGCGGGAAGTCCAACCCGATGCGGTCCAGTGGACTGTGCCCGACCAGGTCTTGTGGACCGAGGCCACCGGCGGCCTGCGCCCGTCGGCCGGCATGAGCGCCGATTCGCCCGGCGGCTACGCTCTTCAGGCCGCGTTCGGCGGAACGCAGGCCAGTTCTCGAATTACCGTGGGTCAGCCGAAACTCGATCCATCGGATCCCTCGGTCTCTCTGGGAGTCTCGCGGGAACCGGAAGGCCGCTATCTGCCGATCGGCCAGAGCCAGCGCTATCAGATCCTGCTTCGACAGAATGATAGCGAAGAAACAGCGGCCGACGTCGCCTGGCCGCCCGATTTTGAAAACGATTTCGTCCGCTGGCGTGCGCCGATCCTCACGGCCAAACAGGCCGGTTACCAGCAATGGTTCACCGCGAAGGCCGGCGGCCGGAACGTCCACTTCGACGTGCAGACCATCGACCCCATGCAGCCCAGCGCTCTGCCGTCGCGCCGGCCCGACCAGCCCATCGACGTGCGAGTCGTGAGCGACCAGGGTCCGGCCGTCGCATTTCCGGTCGGTGCCGTGTTCGATGACTTCCGTGTCGAGGCCGAGTATGAAGACGGGTTCGTCCGCATGGTCACGAAGAAGGCCACGATGAGCCTGGGCGGCGGCGAGCTGCGGGGCCCCGTGTCGTTTTCCGAAGGCACCATGATCGGTGTCACCCCCGGCTCGACCGTGGTGGAGGCCGAATTCGACGGCGTTGCCTCCAAGGGCGGCCTGCAGGTCACGGTTTCCGAAGGACTCGATATCGACGAACTCCGCATTACGCCTGAATTGGTCAACATCCTGCCCGGCGAGTCGGTCGTCCTCGAGGCGATCGGCTACAAGGCCGGCAAATCGATCGGGCGGATCACCGACATGGCCGGTGTTCGGTGGGCGAGCAGCAACGAGCAGGTCGCCCAGTTGAGCGGCGCTACTGTGTCCGGCCTTGCCCTTGGTGAGAGCGCCGTCACCGCCCAATACAACTCGATCGCAAGCGCACCGGCCAAAATCAATGTCGTCCAGTCGATCGACGACGCGTTGGTCGTCGACCAGGACACGATCGAGATGATCGTCGGCGAGAGCCGGCGCATCGGCGCCGATCTGGGCGTGTTCCGCGGCGATACCGATTTCAGCCGCTCGGCTCAAGTCACCTCGGCCCTGCCCGGCGTGGTGCGCTACGATCCGTTGACCCACAGCCTGGTGGGTGTGGCGCCCGGTTCGGCAGGCGTGACCTTCGCTTGGGGCGACAAGCTGGCGACGACCATGGTCCGCGTTCTGCCGGCAGGCGTGCTCGACGGCCGGATCGTGGTGGAACCTTCCAATGGTGTGCTCTCGCCCGGTCAGGCTCTTGAGCTGCGCGTTTATGTGGTCACCAGCGACGGTCGGCGAATCGACCGTACCACTTCCGCCGTGATGACCAGTTCCAATCCGGCCTCGGTCTCGATCCAAGGCAACCTGGCCTGCGCTCGCGGAGCCGGGACTGCCGAGATCATGGCCCAGCTACCCGAGTCGACCACGCCGGGGCGGTCCTTTGTCACGGTGGGTGACACGCCAATTACCGAACTCATCATCGATCCGTCGCGGCTTTTCCTCTCGGTCGGTGAAATCGCTCGGCTTCGCGTCCTCGGCCGCAGCGGTTCGGGGACGTACCTGCTGTACCTCGATCCGACGCTGCAGCTCTCGGTGAGCGGTTCCAACCCGGGCGCCGTGCAGGTCTTGGGAGCCGACGTTCAGGGGATGGCTCCGGGCAGCGCCGACGTAGTCGTCAACTACCAGAATCGGCTCTCGGCCGCGGTCCCAGTCACCGTCTCCGACAATCCCTGGACCGGGTTCACCCTCGATCCGATCCGTGCGGCCGTACATCCCGGACAGGGGCTCGTCTACCAGGCTTCTGCCCTACGCTCCGGGCGGCGGCTCGTCGTGAGCGAAGCAGACGGTCTGCGGCTCTCCACCTCCGATCCTTCGGTCGCCCGCACCGTGGGCGGTTCGGCGGTGGAAGGCGTCGGACTCGGACGCTCGGCCGTGATCGCTCAACTCGGCAACCAGACCGCCGAAGCGGCGCTCGACGTCGTCGCCGGCAGCGGGCCCATCGGAGGCATCGTGTCGGGCGAGACGACCGTGTTCGGAACTGGCTACGACTACGGGACCGAATACGTCATTCGCAATCGGCCGGGCTACGTTGTCGAAGGCGGCGATACGCGTTTCGTCACCCGCCAGGTCGGCACCGGGGTGGGTCTGCGGTTCTCGCCCGACGTGCTGCGGATCGGCATGAACTCGCCCGGCGCACTCGTTCGGGTCCACGAGTTCTTTTCCGACGGCTTCACCCAGGACGTGAGCAACGATCCGGCCCTCGAACTCACGCAGCCCCACGACTTCGCTCGGCTCGAAAAGACCCCTTCGGGCCCGGTCCTGCGGCCCGTCCGGCCCGGCGAATCGCGGATGTCCGCCCGGTTGGGCAACCTCGTGACTATACCTGAATTGTTCATTCAGGTGGGCGATTATGGCACGGTCGGCGGTCGCCTGCTGGTGAATCCACCGACTCTGGAACTCGCTCCCAATGAGATCGGGCGATTCACGAGTGTGCAGGTCGAACCGGGCGCCGGACAGGCGTCGTTCCCGGTGAGCTACTCGATGGAGATTCCTTCGGGCCAGGGCATTGTGGGCGCGACCGCCGACGGTCGGCTCCAAGGGCTCTCGGACGGCACGGTCCGCGTGGTTTTACGCGCCAACGCTCCCGACAGACCTTACGACGGCATCTCCACCGCGGCCATGGTCCACGTCAGCTCGCTGAGCCTTTCCATTCAACCGGCCGAAGTCTCGCTGAAGGTCGGTGCAACGACGCCCGTGATGACCGTGCTGGCGCACGAGACGGGACGGCCGCCGTCTCCCGTGCCGGCAACGATCGAGAGTCTCGACCCGTCGGTCCTCGCGCCGGCGGGCCTGACGGCCGGGACGTTCGTTGCTCAAGGGCTCGGAGGCACACAGATTCGAGCGGTTTATCGGGGGCGCGAAGCGTTGGCCAATGTGACGGTGACCGGCAAGCGTTTCCTGAGCGTTCAGAGCACCTTGGAAAGCGGCAGCAACGATTTTGCCGTTCGGATTGAGGTACTAGCGGCTGCCTCGGAAGGTCCGCTAGAATACCGCGTGTTTGCGGCCGAGCAGCCCCCACAAGGTGAGTGGATACCCGCCCAGAGTTACGAAGGACAGCAACGTGCCGTACTCACCACGCCGCGGATTGCCTACGGAGATCGTTCGGCACGGTACAGCCTGATCCTGGAATCGCGGCCCCAAGGAGGCGGTTCCGAGCAACGATACCCGTTCACGTTCCGATTGGAATCAAGAATCGTCGAAGACAGACCTTAGCGTAGCCCAGCCTGTCCCAGGCTGGGAGATTAGGAGTCCGAGTCTGGGACAGACTCGGCTACGAGTTTCGAAGCATTATTGAGTGCGGAAGGGCCTGATGGGATTTCCCGACGAACGCGACCGTAATTTGATCCGGCAGGCTGAGCAGGTCGAGGGGTTGGCCACCGACCTCTGCGACTGGTTGGCCGAGTTCAACTCGGCACGCCGTGCCGTCGACCTGCTGCCAATCGCCGAGAGCGACGAGTTTGAGGTCCTTCAGTTGCGGCGACTGGCCGGCAACCTGTTTACCTCCTCGAAGGTACCTGTCGCCGCGGCCGTCTATGGACCGTCGCAGGTCGGCAAGAGCCTGTTCATGGGACAGGTGCTCAAGCCGTCAAGCGAGGCCTACAGCCCGTTGGGCCGGGACGAGCAGCACGGCGAACCGGCCTACTACAAGGATCTCTCCTTCGACAACGACCTCAATCCCCAGAGCGGCTCGAACGAAGCCACCGCGCTGGTCACCCGCTTCACCACCAAGGACCGCATCGCGGCCAGCGTCGCGCCGGAATATCCGGTCATGGTCCGCGCCCTGACCCGGGCCGAATGGATTCGAGTGCTGGCCCGCGGATTCCACGTGGAATGCCAGGTGTCGGAGCGGGCGTGGCAGCAGAGCGAGTTAGAGGAACTGTTCGTGGATCTGGGCCGCCAATACGGCACCCGCGAGGTGGATCGCCGCTGGCGCATGGATCTGCTCGACGCCTTCTCCTACATGCGCACGGTGGATCGCCGCGGATTCCCGGCCAAGGAGGCCGTGCTGAGCGGCATGATGAGCCGCTATCCGCTCACCGAAGATGGCTACGTG
This sequence comes from Planctomycetaceae bacterium, assembly GCA_012719125.1. Classification (GTDB taxonomy): domain Bacteria; phylum Planctomycetota; class Planctomycetia; order Pirellulales; family Thermoguttaceae; genus JAAYAY01. Next base: position 29,756 of record JAAYAY010000049.1, on the reverse strand, counting down.
GCCGCCGCCGCCCGGCTGTTCTGGAACGACTGGAATTCGCTTACCAGCCTTTTCGTTCGCATCAACAACTTCCTGGAGAAGATCCGCCTCGGCGACCACGATCCGGCTATTCTCACCCATTGGGCCGGCGTCCGCTTCCTGCTCGACAGCCAGCGGGCGAAGTTCCACGAGCGGCGAACGTCGAAGTGCTTTACCCGGGTCGACTGGACCGATTTCCATCTCCGCGAGCGCGGCGGATGGTATGTTCTCGAATATCACCCCGGGAGTGCCGACGGCGGCGAGGACCAGGAGACGATCCAGGCGGCCATGCTCGAACTGGTTCTGCCGGTACTCCCCCATCGGTTGAACGACGACTGGCGCAAGGTCATCGAGCAGATGGACTTTCTCGACATCCCCGGCATGCGAGCCGGCCGGCAGGGCGCCGAGCAGGGAAAACGCACCGCTGCCGAGACCATCGACGAACAGATGGAGATCGTCAAACGAGGCAAGGTGGCCTACCTGTTCGAACGGTATACCGAGGAACTGCAGATCCAGACGCTGTTTCTGCTCTCGCGCGGCGGAAACCTCGAGGTCACGTCGCAGATGAAGTACCACATCGACAAGTGGGGCCGTGCACGCTACGGCGACAAGGTCTGGCCCGGCAAGGTCCGCGACGAGGTGCCCGCCCTGTTCGTCGGCATGACGGGCATCGACGAGGAGTTTCGCAATCGCGAAGAGTACGCCGAAAAGGGGCTGTACGATGCCCGCCTGGGCCAACTGGTCGACGCCTTAGGCAACGTCATGAACGACTTCGGCGGCAAGGGGAAGGCTTTCGGCAACACCTACCCGATCCGCTATCCCGGCACCTGGGACACGAACGAGCAGCAGCGTCAGGAATCCGACCCCGAGAAGTGGGTCAGGGCGAAGAAGGCGTTCCTCGAATCGGAGATGGTGCGCGAGTACATGAAGTCGGCCGAGCTTCGCTGGGACGCCGCCATGCGCGACGACGACGGCGGACTCTCCCTGATCAGTGCCGGCATCCGCGCAGTCACCACCGCCACGGAGAAACAGGATCAGCTTCAGAAGGAGATTCTCGAGATCAAGAATCGCCTGCTGCAACTCTCGCGCGACTGGGTCGTCGATCCCGACGCGAACGTGGATCGTGAGAAACGAATTCGCGCCGCTCGCCGCGTCGTTGATTGGCTTCTTCAAGATGAGCAGCAAGCCTACTATCGCGTCCACGCCCTCCAGGAAACCATGAGCGTCCAGCCCGGCGATGAGATGAGCCTGGCCGACTGCGCCGATATCGTCAGCAAGCGCCACGGCGATCCGTTGCCGCGCAGCCTCCGCGAGTTCATGCACGAGTGGGCGACGGTCACGGTTCCCAAACGCTGGGAGGAATACACTGCCGATAACAGCGACGGCGGTCCTTGGCTCGACCCCAACGATCTGAACGCCTTCGTACGCTACCTGCGCGATTACCTGACGTCGTCGCAGGTCTTCGACGTGCTGGCGGAACGGCTCGGTCCGGTCGTTCACCTCAAGACGCGCGACGAGGCCGCCCGCCGCCGGGCTCGGCGAAAGTACGTGCAGATCATCATGAACGACTTCGTCATGAATCCCGGCCCGAGCATGACTCCCATTAAATCGCCCCAGAAGACCGTCGACGAAGGCGGCCCCCCCGCCGCCGCGTCGGAGGAAGCCGAACTGGAACAGCAGGATTTCGAGCGTTACGGTCTTATGTCCTCGTTCGTCCAGCGCTGGGCCCAGCGTCTTCCCCAGGCCCTGGCCCTCGGCGCCGGAGAACACGTGCAGATCCCCCCAGGAAATGCCGAACTGATCAAGATCCTCGATCCCTATGAATGAGAGGAACCAGGGTTCAGGTACTCTCCTCCTGAACCCTGGACCCTGAACCCTGAACCCCGCCCCCTGAACCCTGAACCCTGAACCCCGACAACTCCTCCATGCACATACTGTTTGCGAATACGGGCGTCCAAGTGATCTGCGTTCCGATGCGGGGCGGAAGCCGTTATCAGGCCGCCCAGATCGGTTACGGCTGGCAGCGCTGCCGATGCGGCGTCGAACAGGCCGAAGGAGCCGAAGGGCCGCCGGCGCGGGAGTACCCCTTCATTCAGTGGCAGATCATTCAGGCCGCTACGTCGAAGCTGTTCCTGGCGGTCGACACGACCTGCGGTGATCCCGACGTAGGCTACTTCTGCGACCCGGGCGCGCTCACCAAGGATTTTGAGATCACCTTGGACGGGTTTCTCGACGTACAGGGAAACCCGCTGCGCGGCATTCCCGCCGTCGACCTCTGCATCCGTTCGGCGGCGGCTACGGCCGGCGACGCCAAACACGTCCACATGATCATCGACTTCGGCAATAGCCGGACCGGGGCCCTGCTGCTCGAGATGACGGGCGAGATCACCCAGACTCCCCAGATGATGCCGTTCGAGTTGCTCAACCGCTATCACTTCGACGCCTGGAACGACGAAGGCGAATACGAGAGCACGCCGTCGGCCCGCTGGTTTTCATCCAAGACGATCTGGTGCAACACTCCCTATCTCCCGCCGGTGGCCCAGAAGAAGATCGAGTACCACACCGTCGAAGCGGACGACAAGGGCGGCTGGTTTGCCCGCGACAAGAAGAAGCTGAAGCAGAACAAGGTCGAAGTCACGATTACGCCGACGCTGTTCGACGACCTCTCGATGGTCCGCCTGGGGCGGGAAGGGGACGATATCTCCCATGTGATGCGGGCGGACGGAGATATCCGCATCGGGCTCAGTTCCCCCAAACGCTACCTGTGGGCCGACGATTCGAGTTGGCTGGAAGGGGCCAACTGGCACATGGCCGATCCGGGCGATCGTTGCGCAACCGGCGCCTATGCCGCACCGTTGCGCGGTCCCTACTTGCGTTTCGTGCACGAAGACGATCGCGATTTCCTGCTCACCGGGCGCAAACCCCGCGAGTCGGAGTATGCCACGCCGGCTCCCCACAAGCCGCGCCACGCCCCTCGCTGCATGATGACGGCCGCTCTCTACGAGATGCTCACCCAGGCCTACATGTACGTCAACTCACACGCCTACCGGTCGGCTTCCGGCGATTCGGGACGAGCCCGCGAGATCCGCACCATGACCTTGACGTTCCCCAGCGGAATGATCGAGGAGGAACAGAAACGGCTCGAAGCCCAGGCGCAGAAGGCGATCAATATCTTCAGGCTCACCCTCGGCAAACACCAGCGGGTCGAGCCCGAACTGAATCTCAGCATCGACGAAGCCAGCGCCGTCCACCTTACCTACATCTGGAGCGAACTGCGTCTGCTGGGCCAGGACCCGCGGCTCTGGTTTGCCTTGCTGCGGCAGGATCGCGGCGCGATGCCGGCAAAGCAGGAAGAGGAGGTTGACGAAGGTCCGGCGGCCACACCCGCCGCCCGGCGCCGGGCTCGTCCCGGCCTGCGCCGCCCGGGCGGTCCCGCCCCGCCGCCCCGGCGCCGCCCCGGAATGCCGGCCGAGGGGGAATCGTTCGGCGACCCGGCCAGCGAAATCCGCATCGCCTGCATCGACGTCGGCGGCGGCACCACCGACCTGATGATCGCACGCTACAACTTCGAATCGAAGATCGACGACTCGATTCGCGGCGCCGTCCTCCATCAGGACGGCATCGCCCTGGGCGGCGACCAGTTGGTCAAGCGGCTGCTGGAGACGATCATCGTTCCCACCTTCGCCGAGGCCGTCGGCCTGGAGGACGAGGACATCCAGTTCCTGTTCGGTCCCGAGGTGCCCAAGAACCGCGAGTTCCGCGCCCAACGGGTCGGCTGGATCAACCGGCTGTTCGTGCCCCTGGCCCAGGTCTATCTGAACAACGCCGTCGACAACGTCACCGACGAGCCGATCTCGCACACCGATCCCGAGATTATCGATCCCTCCGTACTCGATTCCCTCCAGGCCGTGTTCGACAAGCTGCGCGGCCCGGGCTACTACACGGTTCAGCAGGAACTCGACCTCTACGTCAATCGGGAGGAATTCGAGGGCGTCGTCCACGACGTCTTCGACGAGTTGCTGTTCGACTACTGCGAACGGATCGTCGACCACAACACCGACGTCGTCCTCCTGGCCGGACTGCCCACCAAGCTCGACTACATCCAGCGGCTCGTCCGCATGTACGTTCCCCTGTCGCCGTCGCGAATCGTGCCCATGCATCAGCACTACGCCGGCAACTGGTATCCCTACCAGGATGAAAAGGGGCGCAACCCCGGCGTGATCGTCGATCCGAAGAGTCCCGTGGTCGTGGGGGCGGCCATCGAATTCATGGCCAAGCACGGCATGCTCCCCCAGTTCAAGTTCGAGATGAAGGGCAAGGCCAAAGAGAACACCTATTACTGGGGCGTGATGACCGACGCCACCAGCGGCATCCGCAAGGAACGGATCCTCTTCCGTCCGGCCGAGGAGCAGGCCAAGGAGGAGATCACCGAGTTCTCCACGAGTTCCCAGCGCGTGATCATCGGCCGCAAGATGACCGAAGGCGAAGAGGCCCAGGCCTCGCCCGTCTACGTCCTCAAAATGGACACCGGCGACCGCATCGGCAAGACCGAGATCGCCGTCAAGATCAAACGGAAGCGTGCCAGCGGTGAGAAGGAGGAATACCTCGAAGTCGAGTCGGTCACGGGCATCGTTGCCGGCGACGACGCCATCCTCGGCGACAACGTCCACTTCACCTGGCGCACCCTGGCCGACGAACGCTACTACCTCGACACCGGCGGACTCGACAACATCGAAGTGAACCAATAAACACACGTAGGTTGGCTCTCCAGAGCCAACCACAAGAAGCGCCGGAGACCTTCGCTCTTCCAGACACCCAAGAACAACGCAACGCCCGCAAGTTCCTTCCCAAGTGTTCAATTTTCCCCTTGACAAAATACTGTAAATCTGTATACTATTAAATGACCATTGAAGGGGGACAGATCGCAGCGTTCCGCCGTACGCTGGTTGTCAAACGTCGCTCCTGGGGCCGGCCTCCTGATGAATAACCCGGAGATCAGAACTCGTGATCCTCGCTTCTGCACCTGCCGCGTTGCCGCCCAGCCGACGCCACGCGTCCGCCACTTCGACAGCACCCCTCCACCGGGCCAAAAGCACCTCAAAACTCCGCGCAAACAATGTCAACAATGCAAACAACGCAAACAATGGAGCAGGCAACCTGGGCAACGTAGCCCCCACCGCCGACCCCAATCCAGCCGCAGATATCGGCACAAATCGCTTCCTGTTGACCAAATCTCAACCCACACAACTCCCGCGCTGAGATCGCCAGTTGCAGCATCCGCCAACCCTGCCCACAACCATCTTGCAGCGAAGAATCACCGTGGATGACCCACTTGACACCGCCCAGTGCAGCGAACTCCAGCAGTTGACCGATCAGATGGCCGAACTCGGCCGGATGTTCGAGAAGGCCAACCGCCAGATTGCCGACTACCTGCTTCACCGCGACGCCCAGGCCGGCACCAAGGCGGAATCGGCACCGTCCGTTGAGGTCGGCGAGATTGCCAAACAGATTGCAGAACTCGGCGAGAAGCTCGATCGCCTTTCTGCTGCGACCCCGGCGACACCCTCCGCCGCCGCTGTGCCGGCCCCTGGCGTATCGCCGGAACGGCTCGAGACACTGCTGAAACCGCTGCGCGAGAAGCTCGACATTCTCGACCAGCAGAACACGGCCCTCTACCAGACGATGGAGCGTCTCCAGTCGCACATCGACGGCGGCGTGCAGAGTCTGGCCGAGTTGCTCGTTCCTGCGCCGCAGGAAGAAGAGACCTCGGCCGTCAGCGGCGATTGGCTCACGGCCGTGCTCGGCCCCGAGTTGGTGGCCGACGGATCGCTCGGTTCGGCCTGCCGGCAATTGGTGGAAGGCGTCCTGGCGGGCGAGGCCGCGGCCCAGGGCCTGGCCGGACAGTTGCTCGTGTTCCGCTCCGCCTCACCGGAACGGCTCCCCCAGTTGCTCAAGGACGTCGGCGAGGCCTATTACCGCTGGCAACCGAAGACCTCGCCCGGCAACACTCGGTTTGAGGAGGCGCTGATCCACTATTTGCAGCGGACCTGCGAGAATGCCGGGATCTACAACTCGATCGAGTTGGTCCATCCCGGCGAACGTTTCGATTCCAGCCGCCACAACGCCGCCTCGCGCGGAGTCGAAATCGTCGAGGTTCTCGGCTGGATCGTCCTCCGCGATAACGGAAAGGTTTACACGAAGGCAACCGTCGACGTCCGGTAGGTACCAACGAAGGATCTCCATGAACACGTTCCGCTGCACACGATGCGGATTCCATGTCCAGCGACCGACCCAACCCTATAGTTGCCCCCAGTGCGGGACGCAGGCGGTCGGGCTGTTTCAACTGGTTCCGCAAGGTGCCGCGCCGCCCCAGCCGCAAGGGCCGCCGCAGTATCAGCAGCCGCAGCAGCCGCAAACGCCCCAGATGCCCGGCTATCCGGCCCAGCCGCAGTATCCTCAGCAGCCGCCCGCTCAGCAGCGATTTCCCACCTCGCAACCTCAGCAACCGAGGTTTGTCCAGGGCTATCCGCAGTACCAGCAGCCTGCAGCACCGCAGCAGCCTGCGGGGCCCCAGTATCCTCAGACACCGGCCTATCCTCAGGCCCCCGGTTATGGAACGCCGGCTGGCGGTTATCCGGCGCAACCTCCCGGACACGGCGGCGTCCGTCCCGGGGGAATTCCCCGAGCGCCGGGCGTGCCGCAACCTCAACCGCCGGCGGGCGCACCCCCTCAATATCCAAGCCAACCGGGCTATCCGGGCGGACCTCAGCAGCCACAACATCCGCAGCAGCCTCAACAGCCGTACTATGGAACGCCCCAACAGGGCGGGCAGGCCTATCCACAGGGCTTTCCGACGCAACAGCCCCAGGCTCCCACGCCCGGTTATCCGGCCAACGCTCCGGTAACTCCGCAACAGCCCTACGCGCCTTATCCACAGCAGGGAGCCCCTTACCAGACGCCTCCCCCAGCGCAGCCGCCGCAGGGCTACCCGGCACAAGGTCATCCGCCTCAGGGTCAGCAGCCGGCGCCGCAGCCGCAGGCCGGTTATCCGTTTCAGCCGGTTCCTCAACAACCGTCTGCTCCTCAAACGCCGCCGGCTCAACCGCCCGCGTCATCTCGTCAGGCTCCGCAACCACCGCCCCCTACCGTCACCGGCGGTTTGACGTTCCAGTCACCAGGCACACCCCAGGCGCCGCCTTCGCGTCCGGCACCGGCTGCCCAGCGGCCCCAGGCGCCCAAGCAGCGGCCCACGACTTCGAAACCGACGAAGGCCCGACCGCCGGCTCCACAGACTCCCACGCGGACCACTCCGCCAGCGAAGACGCCGCAACCGGCGGCCGGCAAGCGGTCGACGGTTCGCCCGGCCGCTCAACCGGCTAAAGCAGAGCCGCCCAAGCCGGTTGTCAAACCGCGAAAGCGTCCGGAAGTGCTTCGCCCCAAGGAGTTCGTCTGGGCCTTTCCCGCCGAGCCGCCGTTTGCGGATAAGGCCCGGCCTGCCCGAAACGCCCCGGCCGTCGATGCCGAAGGCCGGATCTACCTCTGCACGCAGGGGCGTCTCTACGCCCTTGTGGAAGAGGAGGGCAAGGCGAAGGTTGTGTGGGAATACGTGATCGGCACACACGTGCCCGGCCCCGTGGTGGTCGCGCCGGACGGCACGATCCGCGTGCACGCTAGCGACGGCCTGCTCCATTGCATCAATCCGTCCGGGAAGCAGCATTGGACTCCCGCCGACGTGGGCGAGCCGCTCGGCTGGGCCGCCCCGGTCGTCGATTCCCGCGGCAACACCTACATCTGCGGATACGACGGGGGCCTGATCCGTGTCGACGGGGAAGGAAAGACCGGGCGGCACCCCTTCTTCCGTTCCCGACGCAAGTTCGATTCAACCGGCGTGGTTCTCAGCGACGTGCTGCTGGTCGGTTCCGAAGACGGCTATGTCTTTGCGATCAGCCTCGACGAAGACGAAGCCCGCAACCTCTGGGATCACTCCCAGGAGTTCGGCTATGCCGGCGGGTTCATCAACTCGGCCCCTGCCGTCTCCGAAGACGGCGGAATCATCGTGGTTGCCGCCCGGGATGAAAACCTTTACGGCTTTGCCCCCACCGGGGCCAAGGCCTGGAACGTCAAGCTTCCCGGCCAGTTGCTCGGCTCGCCGGTCATCGGACCTGACGGCCACATCCTGGTCGGCGTCACCCAGGCACCTCGCGGGCAGCAACCCAGCGGGCTGCTCTACTGCGTCGACGGAAACAGTCACAAGGTCCGCTGGCAATACGCCACCGGCGACGCCATCGAATCGACACCGGTCATCGGCGACGACGGCCTGATCTATTTCGGCGACAATTCGGGCACGATCCACGCCCTCGACTCCTCCGGCGAAGTCCAATGGAAAGCCCGAGTCGAATCGCCCGTCCGCTCCGCCGCCACCATCCTCGCCCCTCGGCGTCTGGCCGTCGCCCTCGACAACGACACGGTCGTGGTCCTCAAATGCTCATCCAACGGCCTGGCCACAACCGGCTGGCCCAAGCTGGGGCGGAATCTGGGGCAGACGGGGTTGATTGAGGGGTGAGTTGGGAGCATTGGCCCCCTCCATCCCATAGCCACGGGAAGCGGCATTTCGATTTCGCCGATGGCAGATTGGCACTTGGATGCCGAAGTGATTGAGGCGTTTGAGAATGCGACGATCTTGGGACGATTACCGGAGGTTCTGTGGGGCTCTGTCCACCCTTCCCCGGATTGACTACGTTATCGACGGCGGTATCCTGAACGGTAGCGGGCGGTGTGTTCCCAGGAAAAGGTAAACGGGGTTCGCATCCAGAGCTGGACTGCAAGATTAGGCGACGGGGAGTGCTTGTCGGACTTTCCAATCATTTGACCGTGGCCACCACGAAGGTCCAGGATGGCGGATAACAGGGGCGATCCATGAACAGGAGAATTGAGAGGATTCGTAACGGCCTAGAAAGACTTCGCTCCGCAAAACGACAGCCGAAAGTCTTCGGCGTTGGAGCCCACGGATTCGATCTGAATCCGCCGCTATCCGAGTCCGCCGTGCGGAAGTTTGAAGCCAAACACCGCATCCCTCTACCAGAAGACTATCGAGGCTTTCTGGTTCATCTGGGAAATGGTGGTGCAGGGCCATTCTACGGTGTATTCAAGCTGGGAGAGATGGACGATTGTTTTGACTTTCGGAAATGGAAGGAAGGTGATGGCTTTGTTGGCAAGTTGTCGAAGCCCTTCCCCCACAAGAAGCCATGGAACGATCTGACTGGTGAGCCCGAGGAAACGGACGACGAAGAAGAGTACGAAAAGGCACTTGAGGCATTCGACGAGCGTTATTGGACACCCGATAACGTCAACGGCGCGATCCCAATCTGTCACGAAGGATGCGCGAATCGTGATTGGCTGGTGGTTACAGGTCCCGAGGCAGGGCACGTGTGGCACGATGCCCGGACAGACCAAAAAGGCTTGTACCCAATCGCAATAGGCAAAAAGAAACGCGTTACGTTCCTGGAGTGGTACGTCGATTGGTTGAATCAAGCTTTGGCAAAACTGCCCAAACACCGCCACTGAATGTCGGTCGCGGAATCGGGTGGCTTTGTCGTCGTCAATCAACTCCCCGACCCGCTTCTTGTTGACCACTGTTCCATCAAATCACCGTTTTGGCCCAGAAGCAAGACACAGCTTGCCGCGCTGTTGACTTGGAGACGCGTCAGAAGCAGTTTGCAGCCCTGATCCATGAAGGCATCCCTCTCGCTACTCGCGCAATTCACGATTACCTATAACGTCTGTATGGCTTTGCATGAAGTGGGGCATGCAGTGGGCAATACGCTTTCTGGTGGACGGGTCTCGTTCATCTCGTTGAATCCCTTCTGTTGGTGTTGGACTGGTTTTGCGTCGAATCCGCATCCGTTGATTTCCATGTGGTCTGGTGTCGGTATCGGCGCGGTCTTCGGGGTGCTTCCCGCTCTGGGGTTTGTCGCGTTTCGGCGCGGGGTGCCCAGCCTTCTGCATCTCCTTGGCATCGTATCTCTTGCCATAAATGGGATTTACCTCCTCGGAAGCACTTTGGCTGGTGTGGGAGATGGGGCGGCCCTTGTTCGGCTTGGAATGCCGAAGGTGCCGCTTGTGGTTGCTGGGCTGCTCTTGATGTTGGGTGCCGCGTACTGGTTCATCATCGTTATGCCGCGATTCGGGATGGCATACTCGGCTTCCTTCACGCTTCGTTGCGGGGTCTTGATGGGTGGGGTGGGCTCCTATCTGGTGCTCATGATGTTGTACGTTGCCGTCTATCACAGAGGCGAGTTTGCCACGTTTGTTGTGTTTGCTGTTGTCGGGATTGCCATGCTCATCGCGTTGGGGGCTGCTCCGACACTTGCTCGTCATGCTCTTGTGAGTCGGTATGGGAACGCATCAGTCTCAAGTGTACGGTGGGCGCATGTGTTGGGGTACACTGTTGTGGGAATACTCATTGTCTCGGCGGAACTTGCCTTGTTTGGACTGTAGGGGGCGATGCACCGTGCCGGACACCCGGCCGCGAGTGGAATGCGGCAGGGAGAGCGATTTCGGGGCAGAGTGCCCAGCAGGTGATCCTACTCGTTCCGCCGTTCCGCAACTGTCCCACAAAACGACCGATCGTCGAACCAGGGCACCGCCGAATCAAACGGCCCGTATCTTCCCCTGCTTCTACACGAATCCAGCACGTTCCACACGACTACCCATCCCGCCTGTGATTGGGTGTATCGGAGGAGGCGAGACGGCCAGAACGGGGCCACCTACGCTCTGACGCGAAGGGGCCCGTTTGCGGGTGGCACGTTGTTCCGCCGCGTATCTCTGTAAAACCGCACAACTTCGCTCCACGCCGAAGGCGTGAAACACCGCGGCCCTGGGGGCGTTGGATCGACTCCGTCACCGCGGCCCTATCGCTCCACCATCAGCGACAGCCCGGCGTCGATGTATTGCCCGCCGCGGGTTTGGCGGCAGTGGATGGCGATCGTGTTCCGGCCCTGTTTCAAGGCGACTGTTGCGGCGGCGTCGAGCGGCACGTTGACGTAGGCGGTCGTGTATTTCGTGAAGGATTTGACCAGGCGACCGTTGAGGTAGACTTCGGCATCTTCGTCGTGGTGGATGTTGAGACAGAGGTCGCCCGCCACGGGCAGCGAGTCGAGCGTGAACGTGCGGCGGATCCAAATGTCCGACGTGTTCCACACCGTCCGCACGACGGTCCCGGGAGTGCCCTCGGTGCCGAAGCCGCCGGGGCCCGACTTCCACCCCGCGGCGTCGAAATTGGGTTTCATCCAGTCGTCGCCCGGCTTCTCAGTGGTGTAGCTCCAGGTTTGAGGCTGGTCCTTGCTGGAAGGCACGAGCTGGGTGAGCACGGGCGGCGGCAGATGGAGCTTGCGGGCCGCCTCGGCCATTCGGTCGAGGTCCATCTTGACGAGGGCCCGATCGTAGGTCATCAGCCCGTTGACTTCGATCTCGACGTCCGACGTCTGGGTGTAGACGGCCGCGGAAAGGCCCTGGCCGATCAACGGCCGCATGGCGGTGAGCAGCCCCACGTAGGCGTTCGTCAGGTCGTCGGCCGACTCGAAGGAGACGTAGCCCCAGTTCTTTTCGGCCTGCCAGGTGTGGCCGCTGACGGGCATGCCCAGGCCGCCGAATTCGCCCAGGACGACGACGCGATTCTCCTCGGCGGGACGAGTGCCCGGCCCCGGGTACTTGTGCATGTCGGAGACGTTTCCGCTGCCCTTATCCGTCCACCCGCTGGCCTCGTTGACCGGCCGGGTCGGTTCGTAGTGTTGGATCCACTCGACGATCTCGGGCGTGTCGTGCTGGCCCCAGCCCTCGTTGAACGGCACCCACATGACAATCGACGGGTGGTTGTGCAGGGCGTCGATCATGGCCTTCAACTCGGCGCGGAAGTTGGCCTTGCTCTCGTCGTTCTTGTCGGACCCGCCGGCCGGCATGTCCTGCCAGACGAGAAGGCCCAGTTTGTCGCACCAGTAGTACCAGCGGGCGCACTCGTACTTGACGTGCTTGCGGGCCATGTTCATGCCGAACTTCTTCGTCATCTCGACGTCGTACTTCATCGCCTCGTCGGTCGCCGGCGTGTACAGCCCGTCGGGCCACCAGCCCTGATCCAGGGGCCCGTACTGGAAGAGTACCTCGTTGTTCAGCATCAGCCGGTTCAGTCCGTCGGCGTCCTTGGCAACGTGGATCTTTCGCATGCCGAAGTAGCTCTTGACCGTATCGATCGTCTCTCCGTCTCCCACGAGGCGAACATCGAGGTCGTACAGGTTGGGCGAATCGGGCGACCAGAGTCTCGGAGCGTCGACGGCCAACTCGATGGTCTGGCCGGTTTCTCCGGCTTTCGTGGCGACGACCGTACCGCCATCGATCGCGGCGAGTTCGACCTGTGCGCCGGCCGACGCATTGACCGTGACGGAAACCAGCTTGCGGTCGACGTCGGGCACGATCTTCAGGGATTGAATGTAGGTGGCCGGCACGGTTTCGAGCCAGACCGTCTGCCAGATCCCGGTGACGGCCGTGTACATGATTCCGTGCGGCTTCAGCACCTGCTTGCCGCGGGGTTGCCAGCCGGCGTCGGTCGGGTCCCAGACGGAGAGGACGATTTCGTTCTCGCCGTCCCTCAGCTTTTCCGTGATGTCGAAGCTGAACGGATCGTATCCGCCCGTGTGCGAGCCGACTTCCTTGCCGTTGATCGAGACGCTGCACTGCCAGTCGACGGCGCCGAAGTGGAGCAACAGCCGGGCGCCGTCGGGCAGGGCGGGCGCCGCGAACGTCCGCCGGTACCAGAGCTTCTGGTCCGGCTGAACCGGCTTCATTACGCCGCTCAAGGCCGACTCGACGGCGAAGGGGACGAGGATATCGCCGTCCCACCGGGCCGGTTTGCCGGCGTCCTTGCCCTGAATCGCATACTGCCAGAGGCCGTTGAGGTTGGTCCATTCCGGGCGAGCCATCTGGGGCCGGGGATACTCGGGCCAGACGTTCTTGGGCGAGACGTCCTTCGCCCATCGCGTGGCCAACGGGCCTTTGGCCAATTCCCAGGCGTGTGCGATTCCGGCGGTTCCGAGCAGCGTCAGAGCTGCGAGCAGCAGAGTGGTCGAGCGAGGTTTCACTTGCAGTCCTCCAGGGATGATTGGACCAGAGTGCTTTGCGTTCCAGAGTCAATGACCATTATGGCGTCTTGCGGGAGCATTGGAAGGGCTGCAGAACCATGACGCTCCCGCTGCCGCATCGCGGCAAGCATCGCCAGTCTGTCCCTCGGCAACCAGCGTACCCCACACCCCATGACGCCGCCCCGGAGAACCATTGTTTGTTGCTGCTTCAGTCGCCATACTCATCTTTACCCGGCGGCCAGGCCGCCGGACGGATACGACCGCCGGACAAGAACCCTGAGGTTGCCCAGGAATGAGACGTTGTGTGCTGATTCTGATTCTAGCGGCTTGCTGCGAGGCTGCAGGGCAGGACGCTGCTCCCCGGCAGACCCCGACGTGGGTTTCGGCGATGATTGCCGCACGCCGGCGTTTCGAGTCGCCGGTCGCCGAACCCGAAGCGGCCGTTGCGGCCACCTGCCGCCGGCTCTGGCGTGACCATCCGGAGATGGATTGGTTCATGCAGGACAATCCCCACCGAGCGCCCGAGTCGAGCGGATTCGACGTGCAGCGGGAATTCGGTTGGTACCTCGATCCGTCCCGCGACGCGTCGGCGGAACGGGAGATGATCGGCCGCGTCCTCGCCGAGTTGAAGGACGCGGCTCCGTTGCGAGGGCGGCTCGACCGGATTGGTGAGGAGAATCCGCCGCCGGAAGATCCGCGTTGGCTGGAACTGTATGTCGAGGCATGCCGGCAGCGCCGCAAGGTGCGTCTCCAGGCGCTTCTTCAATACGCACCGGAGATGGTGTTCGTCAAGCATTACACGCTCGGCGGTTCGCACTATGCGTACACCGAGGGGCAGTCCGACGCTCAGGCCGAACGGCATTTCAAGCCCGGCTCGGCCTTGTGCCTGCTGCGCTACGACGGTTCGCAGGTTGCCGTCGAGACGCTTCTGGAGGATCCGGGCGGGGTGATCCGCGATCCCGACGTTTCCTACGACGGCCGGCGAGTGCTGTTTGCCTGGAAGAAGTCGGATCTGGAAGACGATTACCACCTCTACGAACTGGATCTCGAGTCGCGAGACGTTCGTCAACTCACCTCGGGGCTGGGCGTGGCCGACTACGAAGGAGCCTATCTGCCCTGCGGCGACATCCTGTTCAACTCCTCGCGGTGCGTGCAGACGGTCGACTGCTGGTGGACCGAGGTCAGCAACCTCTATCGCTGCGACGCCGACGGCGGTTCGCTCCGCCGACTGACTTTCGACCAGGTGCACGACAATCTTCCGACCGTGACCGACGACCATCGGATCCTCTACACGCGTTGGGAATACAACGATCGCGGGCAGATCTACCCCCAGCCGCTGATGCAGATGAATCCCGACGGGACCAACCAGTCGGACTTCTACGGAGGCAACTCCTGGTTTCCGACGACGATCCTCCATGCCCGGGGCGTGCCCGGCACGCAGAAGGCTGTGGCTGTGGCTTCCGGACATCATACGCGTCAGACGGGCAAACTGATCCTGATCGACCCGTCCAAAGGCCGACAGGAAAGCGAGGGCGTGCAACTGATCGCCCCGGTTCGCGAGACTCCGGCCGTCAAGGTGGATCGCTACGGCCAGGAGGGCGAGCTTTTTCAATACCCCTATCCGCTCAGCGAAACCGAATACCTGGTCACCTATCACCCGGTCGGTTGGGGCTGGAAGGAATCGCTCGGACTTCGCACCGGCATCTACTTCATGACGATCGACGGCAAGCGTGAACTGCTGGCGAGTGATGCAGTGCTCCCGTGCAGTCAGCCGATTCTGTTGCGGCGGCGGGCCATCCATCGAATCCGACCGAGCCTGGTAGATTATCGCAAGGATACGGGGACCTGCTACGTTCAGGACGTCTGCATCGGTCCGGGCCTCGCCGGAGTTCCTCGTGGCACGATCAAGACGCTGCGAGTGGTGAAACTCGACTTCCGGGTGGCCGGCATTGGCGAGAACCGCAACGGTGGCCCCGGCGGCACGGCCCTGATCAGCACGCCCGTGGCGATTGGGAACGGCACGTGGGACCCCAAGATCATTCTCGGCGACGCGACCGTTTATGACGACGGCTCCGTGTTCTTCTCCCTGCCGGCCCGAACGCCGGTCTACTTTCAGTTGCTCGACGAGCAGGGGCGAATGGTTCAGACCATGCGGAGTTGGACGACGCTGCAGCCGGGCGAGAACGCTTCCTGCGTCGGCTGCCACGAGCACAAGAACAGCACGCCGGCCGCCGACCTGCCATTGACCGCGGCGATTGCTGCGGGGGCGGAGACGCTTCGGCCATTTCACGGAGAAAGACGTGGCTTCAGTTTCGCCACGGAGATTCAGCCGGTACTCGAGCGGAAATGCGCAAGCTGCCACTCGGCGGCCGGCGGAGACGAACCGTTTCTGACCGGCGAACCGGTCACCGACGAGCTTGCCAAACGCCGTTGGAGCCGGGCCTATCTGAACCTGACCCACGCCCGGCCTGACAACGACAAGGGACACTGGCGAGGCGATCCGGATCACCCGCTGCTCAACTGGGTCAGTGCCCAGTCGGCTCCGCCCATGCTCGCACCCTATTCGGCAGGATCGGCCTCCAGCAAGTTGATTCAACTGCTTGCCGAGGGGCACGAAGGTGTGGAACTCTCGCGGGAGGAGATGGACAAGCTCTGCGCGTGGATCGATCTGGGAGTCCCGTTCTGTGGGGACTACCGCGAGGCCAACGCCTGGACCCCGGAAGAGACAGCCAAGTACGACCGCTACCTGAGCAAGCGGCAGCGACTTGCGTCCGAGGAAGAGGCGTCTCTGGAATCGCTGCGGGGCGGCGGCCAGTAGGGATTCGTGTGTTTTCGGCACACGAGGCGCAGATGCGTTGGAGTCCACGCCTTTGCGTGCTGGGCGTAGCCTGAAGGCTGAACTCCAGCGAAAAATGGGTTCTTCCGCAGAATTCGCGGGTGAATTTGTGTGGTCGGGGCCTATTGACGCCTGCGTAGCCAATGCACGAGGGCGACCAACGGAAGCCCGGATTTCTGCGGCCTTCCGCAAACCGATACGTAAACAGCAGCCCGCTTTCCTGTGTCAAGAATGGATCAGAGAAGAGGCACCGGTACTTCGAAGCTGAGTACCGGTGCCTCTTCTCTGATCCACGTCTTTTTTGGGCAAACGGGCAGATCCTCGCCAGCGGCGCGCTGCATGGTCTAATGGTCTATTCGTGGACGGCTTCGACGATACCTGCGAATTCTGAGAACTGAAGCTCGACGAAGCACTCGAGCCCTCGACTGGCGTGGCCCTCCGCCAGGGCATAGAATGACCGGCTGTCTGCTTTCAGCCTCAGCTTGCCACATCATTCGGGAGACGCCCCATGCCAACCAAGCCATCCACTCGCCGCGTATTTCTCAAGGCCGCCGGGGCAACGGTTGCCGGTGCCGTTCTGGGGACATCGGGCCGGGCGACGTTTGCCGGCCAGCCCGCCCAGACCGCCATCCCGCGTTGGCGAGGTTTCAATCTCACCGACTTCTTCCAGGCTTTCAGCCGGGGCGAACAATCTGCCGGGATGGTCAGCGAAGATGATCTCAAGTGGATCCGCGATTGGGGTTTCGACTTCGTCCGCATCCCGATGGACTACTGGCTGTGGATCGACTCGGACTGGCGCGAGACAAAGAAGCTCTCGCCCGACGATATGACCAAGATCGATGAGCGGACCATGGAGAAGGTCGACCGGACCGTGGAACTGGGAGCGAAGTACGATCTGCACGTGAGCCTCAACTTCCATCGTGCTCCCGGCTACTGCATCAACAATCCGGATCGCGAACCCTTCGTGCTGTGGAGCGATCCGCGGGCCGAGGAGGCCTTCGTTTTCCACTGGGACCTGTTTGCCAAGCGGTACCAGGGAGTGTCGGCCAAGCAACTGAGCTTCAACCTGGTCAACGAGGCGCCCGGGGTCCGCGAGGGATACATGTCGGCCGAGGACTATCGGCGGGTGATGACCCGGGCCACGGAGGCGATTCGGAAGCATACGCCCGATCGAACGATCATCATCGACGGCCTGAGCGTGGGCAACAAGGTCGTCGATAACATTATCCCCACGGGCGTTGCCCAGAGCGTGCACGCCTACACGCCCGCCGGCATCAGCCACTACCATGCCAGTTGGGTCGACAAGAACATGAGCTTTCCCACTCCCACCTGGCCTCTCCTCAACAAGAATGGCTCGGTCAAGTGCGATCGGGCAACGCTCGAAGCCCATTACGCTCCCTGGGCGGAACTGGCGAAGAAGGGGATCGGCGTTCACTGCGGCGAGGCTGGCTGCTACAACAAGACCCCCTACGAAGTGTTCCACGCCTGGCTTTCCGACGTGCTTGACATTCTCAAGGGGCATGGCATCGGCTACGCCCTGTGGAACTTCCGCGGTTCGTTCGGCCTGCTCGATTCCGGCCGGGCCGATATCGAGTACGAGGACTGGCACGGCCACAAGCTCGACCGGCGGCTGTTGACGTTGCTGCAGAAGTCCTAGCAAGGGCGGCCAGCCCGATCAATCCCACCACCAGCGTTCCGCCTCGGCAACCGGCGGCGACGCGGAGCGTTGGGATGCAATCTGGCCTGTCCGATCCGCAGCCAGCGAACTGGTTCGCAGGAAATAGCCCGGATCGATACGGACCCCGCCGCTCACTCCCACGATGAACTCACCGCGACCCGTCGAGCAGTGGTTGATCACGGAATCGACCTTCTGCGGCTCGGGCCCCAGCCGGACCGGGCAGGCCGCCGCGTCGGTGAAATGCGTCATGTTCCAGCCGGCCGCCTCCGCCAGATCCTGGCGACGCACCAGGGCGGTGACCAGGGCCAGATCGCAGACGTTCCGCAACTCGGCATAGACCGGGTAGCGATCGCAGAGCTGCTTGAAATGGCGGGTGAACGACTCCGCGAACTCCCGGTTCGGCTCATCCGACTGGCCGGTATGGATTCGCCGGCCGTCGGCTTCGAGCATCTCGTTCTCGCTGAGGACCTTGGCCCCCTGGCCCTTGAGTGCGAAGGCGTCGTGCTGATGGGACGCGATGACCGAATCGTAATCCAAGGTGAACCACCAGCGGAGAACCGACATGGTGGCCTCTGAGGTGCGATCCTTGGCCGCCAACTTGAGATAACTGTCGACGCCCACGACCCCCGGCTCGATCCCCATCCCCACCAGTTTCATGTGGTAGTCGGCTTCGAGCATGACCGACGCCACCCGCGTCCGCGGATCGATCCCGTAGACATCCAGGTTCTGCTTGCCCAGTTCCTGCTGAAGCCGGGCAAGCCACGACCTGCGGGTGCCCGGTCTGAGCGGTTTCTTGGCCGATTCCTCGGCGAAGGCCTTGAATCTCGCCAGGCCTTCCTGAGTCGGCACGATCAGGCATCCGAAGGGCGACTGATTCCCGCTTGCCATCTGACGAAGGACGACGATCAGGTCGTCGAGTTGAATGATCGGTTCACCCGTCTCGGTGCTGACGAACCGGTTCTCCTCCGACAGACGCCAATCGCCGGCCGGTCCGGCGATCACCAGGTCGCCGGACTCGGGATAGACGAAGACGTATTCGATTCGGCGCAGCCCGGCCATGAGCCCCATGGCCACCGTGGGGCCCTTTCCGGCCGCGGCGCGGAGTTGCAGTTGCTTTTCCAGTCTCGGCAAGGAGATCTTGCGCAGAAGCGAACTCTGGCGAACGTCGTCACCCTGAGCTCGGGCCGCCACGGCCTTTCGCAAGGCCGATAGTTCTTCGTTCGTGGCCGTGCTCACCGTTTTTCGGAGCGTCCCCTGCGGATCGATGTAGACGCCTGTGGCGAAGGGGGAGATTGCGCCCGGTCCGCCCACGTCTTCCCAGGTGTCCGGTTGAACCGTGGTGGTGATGAGCTGTATCAGGCTGTCGAAGTCGGCCATGACGGACCCGCCAAGCCCGGAGCCGACCATGGGATTCAGCCCCGGTGTCACGACGCCCGGGTTGTTGATGATCGGCTGCTGGACGACCTGGGCTGAGGCGGTCGCTGGCGAAAGGGCGAGAACCGACCCCAAGAGCAGGACGATCGGTAGGGAGATTGAGCGTAGAACGTCCACCGTTTGGCCCTCCGTTGATATTCCACGAAGCAAGAAACGCTGGCTTCACCCCCCTATTACTATCGCAAGTTCTGCGGACAAGGCAAGGGATTTGAGCGGTGAGCGGTGAGCGGTGAGCTTTGAGCCTTGAGCTTTGAGCCAAGCGGGGGGACTGCTTAAGCTGCGCACGGCGTGCCGCCTGAGACGGGCTGCGTCGGGGAGGGCGTGTGCGAGCAGCGAGAGTGCGCTACGCGTCGGCTACGCCACCGCGCGGCGCAATAATGGAGAAGCCGCCCAAGACCGAGAAGTCGTTTGGATTCGCACTGAGCAACGAGTGAACGCCTGCATCCATCCCGTGAATCATTGCCGCTGGTTCAGCTTTCTTTGGGGGGGGGCGTGGCATGGGGATGATACTGGGGCGATATGGACACCAGGACGCCGAAGTGGTATACGTCTGCGGTAGGGGAATTGTCTAAGACGCGGTGTTGTGAAGTGGAGGCCGATCCGCGGAGAGTCATCGGTACCACGCGCTGTCATCCAGGAGAAATGGTGTGTGCCGGCCGGGAGAGAAGATCCAGAAGGTACGTTCCGATCCATCCGAGGTTCTGCGTCGGAGAAGTCCCCTGCTTGTCGCGGTCTTCATGTTCTGTTTTGCTCTGGCTGTCGCGACGATTCATCAGGATCTTCGGGGTGGCGTCCCCGGGGCCATGAGCCTCAAATATCTACTGGCCCTTCTCATGAGCGTATCTGCATTCATTGGAGCATCCGTCAGAAGAAGCCGGATCGAGAAAACAGAGAGATCCAACGGGAAGCTCGGAACGACTCGGTGAGTCACATCGTGGTGACACACCGGGATGCAGGGGCAACGCTCGAGGAAACGTGATGAAATGGATCACAGTATCGTCACATTCTGGCTTGTCGTATCGTTATGCCTTGCCGGTATGACGGCAACGTGGACTCGCGTGCAATTCGCGGGACGCGGATGGGTTGCCGTCTATCTGGCGATCTTGCTCGTGGCCGTCACTGGTTGGTTGTTGGAGCAAGCGGCGATCGTCTACCTTGCTGCCGCACTGTGGTTCCTGCTGATATTCCTTCCAGGCTTGATAGCAACGCGCTATAACCGGCGGTTCATGCAGCAAGATTACGCCGGTGCCCGGCGGCTGGCGCAGATCATTCGGCGGCTGCATCCCGCGGACGGCTGGATCGAGTTGCCGACGATCATTCGCGCACTCGAGCTTTCGCAAAAAGGCGACTTGACGGCGGCGTCGGAAACGCTGGACCGCTTCCAGGGAGTCAAGTCGTTGGTCGGCCTGGCGGCGATCATGAATCTCTATCGGATCACCAATCGCTGGAACGAGCAGCCGGCCTGGCAATTACGGCACCGCGAGGAGATCGAGCGAAATCCGGACCTATTTGCCGGAGTGCTTCGGGCGCTTGGAGAAACCGGCGACGTGCGAGGCCTGGTTGAATTCTACGATGGACACCGGCAGAAGATCGGTAGACTCGTTCCGCCGGCGAGTCGGGACGTGTGCCGCCTCATGCTATTCGCGTTTTGTGGCAAGCGGCAGGAGGTCGAAAGGCTGTTTTCGGGAAATCTCGCAGTCTTGCCGGCTCCGATTCGAGCATTCTGGCTGGCAACCGCCGATTTGGAAGCCGGCGCATCGGAATCGGCCAAAGGCCAACTGGAAGCGCTCTTGCCGGGGGCCGAACCGTTGCTACAGCGGGCCATTGAACGGCGTCTGGCTCGCATTTCCCTCGTGCCGGAGCCGCTGGATGCATCGGCTGAGCGGGTCGTTGAGGAAGCTTCGAAGGAACGGTCCCATGAAGAGAGGTTCGGCTCTCAGCGTTCCTTGTTCTCGAACCGCGCGCGAGCCACTCAGCTTCTTATGGCAGTCAACGTTCTTGCATTCATTGCGGAGAGTTGCCTGGGCGGCGGTACCAATCTCGACGTTCTGTACCGGCTGGGCGGGCTGTTTCCGCCGGCGGTCCGGGACGGCGAATGGTGGCGGTTGGTTGCGTCGCTGTTCCTGCACTTCGGCGCGCTCCACCTGGCAATGAATATGCTCGCATTGTGGGCGCTGGGGCCGTTTGTGGAATTCGCCCTGGGGTTTTGGCGGTTCATGCTCGTCTACCTGCTCGCGGGAATCGGCTCGATGGCCACGGTGATGGCGTTGAGTTCGCCGACGGGTGCGGAGCCTCTTACCGTCGGCGCATCGGGCTGCGTGATGGGGCTTGTCGGGGCGACCGGATCGCTGATGCTTCGCGGTTGGCGGCGGGAAAAGGCACTCGCTGCCAAGCGCCGCATGGTCTTGATGCTCCTGATCGTGTTCATGCAGTTTCTTTTCGACTCGGCGATTCCGCAGGTCAGCATGACGGCACACCTGTCGGGCGCCTTCATCGGTTTTGCGGCCGCGATCTTCCTTCGCGATCGGCTGACGGCTCCGGCAACCGGGAAGCCCCGTCCGGCGGGGTGAGGTCGCGGGCACATTCTGTCGAATTCATGGAGGGCAACTTCGAGCATCGGATGTTCTTCCGGCGGGTGTTGTGAAGTGGAGACCGATCCGCGAAGAATCATCGTTGCCGTCCGTTGCGTTTTCCAGCCCGCCCAGCCGTTACGACCCGACCGACCCGCACTCCCTCGCACCGGGCATCCGGACCAATGAGCTAGACTTGTCGTGCCGAACACACCGATCCTTCTCTGGGAGAAGCACGATGAACCGGATTCTGATTGCCGCGGCCCTGGTTGGCCTGATCTCGAATTGTGCGACCGTCTGCGCGCAAACCTGGATGTTTCAACCTGGGACGTACAGCAACAAGCCCCACGGCTCCCAGGCCCCGGCCGGCACGCCGAAAGCCCAGGCATTTGCTACCTTCACGGAATCGCAAGCGGCCGCGGCGGCCAAACTGCCCAAGCCGGCTTTTCAATGGGATCCGACGGGCATTCACGGCCGAACGCAGCGCTACCAGATGTGGACCCATTTGGAAGAGATGGAGGCCAACCGGTTGCGCAACTACGCGCAAGGAGTGCGGGACGCCGTCGGAGCTCCCATTTGGACATGGAACGGGGCTGCGCCGCAGGCAACCCCCCAGATCTTCGCCCCGACGGCAACGTCGCCCGGAAAGACGCAAGCTCCCGGACGTCCGTAGGGAACCCGGTCAAGGCTTGACGACCGTGGCCGTGACGACGACGAACGTCTCGGTCACTTTGTCGCCCGAGGATCGCACGAAGCTGCCCAATAGAACGGGCTGGCCGTCGGCCACGGTAACCTGTGTGTTGATCACCAGCGTGTCGATTTGCGGCGTACGAATCGTCTTGCCTTCCACCAGCGATATCGGCGTGCCTTCTTCGTCCGGGCCAATGGCCGACCGCTCAATCTCAACGGCAAGTGCGATGGCCCCCGTTTTGGCAATCTGGGCCGAACCGCTGATGAGCATTCCCATGTTATCGAACTGGACCGAGTTCGCGGTACCGCGTTGGGAAACCGTCGTTCCGACGATTCGCGGAACTTGTTTCCCGTTCTGAAGGCGTGACTTGGAGCCATTCGCTGCCAGTTGCAGGCGGAATTGCTCGATCGCCTCGAGTTTGTCGTCGCCGGCCAACCCCGTGAGCAGGAAGGTGGCCCCGGCCGCTCCAGGCGAAGCACCGCCAGGCAGTTTTTCGCGTTCATCCTTCAGCTTGGCCGCCAGTTGCGCACCGATCGTGCCGGCCCGGAGGACCTCCGGTTCGGCCCCTTCCTTCTTGGGGCGAAGCTCACCTTTTTCGTCAAAGGCCACGCAGCCCATCAGGACATCGAGATCGACGCAAGGAGCGGGGGCCGCCGCCGGCAACTGTTCTGCCAGGCTTCTTGCGGCGACTTCCGCCGTCTGCTGAACGGCCTTCTTCAGCTCCCCCACGGCATCCTGAGAAAAACCCGCCTGAATCGGGACCAACAAGATCGGGAGAGACAACCACCATTGGCGCGACATACCCCACCTCGTGGGCAAAAAGCCAATCTGAAGCAACAGAATCCACCGCCGCGGCACTACGGTGCCGTGCGCGGTTCACTCTAGTCGATTGCGGTGCGGATGTCCAGGCTCGGCGTCACTGCTGGAGAGGCGACGTAACTCTCGTTGCGAGAACAAATTGCGTTTTCGGGGCCGGGAATCCAGGCGTGCACTTGTCACCCGGTTTACCTGCGCCTTATAGTAGAGCCAAATCACTCCGTTAGGTGAGGCAGCGCCCGCCATCCTTCCCCGAACCTGGGACCTCGATCATGACCAGCAGATTGCATCGTCGCGAGTTTCTCCATCAGTCGGCAGTTGCCGGAGTGGCCCTTGGATTGGCTGGATCGCTGCCGCGGTTGCAGACCGCCCGGGCGGCAGCCAGCGCAAACGACGAGATTCGGGCTGCCTGCGTGGGGCTCCGGGGCAAAGGCCTTCACCACCTGAACGGTCTGGAGAGCGTCGACGGCTGCACGGTGACCGCCCTCTGCGACGTGGACGCGTCGATTCTCAATTCGCGGGCCGACCAACTGGAGAAGAAGACCGGGCGCAAGATCAAGCGATTCAACGACTATCGCAAGCTGGTCGAAGATCCGGACATCGATGTGGTGAGCGTGGCGACCCCCAATCACTCGCATACGCTGATCGGCATCACGGCCATGCAGGCGGGCAAGGACACTTATGTGGAGAAGCCTTGCTCGCACAACATCTGGGAAGGCCGGCAGTTAGTCAATGCGGCCCGCAAGTATGGGCGGATGTGCCAGCACGGCACGCAGGGTCGCAGTTCGGAGGCCATTCGAGAGGGAATTCAGAAGGTTCAGGAGGGGGCGATCGGCGAGGTGTACATGGCTCGCGGGATCTGCTTCAAGTGGCGTCCGAGCATCGGCCACACGCCGGACGAGCCGGTTCCGGCGGGCGTGGACTACGACCTGTGGCTGGGGCCGGCGCCCAAGCGTCCCTTCAGCCAGAACCGCTTCCATTACAACTGGCACTGGCACTGGGACTACGGCAACGGCGACATGGGCAACCAGGGCGTTCACGAGATGGACATGGCCCGTTGGGGGCTGGGGGTCGGATTGCCGTCGAAGGTCCATGCGGGTGGCGGACACTTCATGTTTGACGACGATCAAGAGACACCGAACACGCTCGTTTGCATCTTCGAGTACCCGGAAGAGAAGAAGATGTTAGTGTTCGAGACGCGTCACTGGATCACCAATCAGGAGGGGTTCGGCAAGGATCCCGCGTCCAACGCCGTCGGGGTCACGTTCTACGGCTCGGAAGGCTACATGCAGGTGTACTATTTCGGCTACAAGACGTTCCTTGGCAAGAATCGCGAAGCCGGTCCCGCGCGGGAGGAGGGTTCCAACGAATACCAGCGGTTCATCGCCGGCGTGCGCAGCCGGAGGATGGAAGACTTGGGCGTGGAGATTGAAGACGGGCACAGATCGTCGGCGCTGTGCCACCTCGGCAACATCTCCTATCGATTGGGCCGAACGGTCAATTTCGATCCGGCCAAGGAGACATTCCCAGGCGATGCGGAGGCCTGCGCGATGCTGACACGCGATTACCGGGCGCCGTACGTGGTGCCGGAGATCAAGATCTGAGTTTGGACCGTCAAGAAAGAGCACCGGGCGGACCGACCTCCAGGTCAGCTCGCCCGATGTTCACCAATTCCGGCATGTACCGGTTTGCCGGTACTAATCCCAGAGTGAATTCAAGGACATATT
The DNA here is from genome assembly GCA_012719125.1 of Planctomycetaceae bacterium. Classification (GTDB taxonomy): domain Bacteria; phylum Planctomycetota; class Planctomycetia; order Pirellulales; family Thermoguttaceae; genus JAAYAY01. Next base: position 4,856 of record JAAYAY010000049.1, on the reverse strand, counting down.
CACCTGGAAGACCGACAGGATCGTGTTCATGACGACTTCGGTGGGCCGGTATTCGAGCACGACGAAATCGTTGGGTTCGATGAGGATCCTCTGGCCCGGGTCCCGCATGGCCTGTTTGAGATCGACTTCGATCACGTTTTGCCGGCCGTCGACAACCCGTAGAACAAGCAGGCGTGTCGGCGGGAAGATCGAGCCGACGCCGGCCCCGATTCCATTCTTGCCGACGCCGCCGGCCGCGGCCGCAATGCTGCCGCCGGCCATCGCCATCGCACCTAGGACGTCCAGGTCGTAGTCGCGAGGAATCGGAAACTGTCCGCCCTCGAGGAGGCCTCCGGTGTAGAACACCTCGGCGTCGCGAGACTGTATGTAGACAATGTCTCCGTTGCCGAGGATGATGTCTTCCTGCCGAAGCTTCTGTACCGGTTCACCGGGTCTGCCACGGAGAGGGATTCGAATCACATTCTTGGGGTCCTTCGACGCGTCATCCGAGACCTGGATGTAGTTGTCGATGTCGTCCAGCAGTGGCGCCAAGTCCTGCGCTTCGTCGAAAGATCCGCGGAGGATGACAAGTTCGTTCTTGGCCATCACGCCGGGCAGGCCGCCGCTTTCACCCAAGGCATGCAAAACGTCGTTCTCGTAGGCCCGCAACTCGACAAGTGTAGCCGAACCGAGTCGCTCACTTCCAAGAGCAAATTCTCCCGGAGATTCCTTTCGCGACTCAACGTTCTTTGGCTGGACGTCCTCGCGTATCACAAGCACCTTGTAATTCCGCGGTCTCATCAAGGTGACGATGATTCGATCGCGGCCCGGCACCAAGATCTTCTGGTCTTCCGTGTAGGACTTGCGGATCGCCGTCTCGAGCTGGGTAATCGTCAGTCCATTCGCCATGATGGGGGGCACGAGAGGCAAAGGCAGCGTGCCGTCTTCACGAATCGGGATCGGATAACCGATTGCGGGCGGCAATTCCCGTTGAAAACGTTCGGGAAAATGAACGGGGGGCGGCTCGTCTCGGGATCCCAATACGCCTTCGACGTAGATGCCCAGAGTGTCACCCGGGCCCAGCATGTAGACGGCAGGAGGATCCTGACGCAAACGTACAAGGTTGATTGGCTCCTGTTCACTTCTCGGGCCGCCGTAGAGTCCGTTGGTGAAGCAGTGCGGCGAGACTGTCTCGCGTCGACTGATGCTCGTGCAGCCTGAGGTGGCAACCGTGAGGAGCACGCAAAATAGCACTGTGCTCATTGGACGCTGACTTGTCGTCATCATCCTTCCCCCCTAAATGGTTATCTTCTCGCAGCTTCCGCTTGTTCGCGGGGGCCCTGAAAGACTCGTTCCTGACGTTCGCGGATTGGGACAACGATCGGAAACAAGCTCACAACCCGCGAAATCGGTTCATCCGGTTTGCTGGTGCCAATCCATACAACTGGCGTCACCGTAACAATCCTAATAATCGGATCGTCCGGATTGGCGATTAAGCTCCAACAGAAATGTTCTGCCGGCAGGAATTCGGGCCATTTCCTCCCCCTGCGAGGAGAGGAGCACACGGAGAGAATAGTGCTGAAAGGGGGTGTGATAGTCCTCGTAAGACCTGCCGCCGTGGGGGTGGCCCGGTGGGGACGGGCACGGACAGGACAGCGATCTTGTGCCAATTCCGGGGTTCTGCCGAATGCTCTGCGTTGGAGCATGAAGCGTGCGCGACGTTGCACTCGGGCTGATGGCGTTCAGGCGAGCCACACAGGCAGAAAGACACCGTGGGGGCTAACGGTCAATCTCGCCCCCCTCTGGCACAGTCCAGAACGTGATCAGTCTTGGCATCCCTCTCTTGGATTCAGTGACAGGACGGTTGGTGATCGCCGAACCGCTTCCGTGTTGATGCGGTGAGCGAAGGAGTGCAGGCCGCCCTCGTTTCCCCCTCTTTATGGTGTTCGCAGGGGCAAACCACCCTGGTATTGCATTGAAAGCGATGTTCATACCCCTGTTTTTGCAGGTAACACATGTGTTGCGGACAGCGATAGACACCGTACACCGTATGCACCCTTCTACTTGAGAAGCTCCCAAGTGTTCATACCACCACTTGCACATAGAATGCTTTTTTTCTATGTTCGGCTCCATGTCATTCTATGCGACCTTTGGTTTGGTCCCTTCTCAGATAGCTCGTTCGAAAGATAGCACCAGAAGATCCCGCGGGGCCATGGCTCGGCAGACGGATTGTTCACGATGAATTCTTCCCCAAAAGGAGTCTCTCATGAAAATGCGAACACGTTTTGCGCGGTGCGTCGGCGCACGCCTGTCTGGCGGCTACTCGGTACAGACGCACCGCGTTGGAATGGAACGCCTGGAAAGCAGGAGGCTTCTCAGTACGCTCGGCGACCTCGCACCGGACGTCTCCGATCGCCAGGCCGCGGAAGAACTGGTTTCGGTGTCAGGTGACATTGCCGAGGCTACGTCCGGTCGTCTGTTTGCCCTGCACGTGGATGGCAACAAGGGACGGATCTACGAGCTCAATCCGGATACGGGCGCTTCGGTCAATAGTTTTCCGACGCCGCAATCGATCAAGACGCCCGGTTATCAGGGGTTGGCGCTCGGGCCTGATAACCTGTTCTTTCTCGATGGGACCGGCCGAGGGCCGCACACTCTGTATGAACTGGATCCCGCGACAGGCAGCGTGATCGATTCCGACCTCGTCGGGAATTCGAATGATCGGCCGGTCAGCGGACTTGCCTACCAGAACGGCTTTGTGTACCTGGGGCGAGCCAGTGATCAGAGTCTCTTGGAATGGGACGTCGTCAACGATTGTGTCGTCAGAACGATCAGCGTGGATTTTGCGATGGGTGGAGGATTGACAGGCACCTCAGAACCGGGAATCGTGTACAACTCGAATAATTCTGGTGACGTGATCGCCATCGCGGTGGAGAACGGGCAAGTCATCAAGGAGCTTCATGCCGTCCAGTATCCGTTTTCGGGCGGACTGGCGTTCGTGAACGGCGAACTGTTCGGCGGCGACCCGAACAAGAGGAGGATCTATCGAATCGATCCGGACACGGGAGGCGTGCTTGGGAACTTCTTGTCACCGGGTTCCGGCGTTCTCGCGGGACTGGCGGGGGACGGGGCAGCCGTTCCAGGTGGCGAGATTCGTGGCTCCGTGTGGAACGACGCGAACGGGAATCGCCTATGGGACGACGGGGAGACGCCGTTGGAGAACTGGACCGTCTTCCTCGACGACAACTGGAACGGCTCCTATGAAATTGGAGAACCGTTCGCCGTCAGCGCGTCGGACGGGTCGTATTCCATTGGCGACGTGGTTCCCGGCATTCATGTCGTGGCCGAGGATGTGCCGTCGAATTGGATTCAGACGTTTCCGGGAGCGACACCCTCGGAAGGGCGCCTGTTCGCGCTGCAGACAAACGACGTGACGAAGATTGCGACGATCGCTGAACTGGATCCGGACAGCGGTACGATCCTCAACGAGTTCTGCGCTCCGGGCAATGTGGCGAGTTCGGGAGCGCAAGGTCTGGCCGTAGGCCCGGATCGGCTGTACTACGTCGAAGGCAACAGCTTCGTTCTTCACGAACTCAGCCTCGACACCGGAGCCGTGATCGATTCTCATGTCCTTATGCCCGAATACGAGGAGACCATTTCGGGGCTCGCCTATCTCGACGGAATTCTGTACCTCGTGCAACACGACGGTGAGCGTCTTCTCGCCTGGGACTCACTCGCAAAGACGCTTCTCGGCACGCAGTCCATTCCGGGAGTCGATCTGGGCGGCAGCCTGACCGGAGCCGGCAATTTGGGGCTGCTGTTCTGCGGCAACAGCTCGGGAGAGATTCTTGCGATCGACGCAACCACCGGCAACGTCGAACGCTCTTTCTCGACGGGACTCGGACAACTCCAAGGCGGCATGGCCTACGTCGGCGGTGAATTGATCGCTGCTCCCTTCGGCACGTCGGTGACCGCTCATCGGATCGATCCAGTCTCCGGCAACTCACTGGGGACGGCCGATCTTAGCGGCCTGCAACTGGGATCTCTGAGCGGATTGGGTGGCGACGGTGCCGTGGGAACGGGCGATTCCGGGACGCACATCGTGAACGTGGCTTCGGGCCTGGTCGTTGAAGGCGCAGACTTCGGGAACACGGAGGTTGGCACGTCCGAGAGTCTCATCGGCACGACGGATCGCGACGTCATTCTTGTCGAAACCGGCAGCGACGGACATGCAGTCACACTGAACGGAGAAAGGCGTATTCTTTCAAGGACCGTCAAGGAAATCCATATCGACGGTCTCGGTGGCAACGACACGATCACCGTCTATGGAACGGACGGCGACGAATCGGCGATCCTCCGCCTCAATTCCGTCAACGTGTCCGGGCCCGGCTATGAGATCCGCGCTGTGAGCGTCGAGGCGATCACCGTCGAAGCGGGCGGAGGAGCCGGTGATGAGGCGACCCTGTATGGCTCGACAAGCTCGAACCGGCTGTACAGCTACCCAGAGTATAGCCGACTGACCGATTCGACACGCAGCTTCTCCCATCGCGTCAAGGGCTTTGAAACGCTGACAGTCGACGTGTCGGGAGGTAGCACGGATAGTGCGTACCTCTACGATACACCCGATAACGATGAGTTGACTGCTGAGCCGGGGCTGGCCACCTTTACCCGATCTGCCGGCAGCGCTGCGGAAACCACGACCACGGCCATCGGGTTCCAGCAGGTCTACACCTATGCCACCGAAGGCGAAGACACGGCCGCATGGACCGCTTCCGACGCCACGCAGAACCGGTTCTACGGCTATGCTGACTACGCTCTGTTCACCGAAGCAAGGCGTTCGTTCTACTTCTACGCCCGCGGGTTCGATGATGTGACGG
>JAAYAY010000048.1 GCA_012719125.1 Planctomycetaceae bacterium | reverse complement strand
GAAGGCCACGCAGCTTGACACCCTCCAGAATCGTTCGTCTGGACAGATCGCCCCGGTCTCGGAGCTTCTGGAGATTGTCCAGGTCCTGCGCCGATCGCGGCAGCAATCCGAAGTCGTCATAGATGTCCACCTTGAAGTCTTCCGCCAGCGTCTCGCCGGTCCATTCCGCCGCCAACGCAAACGCGTTGCCCAGCACAACCTCTTCATCCCGCACCCACGATTGCAGATCGCACTGCCCTTTGCCCTCGTCAATCGCCTTGCCCATCGCCGTTTCGTTGCCCCACGACCGAACGGTCAACGGCCCCATACCCACCGCCTCCATCTGCTCTTCGAGGTGGCGCAGCTCGTTCTCCCCCGCCTGGACCGCGTTGCCGCTGTGCTCGACCATCTTCATGTCAGCGTTGGCGTTCGTGGTCTTGACCGCGTGGTTCACCCCCCACACGATCTTCCCCTCCATCTCCTTCGCCGTGAGCCCCTTGAGGAAAATGACGCCCGAACGCGCGAACCGCAGGTTGTTCCGGTGGTCGCTCTGGCTCTGGTAGTGCGCCAGATTCATGTACGCCAGGTCGTCCATTGCCGGGGACGCACTCATGAACCCCGTCGGGTTGATATACAGAGTCACCAGGGCGATCTTCCCGAGCGTCATCGCGCCCTCTTGGACGACGTACCAATCCCCCTTCTCTGTCTGCTCGTACACCTGGAAGGCGTCCAGCCCGATCACCCGAATGCGGCGCACCGCCTTGGCGTCCCACTGGCCGCTCGACCGATACACCGACTCGCTGATCCGTATTTGCGTCAGCCGCGTCTCTCCGCCCACCTCTTCCGTCTGCCAGTTGATGAGCGCAACGGGATCGACCAACACGAATCTCGGCCGAAGTCCAAGCTGGCGCTCCTCTCCCAGGCTCCCCGCCTCATTCGGCGGATAGTCTACCAGGATATGACACAGCCCCCGGTTGATCCCGACTTTGAGCACTTCCCTGGCAAACGAATTGAGGCTCCGCCCCTGATCGTCGACTGCATTGGGCATCCCCGCCAGCTTCTCGGGCAAGTCCCCCACAATGTTCACGTTGCGAGCAAACGGACGCCGCGACAGCCCCAGCACCGTCTTCTTGTACCCGTTGTACAGCACGGACCTTGACAGCCTCGCCTCATACGCCTTGACCGTCTCGCCTTCTTCTCGCGGCAACCACTTCTCTCCCGCCGCCTTCATCGCCGCCGTGCCGCCCATCAGGTCGTCTACCAACTCCCACGTCGGCAACATGGCACTGTAAATGGGATGCACAGACTCGACTGTCGATTCCTGATTCGCCATAAGGTTTCCCTTGCCTAAAAGTGCCCGGACGGCTCTTGGACTTTATCTGCCCATGCAGACTTCCTTGATCCGGCAGTTAGCCGCGGAGCAGCGGCACCGACCGTCCGGGCCGCCGACGAAGACCCACCGTCAAATTCCGCCTCTGTCAGTAGTTCAGTCACGTGGTCCGTCAAGGTCCCGCCCACCCATCGACGCCAGGCGTCCAGGTCCATCCACGCATCGTCGCTATCCCACTCCGCCGCATCCTCGGCCGGCAGGAACAACGGCTCGCCACCGGCCAACCTGCCGTACCCGAGAAGCACCGGCTCCTTCACTGGACGTGGATGCACGAACTGCTTGTGGATCGACCACGCAATCACTTCGCCGCCCTCTGGAGCAGGTACTTGAAGAACTTGTTGCTGATGAATCGCCCGTCCTTGCCCACCCGCAGGGAATTGCCGGGATCGTTCGGGTCGATGATAAGGGAGCCGGCGACAACGTAGTGCATGTCGATGTCGTTCGGGTCACTGGTCACGAACACCGGCCCCACGTCCAGGTAGCTACGGGCGCAGGATGCCGCTGACATCGCTATCGTCGTCAGAATGAGCAGCCTGATGAATCGCCTCATTCCGCTCCTTCTCGTCCCGCTCTCGTTTCTCGTCGCGTGCGGCATACCACCTCCACACCGCCAGGCCCAACACCAACGCCGTCGCTATGATGGACCCGATGGTTTTCATGGTGAGCCTACTTGGTCGTGGTCGTCGGCACGTTCGTCTTGATCGACTGCGCCACCCCGGTCACCCCGGCCCGCAACGTGGTCAGGCCCATCCCCGCCGCAATCGGCCAGACCCACTCCGGCACACTGAACCACCCCATGCCCTCCGCGCACCCGAGAACCAGCATGGCCCCCGCCAGGATGTAGGTCTTCTTGCCGTTCAGGAATGCGAGAACCTTGCTGAAATCCATTTCCAGGCCCTTTCCAAAGTGACTTCTGTATACCAGTGTATAGAAGCAATCACCTGAATGCCGTCATGGCAAGAGTTTTTTGCCCAAAGCACAAAAACCTCCACACCGCCACAGTCCTACAGGCCCTTGACAGCCCCCTGGATTCCAGACCCCATAGCCCTCCGAAAT
>JAAYAY010000047.1 GCA_012719125.1 Planctomycetaceae bacterium | reverse complement strand
ACAAAAACGAGGCCGGGCCGGTTTCAGCCCACGCCCCAAGACCTACGAACGACTTCTGTACCCGCCGCGCCCTTACACCCGAATCGCGGCCTAACTGGCCAGGAACTTACGAAACGGACATCTAGGGCTGCTGCTAGTCACGGCCCGGCGGTACTTGCCGATTTCCTCGCCGGCGCAAAACGATGCTATGACTTTCTCGTTGCCAACTACCCGCGCAGCAGCGACGCACTGGGCGAGCCGATCGACTTCTCTCCGATGGGCCCCCTCTGGCCGGAGGGGGAGCCGAAATGGTTCAAGGAACCCGCCTTACACGGTCCGGAATCCGAATATGAGCCCCTGGAACTCCTCCTTGACCCGGGCGACGCGAGCCCAGAGGAGATCGCCGACCTCCTCTGCGAGATGTCGACGCTCTATGAGATGATGGGCGGCCGAGGGATTCAGTTCACGGTGACCGATTGCCGCGATCGGCCCGGCCGCGGTGGAGCCCATCCAATCGAGGGCCTCGATGATGAAGTAATGAGGCGGCGAGGCGTGGCAGGCCATCAGGGCCGAATGGTCGCCGTACCAGACGGTGTAGTTCGGATAGTCCTGCAAGCCGACGAAGGCCTTGACCAGTTCGGCCTCAGCCTGTGGCGTCGCGATCCGGCCCAAGGCTTCCGCAACCGCTTCGGCCAGAAACAGGTTGCCCGTCTCGGGCAAATTGTGTCCGGCGAAGGTTTCGGCGAGCATCGGCACCGCGCCGGCGTCCTTCAGATAGCCGATCGCCCGGGTGGCAGCCTGGAGCGTTCGCGGGTTGACGGCGTCGAGCGAGTTGAAGCGGGTTCCGTCGCCGCTGTGGCCCGCCTTCTTCCACTCGGGCAGTGGATTGGCGTCGCGGTGGGCAAGCAGGTATTGGCGCAGAGGCTCGTGCGAGGCGGGACTGCCGGTATGGCCGAGTGCCACGGCTGACCGGCGAACGACGTCGCGGTCGTCGCTGGCGAGGCGCTGGATGAGTCCCTGTTCGATGGCGTCCCAACTCGTTTCGGCAAACCAACGTCGCCAGGCCGCAGTTTGCGGTCGGCGGGAGCGGCGGTCGGCGAAAGCGTCGATCGGTTCGACATGCCCGGTGAGGTTTTCGAGGGCCATCGCGGCCGCCTCGACGACGAGCGGATCGTCGTCTCCGAGGGCATCCAGCAGCGGCTTGACGGAATCGCGGATACCGCAAGCGGCAAGTGCCACGGCGGCCGCCACGCGGAGTTCCCGGTTCTCCGCCACAAGGCATTCCCCCAGCGCCGGAGCGGCGGCCGGATCGCGGAAGATCGCCAGGCGCTGGGCCGCGGTGATGCGCTGTTCATCATCCGCCTCGGCCAGTTTGGTGATCAGATCGGCCACTTCCTGTCGCCCAGTGGCGGCCGGGTCGGCCGAATCGGAGTGCCGATTGATGCCGGCCACTTCGCGGTAGCGATCGAACTGCATTTCCATTAGCCCGGTGACGGCCGCGTTGTTGCCGCGGAAGCGGTGGGGTTCGCCGCGGCCGAGGAGACGCAACGGGCGGGTGCGCAGGGCGAGGGGAACCGTCTCGTCGTAGAGCGGGGCCGACTGACGGGTGTGGTGGCAGCCGACGCAGCCGCGGCTCTCGCCGGGCCGAACGTAGATCCACGACATTTCGTTCAGTTCGGACCGCCCCTCGGCGTCGACCGCCTGCAGGGCGATTGGCGTGTCGGCGGGCACCTCGATGGCAAACGAACCGTCCGAGGCGAGCGGCACCGTGCCAAGTTCCACGGTTTCATTGCCGGCATGGACGATGTAAGAGTGGGAGGAACGGGTCGTTAACCCGGTACCGGCAAGAACGCGGATGGCACGCACATGGGACCAGCCGGCTGTGGTCTTCTGAGTGAAGCGGGCGTTCTGGCAGTAGAGCACGCCGGTGGGGCGGCGGCCTTCAGCCAAGAGCGGATCGAAACGCATCGCCAACTGGGGCGGCGTTTTTCGCGGGCCAAGGTAGATCGCCGAATGGATCGGCGAGTCGGGCGACTCGAAGATCGGCGTTAGTGTGGGCGTCGTGGCGTCGGGATCGACGACGCAGATCCGCTCGTAGCGCACGTCGTTGACCACCCGTTCTTCCTTGCCGGCCTGGATCGTCACGGGAACCACGCGGGCGGTGGTGCAGAGCAACCGGCCGTCGGGCATGGCCGCCACGTCGCCGGCCGAGACGCGATAGTGCAACTGGTCGTCGTCGAGCGAGCCAAGTCGCCCGATGGTGATTCCCGGCGCGGAGACGAAGGCCAGCCGGCCGTCGGGCATCGGGGCGGGGCTGCCGCAGTTGAACGAGCGGAGACGCCGGCCGTAGTCGGGCGATATATTCAAGCCAAACTCGGTGTAGCCGTCGGTGCCGTCGGGGTGGATGGCGTGCAGAAGCGTTTCGACCTTGCCGCGATCGAAGAATCGGAGCGGATGAAAATGATCCGCCCGTCGGCAAGCACCTCGGGTTCGTTGTCGAAGATAATCGTGGAGGTGATCGGCCGGAGATCGCGGCCCTCGGCGTCCATGACGAACAACGATCGCGAGGGCGGGTTGTGGTACTCCTCGAACGTGCCGATGCGCGTGGACGTGAAGGCAATCCGCCCGTCGGGCAGTTCCACCGGATCGATGTCGTGGAAGAATCCGTCGGTCAGTTGAGTGGGCGGCCCGCCGTCGATGGGAACTCGGTAGATGTGGAAGAAGGCGTCCCCCTCGTAGGCCATGGAGATGAGGATCGACTTGCCGTCGTAGGCTGCACTGGGCGATCCGAGCCCGCCCTGGCCTGCGTCGAGAAGGACGCGTGGCGTGGCCTCGGAACCGGGCGAATCAAGCACGCACAGCATTCGTCCGACCTTCATCGGGGCAGGCAGGTCGTGTTCGGGAAACGCCCGCGAGTTGCGCGGGTTGAAGATCGTCACGCTGAGACTGTCGTAGCTCGACCCGCTGTGGGCCAGCGGGCGGTAGAGGCTGCGGTCTTCGCCGATGAAGGCGATCGCTTCGGGCCAGAGGAAACCGGCGTCGGGCAATTGCTCGACGACGCCGGCAACACGTTGCGACTTGGCCGCCTCGCTAAGGGCGGCTGTGGCAAACTTTTCGACCTCGCCGACGGCGGTCCCAGCCGGTTGAGGCTCAGCGGGGATCCTGACGCGCCGCCAGGGCGTGTCACCGTACTGGCCGACGACGCGAGCGTCGTTCCAATGGCTGTCGTCGAAGTCGGCGGCCTGCCAACTGGGGTGCTCGGTGCTTTCGCACAGCCAACTTGCGTCGCTACGGAGTGCGAGTTCGCGGCCGTCGGCCAGGTGAACGACCAGTTTGAGGATCATGCCGGCCGGCCCGGGGACCGTGTTGACCGCCTTGACAGCCACGGCGTTGTTGCCGGGCACGATCCACTCGGTCACGTCCCAACGTTTAGGCTGATTCCAGACGCTGTTGTTCGCCCCGCTCTCGCCAACCGGCTTGCCGTTGAGATAGAGGACGAACAGGTTGTCGCAGGTGGCGATCACCTCGGCCGAGGCGACTTGAGCGTCGGCGGGAACGGCCAGCGTGCCGCGCATATAGTTGGCAGCGGCGGGCAACTCGCCGAGCGACGCCTCCGCCCCTGGGGAGTACCAGATCCACTTGGAGTCGTCGAAATCGAGCGGAGCGGCAGTGATGAAGGTCGTGGAAGGAATGAAGAGGGCGAGAACAATGACAATCTGTTTCATGCGTCTTCCGAGTTGCTGGATCGATCGGCCTTTGTGGAACTCAGGGCGGAAAGGGCTCTTTTGCGTCGGAAGCCCCTGATAGCGCAAACGGGGGGCAATCGGACGTCAGATTATCGTATCCGATAGGTCGACCAGATGCCAACGATTTTTGACCTACCCGACGGGCGTAATTGCCTGTCTTGCGGCCTACCCAAGCGTGGGGTTGCAGGAGGCAAGCCGCGCAGCGCAAGATAGGAGCACGTGATCGCACTATTTCCGGCGGCAGAGTATTCCAAGCCGGCAAAGATCGAACCTCGCGTTCGTCTTGCCTCTCTGGGGCTACCCCAGGGGATCGTGAAACGTTAGGATTGCGTCGCGTGAGCGTTGATGCGTTTCACGCATAGCCGCTCACGCCGGACCAGACTCGTTGGGATACTCTGTCGCCGATCATGAACTTCTGTAACGTCACCGCCCGTGCGCTCTCAGCGGCCTTCCTTGCCGGAGATTTCGATGTCGACGGCCTGGTGGTCCGCGGGAGCCGCGTCCTGGGCAAGCGGCGGCGCTGGCTTCGCCCGCTTGCCCGGCGGGCCGTGGAGACGTTTGCCGGCCGGCCGCGACCGCGACGGGTGACGCTCGCCGAGTTCATTCTGGGAGATCCTGGTTTTTTGCAGGCCAGCCGGCGACATGGTCTGCGGCCGGCCACGCTGCCTACCGCCCCGTCGATCATGTGCCCTGTTGGCGCTGCCGAATCGTGGCAGATCCCTTCGATTCGCAGCGCCGGGGAACTGGCCGACTGGCTGGGGGTCACGATTGGTGAGTTGGAGTGGTTCGCGGATCGGCGATCCCTCGAGTACAAGTGGAATCACGGTCGGCTGAGACATTACCATTATCGCCCGCTGACGAAGCGATCCGGTCAGGTTCGCATGGTGGAAGCGCCCAAGCCGCGTCTCAAGGCGATTCAGCGTCGGATTCTCGCCGGGATCCTCGATCATATCCCTTTGCATGATGCGGCCCATGGCTTTCGTCGCGGCCGGTCCATCAACACGTTTGCCTCGCCGCATGCAGGCAAGAGGGTCGTCTTGAAGATCGACCTCCACGACTTCTTCCCGTCGATCCGGTTAGCGAGGATCCAGGCTCTCTTCCGAACCATAGGCTACCCTGAAGAGGTGGCTGATCTGCTGGCGGGCCTCTGTACCAATGCCACGCCGCCGGACGTTTGGGAAGCGGATACGATCCGGTTGGCAGGCGGGCAACTGCAAGAGGCCTGTTGGCTGTACTCCCAACCGCACCTGCCGCAAGGCGCACCGACGTCGCCGGCGCTTGCCAATCTCTGCGCCTATCGGTTGGACTGCCGGCTGCATGGCTTGGCGCAGTCCGCCCATGCCGTCTACACACGGTATGCCGACGATCTTGCTTTTTCGGGCGACCGCGATTTTGAACGTGCCGCCAAACGATTCCACCTGCACGTCTGTGCGACGGTGATGGAGGAAGGATTCTCCGTGCACCATCGCAAGACGCGCATCATGCGGCAAGGCGTCCGCCAAAGGCTTACCGGGCTGGTGGTGAACGAGCGGCTGAACGTTTCCCGCCGCCAGTTCGATTGCCTGAAGGCCACGCTGACCAACTGCATCCGATTCGGCCCCCAGAGCCAGAATCGAAGCGGCCACGGCGAGTACCGTGCTCATCTCGACGGGCGGATTTCGTTCGTCGAGACGATCAACCCGGCAAGAGGCCACCGTCTGCGCGAACTGTTCGACCGGATCGAGTGGCCTGAGCGCGACTAATCTCGCACGCTCGCCTTATCGGCGGTGGGAAAATCGTCGGGCACCTTCTGGGTCACTTTTCCGCTGGCCGCCCATTCGGCGCAGCGTTGAAAGGTGGCGATGAAGGCGACGCTCTTGAGTTCCTTGGGAGTGTGCCCCAAGGCATTCTGTACCACGCGTCCCTTCCCATACTGAACCGTAAACAGGAGCGGTTCGTGCTCGTCCGATCCGCCCTTGTCGGCGGGTGCGAAGGCGGTGGCCAGCACGGTCAGGTTCTTTGCGGGACCGCGAAGCCAGCCGTAGAGCTCGTCGTCGACGTGCATGAACTCGGTGGGCAGGCCCTTGGTGATCGGATGATTGGGTTCGCGGATGACCAGTTGGAAGGGCTGGGCGGGGCCATGGGATCCGGTCTTCTTGCTGTCGGGCGCCGGGTCGCGGACCACCTTGCCGTCCCGCCAGCGAATGTAGGGGCCCCACTCCGGAGTCCGGCGGCCCCAGCCCCCGAGGCCCATGATCTCGTTGTATTCCTTCCAGTTGGGGAACGCCGCACAGGCAAAGTGATAGATCACCACTCCGCCGCCGCCCGCCACGTAGTCCACGAAGGCCTTTTGGGTCTCTTCGGGCCAATCGTCGCCCTGGTAGTTGCTGACCACAACGTTGTAGGCGGCAAAATTCGGCTTGAAGCCGCTCATGTCCTGGCCCTTGGGCGGCGACGTGGCCACGTCCACCTTGAACAAGCCGGTCTCCTCGAGGAGGCGTTTCAGCACCGGGGTAGTACCCTTCCAGTCGTGACCGTTCTGACCGTCGACGATCAAGGCCGAGTACGGCGGCTCGGCCGCGGCGGCGACAACGGCCAACATGGCCCAAAGCCCTAATGCGGTCATCCAATGTCTGCGGAACATAGCTTTTGTCCTCCGAAAAGGAAATGCACAGGAGGTTGTCCAAACTACAGAAACTTCACGCCTCGCTTCTCGAGTGCCGCCCGCAATTCCCGGCCGTCGATTTCGTCCGGGGTGGTCCGCGCCGTGGTTGCCATCGCCGCGGCCAGCCCGGCAGCCTGCCCCAAGCCCATGCAGGTGCCGGTCACGCGATAGGAGGCGTGGGCCTCGTGTGAGCCGGAGATGCAGCGGCCTGCGAACAACAGTCCGCGAACCGATTTGGGCACCAGGCAGCGATAGGGAATCTCGAAAGGCTTGGCGGGAATGCGGTGGGCCAACTGGTCGTCGGGATAGATCTCGTGGATATCGCATCCGAAGGCGCAGGAGACCACGGCGTCGTCGAATCGGCGCCCGGCCATGACATCCTCGGCGTTCAAAAGGTATCGCCCTTCCATGTGGCGCGATTCACGGATTCCCAGCGACGGCGCCGTCTGCGCCAGCCGCATCTTCTCAATTCCCGGCACCTTTCGCAACGCCTTCAGGAAGATCTCGTGCACCTGGGCCCGAGCCTCGACGGTGGCCCGGGTGAGGTCGCGGGTATCGGTGGCGTTGTAACGGTAAACGTGGGTCGCCTGGACTGCCCCGATTCCTTTGGCAGGCGGCGGAATCAGATAGGGCGCACCTCGCGGCCGCTTCCCGTAAGGCAGCCGAATCGGCAGATGGTTGGCTTCGATCGCGTCGGTCAGGATCTTAAGGATGTTCTGAGTCTCCGGACCCAGGGATTCGACGCCTTCCACTTCAAACATCATGGTCATCGGCTGGGCCAGGCCGTCCACGGGGCGGCCGAACTGGAACGGCACGCCGGCCCGGGCCGCGATGTCGCCGTCGCCCGTGCAGTCGATCACCGTGCCGGCCAGGACGGCCTCGCGACCCGACTTGCCTTCGATCAAAATGCCGCAGACGCGACCGTCGATCACCAGCGGGTCGGTCGCCTGTACGTGGTACCAGAAGTCGACACCCGACTCGCCGAACATCTGTTCCAGCGTGTACTTGAGCACCTCGGTGTCGAAGACAGGGAACTTGGGATGGTCGCGCCACCCGCCGCTCTGTTGCAGACGCTCTACCAGGCGTTCGACCCACCATCCGCGCAGGGGCTCGAACAGCGGATTCAGCAGGCCGGCCGTCCACATGCCGCCGAGCATCCCGTGCCGCTCGACCACAAGCGTCTTGGCGCCCTCACCGGCGGCGGCCAGGGCCGCCCCGACACCGGTCGGACCGCCGCCGACAACCAGCACGTCGACCGAGTCTGCCACCGGCGTTTGCCGCGGGGCTTCTTCCACAACCGAGCGAGCGGCGTCGATCGTCACCTTGGACGGCGAGGGTACGGCCTTTACCGCGCCTTCCGCGGCCTCGCTCCGGGCGGCAGCCTGACAGTAGCCCATGCTGATCGCCCCGGCCGAGAAACTGAGAAAGCGTCTTCGATCCATTTTCCTATCTCACTGCGATTCAACGGCACGCTGCTGAAGGAACTGCGGGGATTGCTCGTCGAGGCGGTCAAGCCCGGTGGCAAATTGCAGCTCGTTCATGGTCCGCTCGGTTTCCATCATGCTCGACGCCACCTGGTCGACCTGGCTGCTGATGAACTCGGGCTCCTGGCGGTTGACGGCCATTTCGCTCAGAGAGCGGATCTTGTTCTCCAGCCGATCGATCTCCAGTTCCACGAGTTGATGGTTGTCTCTGGCCTTTTCCCAATTCTCCAGCCGGGCCCGGCTTGTGGCGAGGTTGTCTTCAATCGTCCGCCGGATCCGATCCGATCGCAAGCCTTCCTGTTTGCCCTCCAGATTGGCAATCCGCCCCTCCAGCTTCTCGATGTCGCCGCGTATCGCCTGTTCGCTCGTTTTGCTGAGGAATCGCTTCAGAGCGAACTGGGTATAGAGCAGCCGCAGGTAGATCCAGAGCAGCCGGTCGAGCCCCGCCAGTTGGAAATCTTCCAACGGCCATTCGGACCTCTCCTTGCCCGGATGCTTCAACTCCAGGGCAATCTGGCGCAGTTCGTGGCAGCGGTTGCGCAGCGTCTCAAACCTCTCGAGCGTCTCTCGCGGCAGCGAGCGGGTGATGTGCCGGAGTGCCCGCTGCATCGACTCCTCCCCCAGCGTCCGAGCTTCCTTGGCCTCCTGGGCGTCGACGTACTTCTGGAACTTGGGGTGGGTCCCCAGCAGGCCCACGTAACCGGCCTCGGCCGCCAGCACCAGGGGCAGGGCCACGTCGGCACGGCCGCTGATCAGCGCGAACCCCAACCCTCCCAAGAAGGCGAGCAGGTTCCAGTGGTTCAGAAAGGCGACTTTGAGATACTTCGTCATACCCACCTATTGTAACGGAGCTTCCCCCTCGGCTTCCAGCCGGCTGATGAGGTCGCGAATGTAGTTGACGGTCTCCTGGAATTTCGCTTCCCGCTGCATCTGCCGCGCCGGCCGGTCGGGCGGTTCGACGGCGATTTCCCGCATGATCCGGCCGGGCGCTGCACTCAGGACATACACGCGATCGCCCAGAAAGACCGCCTCTTCAATGGAGTGGGTGATGAAGAACACCGTAGCTTCCACCTCCCGCCAGAGGGAGACGAGCAGATCCTGCATGTTCATCCGGGTCTGGGGATCGAGGGCCCCAAAAGGCTCGTCCATGAGGATAATTCGGGGGCGGAGGATGAGCGTTCGGGCGATGGCCACCCGTTGCCGCATCCCGCCGGAGAGCTCGTGGGGGTATTTGTCGGCGTCGGTCTTCACATCGAGCCCCACATGGTCGATCCAGCGGCGGCCGAGCTCGAACCGCTCCCGGCGCGGGATTCCCTTGCACTCCAGCCCGAAGGTGATGTTCTCCAGCACCGTGCGGTTGTCGAAGCTGGTGTAGTCCTGAAACACCATGCCGCGATCGGCGCCGGGCTCCGACACCGGTCGCCCCAGCACGAGCACTTCGCCCACGGTCGGCGGATGCTGCGGTTCCAGCCCGGCGATCAGCCGCAGGATCGTACTCTTGCCGCAGCCGCTAGGGCCGAGGATGCCGATGAACTCTCCTTTGTTCGGCAGGTCCGCGACGGTGAAATTGATATCGCGAATGGCCGTGAAGGCGTTGGGCAGGCCGGCGCTGTAGGTCTTGGTCACGTTGCGGAATTCGACCACGTGCGGCACATCGGGACGCCGGCTGTCGGCGGACGGCTCCATAACCTCCCCCATGCCGACGGCGGACTGCCGGGTATCGCTCGTTGACTTGGCGGATCGATCTTCGCTCATCACTCGCTACTCGGAGCCTGGTCGGAACTCTGTGACGGGGAATCGCCGGCTGGCTCGGTTTCGCCCTGAGCCCGGCCACTGCGGCGGAAGAGCATTCGAAATAACCAATGCTTGGCGTCTTCGCAACCGTAGAAGACGACCCGCAACCCGCGGTGCAAGAGCCCGTGACTGTTGTACTTGTAGGGAAAGAGTTCCCGCTGGATCCAGTAGAGAATCCGGTCGATGGCCAGTGCGACGAGCGGGATGATCATCAGGACCAGAAGGATGTGGGTCTGGTAGCCGCGCCGCTGCGACATGTTGATGATGTCGCCCAATCCGCCCGCCGAGCCGCCGAACTTGACCAGTTCGGCCAGCATGATGTAGCCGAAGGCCAGGCCGAAGAGCAATCGCAGCGAATTGAAGATATCGGGGAGCGAGAGGGGAACGAGCACCTTGAGGATGATCTGGTAGCGCTTGGCACCGAGCGTGTAGGCCGTGTCGATATACTTGCCGGCCACGTCGCCCACCGCCCGGGCCGAGTCCATGACGATGAAGGCGACGCAGGCGATGAAGATGAACATGATCTTCTGGAATTCCCCGATCCCGAAGAAGGAAAAGGTCAGGGGAATCAGCGCGGCGATCGGGATGTTGCGCCCCATGATCGTCAGCGGTGCAAAGAAGGCATTCACCCAGTTGAAGCAGCCGCAGAGCACGCCCAAGGGCACGCCGATCAGCACCGCCAGACCGAAGCCAAGCGTCACCCGCCGCAGGCTGGCGTAGGTGTTGCGGGTTAGTTCGCGTTCGAACCAGAGACTCTTGAAATCACCGAACGTTTCCGCCGGGCTGGGCAGGATGCTCGGGCTCAGGGGCCGCGCTTCGGGAGTGCCGCGGGTCATCCACCACCAGGTGCCGAAACACACGGCCAGGCAGAGCACCCCCAGGGCCACGGCCTGCCAGCGAGGAATCTCCCGGCGCAGCGCGAAGATCGTCCGCCACAAGTGCCGCAGCCTGGGGCAACACTTTTCCTGCGATTCTGACGGCGACTCGCCGGACTGGCTGGCAGTTGTCTTCTCCATAGGCAAGAACCGCGCTGGCATCCTTGGTTTCCGGGTCTTCTGGTTCCCGTCACGCTCAGAGCGTAGCGATGGGCGTGGCGACCTGACAATCCACGCCCATCGCTACGCTCTGAGCGTGCCACCCATGAATAATCCGGATCACTGCGACTCGGCCGGGTAGATCTTGATTTCCACGCGGCGGTTCTTGGCGTGGTTGTTCGGATCGCCCGAGTCGGCCGGCACGTCCCAGCCCATACCTACCACGGAGAACTTGTTCGGATCGAGCTTGTACTTCGCGACCAGTCCCTCCTTGACGGCGTTGGCCCGATTCATCGAAAGCTGCTTCACCAGGTTATCGGGAACCTGCCCTCGCATCGACGCGTCGGTATGCCCCTCGATGACCACGCGAGCCATTCCGAACTGCTCGGTCACCTGGGCCGCCTCCTCCAACACGAGGTCCACCGAGGGATCGTAAAGCTCCTCGACCGTCTTCCCGTCGATTTCCTTGCTGACCTTCTTGTAGAGGTCCCAACTGTTCGGGAAGAAGTGGATCACCACCGTGTTGGTGAGGATCTCCTCCGATTCGGCCTTGATCTCCTGCACCGACTTGGGCACGAACACCGGGTTGTAGTCGCTCGTCTGCTGCTTGTACTTGTCTTCCTCGCCCAGCTTCTGCAGGATCGAATAATCCATCACCTGGTCGAAGGGGACCTTGTCGGCGGAGATCGCCCCAATCCGCTTATAGAGATAGTAGGCCTGGTTCCAGACCCGCTCGAAGTTCGTGGGATTGTTGCGGTTGAGGAAGAACTGGTAGTTGTCGGCCCAGTTGGTGCTGTGGGCGTCGCCGAACATGCTCAGGCATTCGCTGGCCGGGATGTCGTAGCCCTCACCCATCAACGCGGCACACTTCTGCTGGTTTTCCTGCAGTTTCAGGGCGTCCATGGCGTCAAAAATACCGCGGACCAGGCCCTCGCAGATCTCCGGGTGGTCCTTGGCGAAGTCGGCCCTGGCAAACCACACGTCGGCAATCAGCTTGTTGGCGGTGGCCGTGGTGACCAGCATGCGGTTGCCCTTCACCTCCGAGAGGTTATAGATGTCGGGCGCCCAGGAGACGGCGGCGGCGATATCCTTCTGCACTTCAAAGGCCCGGGCGGCCTCGAAGGCCGTGTTGGTGTACATCATGTCGACTTCCGAAGGCTGCACGCCGCCGGCCACCAGCATGTTCAGGGCGAAATACTGGGAGGGCGAGTTCTGGGCCATGACGATTTTCTTGCCCCGCAGGTCGGCCACCGTCTTGATCGATTCGCGAGCCACGATGCCGTCGCCGCCGTTGGACCAGTCGACCTGCTGATAGATTCGCGGCATAACGCGGCTGTCGCCCGCCTTGACCAGGCCGTCCAGCAGCAGGGGCAACATATCGAGGGTGGCCCAGCCGATGTGGACCTCGCCGGCCGCGTAGGCGTTGCGCATCGCCACGGGATCGTCGATCAACACCAGTTCGACCTTGAAGTCCTTCCCGCCGGGCCCCTTCCAGACCTTGCCCGCCTTGAACCCGTCGTTGGCTAGGATGATCGGTCCCCAACCGGCCCAGACATTCAGGGCGAAGCGAACCGTGTTTTCCTTCAGCGGCTGGTAGGCCGAGGTCCCCTTGACCTCGGGCAGCGTCGTCTTGGGAACGAACTTGTATTCGCTCACGGTGGTCACGCTCGAGGCGTCATCGGCTTCGGCCGTCTGCCCGAGCATCGCCGGGTCGATCGCGCCGCCGCCCGCTCCGCCGCCGGGCTGCACTTCGGGAGCCTTGGGGGCGAAGATATCAGCGCGGTAGATCGCAAATGCCAGCAGGGCGAAGATCACCACGCCCAAGGCAACGTAAAACGACGGTTTCGGTTGTCCAGCCACGGTTTATCTCCTTGTTGAGCGTATTCGTCTCTTGCGGGAAGGAAAAAGGTGACAGCCACCTTTTGCCGGAACGGCCCTTCGGGTGCTTCGCACAAAAGGTGGCTGTCACCTTTTTCCGGGAATCCCGCACCACTACTTATCCCTGGAAGACCGTCTTTGGCCGCGCTTTGTGCATCGCGTGCATGACTTGCATCAGGTCGTAGGCCGCCAGTTCGAGAAGAAGCCCCGTCACCTTCTCGTGCACCTGAGCGTCCAGGAGCGGTTCGACCTCCTTCATCGCCTTCACCAGCCGGGCCTCTTGCGACTGGAGCTCCGACTCGTCGATCACTCCGTCGGCCACGGCCGCCAGGAACGACTCCAGCCGCTGGGCCTGCTTGGCAAGGATCGGGGTGCTGGTGGATTCGTCAAACCAGGCGGATTTCTTTGCTTTGTCTGTCATTCGATCACTCCGGGAAAATATTGCCCACCGAGCCGGCGAGGAAAAAGGGGACAGGCACCTTTTGCCGGACCGGCCCTTTGAGTGCTCTGCACAAAAGGTGCCTGTCCCCTTTTCCCTACTCCTCCAAAATCTGCCGCATGGCCGTCATCCGCTCCTGCAGCCGTGCCCGGCCGTCCGGCTCGGCAACCTTCTCACGCCAGTGCTGGGGGAGGAAACTGACCTGCGTGCACTCGAGCACGGCGGCGATCTCCTGTAACTCCTTCTGCAGCCCCTGCGACGACGGGATGAACTCCCCTAAGGCGAACTCCAGGTCGGCCGACGTCAGTTCGTTGCGTCCTTCGCCACGGGTTCGCCGTTTGGCCCCCAGCACGATACTCTCTATGTCGGCACCGGTCAAACGCCGCTCGGGCGAAACCGGCGGCACCGCCCCCTCGGCCAATGCCACCTTGTTCTTCCTCGCCATCACCTCGAACATCGAGCGGATCTCTTCCTCCTCGATGGGGTAAAACAAGGGAATATGCACCTCCGCCCGGCCCTGCCGTTTCAGGTCGATCGGCAGCAGTTCGGGACGGGAGGTCAGCAGCATCCAGATGATCTTGCCGCGATAATGGGTGTCGCCCATCTGCCGGGCGATCATCGAGAAGACCCGGGCCGAGGTGCCCGAGTCGCCCTCGGCCTGGCGAGTGCCCAGGGCGGCATCGGCCTCGTCGATGATCACCACGACGGGCCCCAGCCAGCGAAGCACCGAAAGCACCTTCTGCAGGTTGCCTTCCGTTTCGCCGACGTACTTCGATCGGAAGTTCTTCAAGACCGCGCAGGGAATGCCGATCGAGCCGGCGTAGCACTCGGCCAGAAACGTCTTCCCGGTTCCCACGGGGCCGCAGATCAGGTAGCCCATCGGGGCCGCATCGAGTTGGCCGCGGCTGATCCAGAGGGCGTCCTCTTCCAGGCGTTTCTTCGCCTCACTGTGTCCGACGACCAAATCGAGACGATGTGTCGGTTCGAGGAACTCGACCAGGCCCTGGCATTCCCGCTCGATGATCCCCTTCTTCAATTCCCGGAAACGGCGGCCATCGATCCGCCGCTCGGTGTGCGCCGCCTGCGACAGCAGCACGTTCAGGTTCACCAGCGTCAGCCCGTTGGAAAGATCGGCCAACTCGTCGAGGGAGAACTCGGTCAGCTTCGAGACATCTTCATCCCGGGTGGCCCACTCGCAGAACGACCGCCGCTCCTCCCGGTCGGGCAGGGGGATTTCGATTACTGCCACGTGGGAACTCTGTACGAGCCGGTCGCTCACTTCGGTCAGACGGTCGGCGATCAGGCAGAAGGCCATGTTGACGCGCTTGATGTGCGGATTCTGGGCCCAACGCAGCATCCGCACGACCCGCGACGCGTGGCCCCGAGCGAGCGAACCGAGATCGCCCTCGGGCACCAGGTACTGGGCATATTCGAAGATCACGGCCATGCTCTTCCGGTCGGCCGGCGAATCGACCAGAGAACGCTCGATCAAGTTGTCCAGCAGCGTGAGGACCCGGTCGGGCTCCGCCGGCCAGCTTCTCGGTTCGCCCCATCGGGCGGTGAGCGTCTGCATCATCTTCGACAGGCGGGCGGAATCGCTTCCTGCCTGAGGCCGCAGCCCGCGGCTCAGATCGTGCCCCAGAACGATGTCCCAATTGCCGAAGACCTGGGTGGTGAGGAATTCCGAGAGATTGCAGTAGGCGTATCCGCCGCCTTCCACGGGGTAGCGGAACAGGTCGTGCACGTTCCCGTGGAGCACAAAGAGACAAGTCGTTCCCGAGAAGTACAATCCCGCCAGCTCGCGTGCCCAGGCCGGATACCACTCGGGGAGTCGGTCCAGCGGACCGGGCGGCGTCTGCGCCATGGCAGGCCCGCCGTTTTGCTCGTCTCGCTTCAAGGCTTCCCTCGCTGTGGGCCGAATCGTTCCGTCCAACACCTGCTCAACTCGCCGAACCGCTGCAGTTCGCTGCCGCAAAGTCGTGCTGAGCGTGTCTTCCAGAAGAATTGTCCGTGATCATCCCTCGATTTCGCTGGTCTTCTCGGCGGGGCCCAGCTCCTTGGCGGCCTCCTGGACCGGCGCCGTTTCGGGCGTTACCAGTCCCATCGCGACCTCGAAATCGCGCAAGGCCTGCTCGGCCAGGGCCGTCTCCATCGCCTGTTCGCGTTCGATGTCGACCATCCCTTCGCTCGACATGTCGGCCGCCACGCGGGCCTTCGCCCGGTTCAGGCTGATCCGCTCGTTGATCACCTGCTCGATCTGGCCGAAATCGGTCGTCACGTCGAAGTTCAGATCCGATGCCAGTCCGGCCATCTCCGCCTCGGCGCGGCTCATCTTCAGCTCGGCGTCGTACTTGGCGATTTTCTCGCGGACGTCGGCAAGCTTCTTGGTCGAATGCTTGATCTTCGTCAGGTTGTTCCCGTACGAGTTCTCGTGCATCTTCAACTGCTCTTCGTTCTCGGCGAGCTGTTGCTTGGCCTTCTGGAGTTCCAGGGCGAACGTGGAAGCCGACTGGCGATCGCCGGCCGACAGGTAGGCCTTCACCTTCGCTTCCAGCTTGGCCACGTGCTGCTTGTCGACGGCCACCTGCCGCGTGACCCGCTCGACCAGGGCTCGATACTGCTCCAGCCCCTTCCGTCCCTCTTTGAGCTGTTCGACCGCCTGGTCGTACACATATTGCATCTGGGCAATCGGATCCGCCGTCCAGAAGATATTGGCGATCTTGTTAATCTGGGCCATCAACGAATGCCAGAATTTGCCAAAAATCATTGGCGCACCCCCTCTACGTTTGTGTGAAGTTTCCTCGTTCCGGCCTCAAATGGCCGGACACTTTCGACAACCTAACTGATCGGGAGAAGGCCGGGACACAACCCTGTCCTCACCGCAAACCCCGTCAGAAAAAGGAGTTTCGGCCAAGCTGGGGGGAGTTCTCCACAGATTCCATCTCGCATGCCGCCCTTCCGACGTCCTTTCCTATATCCCCCCGCGTGTAGGATGTCAATTATGTGGGCCATGCGGGTTTCGTCAATATCTCCCGATGGCTCGGTACGCTGGTTGCTCCCGATGAATTCGCTGATTCTGAGGGATTCTTGTCGCGTATTGTGATGGCAGATGCTCCGATAGAGCCGTGGCCGAGGCGATCCAGATGGGCGTGCGTGGTTCCTGGGGGAATTCCCGGGGGCTTTTGGCCGTCATTCCCGCGAAGTCGCGGCAAGCGGCACTGACGGAGATGCAGCGAGCGGCGGCGCGGAGGGTGGTACTCAGCACGATCGCGGCGGTGCATTTCCAGCCGTGATCCATCGTTAATGAGCGACACCGTGTTCCATAGTCGAGGTTGAGCGTTGCGACCCGTTTGCCGTCCGAGTTTCCCAGGTGGAGCGTGGCCGAGGCCGCGCGGAGCAAGCCTATGATTCTGAAACTCGCCGCATTGCCGCCCGTCCTTGCCCGGCCTTGGGGAACCGTGCACGGGTAGTTGGGGGCTTGGTTCCGGGTTTGTATGCGTCGTGCGGGCGTGTTTCTGTGAAGGCCGGGTTGCGGATTGGGCGCGGCTTGGGCTGGAGAGGTGGATGGTGGGGGCTGTTTTGGTCAACAGATGGAGAGAATTCCAGTTCGGGCGGTGAGCGGTGGGGATCGCTTTGGTCAACAGATGGAGAGAATTCCGAATTGGGCTGTGAGCGGTGGGGGTTGTTTTGGTCAACAAGCGGAGAGAATTCCGAATTGGGCTGCGAGCGGTGGGGTTTGTTTTGGTCAACAAACGGAGAAAGTTCCGGTTTGGGCGATGCCAGTTCGGCGAGGGGGGCCGGGAGGGGTAAGGGGAAATTGGGGATGAGGTATGGGGGCACGTCGGCGGCGGTGAGGCGTGGTCCGACGCGTCGAATGCCACGTCTTGCCGGGCGAAGCGGTCAGGGTGGTCGGTGAGGAGACGGACGACTGGATGGTCGGATGTACACGTGGGCATGCGTACATGGTAGCAAACTGGCGAGATTCTTCAATAGGAAAGTTGAACCTTTGGGGAGGTTTCTTGGGGGGGCAGTTCGTTCTAAGGGGCTCATCCGGCTGAATCGCATGTTGCCCTGAAAGAGGTCTATCCTGATCTCGCGTCGACCGGACAAGAGCAATGGCTTTCATGTTCACATACGCTTGCGCCGGATGAACCTCAAACATGCCGGTGGCGAAGCGATGTGGCGGCGGGACCATCTCGTAGTCGGTGCCGTCCACGGTGATCCAGATGCTCCACGAACTGCAGGGCAATCGTCGAGTTTCCAAACCAGGTCGGTCGGAGAACTGCCGCAGGAAACACAGCACCCCATGCGGAGGCGAGACAGGACCAGAGAGGCGACGACGATACCGGCGACCATGGCCAACAGAACTACCGGCAGCCGGTTACGAAGGGTCGCCGAATCGAATGCAAGACAACTCAGAACGAGCAACGTCAGCGAGATCGCTAGGAGCATCCGGCTTTTCCAGTCTATGGCAGCCCGAGAGATGGAATCGATCCCCCCGCGGATCGCCCCGCGCCACACTGCACTTGTCGTCTGCTCGGCCGAGCGGGTCATCCGGTTGGATCCTGCATTCCATCAAATTCGTCACACATGCCCGCACGCATCGAAATCGCCACCAGGTAGGGTCGCAGGATATCCGGCGCATCCGGATGCCTGTCGACGAAGCTGATCCGTGCAACCTGCGCATCCTCGAGTTCGTCAATCACAAGTTCTGCCGATTGGGAAAAACTCTCAATCGTTATTTGCAGCCGTCCCTGACGGTTCGCATCGATCGTGCTCATCCGGCAGACTTCTTTGAAGAAGAGGAATATCTGAGCGCCGAGCAACTCCGGCGGCGGGACCATCTCGTAGGTGTGTTCCTTTAGAATCATGAAAACCTGCCAGGAACGGCGGGCTGTATCCCACGGACATTCGGACGGGCCGGATTCCCTGCGGCCGACGAACCGAATCTCGTCGACCCCGTCGCGGATGGCCATCGCAAGGATCATGCCGATGAGCTTTGCGACCGGAGTCGGATGGAATAAGTACTGGCGGAGTGGAAGGACGTTTCCTTGAAGCAGCGTACCGGCAACGTCGCCGAGCATGTTGCCACAGTGAGGACACGGGGTGAAATCGCAACCCCGTTCGCCGGGAGGCTCGCCGCACGAGGGACACTCCTGGACGCAGGAACGGGAGAGACCCGCCGAGGCAACAACACGTCGGAAGAAACCGCCTATTCCCGGTAAAGTTGTCCCCATGACCCACCCATCCTCATGCCGGTGTTATTAGAAGAGAGGCCCTCCCGGTGTGGTAGGATCTTGCAGTGCGGAACTGTCAAAGGAGGCCCGGGCATATTCTAGCAGGGAATTGACCGCCCCGCAAGCAAAGGCGCAGGAGAACTGCAAAGTCCTGTTGTGGCAGGAAGAGTAGCAGGCACTCTCCGAGCGGCGCTGGCGGGAAATCGGGGTTTCCGGCACTTCTGAGGACGGCACGGCGGAGCGTGCCTGCCACTTTGCAGTTCCCCTGTCTCGTAGATCGGCGTCGGTGACAAGAATCTGAACCTGTGCGATAATGGAGCAAACCCCTTTTGGAACCCAAAGCGGGGCAAGCCCGCAACCCAACTTTCACAAGCATGCGCACAAGTCTAGCACAAAGACACTAGAATGCCCGTTCGCCACTCAACTCTGCACTGGAGCCTGGTGCTCGTCTTTCTGCTTCTGTGGCTTGGCTTCGCAGCCTGGCAGTGGCACGAACTGAGCCACGAGCGGCAGCAGGCAGAGGAATCGCTCGATCGGCAGTGCAAGACGGCCCACCACCTGCTCGTCAGCAGCGTTATCTCTCACCGGCGGCTGGGCCCGTCGTTCGATGCCATGGTGCAAGGCTCGCTCGACGAGATCGTCAAATCGGGCGAGATCCTGGCGGTCGGAATCATGGATGAGAATGGCAGTGGAGACAAGGCGGGGCCCTTTCTGCTCGCGGCCGGAGATACGCCCGCCCTCGACTCCGCAACGCCTGTTGGTGCAGCCCGTTACCGCTGGACCGGTAAGTTCTCGCTCAGCTCCAGTTTCGGTCCGGTCGGGCCTGGGGGCGGATTTGGCGGCGGCTTCGGCGGCGGCTTCGGACGCGGACGCGGACGGAGTCAGGTCGAGGCCGAAGCGGATCTCAGTCGCTTCCAACCGGGCCACACCTACGTGACCACCTTCGTGCTCGATCGTTCCGACGTGGACGGGCGGCTCCTCAAGGCGTCCCGTTTGCGGATCTGGTTGGTCGTTACGGCCGGCCTGATTCTCTTGCTTCTGGCCGTGGCCTGGCTGGTGACGGTCCGGCTGATGGAAGTGCGATCGCGGGAGCGGGTGCTTCAATCCGAGGCTGAGCATCTGCGCGAAATGGGCCAGGCCGCCGCCGGGCTCGCCCACGAGACCCGCAATCCCCTAGGACTCGTCCGCGGATGGACGCAACGCCTCGCACAAGCGGCCACAAGCTCTCCCGAGGTGCAGCAGCAGGCCCGGACCGTCATGGAAGAATGCGATCGCGTCACCGCCCGCATCAACCAGTTCCTGTCCTTTGCCAAGCCCTGCAAGCCCCGATGCGAGTCGATCGACCTCCACAGCCTGATCGCCGAACTGGCGGTCATCCTCGAACCCGATCTGGAAGCCAAACAGCTCACCATCGAAAATCGCGCGGACAGTCCGCCTGCCTCGGCCAACGTCGATCGCGAAATGTTCCGCCAGGCACTGTTCAACCTCGTCAGCAATGCGATCGCGTTCGCGCCGCGGGATGGGGTCATTGAAATTGTGGCCCTCCGGGGCAACGATGGGAAGGTCCGCATCGAGATCGCCGATCGCGGGCCGGGGGTGGACGCGGACGCCGTTGCCTCGCTCTTCACCCCCTACTACACCACGCGCGAAGGCGGCACCGGGCTTGGACTGGCCATCGTCAAGAGAATCGCACGGGCCCACGGATGGCAGGCCGGCTATCGACCGCGGGCCGGCGGGGGCAGCATCTTCTACCTGGTAGAGACGAATGACTGAGAAGCGAACCGTTCTGATCGTCGACGACGAAGCGGCACAGCGGAACCTGCTGCAAGGCTTCGTGGAGCCCCTGGGATTCCACGTGACCTGTGCGGGCAGCGCTGAAGAGGCCCTCGAGCAGATCCGCGACAGCCGCGTCGACATGGTTTTGCTCGACGTTCGCCTGCCGGGGATGACGGGCCTGGAAGCCTTGCCTGAAATCCGCAAGCTGGCTCCCGAATTGCCCGTCCTGCTGATCACCGCCTACGGCGACCTCCGCCAGGCCGTGGCGGCCGTCAAGAGCGGCGCGGTCGACTATCTGGTCAAGCCCGTCGATCTGAATGAACTCGAAGCAGTCCTTGTCGATACCTTGGGCAACCCTCAGGCGGAGAAGACAGCCCGGGCTCCGTTGCCGGAGCTTCCGGCTGGGATCGTGTTCGAAAGCGCCTCCATGCGCCGCGTCGCCGAGACCCTGGTCGTCGTTGCCGATTCGTCCGTACCCGTCCTCATCATGGGTGAAAGCGGCACGGGCAAGGAAGTGGTCGCCCAACTCCTGCATCGCTGGAGCGGCCGATCCGAAGGGCCGATGGTTGCCGCCAACTGTGCCGGCCTTCCCGAGTCGCTGATCGAGAGCGAGCTCTTCGGCCATACCAAGGGCGCCTTCACCGGCGCGAGCGAAGCTCGCCAAGGGCTGTTTCGTGCGGCCCACGGCGGCACGCTGTTCCTCGACGAAATCGGCGAGTTGCCCCTTCACCTCCAGCCGAAGTTGCTTCGTGCCATCGAGACGGGACAAATCACACCGGTGGGCAGCGAGACTCCCGTTCCCGTCGATACCCGCCTGATTGCGGCCACCAATCGCGATCTGAGCGAGGCCGTCGAGGCCGGCAAGTTCCGCGACGATCTCTATTACCGCATCAATGTGGTCGAACTGGTCGTGCCGCCGTTGAGTCAGAGACGAGAAGACGTCCTCCCCCTGGCGAAACGATTCGGCAGCGAGTTCGGGGGTGGTCCGGTTCGTTTTTCTCCTCAGGCCGTCAATTGCCTGTTGGCGCACGCCTGGCCCGGCAACGTTCGGGAGCTTCGCAATGCCATTCAGCGGGCTTGCCTGCTGTCGCGCGGCGACGTCATCATGCCCGAACACCTCCCGCCGCGGATCGCCGGTCTCGCCGAGCAACCCTCCGAGAATGCCGGCGAGGGGCGGTTGTCGCAGGTCGAGCGGGCGACCATCCTGGCCACGCTGGCCGAGTGCCAGGGAAACCGGACCCATGCCGCCAAGAAGCTGGGCATCAGTCGCCGGGCCCTGATCTACAAACTCCGGGCCATCGAGGAGGAGGGCTGAAGCGGGGCCCGCTGGAGTCCAGGCTTCAGCCTGCACGGCCGGGAACATGCCACCCGCGACCCAATAGGTTAGAGCCTGAACTCCAACAGCCCGGGCGGGGGCCCGGAATCCCCGAGAAACCGGGGCCTCGGCTAGTTGCCAGGAGAAATGTAAAGTCCTATTGTGGCAAGAAAAGTGGCAGGCACTCTCCGAGCGCCGCTGGCGGGAAATCGGGATTTCCGGCAGTTCTGCGGACGGCACGGCGGAGCGTGCCTGCTACTTGCAGTTCCCCTCGGCTAGTTGCAGGCGGGGGGGGAACCAAGTTATAATCCGAGTCAGCTATCAAAAGACGCCGGACTTCCCGCCCCGAGAGAACGGTTCGCGACGCGAGACCGTCCCTGCGAACATCCCCCCAAAACGCCTTGGGGCAATTCCGCTGCGTTCCTTCCCCTCGCACCAACCAGAAGGAAGAGATTATGACCAAGACTACTCGCCGTACGTTCCTCAAAACCGCAACGATTGCGAGCGCCGGTTACCTGGTGGCTGCCGGCAACCAGCGGGCGTTGAGCCAATCGCCGAACCAGAAACCCAACGTCGCCTGCATCGGCTGCGGCGGCAAGGGTGGAAGCGATTCCGGCAATGCCGCCAAGTTCGGCAACGTGATTGCCATCTGCGACGTCGATCGCGGCACCATGGAGAGCAAGGGCAAGGCGGAAGGATTCAAGGACGCCGAGCAATTCGTCGATTTCCGCGAGCTGTTCGCCAAGCACGGCAAGAACATCGACATCTGCACGATCAGCACGCCCGACCACATGCACACCCCGGCCACCCTCGAGGCCATGCGTCTGGGCATCAGTTGCTATACCCAGAAGCCGCTGACCCGCACCATCTACGAAGCTCGGCTGATGGCCAAGGTTGCGGCAGAGACCGGCGTCTGCACGCAGATGGGCAACCAGGGGACGGCCCTCGATTCGTCTCGTGAAGCGATCGCCCAGCTCAAGTCGGGTGTGCTCGGTCCGCTGAAGGAAGTCTACGTCTGGTCGAATCGCCCGGTGTGGGCTCAAGGTCCCGGCCGCCGCATGACCATGGAAAAGTTCGCCGCCCAGGCCAAGGCCGAGAATCCCGACGGCGCCGAGCGTCTCATTGAGGGCAAGAAGAAGGAAATCGAGCGAGCCCTCGAACGGCTCGATTGGAAACTCTGGCTCGGCGTTGCCCCTCCGCGAGAATACTGGCCCGGCCTCTACCATAGCTTCCAGTGGCGCGGCTGGTGGGACTTCGGCAGCGGCGCACTCGGCGACATGGCCTGCCACCAGGTCACCGTCCCCTTTGCCGCTTGCGGATTGAAGGATCCCGTCTCCGTCGTCGCCAAGACCACCGGCCACGACTACGACAGCTTCCCCGCCAGTTCGATCATCGAATTTCAGTTCCCCGCGACTTCCGAACGACCGGCCATTCCCTTCTGGTGGTACGACCGCAAGGGCAACAAGCCGCCGCAAGAGGTGTTCAGCAAGTGGGGAATCGAGAAGGTTTCCGACAGCGGTGTCCTCGTCGTGGGCGAGAAGGGCGCGTTCTACAGCAGCGACGACTACTGCGGCAAGTATGAGCTCAAGGGCGTCGAGAAGGTCCAGGTCGAATACGAAAAGGCCGTCGACCAGGGCAACTACGACGTCAACAACATGTACGAGCTCTTCCGTGCGGTCGAAGCGGGCGATCCGATGATCTGCCAGTCGAACTTCATCAAGCGGGCCGGACCGCTCACCGAGACGATCCTTCTCGGCAATCTGGCCGTTTGGGCCGCTGCCCAGGGCGGCGAAAACGGCGCCATGGGCGATTGGGGCGAGAAGGTCGAATGGGACGCCAAGAATCTCAAGGTCACCAACCTTGCCTCGCTCAAGACGCCGGGCGTGGCCGATCTGATCAAGCCCAACTATCCGGAAGGATACCGCCTCGACTGAGAACGTCACCAAGGTGAACCGGCAAGCGGCCGGGCTTTGCGAGTGAAATCCTATGGGGGTCACGGTTCGCCGTGCCCCCATTTTTGCTAGAATAGGGAGCAACCGCCCCGAACTGCGTTGTTCGGGGGAGGATGGTACGAAGTATCGCAGGAAAAGGTCAGGAAGAAAATGAATCGTCCTCTCATCGTACGCAGCATGCTCGTTGGCCTGGCAGTTGGCCTCCTCGGTCTGACGGGCTGTCCGGCCCCCACGAATACCGGAGCCAAGGCTCCCACCAATTCGGCCGTCCCCGACGCGCCGGCCCCCACGGAACCCGCTCCGGCCGACGCAACGCCCGCGGCCCCGGCTCAAGCTGCAACCGCCAAGGCCGAAGACGTCCAGGCGGCGAAGGCGGTCCTCGACGGAATCGCCGAGGCCACCTGTAAGCTTCAGCCCGGCGATCTCCTGACTGAGATTGTCGTCAAAGACGGCTCGACCCTGTCGCCCGAGAACATCGCCCTGTTCGGCAAGCTCACCGATCTGGAAGTGCTCGAGATCTACAACTACCGCGACTTGAACGATGAAATGGCCGCCGGACTTGCCGGCCTCAAGAACCTCACAACCCTGGCCCTGACCAATTCGACTATCGGAGACCCCACGGTCGAAATGATCGCCGCGTCGTTTCCCAACTTGACGGCCCTCGATCTCTCGTCGAACGTCAACGTGACCAACAGCGCCCTCAAGGTCATCTGTCAGTTGACGAAGCTCCAGCGTCTTCTCCTTGTGCAGAACCGGTTTAACGACCTGGGAACGGGTTACCTGGAGAACCTTAAGGAACTGCGTGTCCTGGACCTTCGCGGAAACATGGAAGCCGGCGACATGACGATGGAAATCGTCGGCGCCTTGCCCAAGCTTACGGCCTTCAAGCATCGCAGCTCGGCGGTCACCGATATGGGCATCGAGTACCTGGCAGGAAACAAGACCCTCAAGTCGCTGCTGATCCACGATTTCGTGATCAGCAATCAGGCAGGGCAGTTCCTCGCACAACCGCCGGGCCTCCAGGAACTCGAGATCTTCCGTTGCCAGCAATTCGGCTCCGACGGGGTATTGGCGCTCAAGGGAATGAAGCTCACCCGGCTCACGCTGCGGGATCTACCTATGGTCGACGATCAGGCCATGGAAGTCTTCACCGACCTGCCCGAGTTGAAACGGCTCTACCTGCACGAACTCGAATCGCTCAGCGACTCGGGGCTCGAAAACCTCAAGTCGCTCCAATCGCTCGAATTGCTCGATATCTGGACCGTGCCCCAGATGACCGACGCCACCGTCGAGGCCATCGCCGCACTGTCCAATCTCAAGGGACTTTCGATCCGAACCACCGGGGTCACCGACGCGGCCGTCGACAAGCTCCTCGCTATGCCCAAACTCGAATCGTTGACCTTCAAAGACAACGCCTCGGTCACCGAGGAAGGGCTCAAGAAGCTCGCCGGCAAGAAGTGGAAGAAGCTCGACACCGGAAACTGAGCTTCGCCACTCTGGCCCGACGCCACCTCATACGATATCATGGGCTCGCGGCGTGAAGGCTGGTGGCGGGAACGAAACCTCATGCGACCTCCATTGATGTCCGAGTTCCTTGGCTGGTGTGTACTGCTCGGCTTGGGTGTCGCCCTCGGATGGGCGATTCGCCGGAAGCTGCAGGAGATGCCGCTGACGGTCCCCCAGTCGCTCCTGTTCGGCTTCAGCTTCGTGCTCACGCGGATCCTGTGGCGGGCCAGCGTTCGGGGCCGGTTTGAGATCCCACCCGGACAGGGCGCCATCATCGTCAGCAACCACCGCGCCCCGGTCGATCCTTGCTTCTTCTACCTCTGCACGCGGCGCGTGGTTCACTGGATGGTCGCCAAGGAGTACGTCGTTCACCCGGCCCTGGCCTGGTTCTTCCGCACGACGGAGTGCATTCCCGTGAGCCGCGGAGGAATCGACACGAAGGCTACCAAGATCGCCATCCGCTATGCCCAGCAGGGCGGACTGGTGGGCATGTTCCCTGAGGGACGGCTCAACAAGACCCGCGACGTGTTGCTGCCGGGCCGCCCGGGCGCCGCCCTCATTGCCCTCAAGGCGCAGGTGCCCGTGGTGCCCATGTACGTGGAGGGCTCACCCTACGACACCTCGGTCTTCAGCCCCTTGGTCATGCCGGCACACGTGCGTCTCACCGTCGGCAAACCGATCGATCTGTCGGCCTACTACGACCGGGGCGCCGACCGCGGGACGCAGCAGGAAGTGACTCTCCTCCTGCTCAAGGAGATTGCCGCGCTGGCAGGCCAACGGCAGTTCCAGCCGAGGCTCGCCGGGCGCGACTACCGCGAGCCCGAATCCAATTGGCGTAAAGAAGGCGACTGACTCGCTATTCACCTCCAGGAAGGCAACCATGATGATACGGTTCCTGTTCTCCGCAGTAATTCTGGCAACGGCGGCAACCGCCGGCGCCGCCGAACTCGTGGTCAACGGCGGCTTCGAAGAAGCGGCGGCCAAGGCAGCGGGCCCCGCGGCCTGGTCCGGCGACCCGGCCGTCTTTTCCCTCGATCGCGAAGTGAAACGATCGGGTGAGGCCTCGCTTAGGTACGAGAACTCCGATGCCAACCGCTATCGCCTGGCCGGGCAGAAGGTGCCCCTTCAGCCGGGACGCAAGTATCGCGTCAGTGCCTGGGTCAAGACCGACGGCATTGCCGGGCAGGAATCGGGCGCCACGATCTGCCTGGAGTGGCAAGGTCCGGACGGCAAATGGATGGGCGGCAGCTACCCGAGCGGTGTCAAAGGCACGTCCGATTGGAGGCAGGTGGAAACAATCACCCGGCTCCCCAAGGAAGCCGGCTCGGTAAACCTCGCCTGTTACGTTCGCAAAGGTATGACGGGAACGGCCTGGTTCGACGACGTCGAGATCGAGCGCGTGGTTGACCCGCCCATGCGAACGGTGCTCCTCTCGCCCAAATATCGAGGGCGAATCACCAGCGACGGGCCGAAAGAGGCATCGGTTCGCGTCCGTCTCGATCTGACCGACTACGACGTGCCGATCGAGAACCTCAAGCTCGGCTGGAGCTTGTCTAGCGCCGACGGGACTCGCCTGGCGGGAAATGCCGGATTGGCACCGAGTGGGACGCAGGAGGTCGCTACGGATCTCCAGATTCCGCTGCCGGCTCTCCAGCCGGGCCGCAATGACCTGGCCGTCCAGCTTCTCGGCCCCGACCAGAAGGTGCTGCAAGAGTCCCATCACCCGCTCGATCGCATCGCCGACGACTTCCATCCGACCTGCACGATCGACGGCCACGGTCGCTTGCTCGTGGAGGGCAAGCCGTTCCTGCCGCTGGGCATGTATTGGAGCCAGATCAACGAAGACGATCTCAAGACCTACGCCGACAGCAAGTTCAACTGTCTGATGCCCTACGGTTCGCCCAACGTGGAGCAAATGGACCTGGCCCAGCGCTACGGAATGAAGGTGATCTACTCCGTCAAGGACTTCTACGCGGGCACGGGACACTCGCCAGGGTTCATCAAGACCGAGGAAGACGAGAAACCCAACGTGCTCAATCGGGTCGAGCGATTCCGCGACCACCCGGCCTTGCTAGCCTGGTACCTCAACGACGAACTGCCCCAGTCCTACCTGCCCCGCCTGGAGGCCCATCAGCAGTGGGTTTCCGAGGCCGATCCGAACCATCCCACCTGGGTCGTGCTCTACCAGTTCCGCGAGGTGGGGGCTTACATCAACACCTTCGACGTCATCGGCACCGATCCCTACCCGATCGGCCGAGCCCCAGCTTCCGAAGCCGCCCTATGGACGGCCGAGACCCGCCGGCAAGTCGAGGGTGCCCGGCCGTTGTGGCAGGTTCCTCAGGTCCACAACTGGATCAACTACCGCAAGGACGACGGCAAGAGCGCCGACTACCGCACGCCGACCTACGACGAAATGCGGAGCATGGCCTGGCAGTGCCTGTGCGAAGGCGCCACCGGGCTGGTGTTCTATTCGTGGTTCGACTTAAATCGCAACCCCGACGTGCCCTTCGATCAGCAATGGGGCGAACTGAAACGGATCGCCGCCGAAATCGATCGCTTTGCCCCGATTCTGCTGTCCGTCGACGAACCACCCGCCTTTGCCCTGGAAGTCCAGGGCGGGACACCGGACAAGCCCACGGACGCTCCGGCATGGCTTCACTACGTTGTCCGTTACCATGACGGCAAAGCCTACGTGTTCGCCGTCAACGATGGCGACGGGGCGGGACGAGTGCATTTTCGCATTGCGGCGGGCGCTGACGGAGAGTGGGGAGGTGCAGCGGCACGCGATCTGACAGACGATCGGAGGACGAATCTCTCCGACGGCGTGCTTGCTGCCGACTTCGCGCCGCTCTCGCTCCACGTCTACGAACTCACGCGGGCTGAGGATTGAAATTTCCCGCCACTATTCCACCCGCACCAGGAACAACCCTTCCTTCCCGTCCAGCGTCACCTTCGCCCCGACCGGTTGGCCGTTGTTGGCCACCGTGTCCTGCAACTCCGTCCCCCGGATCCGCCGGAACTCCGTGCCGGACGCGATTTCGGCGAGGTCGAACGTGTACGGCCGAGGCGACGGATTCGCCAGCACGATGCCCCGCTCGAACTGGCGGTAGATCGCGTCGGGGGCCGCATAGGCCTGGATCGACTCGATGCGAACCGGTTCGGGACCTTCAATGCTGAGATCGAGGTTGACCGTGTCGCTGCGGACGTCGTGGAAGTAGAACCCGGAAGTGAACGGCCGATCGCCCACCCAGGTCATGTGCTGCACCGGATCGGTCCAGCCCTCCGTCCCCTTGGGCCCGACGAGCACCGCATCGCCCCAATAGGCGTGGTCGGTGGTTGAGTTGTCGTTCGGCCCGCAGTCGGCCACGAACTTCAACCGCACCCGTTTGCCGGCCCAGTCGCCCAGCGAGACCGAGTGGTCTTTCCACTCGAATTCCTTCTGGCTGTGCTCGAACACCTTCTGGAACGGTCCGCACTGGTCGCCGTCGATCGGTGCCACCCAGACCTGGAACCAAACGCCGTCGCTCCGCTCGGGGCTCTTTTCGCCCATCCCGGTGGAGAATTCCAACCTGCCCCCCTGGGGCACCGTCACGTCGCGCCACCAGGCCGCGTAGCCTACCTTGCCGCGATAGGGTGGGTGAGCGCGATAGCAGACGCGGCGCCGGCCGCCAAGCTCCGCGCTGCCGGCCCAGCCGAGAGCCGCTCCGCTGTCGGGATCGAGTTCTGTTTCGGTGCCCCCGCGGACGCATTGACACGCCTCCGGCAGATCGGCCCGAACCAGTTGCCCCTCGGCCGGAGCGATGCCCACCCACATTCGTCGCGCGATCTCCAAAGGCTCGGAAACACGCCAGTCACCGCAGGCATGGATCGACACGAACAAGTCGGAACCATGGCAGGGAACGTCCGCAAGCCGCAACGTGGTTACATCCTCAGCCGATACCTTCGTGAGCCCGGCAAGTCCGTCGCCCTTGAGCAGGTTCGGCGTTTTCTCCGCAAGACGCACAGCGGGACCGAGCGGTCGGCCCAGCCAGCCCAGTTCTCGCTCCTCGCCCTTCCAGAGTTCGTCCCAGATGCCGATCAGTTCCCCGCGATTCGACCGGGGGGCGAAGCTGTAGCAGACGGCCGAATCGGTGAACATGGCCGCCGCAAACACGAGCCGGTGCACCTTGAAGGGCACGTCGGGCTGGACCTGGTGGCCCGGCTTTTCGCCCGGCATGGTGAACTTGTGGTTGACGTAGTTCCAGATCGGCTCGGCGCCGTTCTCGGCCCAGTACCAGTGGCGATTCAGGCCGCCCGACCAGTCTTTGATCTCCCAGTCGTTCAAAGCCGGCCAACCCTCGCTTTCGATCCCGTTGAGGATGCGAAACGCTCGTTGGTTTCGCATACTGAAGCCATCGGCGAGAATCAGCCGGTCCGGCCCCAGCTTGCTGCGCAGGTCGCGGCAGAATTCGACCACGCCGACGCCGTAGACGTTCCGCCCGTCGAAAAAGCCGTTGTCGATTTCTCCATCAGCATTACAGTCGACGCCCAGTTTCCCACCGCTGCCGCACTCGTGATGCAGCACGTCGAACTCCAGCCCGTCGAAGGCCTCGAGTTCACCGCCCGGCAGGAACTTTTTCGCCAGCACGGTCGCGTGAACGTCGCTGCACGTCCGACCCTGCTTGTCCTTGGGACAGACGGTCGAGTAGTTGTAGTACCATAGGATGTTCGACTGACCGCCCCAGGGTCCCTCCGTCACATGGGCCGCCGCATAGGCCTTGCCGGCCGGGAAGGCCATGGGCCGGCTGCCGTAACAGCCGCGGCGGACTCGGATCGTCTTGTTCTTCCTGTCGATCGAGACAAGCTGGACCTGCTCGCTGCGATGCCAGTCGGGCCGCCCGTTGTCGTCGAGCATGCACAGCCCGACGTCGTCGTTCGACGACTTGTAGCGCCCCATCTCCGTGCGGAACAGGTCGGGATCGGAAATCTTGATCTCCGTTTCGCCCTCCTCCGCCGGCGCGTCCGCCAGGATCGTCGCGCCGTTGTGATAGAGGAAATGCCCGGCGAAGAAATCCTCCAATTCGTAGCGGGGATCGCGGCCGTTGCCGTTATAGTGCAACAGGACGGCCTGTTCGGGGTTCCGCCGCTTCATCTGCGTGAAGAACTCGATATTGCGTGCCGAC
Organism: Planctomycetaceae bacterium; assembly: GCA_012719125.1. Taxonomy (GTDB): domain Bacteria; phylum Planctomycetota; class Planctomycetia; order Pirellulales; family Thermoguttaceae; genus JAAYAY01. Next base: position 115,604 of record JAAYAY010000047.1, on the reverse strand, counting down.
CGGCCGGGAATCTCCTCGTCGAGAACCTTGCCCATGATCCCCATCAAGCGGGAAAAATCCCACTCCCACCGCTCGTAGGTCACACGGGGATTCGAGGCCGCCCCCTCGGAGCCGCGGAAGAAGAACACTCGCGGATAATCGCCGGAAACCACCGGCAAGCCAGCAGGGTCGGCCGCCGGCAGAACGGCGGGTACCACCAGAAGCACGACAAGCGTCAGTACACTGAGTGGACGGAACATACTTGGTTCCTTGTATGCGGTAGGCGAACGGTCTGAGAAAGTCCTATTCTACTCAGAAAGGGCTGGCGTTTCGTGCTTTGCTCCCTCTTCTTTGAGTATTCTGGCGGATCGCCCCGCGCCTCACAACGGGCGGCTTGCAGGCCCCCGCGGCGCTCCCTAGAATCGAGGTTCGCTCGCCTGCGAGGCAGAATTTCGGGATCGAGGACACGCTGACCAACAGGGCATGAAGATGAACAAGGCAATCTGGTCGTGGGTGTTGTGGCTGGCTGTGATTTGGGCGTGCGTCGACGCGAGCGTCGCTCAAGCGGCTGACGAACCGGCACCGGCACTGGCTCGCGCCCGCGAAGAGGCCGCCACCGGACGCTTCAGCCAGGCCGAGGCACTGTTGCGGGCAGCAATTGCCGATCCCGACGCTCCGGTCGTGGATGAAGCGGCCGTTCAACTCGAGATCCTGCGGCGGATTCGCCTCGACTTCTCCCTCACGCCCGAACAGGTCCTGACTCAACTGCGTGAGAGCATCCCGGACGTCACCCCCGACAACATCGAAGCCTGGCGGAAGCAGGGCGTCCTGCAGCATCGCGTGATCGACGGGCAAGTGTGGTACTTCGACCGGGCGGTGGGCAACCTGTTCCGGGCCTGTCCGGCCGCCAAGGCCCGCTGCGTGAAGCCGGATGAGGCGAGGGTGTTCAACCTTCCCGCCCACCTGGCGAAGCTCGTGAATCAGGCCGAGCAGACCGGCCAGGCGCAAGTTCATCCGGTCAAACACCACATCCGCTATACCCTGCAAGTCAAGGAAGGCAACCCGCGACTGAAGAAGGGGGCAAAGGTGCAGTGCTGGCTCCCCTTCCCGCAGGAGTACCGGCAACAGGGACAGGTCAAGCTGCTGTCGACCGAGCCGCCCACGAACATCGTGGCGCCGACCGACCAGGCCCAACGAACGGTCTACCTGGAGCAGACGGTGGACGACCCCGTCAAGCCGCCACGATTTGCAGCCGAGTTCGAATTCGTGACCGCCGCCTACGTGCCGCAACTCGATCCGGCGAAGGTGAAGCCCTACGATAAGAGCGGGGAGTTGTATCGTGAGTACACCTCGGAACGCCCGTCCCATATCGTTTTCACGCCCGAGGTGAAGAAGCTGGCGGCCGAAATCGTCGGCGAGGAGGAGAATCCGCTGGAGAAGGCCCTCCGCATCTTCTGCTGGGTTTCCAAAGAGATCCGCTGGTGCGCCGAGATGGAATACAGCACGATCGAGAACCTGTCGGCCAAAGGCATCGCCGCCCGTGAGGGCGATTGCGGCGTGCAGGGGCTGGTGTTCATTACCCTGTGTCGCGCTTCCGGCGTGCCGGCCCGCTGGCAATCGGGCTGGCAGACCAAGCCCAATCAGCGGAACATGCACGACTGGTCCGAGTTCTACGTGGAGCCGTGGGGCTGGCTGCCCGCCGACGCCTCCAACGGCCTGCAAACGCACGACGATCCCCGCGTGCAGGAGTTCTTCTGCGGGCACATAGATCCCTACCGATTCATCGTCAACCTCGATTATGCCCGCCAGTTGCATCCGCCCAAGCAGAGTTTCCGCAGCGAGCCCAACGACTTCCAGCGGGGCGAGATCGAGATCGACGGGCAGAACCTGTATTTCGACGAGTGGCACTGGGAAATGGACCTCCGCACCATGCCTCTCGACGGCCAAATGGCGAGCCTCGAAGAAGCCATCGACGCGGCTCTCCCCAAGGAGATGAAGGCCGGCAAGACTTCCGGAGCCGTGATCGCCGTGGGGCGACGGACACCGACCGGCTGCGAAACCTGGCAAAAGGCTTATGGCCTCATGCAGACAGAACCGCAGCCGACCCCCATGCCGATCGACGCCATCTTCGACATGGCTTCGATGACCAAGCCCATCGCGACCGGCACCAGCCTGATGATCCTCGTCGAGCAAGGCCGGGTGGCCCTCGACGATCCGGTCGGCAAGTACCTGCCCGAGTTCGACACCGACGCGAAGAAGGCCGTGACCGTCCGCCACCTGATGACACACACCTCGGGCATGCCGCCGTACGTGGGCCTCGAACCGCGAAAGAAGCTGGAAGCGGAACACGGCTACCCCTGTCCTGACGCGATCCGCGGCTACCTCCGCAACATGCCGCTGTCCACCAAGCCCGGCGAGCGGGTGGTCTACAGTTGCCTCAATGCGATTCTGTGCGCGGAGATTATTCGGGTCGTCTCCGGCCAGTCGCACGACCTCTTCGCGGCCGAACACGTCTTTGGGCCCCTCGGGATGCGCGACTCGGGCTTCAATCCGCCTTCCGGCCTGATCGCCCGCTGCGTGCCCAGCACACGAGAATCGTGGGCTAAACGTGAAGGCGGCTTCCTGCAAGGGCAGGTGCACGATCCCCTGGCGGCCATGCAGGGCGGCGTGTCGGGCAACGCGGGCCTGTTCAGCACGGTCCCTGACCTGCACCGCTTCGCCCAGATGATGCTCAGCGGCGGCGAACTGGACGGCGTGCGAATCCTCAAGGAAGAAACCATTCGCGACATGACCCGCATTCAGAACCCCGATGCCGTCGGCAAGAGCGGCACGCCCGACCGCCGCGGCCTGCTCTGGGATCTCTACGTTCCCGGGCCCGACGACCGCGGCGTCGACACCCTCTTCGCCTACGGCCACACCGGCTACACCGGCACGGCCATCCGCATCTACCCCGAGCAAGGCGTCTACATCATTGCCCTGACCAATCGCGTTCATCCCGACGATACAAGCAAGGTGGGCGAGATTCGCCAGGCCGTCTGGCAGACCGTGGGGGCGGTGTTGATGGGAAGTTCTGAGCTTTGAGCAGTGAGCCTTGATTCCCACGGCATCGCCCCGGGGCACGTACGCCGAAGGCGTTGCATTCCAAAGCCCGGCGTCGCGCAGTGCACGCTGGGAATCGAATGATAACGTCCCCATATACCCCAATGGGGTTTCACAAGACAAAGGCAATCGTCTTGCCTCCCACGGCATCAGACTGCACCATCTGCGGCGAAGGCGTTACATTCCGAAACCTGGCGTTACGCAGCGCACGCTGGGAGTCGAGCGATAACTTCACCCTATGGCCGAACGGGATGTGACAAGATAACGGCACGTCCAGAGGCCTATGTCGGAAACATGGATCTGAGATTGAACGGATGTGCATGGGTTGGGCGAGCTTGCGGGATCCCCGCGGAGCGTTGCCCCAAAGTCCCCCAGTCACCATTCGGCTCGCCCACGTCGCCCTCAGGCCACTCCGCTGGCGCCGGCTCAAACGTACGAATACCGCCACCACAGCAACGGAAAACGAACGGCCTTCGGGCCGGAGAACCCCCGTCGCTGATCGCCATGCGGGTACCGCCAGGATCACACCGAAAAACCACTCCTCTTGAGCCAAGAAGGGTCCAAATGAATACCGGCCATCTTGGGAAAGTTAGGAAAGTTCACTCCGCCCTTCCCGCGTCCGCGTCTCTCAGCGTTCATCCGCGGACGTCCCGGCGGAAGACACGAGTGTTCCGATTTCTCCGACATAATAATCGGACAAGGCAGGACATTCCGCATTCCGGTAAAGAGGTGCGATGCTCATGGGCGAGAATAGGTGTAGCTGGACTCAGGACAAGTATTACCACGGTCCGAACGGGATATCAGCCGAACTCATCGCCTCTCAACGTTGACAGTAACCGTAGCACGCGGGGCATTCTCGCGCCAGGGACACGTGGATGACCGAATTGACCACAAATGCCAGTTCGTCCACAGATTGGCAATTGCTTTCCTATCAGGATCTGACCCATCTGTGCAGATCGGATTGCCCGTTCTGGACGCCTTCCGCATGTGATCTCAGAGTCGCCTTGCGCGAGAGGCTCAAAGAACTGAGTTTCCTGCTCGGCGTTCTCCAGTTCGAGGAGCGGTACAGCGATTCGCTCCCCGATCTCCTGCAAGGGATTGTGCATCTGGTGCCACCCTCCTGGCAGTATCCTGAAGTCTGTCAAGTGCGGCTCACGCTCGACGACGAATGCTATCAGACGAACGACTTCCGAGAGTCCCGGTGGGTGCAACGTGCACTGATCTACGTGCGGGGGCAGAGGGCTGGGCTGATCGAGATTGTCTATCTTGACGAGCGGCCGGAATCGTCGGAGGGACCGTTTCTCCGTGAGGAACGCGATCTTCTCGATGCCATTGCACGGCACATTGGGAAGATGGTCGAACGGTCCCAGTTGGAGCAGCAACTCAAGACCGAGCGCGCGGCACTCAGAGAAGCGAATATCGCATTGAAGCAGGTTCTCACCCAGATCGAGGGCGAAAGAAGGAAGATCTACGACGCGATCCGCACCAACGTAGAGAGGATCCTCACGCCGACTCTCCGTGCGTTGGCCTCCGTGATCCCCGTGGAGCACAAGGGATACATTGCGCAGTTGCAGAGCCAACTGGAAGACCTGGTATCGCCCTTCGTCAGCCAGATGTCCAGGCAGTTTACCAATCTCACTCCGGCGGAGATCGAGATCTGCAACATGGTTCGCGGTGGCATGACGACGAAAGAAATCGCGCGTTTGCGCCGCGTGGCGCCGGCTACCGTGTCAAAGCAGCGAGAGAGAATTCGTCGCAAGTTGGAACTCTGCGGCTCCGACACCAATCTGACCACTCATCTCGTGATGCTTATCACAGAGAGCGGCCACTCCCAGTCCAAGGGCCTTTCCGACGAAGACCTCGTCTTCTGAGTCTTTGGAGGTCTGCACGGGGCGATCTGCCGCAGCAAACTCAGGTCCCGTGTTCTTCGCTCCGGAGCCGCCACGCCCCCTGCGATGACTCCACGCAACGGCCGTTGCGAACCCTATCCGAGACGGACGCATGGAATCCTCCATTTTCTGTCGCCACCCCATTGAGGGCCGGCAGCAGGGATCTTACCATTTGGAGTACGCTACTCTGTCCCTACGGTCCATCGGTCGCAAACGCAACTCCCCGCACGGCAATCGCTCACCCCGCGTATCGGCCTCACTCCCCACGGAATCAATCGATGCAGCAACCCGAGAAGAAGATTACGGCCCTGACCGATGCGCTCTGTGAGGTTGTCTGCGGCAACCGGGAATGTGTCGAGACACTGGTGATTTCGCTGCTGGCAGGCGGCTCGGTTCTCATGCAGGACGTGCCGGGCGTGGGAAAAACGACGCTGGCCAAGGCCGTGGCCAAGGCCGTCGACGTTCCCTTCCATCGCATTCAGTTCACCCCCGATCTGCTGCCGGCCGACATTCTGGGCTCGTCGATCTACAATCCGGTCGAAGGAACGTTCGCCTTTCGGGCCGGACCGATCTTCTGCAACGTGCTCCTGGCCGACGAGATCAATCGAGCCTCGCCACGGACCCAGTCGGCGCTTTTGGAGGCGATGAGCGAGTCGCACGCCACGATCGAGGGCCGGCGGTACGATTTGCCGGCGCCCTTTCTGGTGCTGGCCACCCAGAACCCGGTCGAGTTTCACGGTACGTACCCCTTGCCGGAAGCGCAACTCGACCGTTTTCTCGTCCAGTTGGAACTGGGCTACCCCGACGCGGAGACCGAAGTCCACATCCTGTACGCCCAGGCCGAGACCCATCCGCTCGATCACCTCCAGCCCGTCTTCAGCCAGGACGACGTGCGGACCCTCCAGGGAATGGTGCGCAAGATTCGCGTGGAAAAGATCGTATCCGAGTACATCGTGGAGATCGTGCGGCAGACCCGCGAGGACTCACGGCTTAAGCTGGGCGTCAGCCCGCGAGGATCGTTGATGCTGTTCCGGGCGTGTCAGGCCGCCGCCCTGGCCGCGGGCCGCGACTACGTGCTTCCCGACGACGTGCAGCGATTGGCCCCCCACGTGCTGCCCCATCGAATGATCATGACTTCCAAGGCGAAATACGGGGGCGTTTCGGCCAAGAAGATCGTTGCGGAGATCCTGGGGCGGGTCAAGGTGCCGTCATGAACTGGGAACGGTCGGCCGCATATTGCTATCTTCGTTTTCTCTGGACCTTTCGATTCACCGCGGGCGGCAAATGGCTCCTCGCCGGCCTGTTCCTGTCTTGTGCCCTGGGAAGCGCCACCGTCGAGATCCCCATCTACCAGGTCTTCTGTGCCCTGCTGGCCTTGCTGTGCGTCGACCGTATCGCGGGGTTCTTCTGGCGTCCCCGCATCGACGTCCTCGGCACGTTTCCCGAAAAGGCTACCGCCAGCCAGAGCATCGAAGCCCAGTACACTCTGGTGAACCGGGGGAGGCTGACGGCCTACGACCTGGGATTGCGGTTCTTTCGCCTGCCTCCGAGCTTCGAACCGGTCGGTCCGGAAACGACGCTCGGCCACCTCCGGCCGGGCCAGTCGCTCTCGACCGCAGTTCGCCTTATCCCGCATCGGCGCGGACTCCACACGCTCTGTCCACCACGCGCCTATTCTACGTTTCCGCTGAACTTCACCCGCGACGGCCGGTCGCAGGCCGAAACGCCTTCGGTTCTGGTCTTGCCCCACTTCTCTCCGATCGCCGCACTCGATATCCCCGTCGGTTTCCGCTATCAGCCCGGAGGGATCGCGCTCACGTCGAACGTCGGCGAATCGCCCGAGTACATCGGCAGCCGCGAGTACCTGGCGGGCGACTCGTTTCGGCAGATCGACCATCGTTCGTGGGCCCGCCTGGGCAAACCGGCCGTGCGCGAATACCAGGAGGAATACTACTGCCGCGTGGCGCTGGTGCTCGACACGTTTGTTCCGCGAGATCGCAAACCGGACCGCGGCGGTTTTCCCGATCTCGAGGCGGCGATCAGTCTTTCCGCCTCAGTAGCCGATGCGCTCTCTCGCGATGAATACCTGATCGACCTGTTTGCCGCCGGCCCCAAACTCTACGTGTTCCGCGCCGGCCGGCATACGGCCCATTTCGACAACATCCTCGAAATCGTGGCCTGTGTCGACGCCTGCCGCGACAACCCCTTCGACGAGGTTGCCCCCGCACTGGCCGACGAGTTGGGCAACATTTCGACCGTGATCGGCATCTTCCTCGATTGGGATCGTACCCGCCGCGAGCTGGCCCGCACGGCCGTCGAGATGGGATGCAGCGTGAAGATTCTGATCGTTCGCGACGGCGAAACGACCGAGCCGATCGACTTCGAGGAAGGGAGCGTCGCGGCCCTGACGATCTCGCAGGTCCGCGGCGGGGGGATCGAAGTCCTATGAACGCGCAGCGGAGCCTGGGATTCGCTCTCGTCGTCCTGCAAGCGGCGGCGCTGGCCTACTGCTTCCGCACGCCCCTGCTCTCCGGTGTGGTCGTCGCTGTTGCTCTCGTGGGTTGGCTTTCGAACCTTCGCCTCGCCACACCCGACCGGGCCAGACAATGGCCCGTCGGCCTGGTCGTGCTGTACCTCATCCAGCGGACGACCGTTCCGCCGGCCTGGTACTCGGGTACGCCGAGTCTCTTCTTCTCCGACTCCTGCCTGATCGCCGAGTACTTCCTGGTGTTTCAGGTCGCGCAGTTCTTCGTGCGCCGTGAGGACGACCGGCTGCCGTCCTATCTGCCCATCCTGGCCATCGTGGCATTCACGTGCCTGGGGGACTTCCGGGCGAGCGATCAGGCACGCCTGGTCTTTCAGGGGATGTCGATCGGACTGATCGCCTTGACGGCAGGTTACTTCGCAGCTTGTCGCTTGCGTGGCCACGAGCGGTCGGCAACGCGAACTCCAGATTACCCTGTGCTTCTCGGGATTGTTCTTCTAATGAGCGGGGGCCTGGGATGGGCGGGCGCCAGCAGCCTGTATCATCACGCCCGCGAGATTGAAATGCTTCTCGGCGCGGTCATGAATCCGCATTCCCCGCCGCAGTCGGCCGGTTTCTCGGGCCAAGGCCGTCTTGGGAGTGTCGCCGCGCAGAAGGCCGGCGCAGGAAGCCGTGTCGCCTTGCGAATCTACGCCGACGATTCGCCGGGCTATCTGCGCGGGAGGGCATTCGCTACGTACGATCGCGCGGAATGGCATGCCATCGATGAGTGGGCCACGCTCACACCCGAGAAGCACGGCGATTCCTCAGGCAACGTGCCGCCAGATTCCGGCGACCTTCGCACGTTCTCCCTGATTCAATCCGACCCCGAGACATGCTACCGGCTGGAAATCTGGCCGAACGAGCGTTTTGAAGAGACGGTGTTTGTTCCGCCGGGACTGGTTGCCTTGCAGATGCCGGTCGACAAGCTGTCGGTCGACATGCATGGAATCATCCAGGCGGAGGAAACGCTGCCGGCTGGGACCGCCTACGTGGCCTTGACCTCCGAGGACATGTTTCGATTGCCCGACGCGTTGAAGACCGGCGATACCGCTCTCGCGGCCAACGCGTATGCGCGAGCCGTCGCCTCCGCCGACTGGGCGCGTCTTACGGCATTGCCCGACAATCTCGACCCACGGATCCTCGCGTTGGCGGCACGTGTCGCCGGTCAAGAGACCACCAGCAGCGAGAAGATCGCCGCCGTGGAACGTTACTTCCTCAGCAACCACAAATACCAGTTCGGAATCGACATCCCGCCAGACACGGACCCGCTGACCTACTTCCTTCTGGAGAAGCCGCCGGCCCATTGCGAGTTCTTCGCCAGCGGTGCGGTCGTGTTGTTGCGTGCCGTGGGCGTACCTTGCCGATATGTGACGGGATTCGTCGCGGCCGAGCGGAATGACTATGGAGACTACTGGGTCGCCAGAAACCGCGACGCCCACGCCTGGGCCGAAGCATTCGACCCCGAACGAGGTTGGGTCGTGGTGGAAGCAACTCCTGCCAGCGGCGTTCCCCAGGCAAGCTCGGCTCCCGTCGCGAGTCAAGTCTGGGACGCTCTCCGCGCCCAGTGGCAGCGACTTCTTGCCGCCATTCGCAGAGAAGGCATGCGTGCCGTTCTTCACGTGCTGCTGCAATGGTTCGCAGGTCCGTGGTTTGTTGCGGTGCTGCTCGTGCTGGCAACGGGAATCTGGGTCCGCCGGTTGCGTCGTCGACGCCGCCGGAAACCGGCCCGAACTTGTGATCCGTCTCTGCGTGAGTTGCAGCGTCTCTTGCAGGCGATGGACCGGCGTTGGCAGAAGGTGGGCCTGATGCGGCACCCTCACGAGACCCTTCATCAGTTTGCCGAGCGGATGACGTCTGCCACCTCCAATCCGGCCTGCCGCCAGGCCGCCCAGTGGTACCGCCAGTTCGCGGCCGTCCGCTTCGGCGGCCGAGTCGACGCCGCCTCGGTGCAGCAGCTCCAGCAGTCGTTCGCTTGCCCCGTCCAGTCAGAGGAATGACTGGCGTCTTTGCCAGTTTTGTCGAGCGGGTCTGTCTTCTCAGGTCGATAGTAGTTCTGGAGAAGCCGATTGCCAAGGCCTGTCGCACCCTCTGTCAAGGGGCATGGTTTCGACGGACCGAAATCGTGCCAGTAATGGATGGTGCACGGGGCGTCGAGTGCGCCAAGAAGGTGGTCTTGTCAGCGGCTTGAATAGCATCCCCGCCCGCCGGAATGTCCAACCAAGGAACCCAGATTCTCCGGAGTGGACTCATGGATTACGCCGTTCAAGCGGAGATTCATCGGATCATCACCGAAACGCTCACCGAACTCGGCATCCCCAATGCCAGGTTCTCCATCGCGGACACGACGATCCTCGTGCAGGATGGATCTTATATTGGGCGGAGCTTCGTGTGCGGGCATGTGCGGGTCGTTATGCTTGCCGGCGGCGAGCGGATTGAATTCCATGATCAGTGCGGCGGCATCCTCCGGTCAATCTGCGTGCCCCACGCCCGTGGCCTGCGGGGCGAAGCGGCGTAGGCGTCCGAACTGCGGCTGCACCAAAGAAAGCGAACCGGCCGAGATCCCCCAGCATCCCGGCCGGCAATGTTTCGAACGCTCATGATATCCCCGCCCATGCCCGGCGATGGGCGAGGTTGAGAACTTGGAGAATGCTGCGATTCTCCAATCGGATATGAACTGCATCTCCGGGCGGTGATGATGACGCAGCAGAAACAAACCTGATAACGCGGACGAACTGGACGTCCACCTATTCTCTCTTCCGGCCCCGTTGTCTCGGTGGCAAATTCCCAGATTGGCCTGTCCTGGAAACACACTTCCGCAACTACTGTGCCAACGACCGCATCCAGTGCGCCATATCCTCCAAAGCCGATGGTGCGTCGAGGTTTGCGACTTGACGTGAATACCAGCCTCAATGGAACAGTCTGAGTATCGTTGGGACAAGTGTACCAGAATGCAGCATCGTTTGGCTGCAAACTGAACATGGGAGGTGCTTGTCGGCCCGCGTTATCCGACGGCGTGGTTCACTCACCCACAACGCCCAACTCCGCCATACTGGCGAACTGTTGCCCGCTGTATTCCGAGAGCGCCCGAAAGAGCACATAGCGCCCCTCGACGGCCGGGCAGGAAACGGTCTGCGGTTCCTTCGACTTGGCGAGCTGTGTCTTGACGACGGGATCGCCGAACTGTTCGGGCGACTGGCTGACGCAGAACTCGGCGTCCTTAACTGCGCCGTTCCAGCCGGCGTCCTGTCGTCCCAGGTAAACGAAGCCGCGAACGGTATGCTCGGCACCAAGATCGATGACCAGTTCGTGAGGCGGCGGCGGTGCGCCGCCCGAGAATCTGGTGTGCCACCACGTGGTGGGATCGCCGTCGATCGCCTGGCTGGCGAGCTTCTTATTGGGCGTGTTCTCACTGCTGACGCGAACGATCGTCCAGTCCTTGTTTGGCAGCATGCCTTGAACCGGCATGGAGAACGCCTTGGCCGCAGATCGAACCTTCACCTTGGCCTTCCTTGTTGGCGCCGGCGCTGCCGGCTGATCTTGTTGGCCGAACTTGGCGCGCCGATCGCGCTCGTGGCGGTCGGTGCTGGTGAAGGTTCCCTCGACGGCCGGTTCGTGCGCCGCGGCCGCCAGGGCGACCAGTTTGGCGAGCCGATCGGGGTTTGATGCGGCGAGATCGTTCGATTCGCTGGGGTCGCTGGCCAGATCGTACAGCTCCCAGGGCGCATTGGTGTTGGGTTGGACGGCTCGCCAGTTGCCTTGACGGATGGCAGTGGCCTTGCCGAATTCCCAGTAGAGATAGTCGTGCTTCTTCTGGGCGCGGCCCGCGGCGGCCTCGCCGATCAGGGTCGGCAGGATCGAAATGCCGTCGACGTCAGTGGGGGCCTTCGCGCCGGTGACTTCGGCGATGGTCGGCAGCACGTCGGGAAAGTAGCCGAGATGGTCGCTCACCGTGCCGGGTGCGATCCGGCCGGGCCAACGTGCGATGAACGGTATCCGCAGTCCGCCCTCGTAGAGCGTGCCCTTCCTGCCCCGATACTCCACGCCGGTCTGGGGATTCTTGTTGGCTGAATGCACACCCCGCGGATACTCGGCGGAGCGGTTCATGCGTGGCTCCTTTGGAGTCGTGGTTCCGGATCGTTCTCGTGTTGCAGTCAACTTTTCTCCGAAATGACGTTTTCTGACACTTACTCCCCGAAATAGGGCCCCTGTTCTGGTGTATTGTGCCACAAGGTGCGCGGGGCTTTGAAGTTGGAAATCCGCAACAAACCGAAAATCCAGATAGGAAAGGCTTGAAGCAAAACCTTGCGTGCGTGTCGGCGCGAGTCTGTTCGTCTGGGTCGAGGCATTTGAATTACGGTTTCGAAGTTCTTGGCAGCCAAGGACGTTTGGGGGCTGAACGGCTCAGGGCGGTGGAGTGGCTCGTGAAGTATTCATGCGTACACTACACTATTTTCGTGTTCATGTCAAGTACTTTTTTGAACAGTCGCGTGACTATTCGGGGGGGTGGGCCGGGGCGAGGAACCGATCGAGGGTCGGCTCGAAGGCGCATTGCGGTGAGGGTGTGCGAAGTGCGAGGTCACGGACGCCGACTGGCCCGACCGCACGCTGTTCTTCCAGTGGGACAGCGGCCAGACGCCCCGGCGCGGCCACGCCTTTACCGTGTTCACGGAGCATTGGAAACTGGTCCAGCCGTGCGGCACGGACCTGCCGCAACAGCAACACATTCGCGACCGCTAGGCCGAACTATGCCGCTTGCCGTGCCCGCAGGCGAGAAGCCCGCCGTGTCGGTGTCCGACCAGATTCTGATTCTCCTGCCTCATTTCTGTCGCACTTCAATGGGCGCGACGATCTCTGTAGCAAAGCCGCCGTAGTCCTTGATGAGGTTGATCTCGCGGAGCCTCGCGCACACTGTCTCATAGAGTTCACGTCGCCGTTCGATACACTGGCTCTTGAGCCTGTCCTCGATTTCGAAGGCTGCCAGGCGCGTGACTTGCGTTTCGGCTTCGCTGGTCATGTCGATCAGCTTCTGCTGCTGTTTCTCAAGGATGCGGAGTTCGATCTTGAGACGGTCTCGCTCTTTGGGAAGGCCCGCGTCCGGTTCGGGATCAGTTTTCGTCAGTGTCTCTTCGAGCGCTTCCAGCCGGGCCTCGGACTTGGCGAGTTCCAACTGGATCTCGGTGAGAGCCGCTTCGTGGGCTTTCAGTTTCTCTTGGGCGGCACTACTTGAATCTGGACGCAGGTTTGCCTGTTGACGGAACTTGTGATAGTCGTCCTCTGCGGCAGCCAGTTCCGCTGCAAGTTCTGAGCGTGCTTGCTCGATAAGTGTTATCGCCTTCTCGGAGGTGCCGGTGAAGGTATCGCCGAGGAAGGACTGGTAGGCGAGCACAACCGCCTGGAGCACCTTCGCGCAGTCCTCTTGGTTCGGACCACTGTAACCTATCCGCATGATCGCGCCGTCATGTACCCGTTCGACGTTGATATGCTTCCGGATATGGGCCTCCACACTCCCTCCGGCGGCGACCGGTTCCGCCATCGACGGAATCGCTTTCAAGTTGCCTTGTTCTACGGCACTGGCGATGATACGGGGGCTTTGGATGAGTTGCATATGCGTGGCAATGGGGTCGACTTCGGTGTTCTCGGCCCGCTGTGCGTTTGGTGAAGCGTCCTTCGGCATGACCAGGATCTCGATGGAAGCTTCGTATCCACCGGACCTCTGCGAGGTGCCGCAACCGATGAGAGCGATCGTTGCAGTCAGGGCCGTCAGCATCCGGCCCGCGCGGATTGGAGCTTGCCGCCATGACAAGACATTCCGTGCCTGTGTGTGTACCCCGTTCATGCTGCCGTTCCTCCTCCGGAGACGGTTGGCCGAGTCGTCGTAGACCCCACTGTGCACCTCAGGCCAATGCCCCCTATGACACCGGCCTGAAACCGGCGCAAACACGACACCGCGGCTATTCTAACTGTCGCCTGCCCCGGCATCCAGTGTGCCATCCATGTCCCTCAAGGCTCTTCGTGGATCCAGGGTCCTTCCTGGATCAATCTTCGAGAGTCTTCTTGCCGGTGTCAGGGGCCCAATAGACGGCAAGCACGCAGTCGAACAGATCGCGGCGTGCCTCGAACGCGTCGGGTGGACCGCCGACGATGGGAGTGACCTCGCCCCGGCGGGCCTGCTCGATCGAACCGGTAATCGGCGAGTATTCTATTACCGGCCAATTCTGGCTGCTAGAATCGAGATCGCCGAAAGCCGTCTGCAGCGAGCGCTGGCGCTACATTCGCTATGCCGACGGCGGCGAGGAAATCTACGATCAGGCGAACGATCCCAACGAGTGGAGCAACCTGGCGGCGAATCCGGAACTGGCTGATGTGAAGGCGGAACTGGCGACCTGGTTGCCGAAGACCGACGCTCCGGCTGTTCGGGACACGGCCAAACGTTACGAAGACTAATAACGCGGAGTGACCGTCACCGTGAAGACCTACCTCCTTATTGTTCCAGTCGTGTTATTGACGCCGCTCGCAGTTCAGCATGCAGCGGCCGATGAATCGAGGCCGGCTGCGCCGCCGGTTATCGGAGAGGATAGCCCATCGGTATCCGCGGAGTTTGTCAGTGGATTTGAGGATCCTCCTGCCTCCGCCCGGCCTTGGGTCTATTGGTTCTGGATCAACGGCAACATCAGCAAGGAAGGGATCACGGCAGACCTCGAGGCGCTCGATCGCGCCGGCGTCGGAGGGGTGCTGTGGATGGAGGTGAGCGGGCCGTGGTGGGCGCCCGAAGGGAACGTGGCGGCGCTCAGTCCGCAGTGGCACGACGCTTTCCAGTGGGCGATCCAGGAGTGCAATCGTCTGGGAATGGAATTCGACATGTCGCTGGATTTCGGCTACGGCAGCGGCGGTCCGCACATCGCGCCCGACCTCTCGATGCAGAAGCTCTACTGGAGCGAGACCGAAGTCGAGGGGGACGGGACCGTCAACGTGGTCCTGGCGAAGCCCGCGGTCCCGAAGAATCTTTCCGCCTGGTTGAGGCCCGGCGCCGAGATCAGTTTGACGGTTCGCGATCAGATCGAAAGTCTCGATTCCTATCGAGACGTGGCCGTGGTGGCGATTCCCTTACCGGCCTCAGCGCGAGCCCGGGCGTATCGCCTCCCTGAAATCAATCTCAAAACTGGAACCGACTGGCGACTGCCGCGCAACCGGGAGGTCGCCCCAACGCCGTCCGGTGCCGCAACGCCGACGGAAAGCGTGGTGGATTTGACCGGCCACATGGCGGCCGACGGCCGCCTGACCTGGGATGCGCCGCCCGGCAATTGGCTGGTCCTCCGATGCGGGCATGCGTCCAATTTCAAGATGACCCGGCCGTGTCCGGCGGCGGCTGTCGGTCTGGAATGCGATCGGCTTTCTCCGGCCGGCATCGAGTCCCACTATGAGGGCTTCCTGAAGAAGATCTTCGACGGCGCCGGTCCGGCTGCCGGCAAGACGCTCAGCTTTGTCCACATCGACAGTTGGGAAGCCGGGGGGCAGAACTGGACTGCCACGTTTCCCACCGAGTTCCAGGCGCGACGCGGGTACGACCTGCGCCCGTGGCTTCCGGTCCTGACAGGGCGCGTGGTGGGCAGCACCGAGTTGTCGGAGCGGTTCCTGTGGGACGTCCGCACGACCGTCAGCGAAATGATTCGCGACAACTATGCCGGCAGGCTTCGCGAGTTGGCGCAGAAACACGGCATGAGGCTGTCGATTGAAGCCTACGGGCACCTGTGCATCGACAATCTGGCCTACGCCGGTGTCAGCGATATGCCGATCAGCGAATTCTGGGCCAAGGGCGACGACATGTTCCCCACGCCGGGCGGTTATGAAACGTCGACCAAGGTCATGGCCTCTGCGGCGCACACCTACGGCAAACCGGTGGTGGGCGCCGAAGCCTTCACCTCCGACCGCGGCTGGCGAGACCATCCCTTCCTCTTGAAAGCGATGGGCGATGGGAAGTTCTGCGAGGGACTCAACCGGATGATCTTCCACCTGTCGGCCCATCAGCCGTACGACGCCATGATTCCCGGCCTGACGCACCGGAAGTGGGGCGAGCATTTTCAACGGCACAATACCTGGTGGGAATTCAGCCGGCCCTGGACGGACTACCTGTCGCGCTGCCAGTATCTGCTCCAACAGGGACGATTCGTGGCCGACGTGTGCTACTGGTTCGGCGAAGGGGCGCCCCTGAACGTCAACGACATGACGTTGGACCTGCCGAAAGGTTACGCTCTGGATCTCTGTTCGTCGGAAGTAGTGCTGCAGATGCGAGTGAAGGGCGGCCGCATCGTCTTGCCTTCCGGTATGAGCTACCGCTATCTGCAATTGCCCGACAGGGACCGGATGACCCTGCCGCTGGCTCGGAAGATACGCGAGTTGGTCGACGGCGGCGCCCGGGTCATCGCCGGACCGCGACTCCAAGGCACGCCGGGCCTGGCAGGCCATCCCGGCTGCGACGCGGAGATCGAAACGATCGCCGCCGCCCTATGGGACACCGATCGTGTGGTCTCCGGCAAGTCCCTGGCCGAAGTCTTCGCCGCAGACCGGCTGCAACCCGATTTCGATGGTGCCGACCTGCGATACATCCATCGGCAGATCGGTGAGGCAGACGTCTACTTCGTGTCCCACCAACAGAATTCTCCCCTGACAACGGTATGCACCTTCCGGATCGCGGGCAAGCGGCCGGAACTGTGGGACCCGGAAGGCGGTTCGATCCGCGAACTGCCGGAATTCACTGAGAAGGACGGCCGGATCTCCGTCCCCCTCCGCTTCGAACCGATGCAAAGTTGGTTCGTCGTGTTCCGGAAAAACGGTTCTCCTTCTCCGCGAGCATCCACAGCGAAGAACTTCCCGTCATTGACCGAGAAGACCGTGGTGGCGGGCCCCTGGCGAGTCTCCTTCGATCCGAAATGGGGCGGTCCCGACAAGCCGGTTGTCTTTGCGGACCTGGCCGACTGGAGCCAACATGCAGATCCGCGTATCCACTACTACTCAGGCACCGCGATCTACCGAACGTCAGTCGCGCTTATCGCGGAGAACATTTCGCGAAGCAACGGTCGACTGTTTCTCGACCTGGGCGCGGTGGAGGTGACGGCGAGGGTACGGCTCAACGGCAAGGACTGCGGCATCGCCTGGAAGCCGCCCTATCGCCTGGATATCACCGACGCCGTCCGCGCTGGGAGCAACGACCTGGAGATCTCCGTCGTCAACCTTTGGATCAACCGTATGATCGGCGACGAGCAACTCCCACTGGACGGCAACTGGAAAGACTTCGAAACGCTGTTGGAGTGGCCCGACTGGTTCAAGACGGGCGCGGCACGTCCGTCAGGGCGCTACACCTTCTCTTCGTGCCGTCATTACACGAAGGATTCCCCACTTGTCTCCTCGGGCCTGCTTGGCCCGGTGACGATCTGTACGGAGGTCCCAAGATGAATCGAATGTTGGGTGCTGGAGACGGCTCCGGGCGGCAAACGCGAGCGATTCTACACTTGCGGCGAAAGTCGCGACGGTATGGGGTACAAGGACGTGAGCGCTTCGGCCCATCCGGGAGTGAAGGCCGCTCGCCAGCGCTTTGCCAAGATCCTCGCGTCGATTCCCGAACCCAAGCCGCGCGAGGGCGTCGAGCCGTCGCCCGCGAAACAGAAAAGGAAGGGAGCCAGGGCGAAGTGACTTCGCCAAGTCCCATGAAACACGCGGCCAAAGGGAAGAAATAGAACGATAACCACAGCCAAGTCTCGAGTAACAGACATGAACGCTCCCCTCGCCAAACACAAGCCGTGAATGGAACTCGAATCATGAAACACACCCTCGCACTCCTCACCGGCCTGCTGCTGGTACCGCCGGCCGCGGTCCGTGTTGCTTCTGCTGCCCAACGGCCAGGCTCAACATCGTCCTCTTCCTCATCGACGACCTTGGCTGGCGAGACCTCGGATGCCAGGGCAGCACGTATTACCGGACGCCGAACATCGACCGGCTGGCTCGCGACGGTATGCGCTTCACCGACGCCTATTCGGCCTGTGCCGTTTGCTCACCCACACGGGCGGCAATCCTCACGGGCAAGTATCCTGCCCGGCTGCTGCTGACCGACTGGCTCCCTTCGGGCCGCTGGAATCCCAAGGCCCGCCTGCGGAGCGGGCGGTTCGTCCGCGCTCTTCCGCTCGAAGAATTCACCCTCACCGAAGCCTTGCGGGAAGGCGGCTATCAGACCGCCAGCATCGGCAAATGGCACCTGGGCGGCGAACCCTTCTCCTCGCCGGAGCATCACGGCTTCGACGTGAACATCGCCGGCAACGCCCACGGCGCACCGGGCAGCTACTTCTTTCCTTATGACGGCGATTGGGCGATCCCGACCACCGGGCTGCGTGCCAAATGGAATGTGCTGCCCGACGGCCGGGCGGGCAAGTACCTCATCGATCGGCTGACGGATGAAGCGGTCAAGTTCATCGGCGAGAACCGCGGGCGTCGCTTCTTCCTCCACTACCCCCATTACGCGGTCCACACGCCGCTTCAGGCGAAGCCGGAGATGATTGCCGAGTACGAGAAGATCGCCGAGACCGATCGCCAGGGCAAGCCGGAATATGCGGCCATGGTCGAGAGCGTCGACCAGAGCGTCGGCCGAGTGCTCGATACACTGAAAGAGCTTGGCTTGACGGAAAACACCGTCGTCATCTTCACCTCCGACAACGGCGGCTTCTGCAATGCCACCAGCCATGGGCACGCCGGACGGATCGTCGACGCCGCCCGGCACGCGGACGCAGGCGACTGCCGCTGGGCAGCTTCTTCTTCCAGTAGTAGAACGACGCCTGGCACACCCCCTCCGCCCGGCAGAAATCGGCGACCGTCTGAGACGATTTCTCGAATCGCCGGAAACGTTCTTCCCACTCTTACTGCCTGCTGCGGTCGGCTCTGCGTGACATGCTCTGGCTCCTTGCTGTCAGGGCAATTCCGGAAAACCCTCAGCATAAGCCAGCCGTCAAGAATGGTTGTGGTGGACGCTTACCCATCTTGGATTGAAGGGTTGCGTCAGGTGGAGCATGACACCCTATATCATCTTCGTTGTGAAAGCGAATCGCCGCATTTGTCTGACGTCCGTGATGATCCGAACCTTGGGTTGTCTGCCGAAGTTCTCAATTGGATCGATACCACACTTGCGGGACAGGTCTAATATCGAGCGGGACGTTGACGCCGCGCGTCCCACCGGATCTTGATCCGGGGAGCGGACGTCCTACACAACCCATAGCCACCGAAGTGACATTCGCGTATGGCGTCCCCAGAACCGCCAACTCTTCATCTTCCTTTCCCCATTTTCTTTTCCCCCTCCTTTGCCCCCCAACGCGGCCTCGCTTCGCATCGGCCGCAACCAAAGAATCATCTGGTTCATCCGCTCGAAGCGTATGGTGAAGACGAAAGCCATCGCCTTTGTGCGTTACCTCCGGCTCGGGTGCGGGACGGGTAGCCTTGATCGACCGTCAGGAGCAACCACCGTGTGCCACTGTCTACTTGTTGACAGTGCCTGAACGAGGATCAAGTGATCACACTGCCAACAAGTAGACAGTGGCACACGATGAACGGTTCACAGGGCCACCCACCGACTACTCGAAAAGCGAGTTAATCAGGGCCACGGTGCGGTCGACCAGCACTTGGCCGCCTTCCGGCCCCACGAGGTTGCTGGCGATCTCCGCGCCGTAGCCGCCTCCGGCTACGGCCTTGGCGGTGGGCAGATAGTCGCCTTCGCTGCAGGCGAGCTGGATGACGAAGGTCAGTTCGGCCCGGCTGCGGGCTTTCATCCGCAGGCCGAAGTCCAGGAAAAGCTCGAACGGGTTTGTGGCGAGCGCGACATCGCCCAAGCGGATGACGTGCAGTTCCATGGGAAACTCGGCGGCGGCCGGATAGACTTCTTCGACGGCCTGCGCAATACGACGGGCGATCTGGCCGGTCACAGAAATTCCTAGCCGCTCGCGCATTTTCGCCTCGGCCGCTTGGCGGAGCTGGACGTGAGGCGACTGGTCTCCGGCCGCGCCGATCATGGGGAAGACGAACAGGTCGTCGCCGTAACGCCGCCGGAGTTCGACCCGGGCGTCGTGCCAGAAGTCGGCGGAGACGAAGCGCTCTCGTCCAAGGGCCTGGGCCGGGCAAGCGACGTTGATGCCGATGCCAGTCAGTTTGCGATCGGGCGTCCAGAAGAAGAGCATTTCCAGGGCATGATCCTCGTAGCCCTCAAAGCCAAGGAAATCGGGCCGGGCGAGGGGGCCATACATGACGGAGCGTCCGTCGGCGAAGGAGGCGCGCCGGTTGTAGCCGATCACCGCGTGTCCGAGGGCCCAGCTCACTCCGGCCGGCCGTCGCGCCCGCCACGCACGCACGGCTGTGTCGGTTACCGAGTCGGCAAGGAAGTCGAAGTATTCGGCGGAGGTCATCACGCCCGCGGGGATCTCATAGGCGCCGTCGACGTCCGGCGCGGTGCGGGTATGGGTGGCGTTCAGCAGCAGGTTGCGGGCGTCGAGTTCGGGCAGGGTGGTCTTGAGACGCTCGCGAACACCCTCCATCAGCTTCTGGGAAACGGAGATCAAGTCGAGGGAGACCATCGCGGCCTGGTCGTTGCCGTTATCGAGCGCCGGCGCAGTCGCGGTAAGGGGATCAGGCGGGAGTGGGCCGGCTGCCCCCCCAAGCCATAACAAAGACTATCGACCTCTTTATCCGTCCGTGGAGGGTATCTGCCACTCCCGGATCAAGGTCACGATTGTTGATTGGCGTGTTTGGTGCTAGACTGCTGTCATGCAAACGCAAGATCGGTCTCTTCACATCGGTTGTCTCGTCCTGCTCATTCTCGTCATCGGCTTCCTCGTTTGGATTGCGTCGAATGCCGTGCCGCAGATTAGATATAACCGCCGATCATACCGGATCAACGAGAAAATCAGTTCACTGCAACAACGACGACCAGAGAACGTTAGTGAGGAGGCATGGACGGAGTGCGTTGCCTGGGCAAGCATTGCCCACTGCAACATCTGTTTCTCGGAGGGACACACCAGCTATGAAGCGATGTGCCGCTTCGAAGAGCAACTGGACGAGAAACTACAAGGAGAAGTTGATCTGGACACAATCGAGTGGATTGGTGAGCGGCTGGCAGAGACCGGACCTCACGGACGGCAGTACATGAACAAGTGGCGGGAACAGTGGAAGTCTATGCATGAAGCATGGGGGCAAGATATTCAGCCCTAATAGCTCAGCCGCTCGCACGCTTCACCCAGTTGTTCCTCCGTTCGCTGGACATACCGCTTGGTTGTGTTGAGACTCTCGTGACCCAAGATCTGTGCCAATGAGACCAGATCACTCCCGTTGTCCTCAAGGAACTTGTAGCCCGTGGTGTGCCTCGGCAAGTCAGGGTGCAACTTGATTCCGCAGATTGCCGAATATCTTGTCGTACAGTGCTCGAACGCCTTTCTCGGTCAGGGGGCCACGTTCTCCGAGAAGCACCTTGTCCGATTCAACAGGTGGTCGAGTCTCCCGGCAGGACGGGTGGCCTTGGTTTTCACGTTCACGCAGGGCCACCCGTCCCCACGCGTCTCCCTTCGTAGACCTCTGATAATGAGCGTGGTTCTCTTCGCAGACGGATGACGATCCTGACATCGGGGTGCGTCTCGGGAGTGTAGCGAATGCGATTTCGAATTGCTCGTAAGTGGCGCGACGTATACCACTTTCACTTCCCAGAGACCATGATTACGGTTCCACCCGGAGACTTCCGCCCTCCGGCTCTGGGAGCTTTCGCGTCGATATTCCACACACCTCGTCCCAGTGCTTCCGTTCTCACGTCCGAACCGCTATATTCGCCGATTGTGAGCCGTCCATGGCGGGTACACTCCCTTCGGCGTCAAAAGATGTGGAATGGCTTCGATTTTTGACAGTCTCGGTCCGAGAGTTTGGTTAAGTTCGTGTGCCGTGCGTAGGTACGGAGGAAGCATCTCGCTGAGATCTTCAAATGTCTTGATTGGAAAGGAATATCACCGTGGCAACTGAAAACAACGTTCCGAACCTGTGGAAAGGTCCCCTCCCCAAGATCGGCATTCGCCCGACGATTGACGGGCGGCTGGGGGGGGTGCGGGAGTCGCTCGAAGAACAGACAATGAACCAGGCCAGGTCCGTGGCGGCCTTCCTTTCCCAGAATCTGCGTTATCCCAACGGCAAGCCGGTCGAGTGCGTGATTGCCGATACCTGCATCGGCGGCGTGGCCGAAGCGGCGGCCGCGGCGGAGAAGTTTGCGAGGGAGAAGGTGGGCGTCTCGCTCACCGTCACGCGCTGCTGGTGCTACGGCTCGGAAACCATGGACATGGACCCCCACACGCCCAAGGCCGTCTGGGGCTTCAACGGCACGGAGCGTCCCGGGGCGGTCTATCTGGCGGCGGTGCTGGCCGGGCACACCCAGAAGGGTTTGCCGGCTTTTGGAATCTACGGCCGCGACGTGCAGGACTTGAGCGATTCGTCGATTCCCGACGACGTGGGGACCAAGCTGCTGCGGTTTGCCCGGGCCGGCATGGCGGTAGCGTTGATGCGAGGAAAGTCGTACCTGTCGATGGGCGGCACGTCGATGGGGATCGCCGGGTCGATGGTCGATCCGACGTTCTTCGAAGACTACCTGGGCATGCGGTGCGAGGCGATCGACATGAGCGAGTTCGTCCGCCGCATGGATGAGGGGATCTACGACAAGGCCGAGTACGAGAAGGCCCTGGCCTGGACGAAAGCCAACTGCAAGGAAGGCAAGGATTTCAATGCGGAATCGGCCCGGCGAACTCGCCAGCAACTCGACGGCGACTGGGAAACCTGCGTGAAGATGGCCCTCATCGGCAGGGACCTTATGGTCGGCAACCCGGCTCTCAAGGCGGCCGGTTTTGGCGAGGAGGCCCATGGCCACAATGCCATCTGTGCCGGTTTCCAGGGCCAGCGACAGTGGACCGACCACTTCCCCAACGGCGACTTCATGGAGGCGATCCTCAATTCGTCGTTTGACTGGACCGGCCGACGAACCCCTTATATCCTCGCTACCGAAAACGACGCCCTCAACGGCACGACCATGCTGTTTGGGCACCTGCTGACCAACACGGCCCAGATGTTCGCCGACCTGCGAACCTACTGGAGCGCCGACGCGATCGAGCGGGTGAGCGGCGTGCGGATCGAGGGCGACGGGGCCGGCGGCGTGCTCCACTTGATCAACTCGGGTTCGGCCACCCTCGATGCGTCCGGACGCCAGAAGATTGGCGGGGTGCCGGCGATGAAGCCCTGGTGGGACATCTCCGAGGCGGAAGCCAAGGCCTGCCTGGAAGCCACCCGTTGGCACGCGGGCGAAACGGGGTACTTCCGCGGCGGCGGCTGGTCGAGCAAATTCCTCACCAGGGGGGGCATGCCCGCCACGATGGCCCGGATCAACCTGGTGAAGGGGCTCGGCCCGGTGCTGCAACTGGCCGAAGGCGTCACGGTGGAACTGCCGCAAGACGTCCACGACAAGCTCGACCTGCGGACCAACCCCACCTGGCCCACCACCTGGTTCGCCCCGCGGCTGACCGGCACGGGCGTCTTCCGCGACGTCTACTCCGTGATGAACAACTGGGGCGCCAACCACAGCGTGATGAGCTACGGCCATGTCGGCGCCGACCTGATCGCCATGGCCTCGCTGCTGCGGATCCCGGTCTACATGGACAATGTGCCCGAAGAGGACCTGTTCCGCCCCTCGGCCTGGAACTCCTTCGGCACCGCCGATCCCGAAGGCGCCGATTTCCGCGCCTGCGCCAACTACGGGCCGCTTTACGGGTAGACCCAAGCCTACAGGCGTACAAGAAGAACACTAATCGGCACTCATCAACGCTAATGAGAGGATTAGCGGGGATGAGTGTTGATTAGTGTTCCTTTGTTCTGGATGTCACCGCAATCGCTCCAGTCCGAGTGATTCGCGCTGGCGATTGACGAGCGTGAAAGCCTGGGGCTCGGCCTTCAGGAGCTTGACCAGTTGCGAAGTGGAGCAACCGAGGTGTTCGGCGGCCGCTTTGACGTCAAAGGATTTGGCGGCGATGTGATCGAGGGCTTCGGCGAGGATGGCCGGGAAGTCGTCGTGGTCGGGATTGACGTGGATCTGCCCTCCCCGCAGCCGGGATCGCCATAGGGCAGAAGCCGGCTGTCCGTCGGCGAAGTTGCAGCGGACCCGTAGGGCCAGGTTGACTCGCAGCCGGACGAGCGCCCGTTGGCGGTTCTGCTCTTGGCTGCGGCGCTCGCTGGCTTCGGCGGTGACGCCTGTCGGTTCATGGACCAGGCGGATCGCCGTTTCGACCTTGTTGCGGTGCTGGCCGCCAGGGCCGCTGCGGCGCAGGCGCTGCACCCGGCACTGGCGGTAGAGATGTTCGGGGTCGGTGGCGGCGGGATGGGGGGTGGTGTCGGTCATTGTCTGGGGGATCGAGGATCGTGCGCAACGAGCGGAATCGCGTGCGAGCGTGGGGAGTCTCCCGTCCTCGCTGACGCGTCGGGTTGGAATGACGGCCGGTGTTCTGTCCTCGCTAACACGTCGGGTTGGAATGTGGGGCTATGTGCCGGCGGAGCCCGCCATTCTGCGGTTGAAGTTGCCCGTTCATGAATACCCGTTCTCAAAGCAACCGACAAGTGATCCCCGAAAGGGCTGGAAAAATCAGCCCGCGACTGGTATCACATTAGCTGCCCTCGACGGATGCGTTCCGAGCAGCGCACCGGCCCCTGGGGCGGAGAGGGAGGGTGCCGTTCTTGTTTCTTCACGATAACTCACTACTGGACGAGAAGTTAGGACGATTGCCGTGGCCATAGAATGTCTGAGTGCGGGAATTCTGTTTGCCGACGTGGCCTGTGCCCCCGTGGAACGTGTGCCCGAGGCGGGCGAACTGGTTCCCACCGAGCGAATGCAACTGAGCCTGGGCGGATGTGCCTCGAACACGGCCCTGGACCTGGCCAAGGTCGGAGTGAATGTGGGCGTTTCCGGCTGTGTGGGCGACGATCCCTTCGGCCGGTTCATCGTCGACGCATTGTCCGTGGATCGAATCGATACCAGCGGCATTCACGAAGTCCCGGGCGTGGGCTCGGCCGCCAGCCTGGTGATCAACGTGCGAGGACAGGATCGGCGCTTCATCAGCACTCCCGCGGCCAACACGCACTTCACCGTGGGCCACATCCGCGAAGACTGGCTCGACGAGGCCAAGGTCCTCTACATCGGTGGCTTCTTCATGTTGCCCGAACTGGAAACCGACGAGTTTGCCGAAGTCTTCCGCAAGCTCCGGGCGCGGGGAGCGAAGACCGTCCTGGACGTCGTCCTCTACGGCGCCACCGACTACTGGGGACGACTCGAAAAGCTCCTCCCGGAAACCGATTTCTTCATGCCCAACGACGACGAGGCCCGGTTGATCACCGGTCTGGACGACCCCATTGCCCAGGCCGAGCGATTCTGCCAGGCCGGGGCGAAGAACGTGGTCATCACCTGCGGTTCAGAAGGCAGCATCCTCGTTGGTGAGGAGGGCCGGCTGAAATCCGGCGTCTATCCGACGGAGTTTGTCGGCGGTACCGGATCGGGCGACGCCTTCGACGCCGGGTTCATCGCCGGGCTCCTCGCCGGCGAAGACATGGCCGGCTGCCTCCGCTGGGGCAGTGCCCTGGGAGCAAGCTGCGTCCGCTCGATCACGGCGACCGAAAGCGTCTTCACCCGCCCGGAGGCAGAAGCCTTTATGCGGCAACATGAGTTGAAGATCGAAGCAATCTGAAATACGAAGCCCGAAATCCGAAATCCGAAACAAATCCGAATACGGAAATCCCAAGGTTCCAAACGGCTGCATTAGGATCACTGGTATAGTCTGCGGTGTTTTCGTACATTTGAGTCTTCTGTATTCGGATTTGTTTCGGATTTCGAAATTCGTGCTTCGATTTTCTGAGATCTGGCCAGAAATGTCCGGCAAGGAGTTACACCCTATGCGTATCGGCGTTTTTTGCAGCGGTGGCGACGCGCCCGGAATGAATCCTTGTGTTCGAGCCGTCGTGAGGGCGTCGATTGCGTCGGGGCAGGAAGTCGTGGGAATCTGCCGTGGATACCAGGGCCTGCTCAATGAGGATTTCTTCGTCAACTCCGACGGGCAGCCGATCATGGACGCCCGCAGCGTTTCCGACCTGTCGAAACACGGCGGAACGATTCTGCGGACCAGCCGCTGCCCGGATTTCCATACCATCGAAGGCCAGAAGAAGGCGGCCGGCATCCTCCGCAAGCACGCGATCGACGCCCTCATCCCGATCGGCGGCGACGGAACGTTCCACGGGGCCGTCGACCTGATGAAACACTGGGACGGCCTGGTGGTCGGTTGCCCCGGTACGATCGACAACGACCTGATCGGTACCGACTACACGATCGGGTTTGCCACCGCCGTGCAGACGGCCGTGGAGGCGCTGGACAAGCTGCGCGACACGGCCGAAAGCCACGAACGGATGTTTCTCGTGGAAGTCATGGGGCGGCACAGCGGCTACATCGCCCTCTACACCGCCCTGGCCGGCGGGGCCGAAGTGGCCTGCATCCCCGAGACACCTACCGACGTCCCCGAAATCATCGACCGGCTCCGCAAGCTCAAGGCACGGGGCAAAAAGTCGATCATGATCGTCGTGGCCGAAGGCGATGAGAACGGCGGTGCCGTCAAGCTGCAAGCCGACCTGATCGCAGCCGACTGCCCGTTCCAGATGCGAGTCATCACCCTCGGCCATCTCCAGCGGGGCGGCTCCCCGGTGCCGGCCGATCGCATTCTTGGCACCCTCCTCGGCGAGTTTGCGGTGAAGAGCATCCTCGAAGGCAAAACCGGCGTGATGGCCGGGCGGATCGGCGGTGCCCTCACTCTGACCCCGTTCGAGCAGACCTTCGATCGGCACAAACCGGTCCCGCCGGAACTGGTCCGCGTACTGGCGACCATGGCCCATTGAACGCGCATGCCAATGCGTCAAACCGGGTTGTGGGCCTGCCCCACACGGTTATGAATGCGATCCAAGCGGCCTCGCAGGTACTCGTTCACTGAGCATCTACGTCCGTTTCCGTGGTTCACGAAGCAAATCGCGAGAACGGCCCCAGTGGGAAGCATCCTGACTTGGAACTGAGACACGAATCCTTGGTGGGGTCGCGTTATAATTCGCTCAGGATGGAGCCAACGAGGGGGAAGGGGCATTGTGCTGCCATTCTGTTCCGGCACTGGGCTTTCTGGAGGCATAATTATGGTTCGGCATCGTTTGTTGGTGGTCGTGGGGGCATGTGTTCTTTGGGGGGGGATCGTCGGTGAGATGCCGGCCGCGGAACCGAATGTCGCGGCCAGGCCGTGGACGCTCGAAGAGGCCCGGCGGGAACTGAACCTGTATCCGAAGGATGCCTATTTGCAGTATGTGGCTTTGCAGCTTGGGCGGAATGGAGGCACGGAAAACGCCGTTGCCGAGCAGATCCGGCAACTGAACCGCCCGCGGCGGGGGCCCGAACGGCAAGTCGATCTGTTCGCCCTGTTCTCCGCGGCCCACGCGATTCAGGAGACGCTGCAATTGGACGCCATGGTGGGCGACGACGCCGGCCTGGTGGGCGACATGGGCCGGCGGGATAAGGAGACGATCAAGATCTCCGAACTCCAGGGCCCGGCCGTCAAGAGCCACCCCTGGGGCCAGATGCTGGCCGCCCAGACGATCGCAGGCAAGCAGCCCGAGGTTTCTTCGCTGGCCCTGGCGGTGCCGGAGGACCAGTACTTCGTGCGGTTCGACTCGGTGGAGAAGCTCTTGCAGGTGGCCGAGTTGGGCGACCGCTGGGGCGCTCACATGTTTGCCCAGACGATCGGAAACGCCACCACCTCGTTGACCAGTTCGCGGCTCAAGACCCAGTTGGCCATTCAGACGGATCCGCTCACGCGGCCGTTCTACGACATGGTGGTCGACTCGGTTGCCATGACGGGGAGCGACCTGTACTTCCGGGCCGGAACCGACACGACCGTACTGTTCGCCGTCAAGCAGCCCAAGGTCTTCCGCCTGCGGATGGACAGCTTCCTGGAAGCGGCCGAGAAGTCAAATCCTGAAGCCACACGCACGACGGGCAAGGTGCTGGGGGTCGACTACGCGCACGTGGCCACGCCCGACCGGAGCGTCTGCGTGTTCTCCGCCTATCCCCGGCCGGGGTTGCACGTGCGGAGCAATTCGAAGGCGGCCTTGGAGCGAACCATCGCCGCGATCCTGGGGGAGAAGATCGACGGTAAGCCCGTTCCGAGGCTGGGAGAGTCGGCGGAGTTTAAATACATCCGCACGCTCATGCCGCTCGGTGCGAAAGAGGAGGACGGGTTCATCTACCTGTCCGATCCGTTCATTCGCCGGATCGTCGGCCCGGAACTCAAGCTGACCTCCCAGCGGCGCATGCTGTGCTATAACCACCTGCGAATGATCGGCCACGGGGCGTTGCTGTTTCAGACCCAGAAGGGGCGATTGCCCAAGTCGCTGGCCGAACTGGCGGAAGCCAGGTGTGCACCGGGCGAATTCGGCGCCGACAAGTATCGCTGCCCCGACGGGGGACGGTACGAACTGGCCGACGACGGCCTAACGGCCGTCTGCTCCCACCATGGGCATGTCATGGCGCTGGCGCCCTGCTGCGAGGTGGCGGTCGAATCGATCACGCCGGGTGAAGCCGAGCAGTATCGCGACTTCGTGGAACAGTACAACCGCCACTGGCAACGGTTCTTCGACCCGATTGCGATCCGCGTTCGGGTGACGCCGGACCAATACCGGGCGGAAACGATCATCCTGCCGCTGATCGACAACTCGGTCTATTCGGGTCTGGCCGCGGTGCTCAGTGGCGAACCGGAACCGCTCGACGCACTGCCCGTGCCGAAGCGAAACATCTTCACGGTCGCCACGCGTTTCAAGAAGCCGCAGTTGAAAGAGAATGTGAAGGTTAAGGTGCCCCAGTTGTTCTTCCTGCGCAATCGAGGCGTCGAGCCGTCGGCGGAGGATTCGCGGCTGCTCGAACGGTGCATCTACGAAGGGCTGGGCAACCAGATCGGCTTTCACGTGTACGACGCCTCGCCCACGTTCGACTTCAACCTGACCCAGTCGCTGGGCGAGATCGTGCGGAGCTTCCGCGGGGGACGGGGCGGGTTCGACGACGACATGCTGTGGATCAGCTACTTGATCGCGTCGCTCAACGCGCCGGTCTACGTTTCGGTTCCGGTCCAGGATGCGGAACTGGTCGACCGGACCCTGGAGCGGCTCGACTTCTACGCCGCCGAGCTGGCCCGCTCGGGAGACCAGGACGGTTGGTTTGCGCCGGAGCTGGACTTCTACCGCGTGCCGCTTGCCGGCAGCGACGAGCAGATTCGCTGCTACACGATCGGAGTCGGGCCGGTCAAGTGGCGGATGTTCTACGGGCGCGTGGGCAAGGGGCTCTACGTGGCGAGCAAGCAGTGCATCCTCGAGGACCTGTATGCCATGGAGGCGGCGGGCGCCAAAGCGGGAGGCCGGCCGGTGGACAAAGGGCCGACGGCCCACGCCATGGTGCGAATTCGGCCGGAGAACTGGAACGAGGTGCTGTCGACGTTCCATCTGGGTTGGGCCGAGTCGAGCCGCGAGGCCTGTTTGAACAACCTGGGGCCGCTCTCCTCGGTGGCCAAGGCGGTCGCTTCGGCAGGCGGTGGCGACGCCGAGTCCGTCACCCGGCAAGCCGACGCGGCCCATGCCGTTCACTTCTTCTGTCCGGACGGCGGCACCTACGAGCTTTCGCCCGACGGGCGGCAGGTGGTGTGCAGCAAACACGGCACGGCGATGTCGCCCCGTCAGGGCGTCGCCCCGGCGGCGGAAAGCCCCATGGGCAAGCTGCTCGACGAGTTCGGCGGCGTGACCATGGCGCTGACGTTCCTGGAGGACGGTTTGCATGCGGTGGTGACGGTGGAACGGAAGTGAACTGCGCTTCTTGAAGGTGAACCGCAAGGCTCACTTGTGTTTGACCTTCCGTCCGCTGGAGACTTCGTTCGCCAGCGGCCCGCCGGTCTCGAAGTCGCGGATATTGGCCAGCGTCGTGGCGGCGATCTGGCTGATGGCTTCGCGGGTGAAGAAGCCCTGGTGGGCCGTGATGATGACGTTGGGAAACGTGAGCAGGCGGGCGAAGACGTCGTCCTGGATGACGCGTTCGGAGAGGTCCTCGAAGAACAAGTCAGCTTCTTCTTCGTAGACGTCGAGGCCAAGCGAGCCGAGGCGTTCCGTTTTGAGGGCGTGGATGGCGGCCCGGGTGTCGATGAGGGCGCCGCGGCTGGTGTTGATGATCATACAGCCCGGCTTGACCTGTTTCAGCCACTGGGCGTCGACGAGGTGGTAGGTGTCGGGCGTCAACGGGCAGTGGAGGGTGATGACGTCGGACTCGGCGGAGAGCCGGTCGAGGGACACGTACTCGGCGAAGCGGCGGACTTCGTCGTTGGGGTAGGGATCGTAGGCCAGAACGCGGCAACCGAATCCGTGCATGATCTGCCCGACGATGGCGCCGATCCGGCCGGTGCCGAGGATGCCGACCGTCTTCGAGTGAAGTTCGACGCCGAGCAGGCCTTCGAGGGCCATATTGCCTTCGCGGACCCGGGCGTAGGCGCGGTGGATCTTGCGGTTCAAGGTAAGGATTAGCGAAACGGCATGTTCGGCCACGGCGTGGGGGGAGTAGGCGGGCACGCGAACTACCTTGATCCCGACTTCGGCGGCCGCCTCGAGATCAACGTTGTTGAAGCCGGCGCAGCGGAGTGCGACGAGATTGGTGCCTCCCTTGCGGAGCGAGCCGAGCACAGCGGCGTCGACCTGATCGTGGACGAAGACGCAGACGGCCGGGTATCCGTCGGCCAGGGCGACCGTTTGAGAATTGAGGTTCGGCTCGATAAAGGTGAGATCGTGGCCGAAGGCTTCGTTGGCCTCGGTGAGGAAGCGGTGCCAGTAGGGTTTATCACTGAAAACGACGACTCGCATGGAGGCGGCTCCGGGATGTTGGCAGGCTGTGAGAAGGCAATTATACGGACCGGTCAAACGTGATAGACGACGTGGTAGCTACGTGGCCGCCGGTCCGGCGCTTTTTCCAGGGTGGACACTTCGCGGTCTAACCCTGCCGAGGGAGGCGGCAGTCTTTGCGGCACGTGACATGAACCACGGATGACACAGATGGGCACGGATAGGATCCGGAGCATCGTCTTCTGTATCTCTGGGGTTCACATAGGTGAGGGGCTTTTTTTCGTGTCTACGGACGAAACACTACCTGTTGTCGCCAGAATTGGGCATACTGTGGGGAACAAGATTCGAATGGGGGCGACGAACTTTAAGAAGAGCACCGGCGGTAAACACGCGGTTTGGCTGAGAGCAATCAAGATGGGAGAAAGCACCATGTTGCGAGTGAAGATGGTTTTGGCGGCGGCAGTTCTGGTGGCGGCGAGCTTCGTTTCGGCACCTCTGCTGGCGGGCGATGCGGTCAAGTTGGTTCCGGCCGACGCGCTGGGCCTGCTGGTGATTGACCGTCTGGACACGCTGGACGCCAAGGTGGGCAAGGCGGCTGCCGGTTTGGGATTGCCGCTGCCGGGGCCGCTGGCGGCCCTGCAGGCGGTGCCGGGGCTGAGCGATTGCCTGGACAAGGAGTCGTCGATCGCCGTGGCGGTGCTCAAGGGCACCGAACCGGGCGCCGACCCGGTTCCGGTGGGATACGTGCCGGTGAAGGATTTCGCGGCGTTTGTGAAGTTGTTCAAGGGCGAGGAGGCGGGCGACTTCGTCCGTCTGACGTTTGACGACGATTCCGTGCTGGTGGCGGAAAAGGACGGGTTCGCGGTGATTGTACCCGACGACCAGGAACAGACGCTGGCGGCTGCTCTGAAGACGGCGGGCGGATTCGCCGAGCGGTTGGGCAGCGATCTGGCATGGATCGAAGAGCGGGACGTGGCAGCCGTGATGAGCGATGCGGGCATCTCGGTTTTCTGTGCCAAGGCCGTGGAAGGGATCGAGACGGTCCAGCAGGTGGTTCGCGCTCAGGGCGACAACGACATGGGCGCGGCGGATCTGCTGAACGTCTACAAGAACGTGTTTGCGGTCGTCGATCAGGAAATGGAGATGGTCGGGCTCGGGCTGGACGTGCAGGAATCGGGCGATCTGGTCTTGCAGGTTCGCAAACGATTCTTGCCGGCGGGTCGAATTGCCGAAGGCCTAGCGGTTCCGGCGACGCCGGTCGACGCACTCGGCGGGCTGCCGGCGGAGGCGTTCATCGTGGCGGGCGGCGGCCGGCTCACCCCTGCGTTGGGCAAGCTGATGATGGATTTCTCGGTGGAGGTGATGAAGGCCGCCCCGAAGCTTTATGGAATCGGCCAGGAGCAGGCCGACCAGATGCTGGAATCGGCCCAGCCGATGATGGCCGCGATGCAGTCGATCACCATGATGCTTGCGGTCGGCTCGCCCGACGACACGATCTACAGCCGCATGGTGGGGGTGATGGAAGCGGAAAACGCCGGCGAGTACATGAAGGCCTACGAAGAGTATCTCCAGAACTTCGCCGGGATGGTGAAAGGGAGCAAGGGGATCTTCTCCATGGAGATGGAGTCGAAGCCGATCGAGATCGACGGCTGCAAGGGCGTGGAAATTGCCATGGAGCTGCCGAAGACGGCGCTTTCCGGCGACGCCCACGCGGAGGCGATGTTGGAGAAGATGATCGGGCCCGGCGGTAAGATCCGAGTGTTCATCGTGGCGGCCGACGACCGTCACGTGGTGCTCGGCTACACGAACCAGAGGCTGCTGCGCCAGGCGATTGCGGCCTTGCGGAGCGGCAAGTCGCTTGGAAGGGAGGAATCGGTCAAGCAGACGGCCGCCAAGGTCGGCCAGGGCAATCTCGGGCAGGGCTTCTTCAACCCGGCAGGCCTGATCGGTTTCGTCAACAACATGATCGCAGCCGTGGCCCCGGAAGGGCAGAAGATTCAGCTACCGGAGTTCCCCGAAACTCTGCCGATTGGCTGGGCCGTCAACACCGAAGGGGCCGTGGTCGACGCCCGGATCGTCGTGCCGGGAGAAATCCTGCAGGCGGGAATCGGTTATGCGGCTCAGGTGCGGCAGGCGTTTCAGAAGAAGGAGTGAGGCAAGCGGACCACGTCACTGGTTCGTTCGTTCCCGAGCCTCGCGGGCACGGCGTTCGTTCTCTTCCATCTCCTTGATGGTGACGGAACTGTCCTGGGAGTGGCGTAGTTCCTTTTTGCGGTCGCTGGCCGAGGCGGGAACGACCTGTTTGAGGACGACGTCGTCGAACTCGACGACGCCGGCGCCCAGATAGGAATAGAGCATCACGCGGCCCCACTTGGGCGTGTACTTGGTGTGACGTGGCGTGAAGTCCTGCGTGTGGGTGTGCCACTGGTTCTTGGCGCCCTTGAGGTTCTGCTGGCTGCGATAGCATTCGCGGAGCACGCCGAACTCGGGAACGTATTCCGGTCCGCCGGCCTGCGACGTGGGGTGGCTTGTCGTACTCACCAGGTCGCCGGGTTTGTACTGGCTTCCCATCTCATCGTAGCACTTGATGAAGACGATGATCTTGGGGCCGTTGGTTCGATAGCGGCACTGGAAGCGATACTTGGCGCCTTCTTCAACGGGGAAGGTCTTGCTGTAGTACATGACGCCGAAGCCGTCGCCCACGCCGGCATCGAAGGTGA
Organism: Planctomycetaceae bacterium; assembly: GCA_012719125.1. Classification (GTDB taxonomy): domain Bacteria; phylum Planctomycetota; class Planctomycetia; order Pirellulales; family Thermoguttaceae; genus JAAYAY01. Next base: position 82,407 of record JAAYAY010000047.1, on the reverse strand, counting down.
AACGAATCACGTGGTTGCCGGAGTTGCCCGACTCGGTCGTCCACTGGACGAGATTGCCCAGGGGCTCCCGCTGCTGCCCGCCCTTGTCTTCCCAGCCGTTGGGCACGCCGCGGGCGGCGGTCTCGAAGTCGCCGTTTTCGATCAGGCTGGGATTGTCGAGCCAGTTCTGTTCGGCGAACTGATCGACCGGGGCCGGCCCGCCCGGCTCGCGCCCGTAGAGTTTGTCGAGCATCTCCGCCACGTAGAGGTGGGGAATCTCGCTGACGGTCTTGGTGCGCACGTCGACTTTTTCGTAGAGCATCTTCGGCTGGAGGCTCTCGGAAAAGTCGGCGCACTTGACGGTCAGGTCGTAGACGTCCCACTCCTGGCCGGCAACTTTCTCGCAACTTCCCCAGATCGCGATGTGAGCGTCGAACAGGTCTCGCAGCACGCGCCGAATCTCCGGGAGCGGCGTGTTGGGAGTAATCTTCACACCGCGCTGGTTGCACACGTCGCGAATATCGATCGCGTCGGGAACCACAAACATCCCCTGTTTCTGGATCTTGGCGACGATCATGTCGCCGATCATGGAACCGTAACGGCCGTCATCGAAGCTGGAAACGAAATCGAAGGGAATCACCACCTTTTGATGGTCGTACTGGTCGTCGCCGGGGGCCGGACCGGAGGAGACGATCTCGTCGACCATCTCCTCGACGACAAGTTCTGGTTCCTCTTCCGCGGGCGGATCTGCGGCGGGTTTCTCCTGCACCGACTCGCGGTCGGCTTCGCACAGCTTGTCGAGGGGCACCACGACGCCCCGGCCGTCGGGCGTTTCGAGGCAGACGTTTCCGTCCATCAAGGAAACGAATTCACCGACCGCCAGGACATTGCCCGCCGGGTCCTTCCATTGCCTGCCGGCAGGTTCCGGCACCGTTTCCTCCGCTTTGGAGAGCGGCTGCGGCTTGGCAATCGGGGCGGCTAGTTCGGCCGTTTCGACGGGTTTCGCCGTGGACGCGGGCCTGGGCTCGACGGCGCCGGTTGCCGTGGCCGGAGCCGCTTCCTCGCTGGAGGAGCAGCCGATCGCCAACGGGACTGATGTCAGGATGAGTGTTGTGAGAAGAAGGGCGTAGCGCATTATGCTTATCACGTGTTGAATGGGTGAAAGGACATTCGTCGCACTACTTCGAAAAGAAGCTGAGAAACCTGTAATGCCACAATCGGGCATAGAGGGTGAGCCGCTTCCGCCACGTTACGTGGTCGTCGATTTCGAGTGATTTTCGAAACCACCATGCTGCGGAATGGAAATCACGTGGTTTCCCGGCGATTGCTGCAAAGCTGAGATGGGCCAGGGCAATGCACATCTTGGCCGCCTCATCCATGGCGCCGCGCTTCTCATGTGCCTCGAACGCTTTCTCATACCACTGTTTTGAGGCCTCGTAATCGCCCTGCTGCCAGGCAAAGGATCCCAAGTGCTGATAGCTGTGCGCCTCGCACATGTCATCACCATTCTTTTTTGCGATTTCGAGCGCCTTTCGGCACGTCTTTTCAGCGACTCCGAATTCACGTGCCTGCCCAGCAATCCTGGCTGCCTGAAGAGTCCATTTCGCGCTGCCTTTTCTTTCAAAGATCTGCAGTGCTTTTCCAAGCCACTCCTCAGCGGCCTTGTTGTTGTCTTGACCTCTGGCGTTTGCGCTCAGGTTGAAGTAGGTCTCTGCCATACCAATTTCGTTGTCAAGCTTCTCCTCGATTTCCAGAGATTTCAGATACCACCGCTCAGCGGCGTCGAAGTCCTGACGACAATAGGCAACAAAGCCCAACTGGTGATAACTAACCGCCGCACCGACTTCGTTGCCTTGCCTTTCCTTGATGTGAATCGATTTCCACAGCCACTTCTCTGCAGTTTCGAAGTCCCCGCGAGCATTGGCCACGGCGCTCATATTGTTGCAGGTTTCCGCCGCGCCCCGTTCATTGTCATTTCTCTCGTCAATTTCGAGTGATTTCCGATACCACTTCTCGGCGGCGTCGAGATCATCTCGGCGGTACGCGACCAACCCCAACTGGTGATAACTCTCCGCGGCACCGATTTCGTCGCCTTGCTTTTCCTTGATGTGAATCGATTTCCACAGCCAGTTCTCCGCAGACTCAGAATCTCCACGACCATCAGCGACAAAGCTCAAATAGTGGCAGGTTGTCGCGGCGCCATGTTCGTTACCAGTTCTCTCATCGATTCCAAGTGATTTCCGATACCACTGCTCGGCGGCGTCAAAATCCCCTCGCCTGTACGCGATTCCCCCCAAGCGGCCGCATACCACTGATACTTCGTCTTGACCCGCCTGTTCACAAGACTCGAGCGCTTTCCGGCAAAGCTCGGAGAATTCTAGTTCTCCGCGGTCAAATGCGTCAATTGCCTGGTTGAAACGGGGCAAGGCGTGTGTGTCGCTATTGCGTGAGTCAGTGAAACCGCTCATTACTCTACCCTGAATGCAGGACTCTGCTCACCGTTTTCACAGTTATGAGGGACAACCACGCCATTCGAAACGTCAGGAGATCTACAGGTTCTTCTGGCCTTAGCATCGTTCGTGAAACTACGTCCTTATTCCCCAAACCTGACGCTCGTTCCTGGAACGACGCCCTGGATTCGTGGGCAGAGTGCGCGCATGTTTTTGTGAGGTTGGGTTGCGGGATTGACAAGCTTTGGCCATCGATTCGTCGCTTACGGGCCGCTTCCCGTCAGCGTCGGGCCTTCCTTCGTGCTTCCGGTCAAGGTGGGCGCCGCGCCGGTCGCGTCGGCGCCGCCTCGCGCCAGGCGTTCGAAGTAGCGGCGGTTCATCTCCTCCCAGCCGGCAGGAGACGGATCCTGCATGCTGCCGATCAGTTCTTTTTGGACGTCGGTGGGCAGGTTGACCGTCTCGTCGCGCCGGACTTCGAATTCTCCTTCCAGGTGTTGCTTGACGTCGCCCAGGCCTTCGAGCATGACGTCCCGCTGCCTGAGGGCGCTCTGGTACCGGCCGGCCTTGAGATCTCGCTCGATCTGGGCCATCTTTTCGATCGTGTCCTGCAGATCGGTGTGGTGATAACCCATGACCTGGTAGTGCTGCAAATCGACGCCTTCGGCCTTGTTTCGCAGGGCGGCCTGCTTGCCGGCCAGGCGGTTCATCTCGCGCTCGCCGCGGGAACCCGGTGCGGGCCCTTCGAGTCCCTCCCCACCTTCCCCGCTCTCCTTGCCGCCGCCGGTGGCGCCCCCGGTCGGATCCTTGCTGTGGTCCTTGATCTGGCCGTTGACGTAGGGATCGGGAGTAAGTCGGCTGGGTGTCTTCCGCCCGCCCTTGCCGACCGCCTCGTCGCCCACGAACTCGCCGCTCGACTTGCCCTGCCGCCCTTCGCCGGCCCGTCCGCCGATCTCGCTGGTGTTGGGCAGGCGGTTGCCCGTGGCTCCCTTGGCACTCATGTTCGAGATCGGACCGTCCATGACGTCCCAGCCGGCCCCTTTATCCAGCGAATCGGCCGCACTCGACGAAACGTCTTCCATCTCGTCGAACAGGTCCTCCTCCTCTTCCAGCAAGTCGCCGATCAGGTCCTCCAGCTCGCCCGGCAGTTCGGCCATGGGCGCCTCTTTGCCTTCATCGGTGAGCGACTCCTCCTGGCTCCAGCGTTCGCGGTCAGGCGTGTCGGGCAGCCATTTCTCCATGTTGGTTTTGATCTCTTCAGCCATCTCGGCGCCCAGTTGCTCGAGCGGGACGGCGATATCAGCCGTCTTCTTCAGCAGGGCATCCTCGGCCATCTTGATCTCGGTCTGGATCTCGACGAGCTCCTTCAGACTGGACGGGTTGGCAAAGTCCTGCTCGGGCAGCTTGCTCAGGTCGGTGTTCAGTTCGGCCATGAACTTCGACCAGTCGTCTTCGGCCGCCTCGAGGGCCTTGATGAGTTGTTCCTTGGCCTCGGAAAAGTCCTCGACGGGGGCCTTGGCCAGATTCTCGGCCGCCTCGACGACCTTCTTCTGCTGCTCCATGGCCTTTTCGAGGGCGCTATTGAGGTTGTCGAGCTTCTGCTGAGCGTCGGAGGGCAGATCGCCGACCTGGCGATTCGCCATCTCAGCCAGTTCTTCCGTCTGGGCGCGGCGGGCGATATCGAGCATCTTCTGCAGGGCCTCGATGATCGCCCCCTGGGTCAGGCCCAGTTCACCGACGGGCGCCCGCAGGTCGGCGACGGCCTTCGCCTTGACGAGGGTATCGCACTGCGACACCGCCTTGAGCATTTCGCCGAAGGCGAGCTGGTTGAGTATTCGCTTGATCGCCTGGTGATCTTCGCGCGATTCGTCGCCGATCGATTTGACCAGGGCGATCGACGATTTCTGAATATCGACCTGCATGGCACGCACGCCGCCGGCCGCGTCGACCGCTTCGGCGATCTGGGTCTTCGCGGCGATAAGCGCGTTGCGGGCCCGGGCTCGAACCTGCTTCTCGAGAATCTTCAGCAGGGCGCCCCGCAGGCTGTCGAGTTTCTCGAGTACGGCCTCGGCTTCGGCCTGTTCGTCGACGATGCGGACCGAGTGCCAGCCCGTCACCGATTCCTGCGGCGCGAGGTCCAGGCCGAACTCGCTGAATATTCGCCGATCGCGGACCGTGGCGCGGACGAGCAGCGTCTGGCCGGGTTGGACCACGTCGGGGCCGAGGGCCAGCAGATGGTGCAGCACGATGGTGGTGTTGCTATCGAACTCGGTCCATTGCTTGACGACGTTCGCTTCCTTGTCGTCGGCCGTCGACTCAATCTGGTCGCCTTCGCCGGCCGGGCCGGCTTTGACCTTCATCTCCAGCCGCACGCGTCCCACGCCGTGGTCGTCCTCGCTGCGGATCATCACCGGCAGGTCGCTTTTCGGCGCCGCCGTGCTTTGCCGAGGCGGCTTCAGCAACTCGATCGTGGGCGGACGGTCGGGCAAAACGTGGACTCGATTCAGCCGCGGATTGGGATCGGTCTGACCGTTTTTCTCCAAGTGGATCGTGAAGGTCGTGTTCTTCACCAACGGCATGCGGACCACCATGAGCCGGCCGTCAGATTGCAGCTCGCCGTTGTAGATCATCCCTTCCACGTCGACGTAGCCTTTGGTGATCGGCACGGACGGGCGGATCCGGAGTTCTGCGATCGTGTATTGGGGTGCTTCCAGATCGGCCGTCTTCTGGATCAAGGTCTCTTGGGGCCGCTCCAGATAGGTTGGGTAGGTCAAGGTGATCTCGACCTCGTCGACCGTCGGTTTTTCCGTGACGGTCACCTGATACAAACGGGTCTGCGAATCGCCGATCTCGAGGCGATACTCTATCGGCGACTTGATCGACGGCAACGTGAGCGTGTATTTCCGCCGAGATTCCTCCACCGCTTGCCCGTTGCGATCCACCTGCGTCGTGCAACGATCGCCGGCCGTCATGGGGACATCGGTTTCCGGAGCGTCTTGTGACATCACGAAGAGCGTGGCCGGATAGGGCTCCCCTTCAGGGCGATCGACGATCTCGGCGGTGATTTGCAGACTGTCGCCCAACAGCACTTCCGTATCGCCGGGCGTCACTTCCAGAATCTCCACCGATCCGACGGAGGGAACAAACTGCCAGGGCTGCATGAGGCGTCCGGCGGCCGAGCTGATGTTCGGGCTGATCCAGTGGCTGGTGAACCCGATCGCGAACAGCACGGCCAGGATGGCGAGCGACTCGACCAGATCCCGGGGCGTTTGCATGCAGAAGCGGAACCGCCGCCAGCGGGTCTCGTGATTGGCCGCGTCCTCGAAACGAATCCGTGCCGCGTGGGCCGCGGCCTCATTGACGGCGGCTTCACAGAAACGGCGCGACTCGTTCTTGGTGTCGCTCGACAGTTGGATCACGTTGATCAGCGAACTGCCCAGTTCCGGGTACTCGGTCTCGAGGCATCGAGCGGTTGCCTCAATCGAGCGTTGCGAGCGGGTGATCCGGCGAAGGACGAAAACGGCCAGAAAGAGCGTCAATCCGGCCCAGACCGCCAGCAGACTTGCCAACATGCCCTGCGAGAATCGGATCAAGGCATCGGCCAGCATGAAGGCGAGCGCCGCCCCAAAGGAAATGCTGATCGCCCAAACGGCCGTGCTCAGCAAGGTGAAGACCCACCATTGCTGCCGGGTCGCATCGACGCGGTCAATGATCCGTTCAGCCGCTGGAGACATGGTCCTTCTCCGCACACGTTGGGACGCCGACAAGGCGAGCGGTACGGCGCCCACACTCCCATTCTATTGTGCCCCAAAGGCATCGGCCGCGTCAAGCACAACGCAGCAGTAAATCGTTTTCTGGCAACTGCTTGGGAAGAGGATCGAGACTCCGAATCTGGGCCAATCCATCGACCCCATGCAACCTCGAAGGCCCTCCGGGCCGCGCGACCGGATAGGCGGCCGCCGATGGCCGGAGAGGGTTGCCCTTGGAGACTGGTTTCAGTCTGTATGAGTATCGCATTTCCGCCAATAATGGCAGAATGTATGGTATCGTCGTCCTTGCCCCTACTTTTGGTGGAGGAAGAGCCTTGTCACAGAACCTGGCGAGCATCGGAATCTGGCGGATCGTCCTAGTCGCATTCGGGTTGACGATCTCGTCCGAATGGGCAGTCGGATCCGAGGAGCCGCCTGCTCTGAATCCCTTTGCGCCGGTGCAGACGGAGCGGGATGACGCGGTGCCGGGCTACATCGAGATGTCCGACGGCCAGGTGCTCGTGGGCAACATCTACATGACGCGCGACAAGCGTCTGAAGGTCTATGACGAGAGTACCAAGCGGCAGCGGGAGATTCCGCTCCGTGCCGTCAAGCAGATTGAATGCAAGGTGCTCAAGGAGTGGATGGAGAAGGAGTGGCGATTCAAAGAGCTGGCCCTTGACGAGAAGTACTACACCGGCCGTGAGTATCCCTCGCGAGAATGCGAGTACACGATCACGCTCCAGGACGACCGGCAGATCACCGGTCCGCTCGCCGAGTTGTTCTACATCCAGCCCTACACGCAGAAACCGGACGAAGCGCGAGCCTACCGTCCGGAGGTCAAGCCGGAGAAGTATCTGGTTCACAAGCGTCAGAAGGGCGAGCCCGGCACGACGCTCGAGGCCTTGGTGTATGTGAAATCGATCAAGTTGGGCGAAGAGGCCCTGGAAGAGGGCAAGAAGAAGGCCAAGACCTACCGGCCGAGCCGAACGAGTCAGACCGAATCGGAGAAGTAGCGGACGACCGTGTTCCAACTCACGCTGCAACAAGGCCATAGCATCTCGACGCTGGTCTGGGTCGCCGCCCTGGCCATCGTGCTGGTGACGCTGTTCTACTGGCGTGCGTTCCGCATGCTCAGGCCGCGTCAATGGCAGATTCTCCTGGTCTTGCGCATCCTGGCCATCCTGACAATCGTTCTGCTGCTGTTCCGCCCGGTATTGAGCCGCTACAAGGAACTGTCCGAGCGGCGAACGGTGGTGTTTCTGGTGGATACGTCGTCGTCGATGAGCATTGCCGACGACACGAGCGGCAAGTCGAGAATCGAGCAGGCTCGCGAACAGGTGGCGGCCTGGTCGGAGCAGTTGCGGGAAGCGTTTTCGCTGCAAGTCATCGAGTTTTCCGAACGAGCGCGGCTGTTGCCTGACGCCAAGCAGGTTCCCACCCTCACGGCCGAGGGCAAAGCGACTTCGATTTCGCGAGCCCTGGTTGCCGGGGCCAAGGCCGTGACGCCGCGAACGAACATCGAAGCGATCTTTCTGGTTTCAGACGGGGTGCACAACTCGGCCCGAGACCCCGAGGAGATCGCCGTGAAGATTGGCGTTCCCGTTTACGCCGTGGGGGTGGGGGCGAGCCTGCGAAACGACGCCACCTACCGCGATATCCAGGTGACCGCCCTGAACTGCCCCGATACGTTGATGCTCAACAACAAGACGCGAATCACGGCCGGCATCGAAGGGGTCGGGTTGGCAGGCCGCGTGATTCGGGTGATCCTCGAAGAAGACGAGAAGCCCGTCGGCGAGGTGGAATTGACCCTGGACGAAGTGGACGGCGCCCAAGAGGTCGAGTTCGAGTTTCGCCCCACGGTCGTCGGCCGGCACGTTTACGCGGTACGCGTGCCGCCCATTCCTGAGGAGAAGATCGTAGAAAACAACCAACGCAGCTCCCCGGCGCTGGTCGTCGAGCCAGGGATTCGCGTGCTTTACCTGGAGGGTACGCTTCGCGCCGAGTACGGCGCCGTCGTTCAACGGTTCCTGGCCAAGGACCCCGACCTGGAATTCTGCTCGCTCGTGCAAACGAATCCGAACGTCTTCCTGAAACGGACGAATATCGAAGGCCTGGAACTCGACACGCTGCCCACCACCGCAGAACAGGTGAGCAGCTTCGACGTGTTCATTCTCGGCGACCTCGACAGCAGCTTCATCAAGCCGGAACAGCAGGTCCTGATCGCCCAGCGGGTGCGCGAAGGCGCCGGGCTCATCATGCTCGGCGGGTACCACAGTCTCGGCCCCGGCGGATACGCCGGAACGCCGATCGGTGAGATCCTCCCGCTGTTGTTGGGCGATCGGGAGGTCGGCCAGGTCACCGATCCCTTCCTGCCCAAACTGACTCCCGACGGGAGCCATCACCCCATCTTCGCCAACATCGCCGACTTCTTCCCGACAACGGCAGGCGACGCCAAACGCGAGGGGCTGCCCGATCTGGACGGATGCACGCGGGTGGTCGGTTCGCGTCCCGGGGCGACGGTGCTGGCCACCTGCCCGGCCGAAACGACCGCCCAGGGCGAAATGCCCGTGCTGGCGATTCAGCCGGTCGACAAGGGGCGGACGGCGGTGTTCTGCGGCGACACCACGCGGAAGTGGCAGCAGGGACCGGTGGCGTTCGATCGCCAGTCGCCGTTCCTTCAGTTCTGGGGCCAATTGGTTCGCTGGGCCGCCGGTCGGTCGACGGAAGTAGAGGCCGAAGCGAGCGTGGTCAGCAGCACCGACAAGAGCTATTACGAACCCGACGAAGAGGTCGTCATCTCGGCCGTCGTTCGCGACAACAAGGGTGAGGGTGCCCTGAACGCCACGGTCGTGGCCAGGATCACCGATCCCGCCGGGAGGACCGCCGAGCTCCAATTGTCGCCCGCCGCCGGTTCCGCCGGACGCTACGAAGGGCGTCGCGCGCCGGCCAACGCGGGAGCCTACGAGATCGTGGTCGAAACGAAGCTGGGCGAGTTGACGCTCCAGTCGGAGAAACTGTCGATCGAAGTCGGACGCCCTTATCTGGAATTCGAGAAGCTCGACCTCAACGAGCCGCTTCTGGCGAAGATCGCGGCCGACACGGGCGGCCGATACGCTCATATTTCCACGGCAGGCAGCCTCGTCGATCAGCTCGACCGCACCGAGCGGAAGCGCCGCGTGCGTTTCGAGACGCCGCTGGCCGTGCCCTTGCCGCTGTGGATCGTTTTTGTGGGGCTGGTGACGACCGAGTGGGTCCTGCGACGGAGGTTCCAACTGCGATGAGCAGCGGATATCGCTACCTGGAGCCCGAGGCGCTGGCTCGGATGAAGAACCTGTCGATGGTCGCCCGCGGCGTCGTCGAGGGCTCGATTTCGGGCCTCCATTCCAGCCCCTACAAGGGGTTCAGCGTCGAATTCGCCGAACACCGCGAGTACACGGCCGGCGACGACCCGCGGCATCTCGACTACAAGATGCTGGCCCGTACCGATCGTCTCTACATCAAGCAGTACGAAGAAGAGACGAACATGCGGGTGCAGATCCTGCTCGACACGTCGGCCTCCATGGGGTACCGGCAGGAGAGCAAGATCACCAAACTGCAGTACGGCTCGTACCTGACGGCTATCCTGGCCTACCTGATGACCCGCCAGCAGGATTCCGTGGGCCTGACGACGTTCGACACGCAAATCGGGCTCGACATGCCGGCCCGCAGTTCGCCGCGCCATTTCAACGAGATGATGCAGCGCCTGGAGGCCGTCGAACCGGGCGAGGAGACCGACATCGCCTCGATCCTCCACCTGCTGGCCAATCGCTTCAAGAAACGCTGCCTGATCGTGGTGATCAGCGACCTCTACGACGAGCCTGACGACGTCATGCGGGCCCTGCACCACTTCAGACACCGAAAACACGAAGTGATCGTGTTCAACGTGTTCGACAAGGCCGAGGTCGAGTTCCCCTTCACCGACACGATCGCCTTCCACGACCTGGAGACCAATGAGAAGATCCAGATCGACCCGGCCTACGTCCGCGACGCCTACCGCGAACAGATCAACGAGTTCATCGAAGGTTATCGCCGTTCTTGCACCGAATCGAATATCGACTACGTAATGACCGATACGTCCGTCCCTTACGATTTCATGCTCTCGAAGTACATCGCCAAGCGCACCCTGCTATGACGTTCGTTTCCGCCGCATTCCTGCTTGCCGTCGCGGCCGGGGCCATCCCGGTCGTGCTGCACATGATCAATCGCCAGCAGGCGAAGAAGCTCCCCTTCAGCACGCTTCGCTTCCTGCGGATCAGCGCAGAAAAGACGCGGCGGCGCAAGCGGATTCACGACGTGCTGCTCATGCTGATGCGGATGGCCGTGCTGATCCTCATCGCGATCGGACTGGCCGAGCCGACGATCACGACGCTAGGCAGTTTCTGGGGCAGCGGCGCCTCGGCCGTGGCGATCCTGGTCGACAATTCGGCCAGCATGGGCGTGGTCGATCAGGGCCGCCCGCGATTTGAAACGGCCCGCCGGGCCGCTCGTGAGATCCTGAACGAGCTGGCCGACGGCGACCAGATCGCCTTGATGCTCACAGGCGGTCCCGAACTGGCCGAGCAGGGACGGCTCCAGCGGACCCAGGACAAGATTCTACAGATGCTCGACCAGGCGGAGGTCAGCTACGAACGAGCCGACCTGGCGATGAAGCTCCAGGAAGCCCGGAACCTGCTCGCCCGCACCGACGCCCGGCACAAGCAGATCTTCGTGCTCACCGATATGCAGCAGTTGAGTTGGGAAGGCCTCTCGGATACCTCGGCGAACCAACCCGAAGCGTCAGCGAGGAAGGGCGAGTCTGCCTCCTCAAGCCAACCCGAAGCGTCAGCGAGGACCGCCGAATCAACCTCAGATCAACCCGAAGCGTCAGCGAGGACCGCCGAATCGGCCGATGGCGACGACATCCCCGTGATCTTTGTCGATTGCCATCGCGATCCCAAGCCCGACGTGGCCGTGACTGGGCTGGAAGTCAGCGCGGCCGTTCCCGTGGCCGGCTTGCCCATCGGTGTCTCTGCCGAGGTGTTCAACGCCTCGTCGGTACCGCAGAAACGGCTGCTGGAACTCTACATTGACGGTGCCAAGGAGAGCACCAGCCCCGAGTTGGAGATTGCGCCCGACGGGCGGGTGAAGCACGACTTCGAGTTCAGCTTCAAACGGGGCGGAATGCACCGCGGCGAGGTGCGGCTGGTCGGCGAAGACGGCTCGCGCTACGACGACCAGCGCTACTTCGCCATGGAAGTCGACCAAGGCATTCCCGTGGCCATCGTGAAATCGCGGCGGCACGAAATCCCGTACCTGGAGGACACGTTCTACCTGGAACAGGCGCTGGCCCCGGCGCGAACGGGCGGCAGTTGGGCCATCCGCACGACGACGCTGACGGCCGACGAATTGTTGAGCGAGCCCTTGTCGGAATATAAGGTCGTGTTCTGCGTCAACCTCGAGGCCCCCGACGCGGATACGGCCCAGCGGCTCCGAAGCTACGTTACCGGCGGCGGGAACCTCTTCTGGATCGCGGGCGACAACGTCGACCCGGCCGCCTACAACGCCATGAACGAAGAGGCCGGCGGACAATTGCTGCCGGCTCCACTGGTCGACGTCCGCCTGCCGGCGGCGGGCGACGATCGCGACAGTTGGCATATCGCATCGCTCGACGAGGGGCATACGGCCATGCGCCAACTCGCCGACCCGCCCGCGTTGTATCAGACGGTTCTGATCTACAAACACCTGCGGATGGATACGGCCCAAGCCGCCCAGGCCCGGGTGCTGGCCCGCCTCGACGACGGCGAGGCCCTGCTGGCTCAAGCCACGGTCGAACAGGGCACGGTGACGATGCTGGCCGCCAGCGCCCACGTGGGCTGGTCGAATCTGCCGGTGCGTCCGATCTTCCTCCCCATGTTCGCCCGGTTGACCTTCGACCTGGCCGGCGCGGAGCAGGCTCGTCACCAAACCTTGGCCGGTGCGCCGCTCATCCTGCAAATGGACCAGGAACTCCAGCCGCTGACGGTTGAGATCCGGCCGCCGTCGGGGGCGATGATTCGCCGGACGACCCAACCGGTCGCAGGCCGTCCGGGCCAGGAATTCACCTACGGCGACACCCACGCCGTCGGTATCTATACGCTGCAACTCCTCGATGCGGCCCGGCCTGCGACGATCGCCTACTCGGTGAACTTCGACGCCGACGAGGCCGATCCCAAGACGTTCACGCAGGAAGAGATCAAAGGTCGTTTGGGCGATACACCGGTCGTGTTTGCCGACGATCCCGACGACCTCTCCAGCACGTTCCGGAAGTTGCGCGAAGGGGAGAGCCTGTGGGAACTGCTGCTGGCGGGCGTGCTGCTGGTGCTGGTGTTCGAGACCTTCATCTCGAATCTGCTCAACCCGCCGGAAAGCGAACGCCGCTCGCCGATGGAGGATTTCGGCTCCCTGCCGGTGCGGACCGGGTTTGGCTATAAGCGGGAGTCTTCGGGCCGGCCCCAAGGTGCTTGACGTGTATTCCGTGTGGTGGTATCTTGCCGCTTCGGTGGGCCTCGTCTTGGGTAGCGGCCTTCTTGTCAGGTAAGAACGCAGCAATTGCGGGTCTTCGCAAGTGCACCGACTTGGCTGCGTCCTGCCGTTTCCAAACCCCGCCGGGTGGTGTCGTGGATTTGCGGGATTACTTGGAGGGAGGGTTCGACATGCGGTGTTTCGAACTTACCATGCCCGACAAGCTCTACCGGATGGTGCTTGTTGGCTGGTTTGCCTGCGTGCTGGGAGTGGCGATCCACTTTGCACCTCTGCTGAATCGGTCGCCGGGAGCAACCGCCGTTCACCAGGTTGCCCATCCGACCAACGTGAAGAGCCTGCAGATTGAGAACAAACAACTGCGCGAGGAGATCAAGTTCCTGCAAGCCGAAATTCAACGGTTGTCCGTTACGAAACCGTGTCAGTAGTCTCGGCAGGTAGACTGGTCCGGCGTTTCGACAGAGCGGAGGCGATCTATTCCTGAGGCCCCTTCGCACGCAACTCGACACGGGCAATGCCGAACCAGGCGCGGTTCCCGATGGGCCCTTGGGGAGCCGTGTTCCGCAGAACGGTCTTACAGCGAGCAACCACTCGGAGCAAGCGTTCAGCGTTGCGGTCGGTTGAGGTCCATGAGTTGTCGGGCGATCGCCTTGGCCGCCTTTTCTCCCGCATGTTGCTTGATCAGCCCTTCCTTGGCAACGCCCGTGACGACGACGTCGGTGACGTTGCCGTCACGGGAATTCACTTGTACGGTAACGACCGCCGGATTGAGGCCGAGAAATCCCGAGCCGATTACGCCGCTGACGGAGGCGATGTCAACCGGTGCTTCCACACCGTCGCGAACCTGCCCTTTCTCCTGGATGGCGGCGAGGGCGGCCCTCAAAACCGTTTCCGGATCGGCCTGCGTCTGGAAGGTGGTCTGAAAGGCATCGTCGGGGAGTTTCTTGGCGACCCAACCGACAACGCTTGCTCCGGTCTCCTCTCCGCTCGTCTTGGTTGCCAGTTTCTGGAGTTCCGCAGCCAGGATCTCGTTGGTGGTTTTGGGCATAGTCGTTGTTTTCAATGGCTCAGGTGTGATAGAAGGACCATTCATGAAGAGACTCTCGGCATGGTCGGTAACGACCACCATTTCCACGTCCCTGACAATCTCGTCAATCGCGAGGCTGTGCCGACCGCTTCAGAAGGCAGCTTGTCTGACAATGTCACATCCAACGAACCCGAAAGCGTGGGCGGAGGTGAAGATGACGTAAGTTCCATTTATGCCACAAGAAGGAAGCCGCTGTCAACTCATGACAACGGCTGTTCGAAATGGGCGATGAGGGACTCGGACCCCCGATATCCACGGTGTAAACACCTAGCCCCACCAAAAACATCGGGAAGAGAAGGCAATTCTTGTTTGGCGGAGTTACGATTTTGTCCTGATTGTGAGAACAAAAGCGGGCCACTTTTCGCAATCGCCGGGGAGTGAGCCGGTGTTGAACGAGAGGATTCGTGTCTTGACCTTGATTTCCGTGCCAAAGTCGGCCATCCTCGATGATACCCGACCTCATCCAACAGAATCCCCTACCGATTACCGATCGTGTCGCGAGTCCTTCTGGTCAACATGCCGCTGTTCAACCTGCGCTGGCCCAATCTGGGGCCCAGTCTGCTCAAGGCGCAGCTTGCGGGCCGCGGGCTGGCCTGCGACATGGTCTATCTGAACTACGACTTCGCCGAGATGATCGGCGAAGAGTGCTATACGTGGCTGGCCGACTGTTTCGCCTTCGTGCTGGGTGGGGAACGCCTGTTTGCCCGACATTACTTCGCCGACCGGTTGCCTCCCGACGACGTTTACTGGAACGAGGTTCTGTTGGCGGCCGATTCGGGGCTTACGGAGGAGGATCGACGGGACTACCAGCGGGCGTGCGAAGCCGTGACGCCGTTTCTGGATCGCTGTGAGGCGGCGCTGGATTGGTCGCAGTATTCCGTCGTCGGCTTCGCCGCGTCGTTTCAGCAGACGATGTCGTCGCTGTGTCTGGCAAGGCGAATCAAGTCGCGACTGCCGCAGACGCAGATCGTCTTCGGCGGCGCCGCCTGTGAAGGTCCGATGGGGGTGGAACTGCTGGCCCGGTTTCCGGAGATCGACTACGTCTGCGTGGGAGAGGCCGACCACGCCTTTCCGGATCTCGTCGAACAGGTCTTCAGCGGCGAGCCCATGGCTCGGCCGACGGGAGTGGTCGGCCGCGACATGCTCGATTCGGGACAGGCGGTTCCGCCCAACCCCTGCGACTTCCTGACTCGGGATCTCAACGGGCTCCCCTATCCGGACTTTGACGACTACTTTGCCAGGGCGGACCGGTCGTCGCTCAAGGAACAGGTTCACTCGCTCTTGTTCTTCGAGACGTCGCGGGGCTGCTGGTGGGGCCAGAAGCATCACTGCGCGTTCTGCGGGCTCAACGGGGGAAGACTCGATTACCGCAGCAAGTCGCCCCGAAGGGCCGTGGACGAACTGCGCTACCTGGTCGAGCGTCACGGCGTCCACCGGGCCTGCTCGGCGGACAACATCTTCGACCACCGCTACTTCGACAGCTTCCTCCCCATGCTCCGCGACGAGGAACTCGATTTGGCGTTTGTGTTCGAGATGAAGACGAACCTGAAACGCCGGCAGATCGCTGCGTTGATCGAGGCGGGCATGGGAGCGGCCCAGTTGGGGATCGAGACTTTCATTACGCCCGTGCTGAAGATGATCGGCAAGGGGGCGACGGCAGTCCAGAACCTGCAGACGTTGAAGTGGCTCTCTGAACCGGGGATCGAGGTCAAGTGGAACGTTCTCTACGGTTTTCCCGGCGAGGATCCGGCCGATTACGCGGCTCTCGCCGACCTGATTCCGTCGCTGGTCCATTTGGCTCCGCCGCTGGCCGTGGGAAGGGTGCGGATGGATCGCTTCGCGCCGTTCTTCGAGGATCCCAATCGATGGGGGATGAAGAACCCGCGGCCCTATCGGGCCTTCGAGTGCGTGTTTCCTTTCGGCAAGGAGTCGCTCTCGCGGCTTGCTTACTACTTCGACTACGACTATGCGGACGGCCGAGAACCGATGCAATACGCCGCCCGTGCGTTGGCGGAGATCGAAGCCTGGCAGCGGACGGCGGGGAGCGTCACGCTGCGCCAGTTCAACCGGGACGACGGTGTGACCATTCTCACGGATACGCGGCCTTGTGCCTCGGCTTTTCAACACCGTCTGAGCGGCTGGGGTCGCGGGTTGTATGACTACTGCGACACGGGGAGATCGCTGAAGAAGGTGCTGGCGTCCACGCCGGAGTGGGGCGGCGGCGAACAGGTTTCAGCGTCGGCCATCCAGCGCCAACTCGACGAGTGGCTCGCCGATCGCCTGATGGTGCTGATCGACGGGCGCTATCTGAGCCTTGCGCTGCGAGCCGAGAGTTAGCTGGTCGAGTTCTTTCGTTCCGCTGTCTTGGAATCGCGCCGAGGCCGGGCGGATCGCCTCCGCTCATAGGGATTGTCGAGGATCTCTTCGCGGAACCAGGTGACCAGGTCGGCGGTCGCTTTCATCACGATCCACACGACGGCGGCAATTGCCAGAAGAACAAGGATGCCGACCCAGGAACTCATGAAGGCGAGCAGACTGGCGAACATTTGACTTCACCTCCCGATATGGAAGAGCAATCTCCGTCGCTCGAAGGTCATGTTGGGAACTTGTGCTGATTTCCTTTTCTGAGAAAGCCGACTTGACTTGGTTTCATTCTAATGACTGGGCCGGCGAGGGGAACCCTCTATTTCGTCTGCTTTTGTTGCGATTTCGGCCGTGCGCGATTCCCGGAAATAGGTGACAGCCACGTCTTGCCGGAACGGCCCGACCGACCTTCGGTCGGTGCCCGGTGCTTCGCACAAAAGGTGGCTGTCACGAATGGCACTGTCGGTTGGTATGCAACGAGTTACGGCGAGGGCTGCCGGATGGTAAAGAAGCCGAGGATGCATAGTTTCTACGTGGGCACGTCTCCGAGCCGGTAATTCCTTGCGGTGCCGACAGGCGGCCAAGGTGACGGAACAACGATTGATCTTGTACGGAGAGCCTTCCCTGGTCTATCCTACTGTCGTACGGGACCTTCCTTTGCCGTGGGGCCTTCCTTTTTGACCAAGGAACGTCTCATGGCATTTTATCGCCAAGTCTCTCAACTTCCCAGCCGGTTTCGTCTGGCCTTGTCCTCGTTCATGCAGTCGGAGAGTCTGGCTTTCGCCGACGTGCTTCCGGAAGAGGCGATTCAGCGGGCGTTCGACGAAGAGGAGGCTGGCTTTGCCCAAGACGAAGACGCCATCTATACACCTCCGTTGACCTTGTGGGCCTTTCTGTCGCAGGTTTTGTACAAAGAGGAAGCCCGCAGTTGGCAGCGGCGGTGGCTCGCGTTGTTGTGCTCTTGGTCGCGTTGGGCAAGAAGCCACCGTCCGATGACACAGGCGTGTATTGCCGATCGCGGTCGAAGCTTTCCGAGAAAGTGCTCCACCGCTTGACGTGCGAGGTAGCGGATGGATGCGAGTCTGCCGTGCCTCGCTCGTGGCTGTGGCACGGGCGGCATGTGAAGTTGGTGGATGGTTCGACGGTGAGTATGCCGGACACTGAAGCGAATCAGGCCGGCTATCCACAACACGGCGTTCAGAAGGAAGGGCTTGGTTTTCCTATCGCACGCATCGTCGTGCTCTTGTCGCCGGCCACGGCGATGGTCAGCGACATGGCCATCGGTCCGTACCAGGGAAAGGAAAACGGCGAGCCCGCCCTGTTTCGCGAACTCCTCGATCGTCTCCGTCGTGGCGACGTCGTGTTGGCCGATCGCTACTACTGCTCGTACTTCATGGTCTGCTTGCTGATGGAGTTACGTGTGGATTTTGTCGTCCGCCTGCAGCGAAGCCGGCTGCGGGGCTTCGTCCGGGACGGTGCCCAGGCTGCCGGCCGCCACTCCGGTGTTTGACGTGCCGGCAGGATTGATCCGAATCCTTGACGGAGATCTTATAGCCGCCGGCGTTGCTCGCCGGGTCGAAGTGGCCCCCGGCAAGTGGAAGATCGACGAGACCGACGAACGCGGCCGGACAATCGACGTCCACGCCTTGAGAACGACGTTCGGGACGCTGCTCAGCAAAGCCAGAGTGTCTCCTCGGACCGCACAGGCTGCGATGAGACATTCCTCGATCAATCTCACCATGAACGTCTACACTGACCCGATGCTCTTGGATGTTCACGAGGCATTGAATGCCCTTCCCGCCCTACCTCTGGATAGCGGGCGGAAAACAGAGGCAATCGACGTAAGTGCAAACGGGACGGATGGTTTGCCCCTCAGTTTGCTTGGACCATTGCTTGGACCTATCACCGACAATTCGGGTACATTGGGGTCATTTCCTGGCAAGAAGGCGTCTGGGATCGAGGAGGAATCCGAAGCCGAGCCAGAAGATGTAACACCTTACGCCGTCACAAGAAAAAAACCGCCGTCAACTCGTGACAACGGCTCTCTGAAGTGGGCGATGAGGGACTTGAACCCCCGACATCCACGGTGTAAACGTGGCGCTCTAGCCAACTGAGCTAATCGCCCGGCCGAAAGGATCATACGCTAGGTGGGGGGGGCTGTCAACCGGGGTGACGGGGCACCGTTTCACAGCGTTTCGGGGCGTTCCGTTGGGGGCTGGAGCGGGGCGGGTGGGCCCGGCGTTGGGTCGGCGCGAAAGCCCGGAGGGGGCGTGGTCTCGGGGATCTTGCTATCCGCGAGATTCAGTCTGAAATCGCTGCATTCCATGGCCTGCATCGGGCGGTCGGTTGACGTTGATTGCCACTTGAGGATCGTGGGCGATGTGGGAAGCCCCATCGCTGCGGCCAGTTCGTCGTCCTGGACCACCGCCCCGAGACCATCGCTAACAAGGAGCGGCGTTCTACTCTCTTGAAAGACGTTGGACTCAGAGGTCCACACGAGCTGGTTTCGGAGCTCCGAAATCTCGGTCGCGCCGGTCACCTGAATCAGAGGGTACTGGCGGCTGCTCAGGACGCAAGCCGATAGGCCTGAGAAGTCCAACGGTACAAGATGGGGTCGATGGGGGGCCAAAGTGAGTCGAACCAGGCTGTTGCCCGTCACTGCGGTCACCTCCCGCCACTCGATGCTCATTCTCGCGCCGGGATTCGGTTTGCGGCCGCTTCCGCCGACGGAGAGTGCAGGCTCCGTCGTCGCCAGCAAGCCGTTTTGCCACTTGATTCGCAACGGACTGCTCTCCGATACGCGAATCAGGCCGGCCTCACCGCAGGCCATGGAATTCCGTAGCTCGATATCCGGTTCGCGTTCGGCGCGAAGCGGCTCGGGCGACGGGATCAGGCGGGGCTCTTCAGGAGCAATCCGGAAGAATGCAGCATTTTGATGATAGGACTGCAAGGTGTCGGAGGCGTTGCGAATCCTGAGTGAACATGCATCGAGGCGTATGCGGCCTCCCGTCAACATCCGGAACAGCGACCACGATTCGGAAGGCATGTCGCGAGGAACGTTCAGTTCGAGGGCGATCTTCTCGATCACCAGAACGGCGTCACTTACTTGGATCATGTCGCGAGGGCAGAGTACCGGATCGGTTCCTCGCGGTTCAAAAGCCAGCACGGGGCTGAACCCAGAACCGGCGCGGATCGTCAACTGGCGACCGGAGACGGTGAAAGGGCTCTCGACGGTGCGCCCGCTATACCGCAATTCGATCAGCTTGGCCTCCTGGTTTGAAGCCAGTGCCGCCTCGAGAGTCCTGTACTCGTTGTCGTTCTGGGGGTCCGCGGTGACGATCAAGGGGATCAGCGGCTCTGCCGGTCCGACCGGCGCGGAAACACTCTGAGTGCTGGGCGGAAGGGCAGTCGGAGGCGAGAGACCGCCGGACACCGGTCCCAACATGGACCGCACCGACAGGCCTTGTGCCGGTGCGCCGGGAACGTAAGACACCGCCAGCGACGGAGAAGGCAAGGCGGAACGCGGATTAGGCGGACCAGTCGGTTTCAGCAGGCTCTGACGAAGGGAGGGAACCGGCGAGACCGACGCTTGAAGGAACGGGGGCGGCGAGGTGGGAGCCGCGTCTTCAACCGTCTGGGTCGATGCTCCGTTCGGACTGCCGGGTGGGGTACCGCCGAGGGATCCGTCGGACGGGGAGGCAGGAGATGTCGGCGGATTGGTCGGGGCATCGTCCGGATTCGCCTGGGCCGCAACGGTCTGACCATTCAGGTCCAGGAAGTCTTGCATGTTCCCGGACGTTTCCCGGCTGGCCCAGAAGAGGTGCAGGGCAAACACCAGACATGCCAAGGACACGGTGGGGGCCAGCCAGGGCGTCTGCCGATGGAGGGTCGAGATGCGAGACTCTTGGGGGGGGAGCCAAATGGCGTGGGCTGGGCCGGCGGGCCGCAGTCCGATCAGGTCGGCGAGAGTCAACAGGGCCTCCATGAGCCTCGCCGAATCGGGGTAGCGGCGACGCGGGTCTTTGGCCATCATTTTCGCGAGAACCTGACTCGCCTCGTCGGGCAGATCGGGGCGAAACTGGCATACGTCAGGTGGCTCATCGCCCTGGTGCTGGAGAAGCTTCTGAAGAACGGTCCCCTCCGGAAAAGGAGGGCGGCCCGTGAGCATGAAGAATAGCGTGCAGCCAAGTGAATAGATGTCGCTCCGGGAATCCGCATTGCGGGGATCTCGGGCCTGCTCCGGGGAGATGTAGTCAAAGGTCCCTAGAGTCACTCCGCTCGCCGTCAAATCGCCGTCCGGCTCCCCCGGACTGTTCAAACGGGCAAGGCCAAGATCGATCAGCTTGGCCTGGCCGTTGGGAGCAATCAGTACGTTCGAGGGTTTGACGTCACGGTGAACGATCCTGCGTTCTGCCGCGTGGGCCAGCGCGTCGGCAATCTGGAGGGTATAGCTCAAGGCCTCCTCAAGGGTCAACGGGCCTTGCTCTTCGATCATCGCGCGCAGGTTCACGCCCTGGACAAACTCGAAGACGATGTAGGGGTGATCTTCCGATTCGCCAGCCGAGTAAACCTGGGCAATATTCTGATGGTTCAGCCGAGCGGCCGATCTTGCCTCGTTCAAAAACCGGCGAACGGCGTCCGGTTCGGCCGATTGATCTCGAGCGAGGATCTTGACCGCGACCTCACGGCCCAGCCTCTTGTCCTCCCCTCGATAGACCTGCCCCATCCCCCCTCCACCGATGTGCTCGACGAGTTCGATGTCACCCAAGCGTTTTCCAAGGATGGTCGTCGGCAACTGCCAAGAGGGAGCGTCACCTGCATTCTGGACAGCGGCCGCAATCGGGGGGCGATGAGAGATGACAGTCTGTTGGCTGTCGGCGGACGGGATCGGTTCTCCGCTCGTCTTTCGAGTGGTCGAACCCGACTCATTCCCCGGCACAGAGGGATACTCTCTTGAGTGATGCGACGACGCCGAACTGGTCATTGGGTGGATGGCGAGAAGAGAGCAAGAAAAGCAGTCGCACGAAGACCTCGGCGATGCTTGAACAGTTTCATTCTAGTTGAACTAGGAAGACGCGTCAAAAAAGGTGGATTCGGTGGGCAGGAAACGCGGTTTGTCACCCATTCAGGGCAGAAATGAACTGGACACTCTGGGAAATGTGAACCGATAGTCTGCACAAGAATCGGGCAGTCAACCACGTGCCCAATAACAGGCAGCCATGCCCGAAAACTATGCGTATTCATAAGTGCTTGCAGTGAAGTCATTTATAGCTTCGATATAAGATTGCGGCGAGCTGGCGACACGGAAGCCAGCCATCCTAGACCCACTCGTCGATCAATCTCAGGAGTCACTCATGACGGATCTTGGCAATCAAATGGAGACGGAAAAGGAACGCGAAGTCTTTCAGAGAGCCTACCAACTCTTCACCAAAAAGCCAGATTGGGTGACCTTCTTTCGGGAGGTACTCGGGGTGTCGGGCATAGTCCGGAAGGCGTATACAACCAGGGTCGAAATGGAGGAATTCGAACAGACGGAGACCTACAGCACCATCCAGCAGATGCTGGCCAAGCTTCGCGAAGGAAGCTCGCCTTCTGCCGAGGACGGCGAGCCGATCCGGGTTGTCACTGTCCGCTTGCCGAAGAGCCTCCACGATCTCCTACGCGAAGAGGCTTACGAACACCGTACGAGTATGAACAAGCTGTGCATCTCCAAACTCCTGCGGATGATCGACAAGGAATTAGTACCCGACGAGAGCTAGCCAGAAACCACCCGCGGGTCGATCTCGCCAAAACGTGCCGATGGGCACACTGGCTTGGCTATCAATGAGCCGCTCGGACGCCGACCGGCAGGGCTCGATCACCGAACCGTTCCCGATCAGAAGAGACTGGAGTGGACCTATAAGCCGGGTTCTGTCCTCGCTCGACCGAGGGGGTCGAGCGAGGGATGGTCATTTATCTAAGAACTCGATTGCTCGAGCCCTTCAGCGATCTACCCGGGGGTCACTGGCGGCCCGGGCCGAGCCGCGCGAGGACACCTTCCCCTCTTAGGAGGAGGGCTGCTCTTTTCCCCCTGCTTGATCTTGCTCCGGGCGGGGTTTGCCGAGCCAGACCGGTCACCCGGCCTGCTGGTGAGCTCTTACCTCACCGTTTCACCCTTACCTGCCGGACAAGCCGGCGAGGCGGTTTGCTTTCTGTTGCACTTTCCCTGGCCTCACGGCCGGTGGGAGTTACCCATCGCCCTGCCCTGCGGAGCCCGGACTTTCCTCCCGCCGGCGTCCGAGGCCAACGCATCAGCCTCCGGTGGACGTCCGGCCGGCGACCATCCGGTCCACTCCAAGCCTCACCCACGATTATCGGGCTGGCGATCGGAAGGATCAATGGGGCGGATGCCAACGACTGCCTTGCCTGGTGCCTCTGCGTCGAAATTCCTGGTCGACGGATCGCCTGAGCGCTGCCTTGTGTTGGCACCATTCGGGTGCAAGGAGGAACTGAGGGGGGGCATCGCCCGCAATGCGATCGATCACACACTCGGGGGGTAGGTATTCCAGGAAGTCTACGAGAATCTGCACATACTCGTCGCGGTCCGGAAGCCGGAAATCGCCTCGCTCCCAGAGCGCCGCCAGCGGAGTGTCGCGGACGACGTACAGATTGTGGAGTTTCACGGAATCGACTTGAAGGCGAGCCATCTGTTTTGCCGTCTCCAACATCTCATCCCGGGTCTCGCCCGGAAGGCCGAGCATCAGGTGGGCTCCCACGTGCAGGCCGCGGCTGCGGGCACGGACAACTGCGTCCTCAAAACAAGAGAAGTCGTGCGCCCGGCGGAGCCAATCGAGCGAATGCTGATGAATCGACTGGAGGCCAAGTTCGACGGAAACCCAGGTGTCGGTTGCGAGTCCCGCCAGCGCGTCGAGGGCCTGGTCGCTCACGCAATCCGGTCTTGTTCCGACGATCAGGCCGACCATACCCGAGTAGGCGAGCGATTCCCGCCACAGTGGTAGAAGTCGATCGATCGGGCCATAGGTGTTTGTGGCCGGCTGGAAGTAGGCAATGAACGTGTCGGCAGAATCTCCGTGGCGGCGCCCGAGGTGGCTCACTCCCTCGGCGATCTGTTTCGTGATGGAACGACCGGCCGCGCCCTGCCGGCGGCTTGGGCTGAAGCTGCGCATGTCGCAGAAGATGCAACCCTCGGTCGCAAGGGTACCGTCGAGGTTCGGGCAACTCAGGCCGGCGTCGACACTGATCTTCCACACCCGCCTGCCGAACCTGCGTCGCAGAAAATGGCTCAGCGCATGGAAATGCAGGCCCTGGGATGCCCACTCGGGTGGTTGGGGAGGCGGGTGCGCGTGCATCGGAGTTGACGTTAAAGGTGGGACCGATCTACACTGAAGACTGAGGGGGGTACGCCTTTTATCGTATGGGCTTGCCGGCCCGCACTCAACATCGTGCCGCGGAACAGTGAACGATTGGCTTTCCCGAATGAGGCGACCTGCCAGGGGACGTCTCAGGATTCAGGTCATGGATTGGGAGGGCCGTTTTTGAAGGTTTGTCAAGCGAGTGCCCCTCGATGTATGGCGAGTTGATTCCCGTCGGCGGAGGCGACCCCATCCCTCTTCTGCGGAAGACCCTTGTGGTCGGCCGCGGTGAAGCATGCGACGTGGTCCTCCGATTTGCCAATGTGTCTGCCCGACATTGCCGGCTGGAATTGGAGGACGGCTACTGGTTGGTGAGCGACACGGACAGTCGCAACGGGACGCGGGTGAACGGAGGCCGGATCGACAGGAAGCGGTTGATGCCGGGAGACCTGTTGGCTTTGGCGAGTCACAAGTACGAGATTCGATACTCGCCTTCTCAGAATGGCGCCTGCGGGCCGCCTCCCCCTGAAGGCGAGGAAGAGGACGTTTTCGGTCAGACGCTGCTCGAACGAGCAGGCTTGGAGCGTCGCCGCCAATCTGAGGCCGGATAGCCGATTAACTTGATGAGCAAGAAAAGTCGGAAGGTTCGTACCGAGTTTCGCAAGAATCGATCCCAGAAGGCGCGTGGGAAGAACTGGACGCGCCAGTTCGACGAGCACGGATTCCAGGAGGAAGATCCCCTTCAGGGCGAGCGGGTGAGCGGCAAAGGGGACCTGAGCCGGCGGCGAACGGTCGTGGGGGAAGAGATCACCGGCGGCGCCGAACCTCACCTGAGCGTCCATCTGGAAATCGACGAATCGTGCCGGGCGGGGCGAGTGTTGAGCGTTCACGGTCTGAGTTGCCGGGTGCTCGACGAATCTGCCGGGGGGGTCTACACGTGCGCCGTGCGGCGTTTGCTTAAGACGCTCAGCACCGATCAGCGTCACGTGGTGGCCGCCGGAGATCGGGTGCGGTTCCGCAGCGTGCCGGGGAGCGGCGTGCCGGAGGGGATCATCGAGCGGGTCGAGCCGCGACACGGGAGCTTGTGCCGGGCCACACGGGGCAGGCAACAGATCCTGGTCACCAATGTGGACCAGGTGCTCATCATTACCAGTGCGGCGGAACCGCGTCTCAAGCCCAACCTCATCGATCGAATGCTGATCGCCTCGGAGAAGGCGGCGGTGACGCCCGTGATCTGCATCAACAAGGTCGATCTGATAGATCGTGCCGAACTTCAGCCGCTGGTGGGTGTCTACAGTCGCATGGGATATCGAGTCCTGCTGGTCAGTGCCGAGACGGGCTTCGGCATCGAGCGGTTGCGGCGGTGCATGGTCGGGCGCGAGAGCGTTGTCGCCGGGCAGAGCGGCGTGGGCAAATCGTCGCTTCTCAACGCCGTCGACGGCCAGCTCGACCTGCCTGTCTCGGAGGTCAGCCACGAGACGCAGAAGGGCCGTCACACGACGACCACGGCGCAACTTCTGCCGTTGAGTTTCGGCGGCTACGTGGTCGATACGCCCGGGATTCGGCAGTTCCAGCTCTGGGACGTGATCCCGGAGGAGGTGGCTTCGTTCTATCGCGACGTCCGCCCTTATGTCAGCCTGTGCCGATACCCGGACTGCACCCACACGCACGAGGAGGATTGTGCGGTGAAGAACGCGGTTGCCGACGGCCGCATCGACGATCGCCGGTACGAGAGTTACTGTCATCTGTTCTGTGGGGATATGGTGTGAGTCAACCGAAGGAAATGAACCGCGTCGACACGGTCGCCAGCGAGGCGGCGTTCCTGGTCGAGGTGACACTGAAGGATCAGGCGTGGAACGGCCATGCGCTCGAGGAGCTGGAAGGTCTGGCCGAGACGGCAGGCACCACGGTCGTCGGACGTATGAGTCAGCGGCGAGAGAAGCCCGACCCAGCCACCTACCTCGGAAGCGGCAAGGTGGACGAGCTGCGCGGGATGGTCGAGATGACGGATGCCGACGTGGTCATCTTCGACAACGATCTCCACCCTGCCCAGACTCGCAATCTGGAGAAGGCGTTGGGCGTGAAGGTGATCGACCGTACGGAGCTGATTCTCGACATTTTCGCAGCCCGTGCACAAACCTATGAAGCACGCCTGGCGGTCGAACTGGCGCAGCTCGAGTACTCCTTGCCGCGGCTGAAGCGCATGTGGACCCACCTTTCTCGGCAGAAGATGGGGGGCGTCGGCCTGCGCGGCCCCGGTGAGAAGCAATTGGAGGTCGACCGGCGTCTGGTGCAGAAGCGGATCACCGATCTGCGCGCTCAGCTCGACGCGATCCATCGGCGGCGGGAGCGAGAAGTGGCCGCTCGCCGCGATTCCATGACCGTTTCGCTGGTGGGCTATACCAACGCCGGCAAGAGCACGCTGCTCAACGCGCTGACGGGTTCCGACGTGCTGGCCAAGGACGCCTTGTTCGCCACGCTCGATACTCGCACGCGGCGCTGGCAGTTGCCGGGCTGGGGCCCCGTCCTGCTCAGCGACACCGTGGGTTTCGTGCGCGACCTGCCCCACCACCTGATCGCCAGCTTCAAGGCCACCCTCGAAGAGGCCAGACAAGCCGATCTGCTGTTGCACGTGGCCGACGCTTCGAGCCCCGAGGCCGCCAACCAGATCAGTGCGGCCTACCATGTTTTGGAGGAGATCGGGATCGAGGCCAAGGACACGCTGCTGGTGCTCAACAAGATCGATGCCCTGCCCGACCGAGCCCGTGTGGACGGGCTGCTCAACCGGTACCCGCACGGCATCCCCGTCAGCGCTCGCGGCGGCGAGGGCCTGGACGCCCTGGCCATGGCGGTGAGCGACGCCCTGAGCCGAAGTTTCGTCGACGTCGACGTGGAAACCGGAGTCGAGAACGGCCGGCTGATGGCCTACCTGGCGGCACACGGCGAAGTGCTGTCGCGGACGTTCAACAACTCGCACGTCGTGATCCACTGCCGGATCCCCCAGCGATTGTCGGGACGGCTCGAGCGCGAAGGCGCAATCGTGCGACCCCACGAACTGGAAACAGCATTTAGAACGGGTTCGGGTGATGGCGAAGCGAGAGATTGAAGGGAGTCGAGGGATCGTTACCGGGGCTTCCAGCGGGATTGGAAGGGCGATCGCGCTGGAGCTGTGCCGGCAAGGGGCGTCGGTAGTGGTGACGGCCCGACGCGAGGAGCGGCTTGCAGAACTCGTTGAGCAGTCGCGGTCGCTGGCCGGGAAGATGCTGCACGTGGTTGGCGACGTCTCGTCGCCGGAAGTACGAGAGCGGGTAGTAAATTGTGCCGTCAACGAGTTCGGCGGCCTTGACTTCCTGGTAAACAACGCCGGCGTGGGGACGCTGGGGCGTTTTGAGGATGCAGCGCCCGAGCGGCTGCGGCAAGTGATGGAAGTCAATTTCTTTGCCCCGGTCGAAATGACTCGGCTTGCCCTGCCCCATCTCAAGCGAGGGCGGCAGCCGATCATCGTCAACGTCAGTTCGATCCTCGGACGGCGAGCGGTGCCGCACAACAGCGAGTATTGCGCCAGCAAGTTCGCAGTACACGGCTTCAGCGAAGCGATCCGTACCGAGCTTGCGGCCGACGGAATCGACGTGCTGGTCGTAAGCCCCGGCACGACGCAAACGGAGTTCTTCGACCAGGTGCTCGATCGGACGAGCGAACCGGGCTGGCCGGAACACCGCCCGGTGACGGCCGAGCACGTGGCCAGGCAAACGGTGGCGGCCATGCGGGCGGGGAAGCGGGAGATCGTCCCCTATTTCTGGGGCAAGGTTCTGTGCGGAATGAACCGGGTCTCACCGGGACTGGTGGATCGGGTGATGAAGAAGTACGTTTGAGGGTTCAGGGTTCGGGGTTCAGGAAGAAGGGAAGCAGGGAGCAGTCAGGAGCCAAATGGCGTTGCCGGATTCCCGGAGGCATTCGCCCACACGGTCGCTCAATCTCTCAGTTCCCCGGCTGTTCCATGCCGAAGGGGAGTTTCATCTGGGGGTCGTGGCGGCGGGTGGGGTCGAGTTCTTTGAACAGCAGGCTGGGCTGGATGTCGGTGTTGTCCTGGTACTTGTCGCTGTTGTACTCGGTGATCGCCCCGCGAATCTCGTGATAGAAGATCTGGCAGATGGGCACGCCGGGATAGATGCGGACGGGCTGAATGGCGAACATCTCCAGGGTCCAGAACCCGCGGAACCCCACGTCGCCGAAACCGGCCGTCACATGCACGAATAACCCCAATCGCCCGATCGACGAACGGCCCTCGATCATGGGAACGAAGTTGCGGGTCTCCGTTCGTTCGACCGTGCGGCCCAGGTAGAGTTGATGGGGCTGGATGACGAGCCCCTCGGCCGGAATGGCGAAACGGCGAACGCGATTCGGCTTGCGCATATCGAGCTCCACCTCCTCGTAGATCATCAACTCGTTGTGAAGCGTGAGATTGTAACTGTTGGGATTCAGTCGGGCTTCGTCGAACGGGTCGATGACGATGTTGGTGCCGAGCTGGGCTCGAATCTCTTCGCCGGAAAGGATCATCGCGTGTCTTGTCGGTTCGAGGCTGACGGTTCTACCTGGACTCTCCAACTCCTATCTTCGGACAGACCTGCGCGAGGGGACAATCGCCGCAATTGGGCTTTCGGGCCATGCAGTATTGCCGTCCGAGTTGGATCATTCGATGGCTGAAGGCAATCCATTCCTTCTTCGGAATCCGCTCGATCAGGTCGTTCTCGACCTTGACGGCGTCCTTCTGGGCGGTGAGTCCGAGGCGGCGGCTGAGCCGCCCCACATGGGTGTCGACGACCACTCCCGAGGGGATCTTGAAGGCCGTACCGAGAATCACGTTGGCCGTCTTGCGCCCGATTCCGGGGAGCTGGACCAGGGCCTCCAGATCCTGCGGCACGGTTCCGCCGTGCTCGTCCAGGAGCTTCTGGCAGCAGGTCCGCAGGCTCTTGGCCTTGTTGCGAAAGAACCCGGTGCTCTGGATGTCTCGCTCGAGATCGGCCGGTGCAGCCGTGGCATAATCGGCGGCCGAACGGTACTTCTTGAACAGTTGTTTGGTGACGAGGTTCACACGTTCGTCGGTGCACTGGGCCGACAGAATCGTGGCGACCAGCAATTCCAGCGGGGCGGAGAAGTCGAGCGAGCAGGTTGCATCCGGATAGTGTCGCGCCAGCCGACGGACGATTTGCCGGGCATGCTGTTTGTCTTCCGCAGTGCAAGCCATCAGAGGGAGCCGTGGTGCCGGGGACTGGTCAGGAATCCACACCAAATGGGATTGTCAAATGCGGGGGACGGCATGTCAAGGGCCGCGGAAACGAGTTGGCCGAGTCTGTGACTCGTTCCTATAATCCCTCGTCGGGATGGCCGGCTCAGGGCACGCGAGTGAAATGTGCCTATCGGTTGTTGCAGCCCATCACGCTGAATACACGGTCCAGTCTTGAGGAAGGATCGGCGCATGGCGACCGAACAGTACCCTTCGCTGTACCTCAACGGAATCGAGCATTTCAACCGAGGCGAGTACTTCGACAGCCACGAGGTCTGGGAGGAACTGTGGATTGCCGAGTCGGGCGAAGACCGGCGATTCTACCAGGGCCTGATTCAAGCGGCGGTGGCCCTCTACCACCTGGAGAACGGCAATCTGGTGGGATCGCGCAAGCTGGTGGACAGTTCGGCGGCCTACCTGCAGCCGTACCGTCCGCAACACCGCGGATTGGATGTCGACGCCCTCCTGCAAGCCGTGCGGCAGTGCTTCAACGCGAACCTGCCGGCCCGGTCGGACGGCCCGGGGGACTTGGAGGCCCGCCCGAAGATCCGGTTGCAGCCGCCGCCAGGCGGAAGCATGAGCTATCCTTGAAAAGGGATTTGCCTGACGGCGGGTGGCCGAGGCGGATTGTCGGCAACAGAAGCCGAATCGTCCAATTGGTCACTTCGGCACTTTCGGTCCGCGAGAGGATCGCCTGGGACAAGCGACATGACCGATCACGAGCAGTTCTCATTCTCGCCCAAAGACTTCTCGGGAACGGTACGGATCTTTCCCTTGCCGAATCTTGTGTTGTTTCCCCATGTGGTCCAACCCCTCCATATCTTCGAACCGCGCTACTGCGATCTGTTGCACGAATCGCTCGAAGACGATCGGATGATCGCGATGGCGACGCTGATTCCGGGTTGGGAAGACGATTACCACGGCAGTCCGGCGATCTCGCCGCACGCGTGCCTGGGTCGCGTGGTCGTGAACCACGAGTTGGAGGACGGCTCGTACAACATTCTCCTGGCGGGCGTATCACGGATGGAGATTGTCCAGGAACTGGCTACGCCCAAGTCATTTCGCAGCGCCCGGGCAATTCTCCGTCCCGATCGCTACGCGGACGAAGATGTTCCTCGGATTCACCGCTTGATGGAGAGGTTGCGCCTGGCGATGGGACACCTTCTGCCGTTCGTCCCGGAGTCGAGGCAGCAACTCGACGAGTTGCTCGAGCGCGAGGTTCCGCTGGGAACGCTGACGGACTTGATCGCCTATCTTCTGGACGTCGACCTGGCGGAGAAGCTGATCCTATTGGGTGAAACCAACGTGGTCTGCCGGGCGGAGATTCTGGTCAAGCGTCTGGCAGCCTTGAGTTCCGACACGCGTCCCGACGGCCGGGGCGAGCTGCCTTTTCCGCCGTTGCCGAGTCGGAACTAGATCGTCTTGCGCGATTGCCACAAGCACGGTTCCGAGGTGGCCGTCCCGTGTGTCATTCCCGCACTCCCTTCCGTCATTCCCGCGAAGGCGGGAATCCAGGCACTCGGCAAACGGTCTGGATTCCCGCCTGCGCGGGAATGACGGCTCAAGGGATCCTCGGCCTTCTCCGGGAATCACGCAAGGCCATGACGCTGCGCGGGGGTACCAGACGGCCCCTTGACCGTGATCGAGCGACCCACCTATCATTGGGGTTGGTGCCGAACGGCGATCCATTTGTGGATTGCAGTTTTGGTCGGCAAGACTGGAGAACATGCGCATGGCGACAAGCGGAAAGGACGGCGACCGGTTCGACGGGAGCCTGCTGGCGGAAGTGGACGACGTGGAGGCACCGCCGGTTGGCGGTGTGGATCTGGAGCGTATCGAGCGGGCGGTCCGAGAGATTCTATTCGCGGTAGGCGAGGATCCCGATCGCGAAGGGCTCCGGGAGACGCCGGCTCGCGTGGCGCGGATGTATGCGGAGTTGTTCGGGGGACTGCACGAAGATCCGCGTGTCCATCTCCGCAAGTTCTTCACGGAAAAGTACGACGAGGTCGTGCTGGTTCGCGACATCAGTTTCAACAGCATGTGCGAGCACCACATGATGCCCTTCATGGGCAAGGCCCACATCGGCTACCTGCCCGGCGGACGCGTCGTGGGCCTGAGCAAGCTGGCTCGCGTGGTGGAGGGTGTTGCGCGTCGCCCGCAGGTTCAGGAACGGATGACGGAGGAGATCGCCCGGTTGTTGGAAGAGGAATTGCAGGTGAAGGGGGTCGCCGTGGTGATTGAGGCCGTCCACACGTGCATGACGGTGCGCGGGGTCAAGAAGCCGGGGGCGATCTGCGTGACATCGGCGATGAAGGGGGCCTTCCGGACCAGGCCGACGACCCGTTCTGAGATCATGACGTTGATCTACGGAGATCGTTAGCAGGGCGTTGAGGCGGCTATGCGTGAAACACATAGTTGCCTCAGCCGAGCAGCCCGTTGAAGAAGTCAAGCCAGCCATGCCCCAACTCGATCAGCAGCGAGAGCGGATTCAGGCAGACCTTCGCGGGCGAGTTACCGGCGACGTGCGGTGCGACGATATCTTTCTTCAGCTCTATGCGGGCGACGCCAGCATCTACCAGGTCCGTCCGCTGGGTGTGGTCAGGCCGCGAACGGTGACGGACGTGTCGGCGTGCCTCGAATACGCCTCGGCGAAGGGCATTCCGGTCCATGTGCGAGGCAGCGGAACGGGGACTTCCGGCGGGGCGTTGGGTGGGGGGCTGGTGCTCGATTGTTCCCGTTACCTGCGACGCATCGTTTTCGTCGACGATCGCATGGTGCGAGTGCAGCCGGGTATTGTCCACGAGCGGCTCAACGACCACCTGCAACGGTTCGGTCGTACGTTTGGCCCCGATCCGGGAGTGACGGAAACGACGACGGTGGGCAGCTTGCTCGCGGTGGACGGAGCGGGAAGTCGGTGGCTCCGCTACGGCTCCCCTTCGCGGCACATCCTCGGTTTACAGGTCGTCCTGGCCGACGGCCAGATTCTCGAGGTGGGTCGCGAGCCGCTCGACGACGGCAAGGCCTCCGGTGCCCATCCTCGCAAGCGGCAGATTGTTCAAATGCTCAGCAGGTTGATCCGGGCGAAAGAAGACGTTATCCGGCGTAACCGTCCCAAGACGGCGGTCAATCGGGCGGGCTACCGGTTGTGGGACGTCCTGGACGACGAAACGCTCAATCTGTCGGCGCTGATCGCCGGCTCGGAAGGCACATTGGCCGTCATCACGGAGGCCCGTCTGGCGACGCAGGCTCTGCCGGCCTTCCGCGGCGTTGCCCTCCTGATGTTCTCCAGTCTCGACAGTGCGGCCAAAGCAGCCCTGCTGGTGCGAGACTACGATGCGAGTGCCTGCGAACTGATGGATCGGCGGCACCTGAGCCTGGCCCGCGAGATCGACGACCGTTTCGAGGCCCTGATTCCCGAGAATACCGAAGCGGCCTTGCTGGTGGAGTTGGACGGGGACGATCGGCACGAAGTGGGTGAACGTTTGCGGTCATTGACCGACGACCTCTGGGACCAACGCCGCCTGGCCTTCGGGGCCCGGCGGGCCGTGGATCGCGACGAGATGGAAACCTATTGGGCTCTGGCTCGGAAGGTCCGTCCCACCTGGTATCGGATGAAAGGGGCGGTGCGCCCACTGCCGGTCATCGACGACGTTGCGGTGGCCCCGGAGGCACTTCCCGAGTTTCTGGTCCGGGTCCAGAACGTCCTCAAGCGGCACGAGATCACGGCGTCGATCGTAGGACACGCAGCGCAAGGGCAGCTCATCATCCGGCCGTTCCTCGATCAGACCCAGTGTACGCAGTCGGGAATCGTAGGACGGTTGGCCGACGCCCTCTACCAGGAGGTTGCCGACGCCGGAGGAACAATCGGCGCCGAGCGAGCCTCGGGATTGAGTCGATCGGCCTACCTTCGAGGGCAGTACGGTCAACTCGACGACGTCTTCCGACAGGTCAAGGGGCTGTTCGATCCCGAGGGGATTCTCAATCCGGGCAAGGTCGTGGGATCCAGGCCGGAGGAAGTGTGGCACAATCTGCGGCCTGCCGTATCGGTGGTC
Organism: Planctomycetaceae bacterium; assembly: GCA_012719125.1. Taxonomy (GTDB): domain Bacteria; phylum Planctomycetota; class Planctomycetia; order Pirellulales; family Thermoguttaceae; genus JAAYAY01. Next base: position 49,553 of record JAAYAY010000047.1, on the reverse strand, counting down.
GACAACAGCGAGGACTCCGACGAAGAGCAGGGAGGACTTCGGGACCTTCTCGAACTACAGCTCAACTGGGATCCGGCCCAGGTCACCGACGCGGTGGCTCTGTGCAATACCTGCGGCGACTGCCGCAGCCAGGCGCCGGGGGGACGGATGTGCCCGCTCTTCCGCGTCAACCCTTCCGAAGAGGCTTCGCCGCGGGCCAAGGCCAACTTGATCCATGCGGTCCTGACGGGCGGGTTGGCCTTGGAGAGCCTGACGGGTGACGAGTTCAAGTCGATTGCCGATTTGTGCATTCACTGCCACATGTGTCCAAGCGAGTGTCCCGCCGGTGTGGACATACCGCAGCTCATGGTTGCGGGGAAGGGGGCCTACGTGGCCGCCCACGGACTGAAGTTGCGCGACTGGGTGGCTGCGAGGCTCGACCTTGCATCGAGTCTGGCCAGCAAGGTGAGTCCCTTGGCCAATTGGGCGATCGCCAATCGCAGGTGCCGGTGGGTCATCGAGAAGTGCCTTGGAATCGCCCAGGGACGCAAATTGCCGCGAGTGACCTCTCGGAACTTCCTCCACCGTGCGGCGCGCCGCCATCTTGCCCGGCCCACTCGCACGAATGAACGAAAGGTCGCTTATTTCGTCGATCTCTACGCAAACTATCACGATCCCCAATTGGCAGAAGCCACGGTCGCCGTTCTCAAACACAACGGCGTGTCGGTGTATGTGCCACAGGGGCAGAAGCAGGCGGGAATGGCCGCGATCACCGAGGGGGCCCTCGACATCGCACGGCGTTTCGCCAGGAAGAACGTGGCGATCCTGGCCGAAGCCGTTCGCCAAGGCTATCACGTGATCGCCTCCGAACCGGCCGCGGCCGTCTGCCTCCAACGCGAGTACCCCCAATTGCTCGACGACGAGGATGCCGGTCTCGTCGCCCGAAACGCCTCCGAGGTCTGCTCTTATCTCTGGAAAATGCATACGGTCGGGAAGCTGCAACTCGACTTCAGACCCCTCAACGTTTCGCTGGGATACCACATGCCTTGCCGCTTGAAGGCCTTGAATGTGGGTTCGCCCGGCGAGAACCTCCTGAGGCTCATACCCGGGTTGTCCTTGCAGCGCTGCGAAGAGGGTTGCTCCGGCATGGCGGGGACGTTCGGCCTGAAGAGCGTCAACTATCGTGCAAGCCTGAGGATTGCACGCGGCTTGCTTCACCGCGTGAGGGAGGCCGACTTCCAGGCGTGGACCACCGAATGCAGCGCCTGCAAGATGCAGATGGAACAAGGAACGACGAAGCCCACAATCCATCCGATCAAGCTGCTGGCGTTCGCCTACGGATTGATGCCTGGGGTCGGCGAGTTGCTTACCCGGCGAGGAAAGGACCTGGTCGTCACATGAGTGAGAAACTCTGGTTCGAGAACGGTCTGCGATTTGAATGCACCGGCTGTGGCGACTGCTGTACCGGGGCTCCGGGCTTTGTCTGGGTGAACGGCGAAGAGATTCGTGCCTTGGCCCGCGTCGTGGGGCTCTCGCCCGAGCAGTTCGAGGCGACCTATGTTCGGCGGATCGGAGTACGTCGCAGCCTGGGCGAATACGACAATGGGGATTGTGTCATGTTCGACCCCCAGCAAAGACGCTGTCTGGCCTACGAGGCCCGCCCCCGCCAGTGCCGGACCTGGCCGTTCTGGGATTCCACCGTGAGCACGCGTGAAGACTGGGAAGAGACCTGTCGCGATTGCCCTGGATGCGGGAAGGGGCCGTTGGTTCCGGCAGAGGAGATTCTGGCCCGAATGCAGGTCATTCGCGTGTAGCCCTCGAAGCCGCCGCGCATCCAACTCCACAGCGGGGGTTGACCAGCGATCCTCCTCTCGCAGGCATTCCACAGATACCGGAAATTCGAAATTTGCCGGTTAAGTAAAGTCTGCCGATTGTAATGCCGATACTCGGAGGCAGTGATCATCCAATGGCAACTAGGGTGTGCGCAGCGATGTCACCCTTGGGGGCGTTGGATGGGAAGGTTGTAAGCGCAAGTCTTAATCGTGCAAAGATTTGTGTCGCCGCGTCGGCTCCCGGAAACAGTACCGGCGAGCTAAGATCTTTGACATCAAGAACTTATCCAACGTCGGCCCAACTGATCGCCGGCTGACTGGAGCTTCGCCGCTCAGACGTAAGTTGTCTGAAGCTTGCGGATTGATCTTGACTCTAGTCGTTATGGCATCTACACTTGGAGCGATACTGGGCAGTGAGACGGATTGGTGATACGGCCCGGGCAACCAGCGAATCGGAGACGCGAGTCGTGACCAAGAAAGAGATCGTCCGAACTATTTCCGAGGAGATTGGGCTCACCCAACTGAAAACCAAGGAAATCGTCCAGAAAACGTTCGACGCGATCGTCGAGACCCTTGTCGAAGACGGGCGGATCGAGCTTCGCAACTTCGGAGTCTTCGAGGTCAAGCGTCGAGCGCCTCGGAAGGCCCGCAATCCGCGAACCGGTGACAAGGTGTTCGTCCCCGAGAAGTTCGTCGTTACGTTCAAGCCGGGCAAGGAGATGGAACAACGGGTCCGGGAACTGGAGCAGCGAGCCGCGGCAGAAGCCCAAGCGGCAGCCGCTGCGGCCCGTTCTTTCCCCGAAAACCACGCCACTCCAACGCTTTACGATCCGGACCTGGGAAGCGACTAGCATCCCTGTCTCGGTGATGACCCAGGAAGCGAATGATCCCGACGGGGTTGCTGTGCGTTCCACGTATAGCCGGTTTTGACCTCGACCCCGACCGGACAATTCGCTAGCTTTCCGGACCTTTCGACCCAAACCCGGTCAGCAAAAGCTCTTCCCGCGCAAACAATACACTCGGCGCCGTGCAGACACCCCCAGGTGCTACGGGGGCTTCCGCAGGCATACCGACATCGGTTGGCCGAAGTTCAGGCGCTGCGCGACCGGATTCGCGTATGCGGATAAGTTCACGGAGGAGTTTGACGATGCGTAAGTTGCTGCTGGCCGCCGTTTTGGGAATTCTGACCAGCGTGACAACCGGCTGTATCATTCCGGGCTACTCAGGCGACCCGACTCGTCGAGTTCAGGAACTGATCTACACGTCGGAGAACCAGCGATTGCTTCTTGACGAGTGGGAGCGAACGTGGTTCCTCGATCAGCCGGATCACTGCACGCCTTACAGGACGCACGGCGGTATCATCTAGGTCTGCCGACGAAGGTAGTCGCCGATTCGCCCGCGTGACAGGCCGGCGTTGCCGCCGGACCTGCGCACCCTGCGCGGCTCGTGTCGGAGGCTTCCCTTCAGGAAAACAATGAGGCGGACGCCGCCGGCTCGCTTTCCCATTTCGGGACGGGAAGTGTGCCGACGTGTGTCCGTGTCTGTTTCTTGCCCGGCTGTTTTCGAGCCGCCGATAGAACACTCCAGCCTGCGCACCAGCGCAAGTGGACGACTCGGCCGTGGCGGCGGGGGCCGCTGGCCGGGCGTTGCCGCTCCGTCCGTCGCAAGGTACATTGGCGATTAGCCCGGATTTTTCATGGGTGGCACGCTCAGAGCGTAGCGATGGGCGTGGTGACCCGACCATCCACGCCCATCGCTACGCTCTGAGCGTGCCACCCAATACACACCCTACTGAGCGGTACGCGATACTGAAATGGATTTGCAGGTTCAACTGGGACGACTTGCTCTGAAGAATCCGGTCATGGTCGCGTCCGGCACCTTTGGCTACGCTCGCGAGATGGCGGGCATGGTGGAACTCGGCCGTCTCGGCGGAATCGTCCCCAAGACGATCACCCGCGATCCTCGTGCGGGGAATCCACCGCCGCGGACCGTTGAAACCACAGCGGGACTACTCAACTCGATCGGACTGGACAACGACGGCCTCGACGCCTTCCTCCAAAACCAGTTCCCCTTTCTCGCCTCGCTCGATACGGCGATCATTGTGAGCGTGGCCGGGAAGAGCTACGACGACTTCGTCTACCTGGCCGAACGGCTTGGTCGGGTGGCAGGGGTCGCCGCCCTGGAACTGAACGTCTCCTGCCCGAATGTCTCGGGGGGCGTCGACTTTGGCACGGATCCGTCCATGTGCGAGAAGGTCGTCCGTGGAGTCCGCGGCGTGTGCGACCTGCCGGTTCTGGCCAAGCTGACCCCCAATGTGACCAGCGTGCCGGCCATCGCCCAGGCGGCGGCCGATGGCGGCGCCGACGCCGTGGCCCTGATCAACACCTGCCTCGGCATGGCCGTCGACTGGCGGCGGCGGCGACCGCGACTGGGCAATGTGCTGGGCGGGCTCAGCGGACCGGCCATCAAGCCGATCGCGCTGCGGATCGTCTACCAGGTCGCCCAGGCCGTCGACATACCGATCGTGGGCATCGGCGGGATCGCCTCAGTCGACGACTGCATGGAGTTTCTGGTGGCCGGGGCGAGCGCCATCCAAGTAGGAACGGCGAGCTTCTACCGCCCGTCGGTCACCATGGAGATCCTTGACCAGCTTCCAGAGGCCTTGCGAGCCTTGGGGGCTGATAGCGTGTCCGAGGTAATTGGAACCTTACAGCATCCCGCCCGATGATGGCGGAGATTTACACCTTCTTTTTGTTGGATATGGCCTAAACGATGCGCGTGCTTTCAGGGATTCAGCCGACCGGACGATTTCATTGGGGCAACTACTTCGGGGCCATCCGACAGTACATCGACCTGCAGGACCAGGCCGAAGAGGCCTTCTACTTCATGGCCAACCTGCACGCCCTGAACACGGTTCGCAGCCGCGACGATCTCTCGCAATTGACGCTGGAGGCGGCCGTCGACCTGCTGGCCCTGGGACTGGACCCCGAGAAGGCGACGCTGTTCGTCCAGTCCGACGTGCCCGAGGTTTCGGAACTGTGCTGGCTGCTGCTGACCGGCACGCCCATGGGCCTGCTGGAACGGTGCCACGCCTACAAGGACAAGAAAGCCCGGGGGCTGACCGCCGACGCAGGGCTGTTCGCCTACCCGGTGTTGATGGCCGCCGACATCCTGGCCTACGATTCCGACACGGTTCCGGTGGGCGAAGATCAGGTGCAGCACATCGAGGTCTGCCGCGATCTTGCCGGCAGTTTCAACCACCAGTACGGCGAGACCTTCGTGATGCCGAAGGCGAAGTTGCTCGAAGCCTCGGCGAAGGTGCCCGGCGTCGACGGCGAGAAGATGTCGAAGAGCTACAACAACACGCTGGAGATCTTCGAGGATCCCAAGACGCAGCGAAAGAAGATCATGCGGATCGTCACCGACTCGCGTCCCATGGAAGAGCCGAAGGAGCCCGGCGACGATCACCTCTATCAGCTCTACTCCCTATTTGCCGACGATGCGAAGCGGGAGGAAATGGCGGCCAAGTACCGCCGCGGCGGATTCGGCTACGGCGAGGTGAAGAAGGCCCTGGCCGACGAGGCGGAGACCTACTTCGCCGAGGCCCGGGCGCGGCGAAAGGACCTCGAGGCTCACCCCCAGCGCGTCCGTGAGATTCTCGCCGACGGAGCCTCCAGAGCCCGCAGGAAGGCAGCCGAGGTGCTCCTGCGAGCCCAGCAGGCTTGCGGCGTGAAGTGAGGGGCGCCAGGGAAACAGCATCCCGACGTGAACTGGCATGAGTGAACCGCCTGCGGAATCGCATGTTGCTGCCGGAGAACCGCCGCGGGCGAGCTTCCATGCGGCGCACCTGGCGTTGTGGCTGCCGCTCTGCTTGATCCACGGGGCGGCCGCGGCCTGGTTGGCCTATGGCGTCCAGAAGCACTTCGCCCCGCTCGGTCTGTTCCCGATTCTCGTCGGACTGGCGATCGGAGTCACTCTGGCCGGGCTGACGCGGCTGGTTCACGTGGCGGGCAGAGGCACTATCCTGGCGGGAGCGGTACTTTCCTGCGCCGTGGCGGTGTTCGGACAACACTACTTCAGCTACCAGGAACAGAAGGAAACCGCCCAGCGCCAGGCGGCTCAATTCCAGATCGCCGCTCGGGCCCATCCCGATTTGGTGCGGGGCACGCCCCCCAAGCCGGCCTCCGGCGTGCTGGAGTATCTGCGATGGCAGGCAATCCGGGGGCGGCCGATCGCCGGCCGGATCGTGGCACGAGACCTCTGGGCCTGGGCCAGTTGGGCTCTCGACGGATGCCTCACCCTCGCCGCCACCCTGCTCGTGATTGTGCCGGCCGCGCGGCAGCCTTACTGCGATCGGTGCCGCACCTGGTTCTCCACCGTTCGCCGCGGCCGTCTTCCGGCCGCGACTGCCGCCGACCTGGCGGCCGCCGTGGGGCTCGAGCCTCCCGACGACGCCCAGGATGCCGCCTATCGCCTCGTCCATTGCCAGGGCGGATGCGGACCGGCCGGACTGGAGCTATCCTGGGAGTTGCCGAAAGGCCGCCGGACCGTCCAGCAAGTCTGGATCCCCCCCAACGATCGCTCCCGGCTAGACGGTTTGCTCCACGCCGAGCCCCGAACCCTGACCCCCGAACCCTGAACCCTGCTCCCCGACAACTCCCATGGACGTCATTGGAATCGGAACCGACATTACGGAATGCCTGCGGATCGCGCGAATGATCGAGCGGCATGGCGACCTGTTCATCAATCGCGTTTACACCGACGAGGAGATCCGCTACTGCCAGAATCGCAAGCAGGCCACCCAGCACTACACGGGCCGCTGGGCCGCCAAGGAGGCGATTCTCAAGGCGCTCGGCACCGGGTGGATCCGCGGAATCAGTTGGCGCGACATTGAGATCCGCAACGAGCCGGGGGGGCGTCCGGTGGTGGCGGTTCGCGGGGGGACGAAAGAGGTGGTGGAACGGCTCGGGGTGACCAAGCTGCTCGTCTCGATCTCGCACTGCCACACACACGCCACCGCCTATGCGATCGCGTTGGGGCGGGGCGAGGGCCTATAACGTGGCAAGAGACGTTGGGGGGCGACTGTTGACTCAGGTCGCGTCAAGGGTCATACTCTGACCCAAAAGGCAAAGCTTCTCCGATCCGGCCTTGACCGAGGGGAGAACCACCCCGGATTGTTTACTGGGTGGCACGCTCAGAGCGTAGCGATGGGCGTGGTGGCCTGACGATCCACGCCCATCGCTTCGCACTGATCGTTCTCTGCCGACGAAGAGAGGTGCCCTCATGGAACTGATCGTTCCTTGTCCTGGTTGTCAGAAGAAGTTAAAGGCGAAAGAGAAGCTGTTCGGGAAACGGGTGAAGTGTCCCGCTTGCGGACAGGTACTGTTGATTCCTGAGGCGCCGCCTCGGTATGCGGAGGAGGCCGAGGACTCCTGTGAGAGTCTGGCGGAGGCGGTTGAGAAGCAGAATGCGGGTGAGGCCGCGAAGTTCATCCATGGACTGCAGTTCACGCTAATCCAGGTGAAGGATGAATCCGGGAGTGGGGCGGTCACGCCGATGATGGCCGAGATCGACGACTTTCCGGTGGTGGTTGCGTTTGAGTCGATGGCCCATGCGCAACAGTTCGCGGCCGCCATGCCCGAAATGTTCGACGGCGGTGGCTCCATCCCAGGGTTCGTGGTCGACGGAGTCGATCTTGTGAAGCCGCTTCCCCAGGGATGCGGGCTGTTGTTGAATCCGGAGACAAGCGATTGCGTAGTGCTTCCGCCAGGCCTGGTCGATAAGCTGAGAACGATCGAACCGAGGCCGGATTGGAGGCTGCCGGCCAAGGGTGGCGGACCGGAGGCGGAGGCGGTTCGGGCGCGGGCAATGGCGTTTCTGAAGGACCGAGGGTTTTCTCCGGCTGATTGGTTGCCGCTGCCGGACATGACTCGCAAGGTTCGGCCGGTGAGCGAGGTGGCCGGGAGGCTGATGGCTCTGGGAGCCTTGTTCATGTGGGCGTCGGCTCCAGAGGACGCAATCCCGACGAAGGCCCTGCAGAAACACCTGAAAAGGAACAAGCTCGGCAAATGGCTGACGAAGAATGAGGCAGCTTGCATGTCGCTGTCTCGCAAAAAGGCGAGGAACGAGCACGGCGGTTCGGTGGGGTGGAGGTTGGAGAACATGTGGGCCCTGGCGTGGGTATTGGGGTTTGACGCCGAACCGACGATTGAAGCGTCGCAAATTGACCATGCGATCGTCCACCGGATGTTGTTCGAGTTCCTGGGCGGTCTGGACGGGACGGTCGAGGGACTGGTGCAGAAATCGAAGCTTCGATCGGCCTCCGAGGTGAACGCAATGGAGGATCGGTTCTACTGCGCCCACAACGCCGTGCGGAGTGCCCAGACGGGCGAGGACACCGTGCCGAAGGGCTTTCATCCCGTCATGCACGGCGGGGTCGTGCACGAGCGGCGTCACTCGCTGACGTGGTGCCTGTCGGCCGGTACGGCGTGGGAGGATACGGACCTGAGCACGTGAGCGGGTCAATCGCGGGGATCGTACGGCCAAGCCGCTTTGAAACGAGGAATCCCTCACCAACTTCGGCTCGATTCTATCGACCCGCCAGCAGGCTCTCGAAGACATATTCGTAACGGGGCAGCAGCACCTCCGGGCGCCACATTTCGGCCCGGTCGCGGCAGCGGCGGCTCGCTTCGGTGTAAAACTCGTCGTCGTCCCAAAGGCGGATGATCGTCTCGACCCACGGAGCAACCTCTTCAGCCGTAGAGACCTTGCGTGTCTCGGGCGTGTAGCAGTCCGGAATGTCGAACAGAAAACCCGCATCCCCCACCACTTCGGGCAGCGCACCGCGATTCGATGCCAGCACCGGGATGCCGTTGATCATGGCCTCGGCGGCGACGCGTCCGAACGACTCCCGCCAGAGCGACGGCATCAGAACCACGCGGCTGACCTGATAGAAGTCGCGGGCGTCGGGCGTGTTGTTCATCACGCTCAGATTGGTCAACCCGCTCAGGTCGAGCCCGGTCCGTTCGAGCCATTCCACGCCCGATCGCCCCTCGACAATCAGCAGCCGGATATCGGGCCGGCGGCGAAACAACTGTTCGGCGATGCGAGCCAAAACGAACACGCCTTTGTGCGGCTGGGGGTTGACGAAGGTGACATAGCGGCTGCCGCGCAATCGGTCGCACACGATCCGTTCCCAGCTTAGCGGCGGCGGGATGACGGTCGTATCCAGTCCCAAGGTCTGCAGGTAATGCGTGGCGGAACACTCAGACGGCACGATCGCCCTGTCCACTGATAGGAACAACTTCCGGTCGCGGTAGGCGAAGTTGCGCAACCAGAAGACAATCCGAACGCCGTGCCGCCGGGCCTCGTCGAACATGGGCCCGGCAAGCCAATGTCCGCCGTAGGTCAGCAGGATGTCCGGCCGCCAGCGCTCGACGAGCTCGCCGAAGCCGCCGAGAAAGACGCTTCCACTCTCCATCGACGGCGGTCGGCGCTGAGGATCCGGAGGCAGAAGAACGGTCGATCGCACGGGACCGTCATCGAACGTCAACAGGGCCACCGGCACGCATTGAACCCAAACGCTGGTTTCGTGAACTTCGAGTTGCTGGTCGGCCAGGATCTGCCGCACATCCTCCGCCTGCTCGAAGTCCAAGAGCGGTCCGCAGTAGGTCCGAACGTCCCACCCGTTGCGTGCAAGCATTCCGAGCAGTTCGCGGGCCGACACGGCCGCACCGCTGGACGGATCGACGCAGCAGTGGTACGAGGCGAATAACAGACGCCGCTTGCCGCTCATGTCGCTGTCATGGTTTGAATTGATTCAGAGTTCATTTAACCAGGGCACTGTCCGTATTTGCACCGGGCACAACCATCATCGCGAGCTCAATTGGAGAAGGCAAGAGATTCCCTCTGCCTGGGGGTCTTTTGGTAGGGTCAATATTTTGGGAACAAACTGCTTGACACATCCGCACGGCGCGGTAGATTCACGGCCAGCGCGTGGTTCGTTTGCGTGTCTTGTTACCAAGCCAAGTCTATCAGGGGGTATCGCCATGGTGGTCCGGCGGCAGCGGAGTAGTATGCGCACGTTGCGGGGGGGGGGGCGCAAGTTGCATGGGCCTGAATTGCTCGAAGTGCGAGCGGCCCCCGGCGGGGGAATCGCGGCCTTGATGGTTGGGGCCGCTTGGTTCGGATTCGGCCAGCGGAGCAAGTCGGACACGGAGCGAATCCGATCGGGGGACCCGATGTGGCACCTGATCGAGGCGGCCTACTTGGGGGATCAGACGTTTCACGTTCCGCGGACCATCGCTCCGCCCGACGCAGCGGGGCACCTGTGCGTGAGCTTCTGGACGTCGTCGGCCGGGGGCGGTGCTGCGCCGGCGGTTTCCCCAGACCGCCTTGCCGCCGCCAGGGAACGGGCGGTGGAAATGGTCTCGGGGGCGGTCGATTCGGTTCTCGGGACGTCTGCCGATACGAGCAGGCTCGTCGAGCGGTCGCCGCTGCTCGACGACCTGGCGGCCGCGTTGGCGTCGGGGCAGTTCTCCTATATGCGGTCGGGCTTCGTGCCAAGCGGGGTGAATCCGCAGGCATCCTGGGGATCGCATTACTGGTCCATACCGGTGGCCGCCGGTGGCAGTCCACAATCAGCGGAAGGCGACACAGAAGGCTCGGCATCGGCCAGCCCGTCGGCCCGGGAACACGGAACGATCCGCCCGCTTCGGCTGGCGGCACCGGCGCAAGCCCCCGGGGCGGGGGAAGGAGACGATGGGAATCTTCTGCTGATGACGATGGGCGACAGCGGGGGGAGTGGCGGAAGCGGGGGAAGCGGCGGTAGTGGGGGATCGGGCGGAAGTGGTGGCAGCGGAGGATCCGGAGGCAGTGGCGGCGGCCGCGAGCCGGCGGCCTACGACGACAACTACTCCGGCGGCCACGACTGCCCAATCATTGACGGGGCCCCCGGCGTGCTCTGGAACGACGACTTGGGCGACGAACCGGGGACAGCCAGTGTGGTAACCTACCCCACTGCCGGGCAACTCGTCTGGTTCTCGCCGGGCGGCGGGTTCCGCTACGAGCCGCCGGAGAACTGGGCCGGTTCCGACGACTTCACCTACAGGATCACCAACCCGCAGGGCTCGAGCGACGCCCTGGTTTCGATATCGATCACCAACTTCGCTCCTTGCCCGTACGACGACGACTACTACATCACCCACGACACGACCCTGGAAGTGACCGATCCGGAGTACGGCCTGAAATGGAACGACAGCGACAACGACCATTTCATGTGGGACGTGGCCCTGGACGTGAAAGACGGGCCTGCCAACGGCCAACTCACCTGGGATAGTGACGGGACGTTCACGTATGTTCCGGACGCCGGATTCGCGGGCACCGACGCGTTCTGGTACACGCTCGACGACGGCATCGACGAGAGCGGTCCTGCCGTCGTGACCTTGTACGTGATGAACGAGGCGCCGACGGCAGAGCCGATCGACGACGTTTGGCATTGGGCCCGCGATGCGGTCACGACCGAGCAGGTTTCGCTGTGGAACCACTTCGACGATTTGGACGATACGGATCAGCAGCTCACCTACGCCGTAGTGGCGAACAGTAATTCGTCGGTGGTGGGCACCAGCATTAACGGAGGAACCGGGATCCTGACGCTCAGTTTCACCGGGTCAACCGGAGTTGCCGAGATTACCGTCCGTGCCACGGACCGACCGGGTGAGTGCGCGGAAACGACGTTCGAGGTGTGGGCCGTTGACGTGACGGGCTGCACGGCGGAGCGTCAGTTGGGCGGCGGCATCTGGGTCGGCGTTCCCCATCCGGAGGTATCGTGGTCTCACGATACGATGCGTTGGACAGCCCAAGTGGCTCCGCCCGGCGTCGCCGTTGATTCCGTCGACTGGGTGGCAACTGCATGGGAAGACCGCAACGATCCCTCTGCGACGTGGACCGGCTTCGCGAGTTCCAGCGGCCTGGATCCGGCGGAGGGGAAACCGGGGGTAGGCGAGTGGGCCGTGGCGCCTTACGTGAGTTTTCCACAGGTTTCCATGCGAATGGATCCGCCCGTACGGAAGGTGGTGGCGGAGATCGTGGGGATCCAGTGGATGACGCATGACACTGCGTCGTCCGCCGCCGAGTTGTATGATACAGGTGGCTTTGGAGTCCTCGCGTACCCCGACGCAGCTACCCCCGGTGGTCCCGCGCGGCCGATCGTAGATGTACGAGTGCAAGTGGCGCCGCAGTTGGCTGGGATACCTGTCGCGCTGAAGTGGTTTGATGTGGACGATCCGAGCGCGGCTGATGCTCCCATCGACGATGATCCCGCGCCACCGAATCCCCTTCGCCCTGATGAACACAGATACGACCCGGGCGACAATCGTGCAACGACGGGGAGTGTACCTGGGATTTCTCAAGATGCACTCCTCATGGGCGCGGACCTCCCCGAATCAGAAGTTACGGACGCAAACGGCACCATCCGTGTTCCGTTCGAAATCGGCTGGATCCAACCGGGCAACAATTTCCGTGTCGTCGCTGGCGCTCGGCCAACCGATCTGACCGAGGTATTTGCCGTTTCCGACGATCCGTACGGTTCGGTCTACCACGAAGAGAACTTCGACCTGATCCACAACGAAGGTGAGCCCACCTTGACGGATGCCTATAGCATTGATGGCATGATGGCAACCCGTCTGCTTACCGTCTGGCGCCGCTTGCACGTGGAAGTCGATTCCATGGGAGCAGTGACGGGAAATACCGTCTCGTGCAATATCAGCCGTGCCGAGGATAATGGCAACAATGGATACAACGTGACATTCGACCCCGTGCTAACTCAGGATGATCTTGGCCATTTCGTAGGGGGGGTGCTCACCGATTCGGCAGCGACTTCCTATCTGGTTCTGAGTTGTACAGGGTCGACGGCTGTTGTCTTGAAGGGGCTGTCGCCACCCCCCGCGTCGGGGCTTGCTGAATTGAGTGATGATGACCATTTGACGAACGGACAGGACGTGCCTATGCCGGATACGTCACAGTTGTACGCCGCCATGCAGGAGGCGTTCGTTGAAGTCGCGTTTGATGTAGGAGATAGTAACGACAACACTCCCTTCAAGGCAAATCTGAATTCTGTTATCCCCGACATGCATGATGTGCGAGGCTGGGATTCTGTGACTCTCAATGCGGTGCCGTATTGGGTCGCGTATGTCCTCGGTGCTTTTCAGGGGCCATACGCGAATGACAATGATCCCGAGAGTGAGACCGATGTTATTCTTGGAGAGACCGACTCAACAGCAGGGGGGTGTTATATCTATATTGAGTCGATCTACGACACCGGTGATAGTCAGGCGGATACGGTGGTCCATGAAGTTGGCCATGCGGTCGGCAATGATTGCTGGACGGAGCCTGTCACCTTGCGTGATCAAGGACAGCCCTGCGTCTACACTGACGAGTATCTCGACAAGATCCGGAGCAGCAGAAAGCCTTTGGGCCTTCCCTTGCCATGATGATCCGTTTCAGGAGAATACAGAATGCGAGTCTCGACGCCTGCTGCCTTCCTCGCCGTGGCGCTTCACACAGGTTTGTTAGACAGCCTAGACGCGGCGACGAAATTGGCGATTGAACTTGAATCGGACAAGCGTCACTACGTGGTCGGCGAAACGGTGATTCTCGAGGTAAGAGTCGAAAACACTGGTGGCGCAGATCTACCGGCTTGGATCGACATACTCGACAACCAGATCCAGATCTTCCTCGCGCATCCTGGCGCAGTCGCAGACCAGTTCACAATCGGCGGGCGAGCAATTCCGTCAGTGGTCCCCAACACGATCGCCTTGCCGCCCGGAGAATCGAAGTACTATCCCCTGCGTGTGTTGCATCACTTCAGCCTGTCGTCGAACGGAGGCGCCATTTCAACGCTGGCATTTCCGGAATCCGGCGAGTACGAGATATTCGTGAAGTACCCGTTGTTTCCCAAACGGGAAATGTTCGAGTCCAACAGAATCCGAATCCGGGTTGACGAGCCAAAGGGCGTGGACGCCGAAGTGTGGAAACAACTCAACAACGAGAAGATACTCTTCTTCCTGCAGCGCGGCGAACTGTGGCTCAATTCGCAAGAAGTGCCACGCAAGGTCGCAGAGGTCCTCACCGGTGTTCCCGACAGCGCCTACCACTCCACGATGCGTTGGGCGCTCGGACGCCACTACCATCGGCTGCGCATCGAGAACCCTAATCCCGAAGACATCGAGAACGGCAAGCTGTTCCGAAAGGCCCTTGGAATCATGCTGCAACATCCGTCCGATCGGTGGGAAGAGTTCGTCCATGACGAGCGGCTCTATGTGCGGCGACTTGTTTTCGCCTTCCCGGACCCGACCCCTCTCGACGAAGTCTTCGCCCTGGCGACCCGCAAGACGGGTGTTTCCCTGAAACGCGACCCAACGGTAAGCGAAGAACGTTCCTTGAGAGCCCAGCAATGTGATACGAGCCTCGATGACTTCATGCGAATATTCACTGCCGGCGGCTATTCCACGTGGGTTCGCGACGGCCGCGATTACCGGCTCGTACCGGTGCCGCCGCTGCCCGGCTCCACGCCCGCAGATGCCCAGGAGAACGAACTCACCCCTCGTCAAGTCCGCGAGATCCACGAGAAGACCCATCCAAAGTAGGGCCGGAGTCGTCCGATGCTTCACCTGTTTGCCATGCTGCCCGCTTTCGTTTTGTCGGCACAACCCTCTGCAAGCGTGGGGCTGTGGGGTGAGGTGACGCCCACGCGACTGCGCCTGGGTGACGTCGTCTTCGTGGAGGTTTCCGCCCGCAATTACGGCGATTCCTCCGTGCAGATTCCTGCCATGTGCCTGTTGGAAACGGGGACTCTTACTGTAGAAATTGCGGATCGTGAAGAATCCACGACGTTTCGGTTCCTGCCGGACGGTTGCCCGGCAGGCGAAGAAACGCCGAAGATCGATCTCGGGCCGGGCGAACAGCGCGTTCTTGGCGTGCTGATGCTACCCGTGCCGCGACTTGATTGGACCGAATGGCGGTTTTGGGATCCCGACAAATGGCGATCCGGGGACTACTACCTGGACCTGCGCTGTGGTGAACTCGCGGGGCGGAGTGAGAAGCTGTTCATTGAAGGCCGTTCAGACGAAGAAATGCGCAGGCTGTTGGCTCTGTACGACGGCGGGGTTCGTGCCCCCGTGCCTACGGGATGGGACGTGGATCGCCCGGGGTTGGGGACCTTCGGGTTGCTGTCTTTCCCCGCGGAATGCAGTCGCCCCGAGAATCTGGCAACTCTCGAGAAGACGCTCAGCCCGGGAAGTCTTCGAGATCTCGTCCACGTGGCCCGGCTCACGGTGCAAGTCTACGATTCCGTATCGATTGACGAAAAGCGCACACGCGCACGGGAGCTTCTTGACTGGATAGACACCCGCCCGAAATTGCAGCGCACGTATTTCTATGCTCGACTGGCCAATTGGGCTCGGGACTGCGGTGGGCTCGGTCAGTTCATGTTTGAGTTCGGCAGGCAGATCGACGCGCGTGCCGGGAAGCCGTGCCGCGAGAGCGGCGTCTTGGAGAAGTGACCATAGGACCATCCCAAATGACCCGATTCAGTATTGCTTTGACACTTGCTGTGGCTCTGTTTGCCGACACAAACGTCCACGGCGGCGATCTCAACATGACGATCCGCGGTCACACCGACCGCCTGATGTTCGGGGACCCCCTCTAGAATTCGGGAATTCGGGGGACACAATACCTGACTATTGACAGATCGAAGGCACTCGGTTAATTCCACTCGGGGTCGAATCTTGACACTGGATGGATTTACCTAGTGTCAGGAATCGCCTCGTACACTCCCACCGCTACCTCTGGGGCCCGGCCGTCGACCAGATCCTGGCCGACGAGCAGGTCGCCACCGGCAGCCCCAACGACGTCCGCTGGCCCATGACTGGCAAGGCACGGTTCGCGACGTGGCGACCTACAACGCCTCGACCAACGTCACCACCATCGCCAACCACAAGGTCTACGAGGCCTTCGGCAAGGTCCATTCCGAATCCGGCCCCACCGTCGACACCCTCTTCGGCTACACCGGCCGCTACTTCGACGACGATGCCGGCTTGCAGTGGAACCTCAACCGGGCAAATAAGCGGGACAGGTCCAATATCGAGCGGGACGTTGACGCCGCGGGTCCCACCGGATCTTGATCCGGGGAGGGGGGGACCTCATACACAATCCATAGCCAGCGAGGCGACATCTGCGTAGGGCGTCCCCAGAACCGCCAACTCTTCTCTTCATCTTCCTTTCCCCCCATTTTCTTTTCTCCCTCCTTCACCCCCAACACGCCCTCGCTCCGCATCGGCCGCAACCAAAGAAATCTGGGTTCATCCGCTCGAACCGTATGGTGAAGATGAAAGCCATCGCTTCTGTGCGCTACCTCCCGCTCGGGTGTGAGCGGGTGGCCCTGCGTCAGCGTACAGACCGCTCCCCAACAGCCCACCAGCGAGACAATTCCCCTGCCCAAGAAATCCCCCTGCCTGTATCCCCGTCTCCGATCTCTCCGTCAACTCCTGTTCAAAACAACTTGCCCTCCAAACCCACCCACGGAAGCACCGGCCCACTTCGTACGCATGAACACGACCCGATCAGCTGGATCAGGGAAGATCAGCGTTCCTCCCCCCTTCCTCGTACGTGCAATATTCCAACATCGCCAGTTTCGAGCTCCCCGTCCCTGTCAACTCGTTCGTTGCGACCGAATCCCCGCCTTCGCTCTCATCCTCTCACTCATCCGGGGGTGTTCAAAAAACGTCTTGACATTTCCTGTCCAGTTGATAACATCGTATCTGTGTACGTCGGTATAGATACCAGAAAGACCCCGCAGCGCCTTGCCCGACCCGGCCGACCATGCGATTCAGCCCGATTCCCACAGTTCGCCTTCCATGTCGGCCCCCCAAGTGAGCCACAAGTACCCATAAAAACTTCGCGCATCAATGGCAACAATGCAAACAATGTCAACAATGCAGACCGCGCAGCACCTGACGTATTCACCACATCCGAAAGTACTTCCCTGCCACCCCACGATATTGGCAGAATCCGCTCCCCGTTGACCAACTTCCACCCCCGCAGGGTTTCTACTGTCGTCGACGTTGTTTTTCCTATTCCCCACCTCGAACCGTCCCCGGCGTTCACCAAACTCCTTGCAGGCCTTCAACTTAACTAAGGTACTTCCAACTACGGCATTCCCCTCTTTTGCATGGTAGTCAATTTGATTCTGCGAACCCGGCGACGCCGTAAACCATTACGAAGCAACACGATAACTGGCCCTGTTCGATGGAGCAATCGATCGACAAGTGCACCAACCGCCAACCGACCCCGCAACCATTTCACAGCAGAAAATCAGTGAGTCGCCGGCACGCTCCGATCTCGATCCTTGAAAACGGAAACAACCCCACTGGGCGCCTGGCCCTGCTCGACCGTGAGAACCCATCCCCGTGTGCCAGCTCGCTCGCCAAGCAGTGCCGATGAACCATAGACAGTCCACCCCATCACGCCCCGCATGATCACCGCGGCCCTGAGTCGGTTTCTTCCTTGCCCTCCGCCCGTTCACGAGAGCAATGCGAGCAAGTAAGCAGTGCCACACGACGACACCCCTCAACAACCCGTCACCATCGCCAATTCCTCTGCCCAAGAAACTCCCCTCCCCACATCCACTCCACAAATCCCTGACCCAAACGCGTTTCATCCCTGTCCCCACCCACCGTCCAACAGGGGGCTCGCAACCGAATACTGCAACACACCCCCCGCCAGACCACGGGAACTTACGGTCGCCGGCATTGGTGTAAACACATTTGACCGCGGCACTTCCGACCACGCCCCTCGCCCCAACCGTTCTGCAACAAACTCAAAGGCGGTGCAAAACCCCGTCCGGTGCAAAACACCCTGCATCCCCCCGGCCGTCGAACCCCACAACCGATCGCCCTGGGTCGATTCAAAGAAATTTGCCCAGGTGTTCAATTCTTGTATTGACTTTCGTCCAAATATGTATACTACTGTACACATAGCCGCAACTCCGCGGCAATGCCCGCTCCTTGGCAATTTCCTTATCATGACCGATATAACCATCGGGGCTCCGCGCCTTGCACACGCCGCTTCTTCTCGCCCCGTCCCCCCAAACTCGGAGCCCCGACCATGACCGACGAAAAAAACGCCCGCCGTCAGCCCCATCGGACCGCCGGCGCCACTGCCAATCCCAACCCGCAAAACACCCCCTGGCGGAGCGGATGCCGACCCCTGTCGACTTTCTGAACGCCCCCCGATGGACGTAATTACACTTGCGTTCGCACCTACCGTCACAAAGCACGCCCATGAAACCACTTGCACCCTCGCCCACCGCCCAACATCCACCGAACCGCAACCCCCAAACGCGTTCAGAAAGTCCCGCGACTCGTGCCGATTCCGACGCGCAAATGGCCCCAAGCAACGGCGTGAACCAATTGCCGCGGCCAATACTTGCTCGGAAGCACTGCCGCTGGACGATAGGCAGTTCACTCCGTCACGACCTGGATCTTCACGGGCTTGAGTCGGTTTCCCTGTCCCCAGTCGCCCATTCATGAGCACTGCCTGCGGTTGGGCAAAGAGCCCTACAACGACTCTTCCCACGCCTCCTCAACTCGATAACACACCACCTTCCCGGCCCCGGCAACCAGCACCGCATCGCCCAGTTGCACCGCCGTGACCGGCGTAAAGCCCAGGGCCCGTCGCTTCCGAGTGCCGCCGTCGCCGCTGGCCAAACAGAAAGTGCCGCTTTGGTCGAAATAGGCCAGGCGGGGCCCGTCGCTGCCGACGACCAGGGCGTCGACGATCCCCGTGCCCACTCGGTCCTGCCACTCGAGGTTCCCCTCACGATCGAGCACGAACAAGTAGCCCATCTCGGAGGCGACGACGATTTCCGGGCTGCCGTCGGCGTCGACGTCGGCCGAGCGGAGCCGATTCACACCGTAGCCGAAATTGTCGAACCGCCACAGGGTCTTGGCCCCCCGTTGCCAGGGACCGGACTCGGGCAGCTTCGTGCACAGAAGATCGCCGGTCGACGAGCCGTAGATGAGTTCCACCCGGCCGTCGCCGTCGAGATCGGCCAGCGTGGCCTGCATGTCGCCAATCGACGTGTAGAAGGAGGCGTCTTTGCTGCCGTCGTGCCGGAAGGTCTGCACGCGGCCGTAATGGTCGGTGGCGAAAAGCTCCAGTTTGCCGTCCAGGTCGGCGTCGACGGTGTGAAAGTCGATACTGCCGTGCAGAACCGCGCGGCGGGCGCGAGAAAGCAGATTCCAGGCGGCGTCGTAGAGATGCAACTCCATGTTCTGCGTGCCCACGAGGATCTCGTTGGCGCCGTCCTGGTTGAGATCGCGGACGCCCACGGTGTAGGCCGCCCAGGGGCGGTCGCCGAAGTTCTGGTTCCAGACCGCCCCGCGGATCTGCTGCTTGCCGATCGGCTTGCCCGCGGCACTTAGCAGATGGACGTACGTATCGCCGCCGGCAACGGCGATTTCAGGCCCGGGCGATTCGGCGATCAGCTCGCCGGCTTCCACGTCGTAGCAGATCCCTTCGAGAGCATAGGACCAGCGGATGCGACCGTCGGTTTCGAGAACAAAAGCCCGGTTTCCGGCCGCCACGAGGATCTCCGGGCTGCCGTCGCCGTCAAGATCGGCGGTCTTCAGACGCCGAACGGGGGCTTCCCCGTCGAGCACCGTTGCCCAGTCAGACTGGGCGGCGGGTGGGGGAGTCGCTTCTCGTGCGCGGCCTTTGACAGTGCCGTCGGCCAGAGAGGCAAGAAGCCGGCGAACCGCATCGGACGACAGGCGGTTGGCTTCGATGGCGACCGGTTTGCCGTCGGCCTTTTCGGCCGCGGCCTGGGAAGTGGCCGGATCGAGTTCCAGATTACTGACGTCGGCGGTGCTGAGTTGTGCCTGGCCTAGCGAGAGCGAGCGTCCGTTAGCCCAGGCAATGCAGGTCGGCGACAGGAAGAGCATGTCGGCGTCAAATGCAAGTCCGTCGATCTTCGCGCCGCGTACGGCGCACAGGGCGACCTGCGGGCCTCGAAGCAGGACTGCACCGTAGGTAATGCGCTGGATCTCGTAGTCGATCGGTTCCGTGGTCTCGTCGGTGTACAAGAGATTGGCAACCTCCGCGGTCTGGCCGATCTTGAGCGGTCTGCTGGTTCGCTGGCAGAGTCTGCAGACCGGCACGACGATGCCCTTGGGCGCCGAACGCTTCACGGCTGCCTGGACGGGATCCGGCCATTTGATCCAGAACCGCTGAGCGCGGGCGTTCGCCACGTCGTCCTCTGTGGGCGGAGTCGTCTGCTCGGCTTCGATGACTTGGCGAACCTTGCCGTCCGGGTCGAAGAAGACGATCTTGTCGATCCGAACCGGCGGGGCCTCTCGCAGGGTCACGCTGACGACCTGACGTTGCGTGCCGGCAAGCTTCAGCCGCGGCGATCCGGACCGCGGGCGTGCAGCCGCGCTGGGGCTGTAGCGGTCATGGGGCACGCCGACCATAGCCCTTTCGCCGTCCATGGAACTGACGAATACCGAATCGGAACTCGTGCCTGCCCCGTAGCCGACCACGGCAACGGCGTATTCCCCGGCCGGCAGATCGACGGTAAACGTCAGCGCCGACTCGCTCTGATCGAACACGACGGCCTTTCCTTGTGAGGCGGTCTCATCGGCAACGACTTGAGCGTGCTTCGTGCGGCCGGGAAACTCCGAGCGCCGCACCAGAAACTCGCCGTCGCTAACGAGTCGTTCGTCGCCTTGGTCTTCCACCTTCCAGACCAGATCGAGATCGTAGTCGGCATCCTGCCGGGCCGTCATGCGGTCGAGGACGACGAAGGCGTCGCCCTTGAGCCAGAACACGTGGCGGCGCCAGTCGATGCCGCAGTAGTCGCGCATTTCCGTGGTCGCCAGGCCGATCGCCGGGCCGGCGTCCGACGCGCAGACCAGACCCGCACAGCTCGGGACCAGTTCCGTCGAACGGCCGTTGCGGATCACCGAGAGCATGTTGTGCTCGGTCGTGTTCCGGGTCAGGTAGTCGTGGTCGATCAGCCAGCGCTGGCCCCGGTCCACCAGCTCGATAATGGCGTTGCCGTCGTAGTGGAGGTGCTTCCCACGGGAGAAGCCGTCGAGCAGCAGATACTGGGCCTCAGCGTCCCAGCTTTCGCGAAAGGCGATCTTGTCGAACGCGGCCTCGACCGAAGCGTTGGGCGGCGCAACGGGTTCGTCGTAGAAGGAACGGCGCCGGGTGAACTCGTAGAGCTGCGAGTCGAGCGGGAACACACAAACCCCGCTGTGCCGGTCGGGCTCCTCCGCAGCGACGTCGCGATGGAACGGATTGGCCCAGGCCCCGCCGTGGACGTGCTCCAGCACCCAAAGATACCCCGGGTCGCGATACCACCAGAAGGCGACGGGGACCGCACGGGGGATCAGCATCGGGCTGCGTCCGATTCCCGAGTCGCCGAACCCCGACGGCCAGCCGATGCTGTCGCCGATGCCGATCACATAGTCGGCGTATTGCCGCATGCAGCCCGACTCGAAGAAGTCGAGTTCCCATTCGGCCAGGCAGTAGTCGATGGTGTGGCCCATGGTGATGGTGAGGTAGGTGTCGGCGTCTTCCTGGGGCTTCCACGACCTGGCCTGGGCCAGCATGCAGGCCCGGGCCTTTTCGAGATGTTTCTCGGCCTCGTCCAGCCCGTAGTAGTCGTGGAAGTAACGCGAGCCGAAGTACAGCCCCATGAGGGGAAACGTGGTGTGATTCCAACTGACCAGGTCGTCGGTTCCGACTTGGGAATAGCCCGACACGTGCCGGACCAGCGATCGCATGAACTGGAGCATGGCGCCGGTGAACTGCCGGCGCTCCGAGTGGGTCATCAGCGGGCACTCTTCGAAGGCGTCCCAGGTGGCCAGAATGTCGGCCGAACTGGTTTCTTCAGGCCAGTCGCAGTCGGATCGGGGATCCTCGGCGTAGCGATCCGCGATGCGGCGCAGCGTGGCCACGGCATGCCGGGCATAGGGCTCGCGGCCCGTCTGGAGATACCGGCGTGCCGAGCTGAGGAAGGTATGGAACGAAGGCGTCTGTTCGGCGTCGAGCGTTTCTATCTGGCCCTCGGTGAGTGCTGAGGCGGTCGAGATTTCGAGGGTGTAGTCAATCCCTGCCGCAGTCTTGCCGGGCGCGATCTTCTCGATCAACCTGGCGGCAGCCTGCGACGCGTCGCAGGCCTGGCTGACGCCCAGCACGACCACGTCGCCCTGGCCGTGCCACGGATAGGGATCGTAGACGGTGCGAATCGTCATTCCGCCGGGGCCCGGCAGCAAGGAATCCTCCATCGCGTAGTGATTGAAGTAGAGCCGAGCGATGAGCCGGTTGTTGTTGACGTTGCCCAGGGCGATGACGTCGTGCGTTTCCGGCAGGGCCTTCTGCGGATCGCAAGTCACCTCAGGCCGGCGGGCCCCGAGCTTCTCGATCGCTTCGGCGACGGCGCCGGCCGCCTTGCGATACTCGGGCAGGTCGGGGCAGAGGACGATTGCCGGACGGAGGCTGCCGCTGAGATCAATCCACGTGTCGATGTTGCGGGCAGGGAGCAGGTCGCCGGCATCGGGTTCGGCCGCTGCTGCGGGCCGTATCCATCCAAGAACGACAAACAAGACGACGAGAAGCTCGCGTCTCATGGCGGCATCCCTCGGGAAGGCGAGGCAGAACGCGTCTGCACCTGGCAGGTTGACTTCGCCCAACTTAGCAGAACGGGCGGTGGGAAGCCACCGTCTCATTCTCACGGGAATCACCAGAGCGGATTATGCTTGAACTTCATGTGTGCCCCGCGCGTCATTCCCGCCCTCCCCCACGTCATCCCCGCGAAGGCGGGAATCCAGGCACTCGGCAAACGGCACTGGATTCCCGCCTTCGCGGGAATGACGGTTGAAGGAACCCGCCAGGGAAGAGGTGACAGCCACTCTTGCAGCGAGGTGCAGGCTACTCGGAAGTTTTCTTCTTTGCGGTCTTCTTGGTCGTCTTCTTGCTGGCGGTCTTCTTGGTCGTCTTCTTGCTGGCGGTCTTCTTGGCGGCCTTCTTTTTGACGGGCTTCTTGGTGCCGCCCTTGGCTGCCCGTTCGGCAAGCAGATCGAGAGCGCGTTCGAACGTCAATTCGTCGGGCGACATGGCCCGCGGCAGGCTGGCGTTCGTGGCGCCGTCGGTGACGTAGGGACCGTAGCGCCCGTCGAGCAACTGAACCGGGTTCTGCGTCACCGGCGACTCGGCGAACACCTTGATCGGCTCCTTCTTTCCCTTGCCGCCTCGGCCCCGCTTCGGTTGTGCGAGCAAGGCGAGGGCCTGCTCAAGGGTGACGTCGAGGGGTGAGAGATCGGCGGGCAAGGACCGGGTTTCTTCGCCCCATTTCACGTAAGGCCCGAACCGACCGGAGTGGGCGACCACGGGCTCTCCATTCTCCGGATGGGCTCCCAGGTTTCTGGGCAGGCTCAATAGCTTGAGAGCGGCTTCCAGATCGATTTCGCCGGGCTCCATGCCCTTGAGCAGCGAAGCATTCTGGGGCTTCTCTTCGTCGTCGGCGTTTCCGCGTTGGACGTAGGGTCCGAATCGCCCCATCTTGAGGTAGACCGGTTTGCCCGTTTCCGGACAATGGCCGAGCGGTTCCTCGCCTTGAGTCGACTTGTCGAGCATCTCCAGGGCCACTTCGAGGGTCAACTCGTCGGGCGGCATGTTCTCGGGGATGCTGGCGCGGCGCTGGCCGTCGCCCTGCTCGATGAACGGTCCGTAACGACCGACCCGGACGACCACTTCGGCGCCGCCTTCGGGTTTGCCCAGGGGAATTCGGCTGACGTTCTTGGCGTCGATCTCGTCGACCTTGCTGTCGAGCTGCTTCTTCAGGCCCGGATGGTCGTTGCCGAAGTAGAACTCCGAGAGATAGTCGAGATGTGCCATTTCGCCGCGGCTGATGGCGTCGAGTTCATCCTCCATCTGGGCCGTGAAGGTGTAGTCGACCAGGTCGGGCAGGTGGATCTCGAGTAACTGGCAAACCGCAAAAGCGACCCAGGTGGGAACCAGCGCCCCGTTGCGTTTGAAGACGTAGTTGCGAGCCAGAATCGTCTCGATGATCGAGGCGTAGGTGCTCGGCCGGCCGATTCCTTTTTCTTCGAGCGTTCTGGTCAGGGCCGCTTCGCTGTAGCGGTTCGGCGCCTTCGTGGTGTGCGTCTTCGGTTCGAGTTTCCGGCATTCGAGGGTCTCCCCCGGTTTGACGGCGGGGAGGATTGCCTCGCGGTCGGCCAGGTCGGCTTCGGGGTCGTCGGACCCTTCCACGTAGACTCGGAGATAGCCGGGGAAGTCGATCGTCTTGCCGCTGACCTGGAAGACCGCCCCGTCGCATTCGACGGTGACGGTGATCCGGTGGCCGCGAGCGTCGGCCATCTGGCTGGCGATCGTCCGTTTCCAGATCAGGTCGTATAGGCGGAACTCGTCGCCCGTGAGGGAGGCTCGCAGGCGCTCAGGAAAATCGAACGGATGTCCCGCCGGACGGATCGCTTCGTGGGCCTCCTGAGCGTTCTTGACTTTGGTCTGATAGAGCCTGGGCTGGGCGGGCAAATACTCCTCGCCGTATTGCGACTTGACCAGGTTGCGGGCCGCTTCGACGGCCAAGCTGGCCAGATTGGTCGAGTCGGTACGCATGTAGGTAATGTGGCCGGTTTCGTAAAGGCTCTGAGCCACCTGCATGGTTGCCCGAGCGGTGAGCCCGTACTTGCGGTTCGCTTCCTGCTGGAGAGTGCTGGTGGTGAACGGCGGATAGGGCCGGGTGACGTAGGGCTTGTCTTCGACATTGAGGACCCGGCAGGCGCCGCTGCGGATTCGCTCGAGCAGTTCCATGGCCTGCTGCTCGTTGAGGAGCAACATCGAATCGTCTTTCAGCCGACCTGTGGCAGGATCGAAATCCCGGCTGCTCGGCACCTTCCGGCCGTCGACGGAGATCATCGTGGCCTGGAACGACTCGCCCGTGGAGCGGGCGAAGGTCCCCAGAAGGTCCCAGTAGGTGGCCGCGACGAAAGCCATACGAGCCCGCTCGCGTTCGACGATCAAACGCACGGCGACGCTCTGAACCCGCCCAGCCGACAGCTTCGGTCGCACCTTGCGCCAGAGGAGGGGCGACACTTCATAGCCGTACAGCCGGTCGATGATCCGCCGCGTTTCCTGGGCTCGGACGAGCGCCTCGTCGATGTCGCGAGGGTTTTCCAAGGCGCCGAGGATTGCTTCCTTGGTAATCTCGTGAAAGACCAGGCGGTGAACGGGGACCTTGGGTTTGAGCAACTGGCAAAGATGCCAACTGATGGCCTCCCCCTCGCGATCTTCGTCCGTCGCCAGGTACAGGCGGTCGGCCCCTTTGAGGAGGTTCTTGATCTTCTGAACTTGCTTGCTCTTGCCGCGCGAGACGATATAGATCGGTTCGAAGTCCTTGTTGACATTGACGCCCAGATAGGCCCAGTCCTCCCCTTTGTACTTCTCGGGGACTTCTTTGGCCCCCTGGGGCAGGTCGCGAACGTGACCGATACTGGCCTCGATGGAGTATGCGGGCCCCAGGAACTTCCCAATCGTCCGGGCTTTGGCGGGCGATTCGACGATCACCAAGGAATTACCGCCTTTGGGGGTTGCCTTCTGCTTGGCCATGGGTGGAAGTTGAAAATGGATAGACTTGTGGTTTGTTAACGGTGCGGAAGTCCGTACCACCCCACGTTCCTCATTCGACGCACGGGGGCTTCAGAATGTTGTAGCATTCGCCCACCGTGGAAGAAAAGGGCGAGTTTCCCACCCTAATTGGGTGATCGATTGGTACAATCAGGTCTTTTGGGATTGCAATTACCATCGCGGATTTTAGAATTGCCGGATTCGGGCTCGCTTTGTGCGACCGGGCAAACAACTGTTGATTTTTTCGCAAGGCATGGCAACCACCGGAGCAATACGCCTCGGCTGAGCGGCAATTCCCATCGATTTGTGGCTCTGCTCCCGTGGGACGCTCCCCCATTTATACCGCTTTGTAGCCCTTGTCAAGCCGGGTCTACGAGCGACAATCCCCGCCAAAGAAGGGTTTTGAATGGCTAGTCCGTTTAGGTTTTTCCGTAAGAATCAGAAACTGTGGTTGGCCGCTCTTACGATCGTTGCCATGGGAGGCTTCGTCGTTCTGCCCACGATACTCCAGATGATGGGAGGGGGTGGCAACGCCGCCGCCGCACGGAAAGCAGTGGTCACGACCACCGCCTATGGGGATGTCGACCGCATAACCATGGAGGGGCTAAGGCGAGATCGACAGGCCGTCCTGTCTTTCTTGAACCGTGTGGACATGCTCGTTCGCACGAAGCAGCAGAACTGGAATGCAGCCACCGTGGCGGGGACGTTCCAGAGGCGTCTGTTATCGGACGAGCGGGGTATCGTCGAAACCTGGCTCCTGGTCAATCGGGCCAAAGAGCTGGGCGTGGTGGTCGACGACTTGGCCGTCACTGCCTTCCTCCAGCAAGTCACCGAAGGGGTCGTCACCAACGACGATCTGATCGGAACGGGAGGGGAGGATCGCGGGCTCCTCGGGAGCCTGGAACTGCCGGAGAGCCAGCTCTTCCGCTTGCTCAAGTATGAGCTCACGGCCCTGCGGCTTCAGGATATTGTGTTCGCCGGTTTGATGCCGATGACGCCTGGCGAGCGTTGGGACTATTACCAGCGTCTGAACCGCAAGATGCGGATTGAACTGGCGGAGGTTCCCGTTCAGCGGTTCGTGGCCGGTGTTGCCGATCCGGACGAGGCAACGCTCACTCAATTCTTCGACAAGTATAAGGATCAAGAGCAGGTTCCGGAGTCGCCCGAACCCGGTTTCCAGGAACCGAAGCGGGTCGCGGTCGAGTACTTCAAGGTCGATTACGAGCGCCTGTTTGAGCCAGGCGAGTTGGAGAAGTACTACGAAGAGCACAAGGAAGAATTCAAGCGGCCTGCTGCGGCGAAGCCGGCAGCGCCGGAGGCCGATCTGAAAGGGAGCCTTCCCGGCCTGGAAGATATGCCGCTCGACGTGCCGCCGGCCGAAGCGGCGCCTGCGGCAACGCCGGAGGCGCCAGCCCCCAAAACCGAAGCCGTCAAGGTAGAAGAACCGGCCAAGCCGGTAGCTGAAGCAAAGCCGGCGGAGAAGCCTGAGGCGAAAGGTGCGAGCAACGAAGCTCCCAAGTCCGATCAAGCCAAGCCCGAGGAGCCCAAGCAGGACTCACCGGAGAAGAAGGCCGACGACGCTCCCAAGCCGAGCGACGAGAGCCGGGCCGGCAACCGGCCGCTCTTCCAGTTGACCGCCTATCTGGCGGAGGAAACACCGGCCGATCAACCGGCGGAACCTGCCGAAGACAAACCCAAGAACGACTCGCCCGCGGAGCCGAAACCCGAGCCCGCAGCCGAGAAGTCTGATACCGCGGAAGCAGAACCGGCGGACGAGAAGTCTGCCGAACCGAAACCAGACGAACCGAAGCCGGTTGAAGAGAAGAAGGCAGACGAAAAGCCGGCACCGGCAAAGGAGGCTGAACCGAAGGCCGAGGCGGCGCCTGCAAAACCTCAGCCCGCTCAGCCGGCGGCGCCCGAGGAGAAACCGGTGCCGGCCGCCGCCGGTGAAAAGGCGGAAGCGACCAGCGTGCTTTCGGAAGACAAGGAGAAGTTCGAGCCGCCGCTGGAATACTACACTTTCGACGAGGTGAAATCGCAGATCCAGAGTCGTCTGGCTCCCGACAAGATCGAGAAGATCTTCCGCCCCTTGGAGAACCAGATGACGCTCTACCACGATGCGCAGATCCGCTACATACGCACGCAGGATGACGAGGGCAAGTCTCTCGACGAGGAGCCGGTGAAGCCCGATTTCGCCAAGTTGGCCTCCGAGGCCGGCATCGAGGCGAAGACGACGGAACTGTTTTCGCAGCGCGAAGCATCCGACCTGAACCTCGATATCGCGCGGTCCAACGTCACCGTCGGCGATCGCCCTACCGATTTCCTCACCTTCGTCTTCGAGTCCCTTTCAGAGTTTCGCCCGGGCCGGTCGCAGGACGTTGACGGCGACTACTACCTGTTCTGGAAAACTCGCCAGGAGTCGCAGCGCGTGCCCGAGTTGTCTGAGCCCGACGTTCGCACGATGGTCCTGGATGCCTGGAAGATGATCCAGGCTCGCGACGCGGCCCAGGCGGAAGCGG
Organism: Planctomycetaceae bacterium; assembly: GCA_012719125.1. GTDB lineage: Bacteria > Planctomycetota > Planctomycetia > Pirellulales > Thermoguttaceae > JAAYAY01. The sequence goes on along the minus strand of JAAYAY010000047.1, from coordinate 21,514 downwards.
ATCGTCTGGCCTCGGCGGCTCGCGCCAAGCAGGAGGCCTCCAAGGAGCCGGTTCCGTTGGCAACCGCCCTGGCGGGCGAACAAGGCGTGAGCGTGCAATCGACGGAGCCGTTCACCTGGTTTGACCCCACCAGTATCCAACTGGCCATGTGGGGTTACGGATCGCCTCGTCTGAGCATGATCGAGATCGCGGTGCCCGAGCCCAAAGAAGGCGAGAAACCGGCCGAACGAGAAACCGTGCCGCTGCTCGGTTCCGACTTCATGCAGACGGCGGGAGGCCTTCAGACCGGAGACATCGGCGTGGCATGGAATCATCCGAAGACCGTGGCGTACGTGGTCCGAATGGTCGAAACCGCGCCTGATGCCGAGAAGCTTCGGAAGGATTTCCTCTCGTCCGCCGATCCCCGCCAGCTCTCCACGATCGCCAGTATTGAGCGAGTCCGTGCCTACCGGCAATGGGTGGAGAGCCTGGAAGCATCCGCCGGTTTGGAGTGGCAACAATAGGGTCGCCAGCCGCGATTCGGCGCCGTTCCCAGGAAATACCGGAATGGTGGAACGATGGAATACTGCGTTGAATCAGGAGCGGCGGTGTGACGCTCCATCATTCCCTTCTTCCATCATTCCAGCATTCCTTCGCAAATCGGGACGTTGGTCGCCCCTCATTTCACGCCAACTGGCTCCACTTGCCGGCTGAGTTTTTCCGCGGCGGCCAGGATGCGGTCCTCGATGTCGGCGCCCCAACTCATGGCGGGCAGGCCGTAAACGCTGAATGCGCCGGCTTCATAGCCCCCTTCGGCTCGAACGCGGGCCGAGGGGATATAGGCCATGACGTCGTTTGAGTAACCGGCCACCCAGGTGTTCGGTCCAAGCTGTTCTCGCAGCTTGAGCACGTAATCGACTACCACCTCGCCGCCCAGGGCGATCAGCCGGAAGTCGCCAAGCTGCCAGACCTGGACCGGATAGGCCGGGTAGGATTTGACAAAAGGCTGCCCCGCCTGCTTCTGCTTCAGCAGCCGCCTTGCCCAACGGGCCGCGTAGTCGCTCCCCTGGGCCGTCTTCTCCAGATATTCATCCGTCGGCTGTTCACCGAACGGCAAGTCGATCAGCTCGATGACCGTGGCCAGTTCCGGCGAGATCGGCTCCATCGGTTCCTCGAGGGCCTGGCAGACGGCGTCGGCCAGCGCCAGTCCGTGCTGGCGGCAGAGTTCGACCGTGCGTCTCGGATTCGGGTTCTGGTCGGCCCCGCATCCGGCGACAAACATCGCCTGGGCTCCGGGAAAACGCTCTTCGACTGCCAGTTGCGTGAAGCCCGGGTAGTCGCCGTTCCACTCGTAGTCCGACAGGGTCGTGGCATGGCACGCATAGCCGAACACGACCGCCCGCAGGTCGCCTTGCTCCGATCGCACGGCCACGACGGGAACAAACTTGTCGACCGGCGCCGTGGCGCCGGTGGCCCCCGTACGCAGACCTCTGCGGTTCGCCCCGAACGTGGTCGAAGAGGAACCGACGGCAAGCTCAACAGGCTCCATCTTCTCCAGGGCCTTGGCCACGGTATCGACGAGTTTGGATTCCAGTTCGGCCGAGTACTTCTCGATTCGGGCGATCTGCTGGTCGTCGAGGGGATAGATATCGAGAAGGGCTTCGCTAAGGACCGGACCGCTGTGGGTGTGCGAGCAGCAGAACATGACGTCGGCCCGATCCAGTCCGCAACGCTCCTTGATCTTGCTGCACACGTTCTCGTACATGGCACCCGGCAGGCCGAGCAAGTCGAGGGAGACGAGGACGGCCTTCTTCCCATCCGCGTCGGACAGGGCCAGGGCCTTAATCCACAGGTCGTGCATGGTTCCCTCGGCCCCGTGATCGCGGGCGGCGTAACCGGCCATCCAGAGACCCGCTTCCGGGGTGATCTTGGCCTTTGCCAGTCCGGCTTGCCACGAGGGCTCCGCACCGATCGACCCGCCGACTACAACGAGGCCCCACACAAGGAAAACCACAGAAGAAAGAAAAACACGTCTTCTCATGACATCCTCCCAACTAGATCTGACGCACCAGGCTTGAGACGCCGGCGGACGAAATGACGAGATCGCCGACGGTTGCTCAGCTTACCGGGATTCCGGCCGGATGGCAAACGATCCGCATTTTGACGCTCAATCGGGTGGGTTGTTGGACTGTTGAGCCACGATATGCTATTCGCAAGATGACCATGCGGATCGTAGCGATTCTGCTGCCGGGGCGAGCAGGCGTCGGCTGTGTTGTATGCTTTCCCATGAGGTTCTGTCTGGAAACGAGGCGGCGGGGTGTGAGACGTCACGAAACGCGTGCTTGGGGAGGTACGGGCGATGCTTGAATTGATCGATCTGAGCAAGAAGCTCTCAAAGGAGGTCTACCAGGAGACCTTTCCCGAACTGGAGGCACGTCTCGGCGCCTGCCAACGGGCCGCCCTTGAAGCGGGGGTCCCCGTCATCGTCGTGTTTGAGGGTTTGGACGCGGCGGGAAAGGGGAGCCTCATCAATCGCATGAGCCAGGCCCTCGATCCGCGCGGCTTCAGCGTTCACCCGGTCAGTGCGCCGAACGAAATCGAGCGCTACTATCCCTGGATGTGGCGATTTCGCTCGATTCTCCCTCGCGACGGCCACCTTGCCATCTTCGACCGCTCCTGGTACGGGCGCGTCCTGGTGGAACGCATCGAAGAGAAGATTTCCAGGCGCCGGTGGGAGGAAGCCTACGACGACATCCAGCAGTTCGAGCGGCAACTCACCGACGCCGGTCGCGTCATCGTGAAGTTCTGGTTGCACATCGACAAGAAGGAGCAGAAGAAGCGGTTCAAGAAGATCGGCAAGGTTCCCGCACTTGCCTGGAAGGTCGGCAAGCAGGAATGGCTGCATCATCGCAGATATGACGAGTGGATCGAGGCCGCCGAGGAGATGCTTCAGCGGACCAGCGCCGCCCATGCCCCCTGGACGGTCGTCGAGGCCACCGATGCCCGCTTCGCTCGCGTCAAGGTGTTCGAGACGGTGATCGAGGCAATCCAGCAGGAACTCGGACGCCGGGCATCCGCCCCCAAGGTCAAGCCCGAGCCGATGCCGAAGCCGGAAGTGTCGCCCACGCGGGAGCACACCATTCTGGATCGCCTAGATTCGAATCTCGCCATGGAGCGAGAGGAATACAACACCGAACTCGAGAAGCTCCAGAAACGGATCTTCCGGCTGGAGCACGAGATCTACGTGGCTCGAATTCCGGCCGTGATCGTCTACGAGGGTTGGGACGCGGCGGGAAAGGGGGGCAACATCAAACGCCTCACCCGCGGTCTCGACCCCCGCGGCTACGAAGTCGTGCCGATCGCCGCACCCACGCCGCTGGAAAAGAGCCATCACTATCTGTGGCGATTCTGGAGCAAACTTCCGAAGGCCGGCCATATCACCATTTACGATCGTTCCTGGTACGGCCGCGTGATGGTCGAGCGGGTGGAAGGTTTCTGCGAGGAAGAGGAATGGCGACGGGCCTACCGGGAGATCAACGAGTTTGAAAAACAACTGTCCGATTTCGGGACGGCTATCGTCAAGTTCTGGCTGCACATCGACCAGGAAGAGCAACTCCGCCGCTTCGAAGCTCGCCAGCAGACGCCGGAGAAGCAGTGGAAGATCACCGACGAGGACTGGCGCAACCGCGAGAAGTACGAACAGTACCGCATCTGCGTAGTCGAGATGCTGCAGCGCACCAGCACGACCTACGCCCCCTGGACGATCCTGGAAGCCAACTGCAAGCTGTACGCCCGCATCAAGGCGTTGCGGACCGTCGCGAAGTGTCTTGAAGAGGCCTTGGAGAAGGCGTGAGACGCCTGCCAAATCGCATGGCGCGATTGCCGGAAGACTCCGAGGTCCCCTTCAGCCGTCATTCCCGCGAAGGCGGGAATCCAGCATCGTAGATCTGTCTTCCGGTGAAGTCCATGATGTTGCGACTCCTAGTCTTCTTCGGACGCCTATCCTATTTCCGGATGCCCCAGAAGCGAGGCGTCAGGAGCACCAGGATCGGGAAAATCTCGAGACGTCCGAGGAGCATCAGGAAGCTGAGTAACAGCTTGCTGAGCGGCTGAAGGCCGGCGTAGTTCTGAGTGGCTCCTACGATTCCCAGTCCCGGCCCGACGCCGTTCATGGTGGCGGCCACGGCGCTGGCACAGTCCATGAGTTTGTCGTGAAGGTTGGCGTGAGACCCGGCCCATGTTGCGTCGGGTTCGATTGCCAACAGGAGCAGCCATGCCATGACCGCAATGCTGAGAAACGTGGCGAAGTAGATGACGACGTCCCGGACGACTTCCGTTTCAACCGGCTCGCCGTTCAGCCGCAAGGGCCGGATGACGCTGGGACGATAAACCTGTTCGGTCTGCAGCCACAACGTCTTGCCGAGAATCAAGTAGCGGATCACTTTGATGCTGCAACTGGTGCTGCCGGCGCAGCCGCCGACGAACATCAGGAAGAACAGCAGGCCCCGTCCGAACTCGTTCCACCTGTCAAAGTCGTGGGTTCCGAAGCCGGTGTTGGTGAGGATCGAAGTCACCTGAAACAGGCTGTATCGCACCGCTTCGGAGGTATTCGCGAAGTCACGGTGCACCAGTCCGAACATGACGGCCAGCGCGGTCGCCGTCGCCAGGACGGCCAGGTAGGTTCGAAACTCGACGTCGGCAAACAACTTCCCCGGCCGCAGCAGGATCACGTAGTAGATGAGCGCGAAGTTGACGCACGAGACGGCCATGAACAGCGTGATGGTCATCTCGATCGACAGGCTGTGGAAATGGGCAACGCTGTCGTTGTAGGTGCTGAAGCCGCCGGTGGCGATGGTTCCGAAGGCGTGGCACAGGGCGTCGAAGACTCCGACTCCCTGCACCAGCAGCAGGACCGTGAGCACGGCGTTGAGGCCGATGTAAATCGCAGCAAACGTCCAGGCGGCATGTTGAACGCGGCTGTGCCCGACGTCCTTGCTGGGCCCGGGCAACTCGGCTCGGAAGATGGCCTTGCCGGCGGAGCCTTGGCCCAGCAGGGCGACGAAGAGAACCATGATTCCCAGTCCGCCGAGGAAGTGGGTCGCCGACCTCCAGAAGAGGATGGCACGGGGCACAAGCTGCGGATCTTCGAGGTCGGTGATCACGGTCGCCCCCGTGCCGGAGAACCCGGAGGCCGACTCGAAAACCGCGTCGACGAGACTCATCGGGACCCCAGGGCCGGCGTCGGCAGCCTGCGGAGTCTCGTGGTGTCCCCGGCAGGTTCCGCTGAGCAGGAACGGCACGGCCCCCAGAACGGTGGCCAGGCACCAACTCAGGCCGACGATGGCCAGGGCTTCTTTGCGGAGCATGCGGTCGTCGGCATGACGCCCCCAGCGAATCAGTCCAAAGCCCAGAAGCACAGCGATCGCCATGGATGCCGCCAAGGCAGCCACGGCCTTCCACTCGATGACAGGCGTACCGCTGCAAGCCGGCAGCGCCCAGGGAAGGCACAGCGCCATCGACGCCCCAACCAGCAGTGAGACGATCCCCAGGCTCTTCGCGATCAGGGCAAAGTTCATGGACGGACTCACCGGCAGGAAGGCAATTTGGCGACCAATCGGAGCGAAATACGATCGGGGGCTGCCCCATCCCAAGCATCGGACACCCCATGGCGATACTTCTAGTTTTGGGGTCCCCCGGGATCTTTCCAAGCCATCTTGATAGAATCTTGATATCGCCGGGACCACAATTGAGACAGTCTTGAAGACCGGCGGCTTCTTTTCGACCGCTCGCCTGACCGTCAGTTATGCATGAATTGCCGCGGCCAATCAGCACCTCGTCCAAGACGGTCCAGGCAGCCCTGGCCTGGGTGGGTACCGGAGTTGCCCTGGCCGTTGCCACGGCGGTTACCCTGCTATTCGAAGTCTGGACGTTTTCGGAAGCGAATCTCGTGATGATCTATCTGGCGGCGGTCGTGTTCGTCGCCGTTCGCTTCGGCGCTCTGCGATCGACCGTGGCGGCGGTGGCGGCCGTGCTGCTGTTCGACGTGCTGTTCACCAAGCCGTACTACGCCCTGACGGTACACGACACCGAGTATCTCATCACCTTCTCGGTGATGCTTGCTGCCGGCTTTTTCGCCAGCACGCTGACTTCGCGGATCCGCTATCAGGCCGAAGTGGCGCGCCGCAACCAGCGCCGGACCGAGTCGCTCTACCGTCTGAACCAGCGTCTGGCGGCCGTTTCGGGAACGCCCCGCCTGGTCGAGCACGCCGAGGAGGCGGTTTCGGAGATGTTCGACGCCCACGCCGTGATCCATCTCGTCGATCTTCAAGGGAGGCTGCGTCCCAGTGTTAGCCATCTGGCCAGTTTCGCGGCCGATGCCGCGGAGCTCAGCGTGGCCCAATGGGTCTGCCGGACTCGTCAGGCAGCCGGATTGGGCACGGCCGAGTTTTCGAACCTGCGCGCTCTCTACGTTCCGTTGACGACGCCCAACCGCATCATTGGCGCTCTGGCGGTGCAACCCGAGGATGCCGCCGCAATCCAAACAGCCGACGCCCGCCGGCTTCTGGATACGTGCGCCACCCAGATCGCCCTCGCCCTGGAACGCGACATGCTGGCCGAAGAATCGCAGGAGGCACGCGTGCAGGTCGAGTCCGAGAAGCTGAGAAGCTCGCTGCTGAGTACCGTTTCGCACGACCTGCGGACGCCGCTGGCCGGGATCGCGGGGGCGAGCAGCAGCCTGGCCGAATCGTTTGAACTGCTCGACGGGGCAACCCGGCGGGAGTTGCTGGAAACCATCGGCGACGAATCGGCACGATTGACGCGGCTGGTAGAGAATCTGCTCAATATGACGCGCCTGTCCGGGGGCAGGATTGCCATCGACAAACAGTGGCATCCGGTGGACGAGGTGGTGGGCTCCGCCCTAAGCCGCCTGCAGCAGCAACTCGGGGAACGGCAAGTCGATATCGCCATTCCGGCCGATCTCCCCTTGGGCCATTTCGACGCGGTATTGATGGAACAGGTTCTGATCAACCTGATCGAAAACGCAGCGAAGTACTCGCCCCCGGCGTCGGCGATCTCGATCGAGGCGGAAGACCTCGACGACGGGATCGAACTGAGAGTCCTGGACCGCGGAATCGGGCTGCCGCCCGGGGATGAAGAACGGGTGTTCGAGAGGTTCTACCGCGGCGCCGACGTACGTTCCGACCGTCGGGGAACCGGGCTGGGCCTGGCAATCTGCAAAGCTGTGATCGACGCCCACGGGGGCCGGATCGGGGCCACGATTCGCCAGGGCGGCGGCACGCGGGTCTGGATGCACCTGCCCCATGACGGCTCCCCTCCCCGGATCGACATGGACCTGCCCGACGAGGTAACGCGAGGATGAATCCACCGACCATTGCCGTGATCGAAGACGAAACACCCATCCGGCGGTTTCTCCGGGCGTCGCTGTCGGCGGAAGGCTATCGCGTGTTGGAGGCGGAAGACGCCGCCGGCGGCCTGCGCACGATCACCGGACAACGTCCCGATCTGGTGCTGCTCGACCTGGCTCTCCCCGACCGCGACGGGCTCGACATCATCCGCACGGTCCGCGAGTGGTCGGCCGTCCCGATCATCGTCCTGTCCGCCCGAGGCGAAGAGAACAGCAAAATCACCTCGCTCAACGCCGGCGCCGACGACTACCTGACAAAGCCTTTCGGCGTGGGCGAACTGCTGGCGAGAGTTCGCGTCGCGCTCCGCCACGCGGCGAGAATCAACAGTTCCTCGGAACCGGAGGAGACCGCCTTTCGATTCGGCGATGTTCGCGTCGATCTGGCCTCTCGGATCGTCACGCGAGACGGGGAGGAAGTCAAGCTCACCAAGCTCGAATTCGACCTTCTGGCAACTCTCGTCCGCAACGCCGGGAAAGTCCTGACCCATCGTTTCCTGCTCGAAAAGGTCTGGGGACCGCAAGCCGTCGACGAACCGCATTACGTTCGCGTGTTCATGGCCAGCCTGCGCAAGAAGCTCGAAGAAAACGCCAGCCGCCCCCGGTACTTGTTGACCGAGCAGGGCGTCGGGTATCGTTTGAAGAGCGACTGAGGGGACTGTCCCGATTTTTGTGGCACGACGCCACAAAAATGGGACTGTCCCCTTCCGGCACGATCACGAGCGCAGAATTCGGTACAGGTCCCGACTGAGCTCGGCATGAGGCCGCCGCAAACGAATGAAAAAACGCGAACTTGACCGGATAGCTGAACATGGGAATGGCTGAAGCGGCTCTGGCGATCGTTGGGGGCTTGGTTCTGCTGCTTGCCGGCGGCGAACTGCTGGTGCGGGGCGCGGTGGCGATTGCCGCCGCGGCTCGGGTGGCGCCGCTGGTGATCGGGTTGACCGTCGTGGCCTTCGGAACCAGCGCACCGGAACTGGCGGTCAGTCTCCGCTCGGCGGCCATCGGGCAGGCCGATCTTGCCGTGGGTAACGTCGTGGGCAGCAACATCTTCAACGTGCTGCTCATCCTCGGCGCATCGGCACTGATCACGCCGCTGGCCGTCTCCAGCCAACTCATCCGCTTCGACGTGCCGCTGATGATCGTGGCTTCGGTAGCCTTGCTGCTGGTGGGACTCGACGGGGCCATTGACCGGTGGGAAGCAAGCGTGCTGTTTGCCGGTCTGCTGGGCTACCTGCTCTGGACGTTCCTTCAGGCCCGCAAGGACGCCGCCACGTCGGGTGACAGTCTCGGTGGCGAGGAAACCGAAAATCGCCCTGCCGGATCTCGGGCCGTGTTGGGCGGATTGATTCTCGTCGGCATCGGCCTGGCCCTGTTGACGTTCGGTTCGCACTGGCTGGTTCTGGGCTGTGTCGCCTTGGCTCGCCTGGCCGGGGTGAGCGAACTGATCATCGGCCTGACGATCGTGGCGGTGGGCACCTCTCTGCCGGAGGTGGCCACGTCGATCCTGGCGGCCGTGCGGGGCCAACGCGACATTGCAGTCGGCAATATCGTCGGCAGCAACCTGTTCAACATCCTGTGCATTCTCGGGCTCACAGGCCTCGTGACGCCGCGGCCGATCGCGATTTCGCCCGCGGCCCTCCGGTTCGATATCCCGGTGATGATCGCCGTTGCGGTGGCCTGCCTGCCGATCTTCTTCACGGGCCGAAGGATCGCCCGCTGGGAGGGCGCCCTGTTCCTCTTCTACTACGTGGTCTACGTGGCGTTTCTGGTTCTGCAGGCCCTCGGCCATGAGGCGGCCGGCACCCTGGCGTCAGTGATGATTCTGTTCGTCATTCCCCTGACGTGCGTCACCCTGGTCGTCACGGTCGTTCGGGACCACCGCAATACTCAGAAGAGCCTTTGACGGAAGGAGTCGGCCCGTTGGCATCGCCCTACAGGAAAGCGTTGATCCTTTCCTTCTTCACGGTGGGCTACAACATCGTCGAAGGCGTTGTCTCGATCGTTGCCGGTGCTGTTCCTCCTGAAGTATCGGCTCGGCAAGTCCATCGGGAGCCAGAGCCTGGTTGCCGATTCGAAGGAGACCCTGGCCTGTGTCGCCCTGTCGGTGGCCCTGCTGGTCGGCCTCGGGGCGCATTACCTTTGGCGCCTCTGGTGGGTCGATCCGGCCGCCGCGCTGGTGATTGCCCTGCTGATCTTCCGGGAGGGGTTCGAGACGTTCGAGGAGAGTGAGGAAGCTGGACATGAGTCGGATGGTCGGCAGTGAGCCTATTCGTCTAGACGTCCTGCACTTCTCGGTCCGACCTTGCCTTTCTCGCCGACTCCAGCATGTGTGGGGGAGGGACTGGTCCGGTCTTTCGGCTCGACTCCGGTTCGCCGATCGCCTGCCGGTTTTCCGTGTCTTCCGGTTCCCCATTGGCAAACGACGCGGGTTCGAAGAAACGGTAGATTGCCGGCAGCACAAAAAGTGTGAGAATGGTCGAGCTGACCAGACCTCCGATCACGACGGTGGCAACCGGCTGCTGGACTTCGGCGCCGGTGCCTGTCGAAATGGCCCGCGGCAGGAGTCCTAATCCGGTCGTCAAAGCGGTCATCAGAACGGGCCGCAACCGAGTCAAGGCGCCCTCGAATACGGCTTCGTCGGTCGCGATGCCCTGACGGCGGAGTTCGACGATGTAGTTGACCAGAACGACGCCGTTCAGGACGGCAATGCCGAACAGGGCGATGAAGCCGACGCCGGCGGAAATCGAAAACGGGAGCCCGGCCAGCCAGAGGGCAAGAATGCCTCCCGTGGCGGCAATCGGCACGTTCAGGAAGACGAGCACGGTGAGACGAACCGATTGGAAGGTGACGAACAGGAAGGCAAGGATCAGCACCAGGGCCACCGGCACGGCAATCGCAAGTCGCCCCGTTGCGTCCTGAAGATTCTTGAACTGGCCGCCCCAGGTCAGGCTGTATCCGGCGGGTAATTCGACCTGCCCGTCGACCGCCTGCTGAGCTTCGGCGACGAATCCGGCCAGGTCGCGCCCGCGCACATTGCACTGAACGAGGGTTCGCCGGCGGACCGAATCGCGGCTGATCTGGGCTGGGCCGTCTTCGACGGCCAGTTCCGCGAGTTGTTCCAGCGGAATGTGTCTTCCTCGCGGATCGGCGACCTTGATCCGGCGGATCTGCTCGAGATTCTCTCGCCACTCGGGCGCCAGGCGGACCCGCAACGGAAACCGACGTTGTCCCTCGAAGACCTCGGCCACCTCAACGCCGCCGACGGCCGCAACCACGTCGAGAACTTGCCTCGCGTTGATGCCGTAACGTGCCAGTTCGTTGCGTTTGACCCGGGCGTTCAGGTAGGGGAGGCCGGCAACCTGCTCGGTTCCCACATCGGCGGCTCCGGGAATGCCTTCGAGGACGGCGGCGATCTCTTCGGCCTTCTCCGTCAGCGTCTGCAGGTCGTCGCCGTAGAGACTGATGCCCACGTCGGCGCGAACGCCCGCGATCAGCTCCTGGACGCGAAGCTCAATCGGTTGAGAGAAGCTGTAGGCGTTGCCGGAGGTCTGGGTATCGAGGGCCTCCTGCATGGCGGCAACAAGCTGGTCTTTCGACTCGAAACCGATCCACTCGCTGCGCGGTTTCAGGTTGATGATGATATCGGTGAGGTTCACCGTCATCGGGTCCGTGGCGATTTCGGGACGGCCCGTCTTGGAAATCACCGATTCGACCGGCTGGAACCGGCGGAGCGTCCGCTCGATGTCGCCCGTCATGGCGACGGACGACTCGAGCGAGACGCTGGGGAGCCGGACGGCCTGAATGGCAAGGGCCTCCTCGTCGAGCTTGGGCACAAAAACGGCGCCGAGGTCTTTGGCGATCCACAAGCTGGCAACGAACACGGCCACTGCGCCCGCCGCCACAGGGACGGGTCTTGCCGTGGCCGCTCTCAACAGAGGCCGGTAGGCGGCTTTGGCCCAACGAACCAGGAGCGTTTCCTTGTCGCTGACTCCCCGGCGCAAGAAGACAGCCGACAACACGGGCATGAGCACCAAGGCCAGGATCAGGGCGGTCCCCAGGGCAAACAGGACGGTCCAAGCCATGGGGCGGAACATCTTGCCCTCGATTCCGCGAAGGGAAAGGATGGGCAGATACACCAGCATGATGATCGCCCCGCCGAAGAGAACCGGCCGTGCCACCTGCTGGCAGGCAGACCGGATCAGCTCGAGCGAAGCTTCGGCGCGCTTGCCCTGCCGCTTGGCAAACTCGGAGAGTCGACGGACTATGTTTTCGACCATGACGACGGGCCCGTCGACGATCAATCCGAAGTCGACCGCCCCCAGGCTCATCAGATTTCCCGACAGGCCCGCCCACAGCATGCCGGCGAACGCCCCCAGCATCGAGAGCGGCAGGGTCAAGGCGACAATGATTCCGGCTCGCCAGTTCCCGAGCAGCAGCAGGAGCACAATCAACACCAGCACGCCGCCTTGAATCAGGTTGTTGCCGGCAGTCTGGATTGTGCGGCGGACCAGATCCGTACGATCGTAGAAGGTGTCGATGACGACGCCTTCGGGCAACGTCTTCTGGATCTCCGCGGTCTTCTCTTTCACTCGATCGGCGACGATCCGCGCATTCTCACCCGCCAGCAGCATGACCACTCCGATCACGCATTCTCCCTGGTCGTCGCGGGTCACAGCGCCCTGGCGCAGCATGGGAGCGAACTGGACGGTCGCCACATTGCGAACGAAGATAGGTGTGCCGTCTTCGGTCGTATGCAGAATGATGTTCTCAATATCCTCGATGCCGGCAATCAGTCCTTCGCCGCGGACGATCCTCTGCTCGTCGTAGTGGACGAGATATCCGCCGCCGGCGTTGCTGTTGTTCTCCCGAAGAGATTCCAGAACGCTGGAGAGCGGGATGTTGAAATTCTGCAGTTTCTGCGGATCGAGCTGCACCTCGTACGTCTTCAATTCGCCGCCGAAGGTATTGACCTCCACGACTCCCGCCACGCCGCGCAGTTGGTACGCGATCTGCCAGTCGAGGATTTCGCGAAGCTCCATGGGAGAGTGGTCGTAGCCCGGTGCGGAACGGACCTGGAACTGGTAGATCTCGCCCAGCCCCGTGCTGATGGGGCCTATTTCCGGGGAGCCCACGCCCTCGGGTATGTCGCCCCGGGCCTCCACCAATCGTTCGCTGACCATCTGACGAGCCCAGTAGATGTCGGTCCCCTCCTCGAACGCAACGGTGATCGCCGAGAGGCCGAACTGAGAAACCGAGCGGATCTCGTCGACTCGGGGTACGCCGTTCATCGATGCCTCGATCGGGAAGGTGATGAACCGCTCGATCTCCTCCGCCCCCAGGGCGGGCGCCTTGGTCAGAATCTGCACCTGGACGTTGGTCACGTCGGGCACCGCGTCGATGGGGAGTTTCGTCATCGACCAGAGGCCGACGCCCGCCAGGACGGCGACCACGAGTATGACGACAAACCGGTTATCGAGGGCCAGGTCGACAAGTGTCCGAATCATCCTATTCCTCCACCATCAATTCGCTCAGCATCTCGGACTTCAGGGCGAATCCGCCCTGAACCACCGCCAACTCACCTTCGCCAACACCCGCAAGGATCTCGACGTGCCGGGCCGTCGAGCGACCGACCTCGACATCCCTTCGTTCGAATCCGCCGGAACCGTCGGCCACGAAAACGAACGTGGCGCCGGCATGCCGCTGAATCGCCGAGTCGGGTACTTGCAGGACGTCGGCATCGTCTCGGGCGGTCAGCTCGATTTCGGCGAACATGCCGGGCTTCAGCAGTCCGTCGGGGTTCTCGGCAACGGCCAGCAGCGGAGCCGCCCGGCTTTCTTCTGCCACCAGGTCGCCGAGGGAAAAGACCGTGGCATCGAACGATCGGCCGGGATAGCCGCCGGTGGTGAAGGTGACCGATCGCTGTTGGAGTCCCTGGACGGCTTGAATGTGTTTTTCGAAGATGTCGGCACGCAGCCAGACGGTCGACAGGTCGGCAATGCGGATCAACTCCGTCTGCTCGTTGACGTGTTGCGAGAGCGGGGCATTTCTGCCGATCACCGTGCCGCCGATCGGCGCGCGGACCGGGTAGTAGGCGACGCGTTCGGCTTCCCCGATCGGGTCCATCGAATCGATCTCCTCCGCCCGATAGCCGAGAATCAGCAGGTGCGAACGGCCGACGGCAACGGCCGCCTCGGCTGCCTGAAGTTGCTGTCGAGCCTCCGTCGCCCGTTGCTGAGCCTCGAATCGGATCTGTTCCTTCAGCGCCTGGTAGGTTGCCGCCGCGGCCTCATGCTCCGCCCTGGCACGAATGACCTCTTTTTCGGGAATGACCGCATCGGCTCCGAGCCGGCGGACGCGGTCGAAATCGGCCGCAACCCGATTCAGACGGGATAGTGCGGAGACGAGATGTTCTCGATGTTCCCCGACCGGGCGTTCTTGAAAGGCCGTCTCGATCTCGTCGAGGGCAACCCCCTCCTGCAGCATTTCGAGCAGCGCGACCGTGTTTTCGTGGATCGTGTCGTGCCACTGGCTGGTCGTCCTGGCCGACGCCAGTTGGAGCTTGTCCTTGACGAGTTGCAGCTTCGCTTCGCCCACTTCGCGGCTGTCGATATAGGCCAGAACATCGCCCTGCTCGACGGTCTGTCCGAGTTCCACACGCACTTCTCGGATCACCCCGTCGACCAGCGAACTGACGTGCGCCACCCGGCTTGCGTTCAGCTCCAGTCGACCGGTGACGCGAACGGTTTCCGGCCAACGATCCCGTTTCACCGGCGCCGTCTCCAATCCGAATGCTTCAGACCCGCCCATTCCGACGACTGGGGGTTGCCCCGTGCCGAGCGAACGAGCAGCCATTCGCTCGGAAGTAGTCTGCGGAGCGCCGGCTTCGTTGAGAATCGGCTTGCCCGAATCTCCCGAGCCTTCCGAAGAGCGGACGCCGGGAAAGAACAAGATCACCACAGCGACGACCCCGACAAGCATGGCGATCGACAACGAAGTGGCCCGACCGGCACTGGATGCCAGAAAATGCTTGGTGGAGGAGAGTATCTTCATGATTCATGAATCCATGGGCGCAAGGGTTGCGAAAGGCCGCTGCGGACCTGACATGAAAGTGCCAAGTGAGCCGGCACATAGCCGCACGTCAGCGGGGCTGAAGCGATCGCCGGCAAGATTTGGCCGTATGCCGGAGCAACGGGCTCAATGGTCAGAAACGGCGCACGTTTGGCGCGCACGATCAGGTCTCATTCCAGAAAGACCTGCAACTCGGCCAAGTACGGGGCGGGCAACGTGGTCTTGACAGGACTTGGCGCCGTTTGCACGAAGTCACGTCCGTCTGCCAGCGACGTGTCCTGCGTCGTAACGGCAATCAACCGAATCTCTCGCTCCAAAAGGGGCGGTCGACACGAGATCTGAGCTTCCGAAGAAGCCTGGCAGAAACAGCCCCCTGACCCTCGGGTATCGGCTGTGTTCGTCGACATCGCAGCGGCAACTCCCCCATCGGCGTTCTGCCTGCACGGGCAGTACAAGCAGAGCAATGCCGCCGCCTGAAGGGCGAGGCATAGCGCGAGGGTCAGATTGCGGGCGAGTCGAGAGAACATTGCCGAAACTCGGTGACAACTGGGCGACAGACTATAGAGGCACCTGTGGTATCGGCAAGGGCCTCAAGGCGGGTTAAGCGAAACGAGCCGTATCCATCGAGTTGGGCACCGATAAGGAATTCTCCTAGGGTCCCCAAACGAGTCCCGGATTCAATCGCTGCATTTCGCGACCGATTGGCATGAACCTGAGTTTGCTGATTCGTGCCTGCGTTGCCGATGACCCTGCCCCCCGGTGGTCGGCCTCGACCATTGCCCATGCACGGCTCAATAGGATTCCGGGTTTCCCGTTTCGGATTTGACTGCGGCAGAACCGCGTTAGGTGCGAGATCTCAATGGACTGCCCGAACCCACGCCCCCCCCAGAATATTCGCATGACTGTTCAGAAATGTACTTGACATGCGTCCACAAATCTGATAGTGTACGTATGAATATGTAACAAGAATACTCCACCTCTCGCCGCCAACAGCCATGAATCCCCACCGCCGTTTGGAATCAACAGATTCATTCGACGTCCAAACATCAAGAAGCCACCAAAACAGGGGCCCCGTTTCGCGGAGTAAGTGTCAGAAAACTTCATTTGCCGCGCAAAGTTGACTGCAACACTACGCGGAATCACCGAACTGGTAATCGACTGCCACGTCCACCCCCCCGGGGCTGTCCCCTGGGTTGGGACGTGGTTGCCTCTTCGGTACGGAATCAGGAAATCCACCCAAGTTCCGTCGTGCGATACCTCGGCGAGACGATCGGGGAGCACGGCCGAAGTCCTCCATCGATTCCAAGGTCGCCACGAAGCCTTGCAGGGGTTCATCACCACCTGTCGCTAGTATTGTTGATCGGTAAATTCGCTGCTGAACCTCTCGTTCGCCCCTTGTGTCCCTGGGATCAACGGGAAGAAGGCCGGGCGGAGAGTGTACGCGCTTGCCGTAGCCGGCGCTCTGGAGTTGAGTTGTTTGGGAAATCGCTGATTCGCCATACTGCATTGCTCGTCTTGCTGCTGCACTATCGCGGCGGCAAAATACCCTTTGGGACTTTTTTGTCGTGACTGAACGAGTCCATCACCATCCAAACCTGATCTACTCGCCGGGAACCCAAGTGGTCACCCTCAAGGTCGTTCTCGGCAGCACCGGGCGGATTCTCCATCCGCAGGGGGCGGTCGGCGTCGTCGTGCGCTCACCGGAGACCAACCAGGGCGACTACCGCGTTCGTTTCCCCGATGAGGTCGAGGCAACTCTGTCCCACCCGGAGATCGTCTCGCTGGCCAGGTACAAGGAAGGGGAAATCGGTGACGCCGAAATGGCGGCGAAACAGTGCAACCTGTACGACCGGGTGATCTACCGTTGCGTGGTCGGCTCGAGGGCCTACGGGCTGGACCACTCTGAGTCCGATACGGATCGCCGGGGCATCTATGTGCCGCCCGCCGATCTGCACTGGTCGCTCTACGGCGTCCCGGAACAACTGGAGAACGACGAATCACAGGAGGTCTATTGGGAGGTTCAGAAGTTCCTCGTCCTGGCCCTGAAGGCGAACCCCAACGTGCTGGAATGCCTCTTCACCCCGTTCGTGGAACTAACCACGCCGCTGTCCGAGGAACTACTCGCTATGCGGACGGCCTTCCTTTCCCGGATGGTTTATCAGACCTACAACGGCTATGTCATGTCGCAGTTCAAGCCAATGCGGGCTCACATTCGCAACCATGGCGAGGTCAAGTGGAAGCACGTGATGCACCTGATCCGGCTGCTAATCTCGGGGACCACTGTGTTGCGGGAGGGCTTTGTACCCGTGCGAGTCGAGGAGCACCGAGAGAAGCTGTTGACGATCAAGCGAGGAGGGATGCCCTGGGAGGAAGTCGATCAGTGGCGGCGCAGTCTGCACGAGGAGTTCGACCGGGCCTTCCAGCATACGACACTGCGCGAACGTCCCGACTACGAGAAGTCGAACTGTTTCTTGGTTAAGGTGCGGCGATGGGCAGCGGAGGCAGAAATATGATAAGTTCCGATCCCCGCCTGCGAATGCACGTTGACGCTCATCCCTTTCCCCTGCTGTTTGCGACGATCAGCGGGGCGCACCTCTATGGGTTCCCCTCGCCCGACTCCGACTACGACCTGCGCGGCGTTCATCTCCTGCCGCTCGAAAAGGTCGTCGGCATGAAGGTGGGGCCGGAGACCGTGGAAAAGTCGGGGATCTACGACGGCCTCGAAATCGACCTGGTGACCCACGACGCCCGAAAGTTCTTCGGCTTGATGCTGAAGAAGAACGGATATGTGCTGGGGCAACTCCTGTCGCCGCTTGTGATCCACACGACCCCGGAACATGAGGAATTGAAGGCCGTCGCCGCGGACTGCATCACCCGTCATCACGCCCACCATTACCTCGGCTTCGCAGAGACACAGTGGAAGCTCTTCCAGAAAGAAGACCCGCCGAGGGTCAAGCCTCTGCTTTACGTCTATCGGGTGCTCCTGACCGGGATTCATCTGATGAGAACGGGTGAGGTCGAGGCCAATCTCGTGCGGCTGAACGAGTCGGCAGAACTCCCCTACCTCCCGGAACTCATTGACCGAAAGGTCAACGGGACCGAAAAGGGGCGTGTGGCGGCCGCCGACTTCGAGTTCCATCAAAGGGAGTACGGGCGATTGCGGGCGGAGCTTGAACGGGCCTGCGAAGAGAGCCGCCTGCCGGACAGGCCTCGTGGTGCCGGGGCGCTGAATGAATTGCTGGTACGTATTCGATTGGAGGGTCAGGGATGACCGCTGACGGTGATCGTGTGACGAAGTTCCTGCAAACGGGACGCCGACCCAGATGAGATGTATGCAGCGATGTTGACGGCGTAGTCAAAGATGAGCATCACAATTCCCAACCTCTCCCTCGTCGTTCTCATCGGCCCCAGCGGCTCGGGCAAGAGCACGTTTACGCGCAAGCACTTCCTGCCGACCGAAGTGCTCTCGTCGGACGTGTGCCGGGGGATGGTCTGCGACGACGACAACGACCAGGCCGTCACCAACGAGGCCTTCGAGATACTGCACTTCATCGCCCGGAATCTCCCCGCTACTTCGGACACAGCACGTCCGTTAGAATCGGAATAGCAGTTATGGCAATTCACGTACCGCCACTCAATGTGCCGGCCGGTTGCCGGTGCCGGCCCGAACGCCGAAGACTCGGCCTTACGCCGTGATGAACGAAGGAGGATGAATAGTGCACGGCATGTCGGACCGAATTCTCGGGTGGACGATGGTGGTGCTGGCTTCGTCGCTTGCCATGTCGCCGTGCATCCTCAATCAATACGCGGGCACCGACGTCGATCTGTTCTTGCGAGAATCGCCCTTCGCCCGAGTCGATGCCTCCGAGGCCGTCCGCCTCATCGTGACCGGCCAGGCCTATCCCGAACATGCCTACTATCCGTTCCTGCACCTCGCCTTTGGCGCTGACGTGCTTCTGCTCCGGGCCCAACCACACCTCGTCTTCCTCCTGAGCCTGGTCATCTACACGATCGCCGCCCTGCTCGTCTGGGAGATCATTCGGCATGTCCTCCGAAGACTCGATCAGGTGTCTCGTCCGGCCCAACTGGCGTCGGCCAGTCTCGCCGCCGGCATGTTTGCGGCGCATCCCGTCAACGTGGAAGTTGTTGCCTGGCTCGGCGGGCGCGATATTCTGTTGGCGGTCACGCTTGCTTTGGCAAGCCTGCTGATCTACCTGAGGGCCAACGAACGCTGGTGGGGCAACCTGTTTGCGACCGGCTTCTTCGGCCTGTCGGTCCTGTCAAGTGCCAATGCCGTAACAACGCCGCTGGTTCTCCTGGCCTATTACGGCGTTGTCTCCCGCGACGAGCTGCGCCGGCAGACGATACGCCTCCTCCCCATGGCAGTGATCATGGTCGTGGGAGCGATACTGCGGAGTTCCGCCGTCGCCACGCCGGTCGCCACAACCCTGCGCACCCCCTCGCTCTGGCTCGCACAACTGCCGGGAGGCCTTGAGGCACAGGTTCGCCACTTGTCCAAGCTGGCCTATCCCGCCGGCCTGTACTTCAATCCGGAGTTTCCCTTCCGCTGGGGTCCTGCGTCGATTCTCGGGTGCGTTCTTCTGATCGCTTCGAGTATCCTCGTCATCTGGTTCGCCCGGTCGAAGACCGTCGCGCGGAGGATTGCGGCGTTTGGAGTCGCCTGGTACTGGCTCGCCGTGCTCCCGACCTTTCTGCACAACTGGCCTGGCGGCGATCGACACCTGTACTTCGGGCTCGCCGGCCTGATGCTCGTGGTTGGATTGTTTGCCGCCTTGTCACTGACACGAATTGGTGCGCGAACTCACCGCATCGCATTCATCGCGGTCGGTGTTTTGGTGATCTTCCTCATGAGCTTCGTTTCGCGGGCTCAAGTTCGCACTTGGGACAGCGAGAATTACGAACGTCATTGGAACTGTTGCCGGTTTGACATCGATCGCGACGACTATGATCGGGCCTGTGCGTTGGTCGCTCAGGGCAACGACGCCATGGCCGTCGAAGCATTCGTCGGCGGTGCCGGGAATCCGGAAAAAGCGGCCGGAATATTGATCACTCAGGCCGTTGGGCTCTGTGCCCAGGGAAACCAGGAACGAAGCATCCTCTATTTCTACAAGTCGCTCGAACTGGCCCCCAACAACCAGGCGGCCTATCTCATGCTCGGCATGACACTGGCCCGCATCGGCCGCACTTCCGACGCAGTCGTCCAACTGAGCAGGGCTGTCGAATTGGCTCCCAACGATCGCCAACTCACACCGAAGATCCTCAGCGTCCTGGGGATGCTCTACGCATCGGCGGGTGAGGCAGGCCTCGCGGCAAGCCACCTCGAGCGGGCACTCGAACTCAATCCCAACCTGGCCGACGCTCGCCTGGCTTTGGGAGAGATCTGGTGCGTTCAGGGAAACCCTGACAAGGCCCGACAATCCTATCGCGAAGGGGCAGAACTGGCACGGAGACTCGGTGATCTAGACGCCATGGCAGCCTTCCAGAAGGAACTCGATTCCCTCGACGGACGGTCCCCGCTCAGCCCTCACGCGCCCCCGCAGGGCGACCATCGATGAGATTCACCGAGGTACATGACGAAATGCGAGAGACAGGATTTGAACCTGCACCCCTTTCGGGACTGGATCCCAAGGCTACGTAACGGCGTTGGGTCTGGGTCGCCTTCGCGTGGATGATGTGCTGCAAGTTCCTGCCAGTGTGTCGGATACAAGAGACTGACACGTGGTTTGAATTGTAACTGGACTCTTGCAAAGTCTCGATTGACGTTGGAAAATAGGAAGTTTGGGGTCTAATTCGGATGTTTTGACCGGACTCAGGAGGGCCGGTCGGTAGGACGAGACCAGGGAGGGTCGAACGATGCCGGCGATCGTGGAGTTTCCGCAAGTGGTTCGCGAGGCGGTGGAGCAGTTCAGGGATTTGTTTGGGTGCGACCCGCAGCGTCGGCATCTTGCGGAGTACCTCACGGGGGTGATGGTGGCCGCGAACAAGACGGTCACCGGCATTAACAGCGAGTTCGTTGAGACCACGGATCCGTCGTGTCTGAATCGGTTCCTGACGGAGGTGGAGTGGGACGAGAAAGCGTTGAACGAGCGGCGGTTGGAACTGTTCCAGCGCGATCCCGACGCGCGTTACAGCCAGCAGGGCGTGATCGCCATCGACGACACCTTGATTGATCACGACGGCAAGTTCATCAAGGATGTTGGCTGGTTCTGGGATCACGCTGAAGACCGGCACAAGATTGCGCACGATTACCTGTTCGTGAACTACGTTTGCACCAGCGGCAAGCATTATCCTCTGGAGTTCCGCCGCTTCAAGAAACGCGAGCAATGCGAAGCGACCGGCGAGACATTTCGAGACCACACGCAGTTGTTCTGCGAGCTGATCGATTGGGTCTGTGCCCGGGAAATTCCCGGCGATTTCACGTTCGACAGCTACTTCACGAATGCCGAGGACCTGAATCACATCCACTCCAAGAAAGACCGGGACGGACGCTCGCGGGCCTATGTCGGGGACCTGAAATTCAACCGTAAGGTCGAGTGGAAAGGGAAGGTGTGGCGGGCGGATGAGTTGGCAGCGTCGATTCCGCCGCAGGACCGCAAGGAGTTGCGTCGCGGTGATCAACGGCAATGGTGCTTCACCTGTACGTTGCACATCCCGAAGGTGAACCACATAGTACGCCTGGTGATCATCTGGAATCATCGCCGCGATGACAACACATCGCGGAAGATCCTGGTTACGAACCGAACAACTTGGGAGGTGTGTCGCGTGCTTCGTACTTATCGACATCGCTGGACAGGGACGGAGACCTATCATCGGGACGGCAAGCAGCAGCTTGGCATGGGAGACTGTCAGCTTCGCGACGGCCAGGGCCAGACCCGGCACATGTACCTGGTTGAACTTAACCGAATACTGCTGCATTACCAACACACACGAATGCACTGCTAGCAGTGCTGCCTATAAATGGCTGGTTTCAGGGCTGCTTCCGAATGTTCGGGATGTAACGGTTAAAAGGACTTGCGCATT
>JAAYAY010000046.1 GCA_012719125.1 Planctomycetaceae bacterium | reverse complement strand
TCGGCTGCGAGAAGATCATGTCCACGATGGGAATGGGGGCCGTTCCCGAAGGGTCGAAATCGCTCATCGTGAAGGGGCCCAGCCGATCGTGAAGGCGGGAAATCTCGTGGACGTTCATTGCCGTGAACGCTTCCGGCGTGAGCGGGCGGCCGCCGAGGTGGGTGGTCGGATAAGCAAACGCCTCGACGCGGACGAAACGGCACGTAGCAACTCCGGACGCGTCTCGAGGGAATTCAAACACCGCGTTTTGGTCATCTACGACCTTGGACACCCCGGCATCGGTCATGAAGCGGATCCGCGTATTCGGCCGCTTCGTCCGTTCGACACCGTCTACCGAGACCTCGATCCCGATCGGCCGGCCGTTGCCGTCCTCTTTCACTGCGATGCGGGTGAAACGAAACTCGCTCTTGTCGTACGGCGATACCGGTTTTCCTGACGCGTCCGTGTTCAACGCGCCGAGCAGGCCGAAGAACCGCCCATCTCGATACGCACGCAGCGCTTCGTGTTCCCGCTGCAGCGGAGAGGCGGCAGCCGGAGAGGAAACCAGCAGCACGTTGCGGCCTCGCCCGAAGAATACGTGGTCTTTGACAAGGAAGCCCAGGCACCGCCGGCCGGATCGGAGTGCCTCGTCCCACAATCGGTAAAACCGCATTTCCGTGCCGCCGAAACCCTCGTGCTGATTCCAGACCTCGATGCCCAGCACTCGGGGATCGAAATCGAGGGCCTCCAGGAGAGGCTTCAGCGACCCGCCCGGGTGATTGATCGTGATGCCCCCGCCATTTGGGAACAGCAGCCCCTCGATAGGACGCCCCGCGGAGTCTTTGCCCGTGCCATCCAAGGCCGCCCGAAAAGCGGCCTTCCAGGGCCGATTGGTCCCCTGCATCAGCCGGAACCGATCGATCCGGGTCGAGGCGGGACCGAACTCAAGACGCACCCGGACGTCGGCTGCCGTGGTCTTCAGGTACAGCGATTCCGGCGACTTTGACGTCACGCGTTGGCGGCGCACGAGGCCGTCTCCGATCGGGGCAAAGGTCTTGTGGCTGACCGCCTCGGCGCCTTCAATCGTCAAGAGGACCTCGGCTTCTTGGTCCGTCCTTGCGGCTTGCGCAATCCGCAGGTCCAGCCGGTAGACTCCCAGCCAGGGCGATTTGTCTCCGTCGAACACGTTCAAGCCGGAGAACACGTGTTCGATCGGCGCTTGGCCCGCTTTGAACCGTGGGGTCTGGCCATAACCAACCGTATAAAGGCTTCCGATCGCACAGAAATGCATCCCGCTGTCGGTCGTGGAGTGTTGCTCGGCGTTCGGCGCCCCCAGGGCTTCCGAATGCTCTTTCAGGAAGGCGTCGGGCAACGGATAAAACGGCCGCGAGGGGTAATAGTTCGAGATCGGCAGGTGGCCGAAACCCATGTTCCAGAACACCCTGGGATCGCTTCCATGCTGGTGCGAAAACGAGTGCAGTGGCCGCACGTTTTCCCAGTCGATCCCGGCGTAGGGATTCACCATCTGTGCTTGCGCCATGTCTGTCCCTGCAGCGGCGGCGGCCAAGACGATCGCCACCACGAGAACCGCACCTCGGTGAGTGATTCGCACGCGCATTGTTCGAAAATCCACGGCTGACTCCTTCTGATTGAGGGCAGCGGCAGTCCGGCCGGCATCACCCGCCTGTCAGACCTTAAGAAACGTCTTGGTGCGGTACATCCACAACATGATCAGCCAAATCACGACGAAGGCGGCAAAGGCTTCGACAAAGTTGCTCCAGGGGCCCGGCCCAATCCAACCGCACACGCCGTCGGCAACGCCGACATAGTGATTGGTTGTCCAGCCTTTCACGAAGATGTTGCCGATATTGCGAAAATCAAAGAGGTGCGCCGCCATGTACACGGCGATCGAATTGCTGCCGATGACCACAAAGAAAAAGACAGATTTTCGGAACCCCCAAATGTCGCTCAGCAGGTAAAACAGGGCCGACAGCCCCATGCCCACCGCCCCGACAAACAACACCCACGATCCGGTCGTGAGGCTGACGATCATCGGATACCAACGACTCCAGACGAGGCTCAGCACCAGGCACACCAGGGCGCCGCCGAGGAGCCAGAGCAACTTGGCCCGGGCGCTTTTCGCCGATCTCAGCAGTTGTCCGGCCATCGCGCCGAGCAGAACGATACAACTGGAAGCCAGGGGGAGG
Organism: Planctomycetaceae bacterium; assembly: GCA_012719125.1. Taxonomy (GTDB): domain Bacteria; phylum Planctomycetota; class Planctomycetia; order Pirellulales; family Thermoguttaceae; genus JAAYAY01. Next base: position 2,196 of record JAAYAY010000046.1, on the reverse strand, counting down.
CTGAGCGTCCAGGTGAACGACCATTTCACGGGGCGCAATCCGCCGAGGACCAGGTCGTCGACGTAGCGCGGAAGATTCACTTCGGGGGTGATGATGCCGGCACCGTGGCCGGGAACCGGCACCAGCACGATCAAGGCCCAGTATCCCAGCAGCATCGCGGCCAACGCGATCAATTGGCCCCGAACGCTGAGTTTCAAGAGGAACAGCGAAGCCACCAGGTAGCCGATAGCGATCTCCTCCAGAACGTTGTTGACCAGATAGAACTTCGAGCGGTCCAAGGCGAGCAAATGCCCGCCGGCAATCGTGCCCAGAAGAAACAAGATTGCCGTTCGTTTGAGCACGTGGCCGTACACTTTTCGTTTGCTGTCGCCGAGGCTCAGCCGTTTGCCGAAAGAATAGGGCATGGCCACGCCGACGACGAAGATGAACAGCGGCCGGATCAGGTCCTTGACGTGAGTCGCGTCGCTCCAGCCGGAATACTGCAACTGATGGTAAAGCGTCTGAGCCCAGGGATGATCGATGGCGGCAAACAGCGCGCTCAAGAATCCTGCGTGACCGATCTCTCCTCCGCCCAAAAGGAGGAACATCACGAAGCCGCGCATGGCATCGAGCGATACGAGCCGTTGCTGGTTGGCACTCAGTTCACCCATTGATACACCTCGACGTGGCCGTTGTGTTGCTTACGTCTGGAACTATGGGTCTCTGCCCGGCCGGCGAACGTGGCGGCACTGGCCGCTGGCTCGGCCGCGCGGCCCTGGGCGAACGCGGTTAACACGCACATCATCGCCACCACTCCAGGGATTGTCCGTTTCATGCCGACCTCTTCAGAACCGATTGCTCCGGGTTCACATCGCCCACCATGTTAGCAGACCGTCGTGCCGCTGGCCAATGCCCGCCCGGTTTCTTTGCTCCGGCCACCAGCGCAATCGACAATGTTTGTCCGATGGGGCGACCAACCGCGGTACGCCGTACTTGCGAAACGGCTTCGAGGCTAGCAGAATGGCAAAAGCGATCCGGGGCAGCCCACCCGTGGGGCAAGAACTTCTATGGATTTGGATCAGGGGCGGTATGCCGCCGCCGGCGACCGTCACCCGCAGGGACTTCTTCCGTTCTCCGCACTCGATAAGGCGACCTTTTCTATGGGAAACCGCAGCTCATCCATGTCTTTGTTGCACGCCTTGGTCCTCGTGCTCTTTGCTTTCGGTAGCCTGCGGCGGGTTTCATGAGACATTCGCAACCTGCAACCAACCGGAAGAGCCGTGACGAGAATCCTGTTTCCATTCGTTTGCGTCTTGTCGTTGATTCGATGACAGAGGCTTCGACTCGGCGATGACAACCATCACAAGGAGAGGCGATTGATGACCGGCCCACTTGATTTTCCGACCCGGCGTCTGCCGGTGCTACTGCTTCTGGTTGCGGCGAATCTCTCCGCGGCGGCCGGCGACTGGCCGGCGTGGCGTTACGACGCCGGGCGCACGGCGGCTTCCCCGCAGGAACTGCCCGCCGAACTCCGGCTCCAGTGGACGCGCGAACTGCCCGCACCCCGGCCCGCTTTTCCCAATGACCTTCGCCTTTGCTTCGATGGCTGCTACGAACCCATTGTGACGGGAAAGCATGTCGTGCTGGCGTCGATGGTGACCGACACCGTCACGGCGCTGGACAGCGAGACGGGCGACGAGCGCTGGACCTTCTTCGCCGATGCACCGGTCCGGTTTGCACCGTTGGCTTGGGAGGGGAAGCTCTATTTCGTCGCCGACGACGGCTGCCTGTACTGTCTGAGTGCCGACGAGGGGCGATTGCTGTGGAAGTTCTGCGGGCTGGACGCCGATCGGAGACCTTACAAGTTGCTGGGAAACGAACGCCTGATTTCACGCTGGCCCGCGCGAGGCGGCCCGGTGCTGGCCGACGGAACCATCTACTTTGCCGCGGGGGTGTGGCCCAACGAAGGCGTTTTCGTGTACGCCGTCGACGCGGCCACCGGCCGCCAGCTCTGGGTCAACGACGAAGCCGGATTCGTCAAGAATGGACTGTTGGACCACGGCACGCGCCGCGACGGTGGGCTCTCTCCGCAGGGATACCTGGCGGTGCTGGGCACGAAACTGATCGTCCCCAGCGGCCGCGCGCTGCCGGCGTTTTTCGACCGGAAGTCCGGAAAAATGGACCCGTACACCACGGGCTGGGGCGGCCGCATCGCCC
>JAAYAY010000045.1 GCA_012719125.1 Planctomycetaceae bacterium | reverse complement strand
GTTGCCCTCGATGCGACATTCGAGGCTGCCCCCAAGCGACGCCAGGGTTTTCAGCTTGACCGTGACCCGACAATCGAAATTGATACCACCGAGCGAGAACGCAGGTGGGAACGAGCGGCACTCCGCCGATGGAATGCAAGCGGACTGTCGCCAGTGGCCCGATGTTGGGATCGTTTGATTTCGTTTCAGGTTCCGCTGTTCGACAAGCAGGAGAAGGCGTCGTGGGGATACATCGACCTACTCGGAGTGATCTTGAAAGGCACTCCAGTTGTGGTGGAACTGAAAAAGGAGCCAGCCACAAACCCTGTCGGCGGGACTAAAGCCTCGGAATCGCCGCTCCGAATGGTATTGGAGGCGGCTGCCTACGCCATCGCTCTTCGAAAGAACTGGGGCCGATTTCGTCCAGAGTTCGTTCAACGGTTGAAGACACTCGAACTCCCGGACTCAACCATCGCCGGGGTCCCGCAAGAATTGTCGACCGTTCGCCTTGTTGGGCTGGCTCCTGCAAGCTACTGGATCGATTGGCTGCCGGTCACTGCAAAGGGGCTGAAAGTGACTCCCGATGCATGGCGGGCATTTGCAGATCTCCTGGCGAAATTCGATCAGGCCGGCTTGCCGGTGTCCTTCGCCAGCCTCAGCGGCGACATCGAAAGCCCGGAGTCCTTGGCGGCCCAACCCCTGGAAAGGTTTCCCTTGATCTCCGCCTGACATTTTCCTCCGTTCCCTGTTTCCATGCGGCGGAACGGCGAAATCGGTCAGCGTGGTCACGGTGCCATCGCCGCGTCCAGACGCTCCCGCAATTCTTGAACAAGCTCGGCTCGGCCAGTCACCAAGCCAGTCATGGCGGCTCGGTCGAGCCACGACGCGAGTTCGTGATCCCCGCAGATGATCGCCTGCGACAGCTTCTAATGGGCCTTGCCGGCAGGAATCGGTAGCTTGGGCCACCGTCTTCGCGGCCTTTTCGGCTGGGCAGGCTGGGCAGCCTTGGGGCGGAGCAATCGTCTTGGCCAGAACTCGATGGTCATGGCCTCCGTACCCTGGCCACCGTAACGGCACGCTGCCCGCCACCGCTTGCCAGCGTACGGAGCCCTTGCAGAGGCATCGTCCGCTTGCTTCCACCTGTAAACATTGGTAAAGTTTGAGCTGTGATCTCACCGCTTGTCGGGGTCCGACCATGAATATTCGCGAGACTTACGTGAAAGTCCGGGAAGCTGCCAAGATCCTCGGCGTTGCCCCCAATACGGTCCGGGCTTGGGGAGCGGCGAAGAAGATCCCCGAGTACCGCCACCCGGCGAACGGATATCGCATGTACAAACGGAGCGATCTGGAGCTGCTCATTAAGCAGCTCGAAGATTCGCTTCCAGATGCCAGCCCACCACTACGAAAGAAACGGAACCGCTGAGGACTGTCGCCCTGGGGGAAAGCCGAAAAGTGGCTCTCGACTTGCGATTCTCCCCCGCCCGGCAATCGAGGTCGAACAACATGGACCTGACGCCGTATCACGCCAAGTACATCGCCCATGAACTGACGCGGCGATGGGCTTCCGACAGCGTCGAGAAGCTTACGGCGGTGCTATCGGATGCCCAGGTCGATCTGAATCCCCATCAGATCGAGGCGGCCCTGTTCGCCTTCCGCAATCCGCTTTCCCGTGGTGCCATCTTGGCCGACGAGGTCGGCTTGGGGAAAACCATCGAGGCCGGACTCCTGATCGCCCAAAGCTGGGCGGAAGGCAAACGCCACATCCTCGTCATCGTGCCGGCCAACCTGCGGAAGCAGTGGAGTCAGGAACTGGCTGACAAGTTCTTCCTGCCATCGGTTATCTTGGAAGCTCGGACGTTCAACGATGCCATCCGGGCCGGGAACCTGAACCCGTTCCAGCAGGACGCGGTCATCATCTGTTCGTACCAGTTTGCCAGGAAGATGGAACCTGCCTGCGAAGTTGGAACTGCAGCGGAAGCTGCGTGGCTTGGAAACCAAGCGGGACGAGGCTTGGCGGTCCTACGACGCCGCCAGCCGGGACATCGACCGGCAGAAGGACGCTTTGCTGGACGAAATCAGCCGCCGGCTGGAGCAGAGGACGGAATGCACAACGCTCTTCAACCTGCGCTGGACGCTGACGTGAACTCACCGCAAAGGCGCGAAGGGCGCGAAGTGTGTTCTTTGCGTTTTTTGCGCCCTCCCGGTAAAATCCCGCCGCAAAGGCGCGCTGCGGGCGAAGGCCGTTCTTCGCATACGTCTGCGTCTGAGCGGTGAACTGAAAGGAACTGCCAAATGAAGACGAAAGAACAGTTGGAAGTGATGGCGCAGGTCGTTGTGGATTCGATCGTCAGGGTGCATCGTGCGTTGGGGCCCGGGCTGCTGGAATCCGCCTATCAGGCGTGCCTGGCGCATGAGCTGCGCAAACGCGGGATTGCGGTGGAAACCGAGGTTCCCCAGCCGGTGGAATATGACGGCGTCCGGATCGATGCTGGCTACCGCCTCGATATGCTCGTCGAACAGGAGATCATCATTGAGAACAAATCGGTGCAGGCCCTCGCCCCGATCCACGAGGCCCAATTGCTGACGTACTTGAAGCTTTCCGGCCGACGGCTGGGCTTCTTGATAAATTGGAACGTGCCGCTTGTGAAGGACGGCATCAAACGGATGGTGAACAGACTGTAGAGGGATTGGACTGCCAAGACCCGGGGTGCGCGGAGGTTTCCTTCGCGTACTTCGCGCCTTTGCGGTGAACTTGAAACGGAGATACCCATGACCCAGCCCGAGAAACTCGACCTTCGCTCACAGGACATCGCCGAGGACAAGCGGCAGGAGCTTCTGCGGCTGTTCCCGGAGATCCGCACCGAGGGCGGTAAGCTCGACTTCGAGCGGCTGAGGCTGGCCTTAGGCGAGGCCGTGGACGTGGGCAGGGAACGCTACGGGATGAACTGGCCGGGTAAGGCCGAGTGCTTCAAGACGATTCAGGCCCCCAGCTTGGGAACGCTCCGCCCATGCCGCGAGGAAAGCGTCAACTTCGACACAACCGAGAATCTGATCATCGAAGGCGACAACCTGGAAGTCCTGAAGCTCTTGCAGAAGTCGTACTTGGGTAAGGTCAAGATGATCTACATCGACCCACCCTACAATACCGGCAACGACTTCATCTACCCGGACAACTACACCGAGTCGCTCCAGACGTACCTGGAATACACCGGCCAGGTCGATGCCGAGGGGAGGAAGTTCGGCACCAACACGGATGCCGATGGCCGGTTCCACTCCAAATGGCTGAACATGATGTACCCGCGGCTGTACTTGGCCCGGAATCTGCTGCGAGAGGATGGGCTTGTGTTCATAAGCATTGACGACACGGAAGTTGACAATCTGAAGAAGCTATGCAACGAGATCTTCGGTGACGAGAACTTCGTCGAACAGATCGTGTGGAAGAACAAGTACAACGCCGGCGCGTTGACGAGAGGCTTCTCGAATATTCATGAGTACATTCTGTGCTTCTCCAAGACTCCTGTAGAGAGCATTACTTCGCCTTTGAGCGAGGAGGCAATAGCCGAGTACAAAGGCCGTGACGCGAAGTATGCCATTCGCGGCGGGTTCGTAACGCAGCCCCTCGCAACAGGCAGCAAAGATACTCGCCCAAACCTTAGATTTCCGATTATCTGGCAAGGCACGGAGATCTGGCCCGAGAAGCAATGGATTTGGTCGCGCGAGCGAGTCGAAGCAGCACTTGCAAATGACGAGATTGTGGTGAATGAGTCCGACGGAAAGCTCAGCGTACGAGTCAAGCAGTACCTACGTGACGAGAGCCGGCAAATCAGAAAAACGAAGCCATTGTCGCTTCTAATCGGTCCCTTCAATCAGGAAGGATCGAAGGAAAGTAAGGAGATACTTGGAGCGGGCGTGTTTGATTTTCCGAAGCCATCCGCCCTGCTCAAATTTCTCTTTTCGATCACGACGAACGAGTCCGACGGGAAAGACGACATTGTCCTTGATTTCTTCGCCGGCTCCGGCACGACGGCACACGCCGTGCTGCAGTTGAACCAGGAAGACGGAGGTAACCGAAAGTACGTTCTCGTTCAACTCCCTGAGCCAACCAACCGTGCCGAGTACGCAACCATCGCAGATATCTGCAAGGAGCGGGTCCGCCGGACCATCACGAAACTCAACGACGACGATGCGGGGAAGCTGGACCTTGACGGCGGTAGCAAGCCCGACCGCGGCTTCCGCGTCTTCAAACTCGACCAGTCCAACTTCACGACATGGGATGCGGCCATCCGGCACGATCCGGCCGTCTTGGAACGCCAGCTTGAGCTACACATCGAGCACATTCGCGACGGCCGCACGGATGACGACATCCTTTACGAAATGCTGCTGAAGAGCGGCTACCCGCTCACCGTCCCTGTCGAGAACCAGACATTGGCCGGCAAGACGGTGTACAACGTGGCCGGCGGCCTGTTCATCATCTGTCTGGAGCGGAAGCTTACCCTGGACCTGATCCGGGCGATTGGCCAGCGGAAGCCGGAACGGGTCGTGCTCTTGGACGAAGGATTCGCCGGCAACGACCAACTCAAGGCCAACGCCGTGCAGATCTTCAAGACCAAGGGCGTCACCAGTTTCAAGACGGTCTGATTCTGATCGGAGTACCGCCATGTCCGCCATCAATTTCAACACGTCGAATCAGACGTTTCGGCAACTTATGGGAAACGGCCTTTCCTATCGCGTGCCGCGATTCCAGCGGGACTATAGCTGGACACAGGACGAGTGGGATGACCTTTGGCAGGACATCCAGGGCACGCTGCACGGCGGCGAACCGGCCCATTACATGGGCTACCTCGTGCTCCAAACCCAGAACAACAAAACGTTCGACGTGATCGACGGCCAGCAACGGATGACGACGCTCAGCCTCATGGTCCTGGCCGTTCTGCGAGGCATTCAGGATCTCGTCGAGTCGAGTGTCGAGTCCGACAACAACCGACGGCGGATCGAGCAGTTGAGGAACTCATACATCGGGTTCCTCGACCCGGTGACATTGGTCCCGCAAAACAAGCTCACGCTGAACCGCAACAATGACGGCTACTACAAGGACTACCTCGTACCGCTTCAGAAACTGCCGCAACGAGGTCTGCGGGCGTCGGAGCACCTGTTGCGGAAGTCCTTCGAGTGGTTTTCCAAACAAGTGCGGGACGAATACGCTGTCCAACGGCAGGGGTCCACGTTGGCGAAGTTCATCGATGAGATCTCGGACAAGCTGTTTTTCACCGTCATCACCGTCACCGATGAACTAAATGCCTTCAAGGTTTTCGAGACGCTCAATTCCCGGGGGGTGCGTCTGTCGCCGACGGACCTGCTCAAGAACTACCTTTTCTCGGTTGTCCATCGGGAGAGTTCGCACCCTAGCGAGATCGAAACGCTTGAGCGGCGATGGGAGTCCATGGTGGGGCGGCTGGGAGGCGAGAGCTTTCCCGACTTCCTGCGGGTCCATTGGAACAGCCGCCGGAAGTTCGTTCGCGAAGCGGACC
>JAAYAY010000044.1 GCA_012719125.1 Planctomycetaceae bacterium | reverse complement strand
CGAAAGATAGGCCCGAGGTGCTCGTGTTGTCGGCCGACTTGACGTCGTCGTGCGAGGCCGACGACTTTCGCGACACCTACCCGGACCGGTTCTTTTCGGTCGGCATGGCCGAGCAGAACATGATGAGCTTTGCCGCCGGACTGGCCCGCGAGGGCTTCTTTCCCTACATTCATACCTTTGCCGTCTTCATTTGCCGCCGGCCTTTCGACCAGGTGGCCATGTCGATCGCGTATCCCAATCTGCCGGTTCGCCTGATCGGATTTCTGCCGGGCATCACGACGCCGGGCGGGGCCACGCACCAGGCCGTCGACGACGTGGCCCTGATGCGCGTGCTGCCCAACATGACGATTCTCGAATGCGGCGACGCGACCGACGTCGAGTCGGTTCCTATCGTCCCGCAGATTGACCATACGATAAGGCCGGCACTGCCTGGTTTGGGGCAGTCCGACATAAGCCATATCCACACCACCATCTCAAGGATCACGCCATGCATCGCCCTTCCAGAAAGACCGTCACGCTTCTTGCAGTTCTGACATTCATTGCGGCCCTCGCAATCACCTCGTCTGCATCCGCCGACGATGCCTACATGGCTAAGCAACTTGCCGAGATCGACAAGGTCAATGCCGCCGGCCGGTGGGAAACCAATTGGGATTCGCTCACGAAGCACGAGATTCCCGAGTGGTTCCAGGACTCCAAGCTGGGGATCTATGCCCACTGGGGCGTCTATAGCGTGCCGGCCTTCGGCAACGAGTGGTATCCGCGGCGGATGTACGAGCCGAAAGGGGCCGTTCACGAGCACCACCTCGCCACCTGGGGGCCGCTCTCCAAGTTCGGCTACAAGGACTTCATCCCCATGTTCACGGCCGAGAAGTTTGACGCCGAGGCGTGGGCCGAACTCTACGAGTTGGCCGGTGCGAAATTCGCGGGCCCCGTGGCCGAACATCACGACGGCTACTCGATGTGGGCCAGCCGGGTGAACCGCTGGAACGCCAAGGACACGGGTCCCAAACGGGATATCACCGGCGAACTGGTCAAGGCCCTCCGCAAACGGGGCATCAAGATCATCACCTCGTTCCACCACGGTTTCAACATCCAGGGCTACTACCCGGTGGTCGAAGGCGCCGACACGGCCGATCCGGCCTACGGCGATCTGTACGGCAAGTTCGACGACGAGAAGGTCGCGCTGGACCGTTGGATCATCAAGCTCAAGGAGGTGATCGACGCCTACCAGCCGGACCAGATCTGGTTCGACTTCGGGCTGGCCAAGATCCCCGACGACTACAAGCAGCGGATGGCGGCCTATTACTACAACCACGAGGCGACCTGGGGCAAGCCGGTCATCATCACCCGCAAGGGGACGCATTTGCCCGAAGGCGTCGGGGCCCTCGACATCGAACGGGGGAAGATGACCGGCATGGGCAAGCAGCTCTGGCAGACCGACGACTCGGTGGCCACGAATTCATGGTGCTATGTTGAGGGGCTCCAACTCAAGACGAGCGAGGAGCTGGTCCATGAATTGATCGACATTGTGGCGAAGAACGGGGTGTTGCTCTTGAACGTCGCCCCCAAGGCCGACGGGACCTTTCTCGAGGATCAGCGCGAGCAACTCAAGGCGATCGGCGACTGGCTCAAGGTCAACGGTGAGGCGATCTATGCCACCCGTCCGTGGAAGTTCCACGGCGAAGGTCCCCAGTTGTTCGATCGCGGCCGCGGGCTGGGGAAGATCAAGCAGGACCAGGTCAAGTTCACAGCGAAGGACATCCGCTACACTCAGTCGAAGTGCGGCAAGATGCTCTATGCGATCCTGCTCGGGTTGCCGACGGAGAAGCTCACCTTGACGGCCGTCCGGGTCAACAAGGCGGGCGACGGCGCCAAGGTTACGCTGCTGGGCCGCGACGCAGCGCTGCCTTTTGAAGTCAACGCGAAGAAACAGCTCGTGGTCGACGCGTCGGCCGTGAACGCCGGGAATGCTCCCTGCACGTTTGCCTACAGCCTCAAGCTCGAAGGTTTCGATCTCGACATCCAGCCCGACGCGGTTGTGGAAGCGCCGAAGACGGAGATGGTGCACGATTAGATCCGGTGGGTTCCGGGCGCTGCACGGGAGTCTGGAAGGCAGGTGACGTTGCCTCCCTCAAAGGCTGGGATGGTAGGCAGATCTTGTACTTGGTGCTCGGTTGGGGCTATACTACTTGCGTCGGTCCGCTAGATGAGCAGCAGTGGGCTCTTGGACGTCTGGCAACAATCAAATTTGATGGAGCCGCCCATGGCCAATTTCGCAGAAATAGTTGATGCTGCCGATGAATTGACCCTTGATGAGCAGGAGTCGCTCATCGACATTCTTCGACGCCGCGTTGCCCAACGAAATCGTGCCCGGCTTGTGCGCGAAGTCGCCGAGGCACGTAACGAGCATCAGTCGGGCCGGTCGGTCAAGGCAACAGTGGCCGACATCATGGATGAGATTCGCGATGCGCCGTGAACTGATTCGCACGACTGCTTTCATTCGGGCGGCAAAGCGGCACGTCAAGCGACGCCCACAAGCTGCCGACGAAATCGCGACTACCCTGGAAATGATGTCCGCCGACGTGTTTGACACTCGGCTCAGGACACACAAGCTCAAGGGCGATCTCGAGGGAGTCTGGACGTGCAGTGCTGGATACGATCTGCGGATTCTATTCGAGATCGGGCGAGACGAGAACGCGGAAGCGATTCTGTTGTTGGCAGTCGGGACCCATGACGAAGTCTACTGAGTCCTTGCGCGTTGTGAGGTCGAGATCTCGCGCGTCACGGCAAGTGCCCACTCGTCTCTTATCGGGGGCCTCTCACTTGCCGGTTCTCTTGGTCTTACCGGACTCGGCCACCGCCCGCCTCACCGCCTGCAACGCTTCCTTGGTGTCCAGCGCCGCTCCCGGGTCGGCCTGCGACTCCATCCAGCGATCCAACTCGGCGCTCAGCCGGGCCTTGACCTCCGCATAGTGCGGATCGTTCGCCAGGTTGGTCATTTCGTAGGGATCTTCCGACGTGTGGTAGAGGTGCTCCGCCGGGCGGTGCATGTAGCGGTGGATGAGGTCGTAGGCCTGCCGGTTCTCGCCCGACATGTACATCCACCTGGCCCAGTAGGGGTTGTGCTCCTGGACGCCCATGACGTGTCGCTCGATGTAGGTCGCCTCGGGGGTCAGATTGCGAATGTAGCGGAACCGGCCGTCGGAAATCAAACGGATCGGATAGGGGGGGCCCTCGGGCACGTTGTTGTGCATGGCGTAGCCGTAGCGGCGATGGGTGTCGTTCCGCCCCAGCAGGACCGGCAGGAAACTGCTGCCGTCGAAGTCGGATGGGTCCACTGTGCCGCCGGCCGCTTCGATCAGCGTGGGGAGCACGTCGGCATACTGGATCATGGCGCCGGTGCGATTGCCCGGCGCCACCTTGCCGGGCCAGCGGACCACGACGCCGGTGTGGACTCCGACGTCCCAGTTGGTCCACTTGCAGCCGGGGAATTGGGCGCCTTGTTCGGAAGTGAACAGCACCAGAGTCTCCTTGGACTTGCCCGTGCTTTCAAGGGTCTGGAGGATCTCGCCGATCTGCATGTCGAGGTACTCGATTTCGGCCAGGTACTTGGCGAAGTCTTCACGGGTTTGCGGCAGGTCGGCCAGGTTGGGGGGCAGCTTCAGGGCCTTGCGATCGAAATGGCTGGGATCACCCACCGTCCACACGACGTGGGGCACGACCAGCCCGACGACCAGGCAGAAGGGTTGCTCGGCATCGCGGGCCATGAACTCCCGGATCGCCGTGGGGTCATGGTCGGCTGTCGGGGCCACGCAGTTGCGCTGATAGCCGTCGACCATTTCGAAGGGGAAGCTCGATTGGGGCACGATGTGCGTTTTGCCGGCGATCCCCACCCGGTACCCCAGGTCGCCCAGGTGGTGGCAGATGCTCTTCGTGTCGGGCTTGGACGCCGAATGGTTCCAGCATGCCCCGTTGCGGACCGGGTAGAGGCCCGTGTACAGTTCCGACCGGCACGGCTGGCACATGGCGATCGTCAGGTAGGCCTGGTCGAACACCAGTCCTTCGGAGGCGAGCCGGTCCAGATTGGGCATCTTCACATTCTGACCGCCCCAGAGCGGCAGATCGCGGAAGGTGGCGTCGTCGGCGATGACCATCAGGAAATCTGGCCTTTCGGCGCCGATGCCCGGCACTGCCACGGCCAGGAGGGCGATGGCGGCGACCAGGGCGGTGATCGTGTTTCGAGGAGACATGGGATACTCCTGAAGAATGTTCGTTTGCGCTGGCTTGCCCAAGCATATTGGCGTATCGCCGTACTAGCGATGCATGCACGGCAAATCGCGGCCAAGTGAGGTAGCGGCGATCGGCGGTTTCACCTATTATTGGCGCCGCTTGCCGTTGTGTCGCCGAGCCGTGATGCCCCGTTGACCCCAGCAAACGGTTCCTAGGGCGCGCCGGTAAGCAAGACCCAAAGGACTGCTCCCGTACCCAGAAGTCCAAGGAGGACCCACCAGGCGGAACGACTGGCCCACAAGTTTCGGGCGCCCGGAGCGACGTATTGGCCGCAGATCGGGCACTGGACGGCATCCTCGTAGATGTCGGCGCCGCAGTGGGGACAAGGAATGGTCTCCGACTCGTCGTCCGAATCTTCTTCGTCAGGATATTCCCAGTCGTTCAGTTCATCGCCGGGTTGCTCGAAGTCGCGGTAGTCAGTCACGGGAGGGGATCCTTCGCAGAGTTATTGATGTCTGCTTTGAAAATGCTCACGGCCACCCAGGGGGGCTGCAAGAAGCCGGGCTTCCGTTGGTTGCCCTGGCGGATTGGTTGTGCAGGCGTCAACAAGGAATCGTCAAGGAGGACGACGATGAACTCGCTCAAGACAATGCTCATGGTCGCCGTTCTGGGGATCGTGGCCTACGGTGTGTATGTGTCGATCAACAAGGGGCCGGTTCAAACGCCGCCCGAGGTGCCTGAAGACTGGTCGGCAGGCCCGCCGCAGATCAGCCTTCCGGGCAGCGACGGCAGCGGGGCTGCCGATTACGCATTGGGCGGCCCGGGCGGTTTTCCCACGCCGGGAGCACCGCCGGTGCAGAGCCGCTCCGAGGAATTGTCGCCCTACCGGGCCTTTTCGGAAAGGGCTCCCGCTCCGCCGTTCAGTCCAGCGCCCATGCCGCCGGAGATCTCTTCCGATCTGAACGCGCCCCTGCCCGCGGCTCCATCGGAGATGCCCCCACTCCCGTCCGGCGGTCCGTTGCCGCCGCCCTTGCCTCCTGAATCGAGCCTGATCGGTGCGGCACCACCTCCGGTCGATCCTCCGTCGCCTGATTTCGGAGGAAACTCGGCGCCGCCGCTGCCCGGCGATATGACGCCCCGCGGGTTGGCCGAGATTCGCGGGCCTGCCAGCACGGAGATTCGTCCCGAGTTCGCCGAGTTTCTGGCCGGGGCGCGACGCGATCTCGACCAAGGTCGATTTCGAGAGACTTTGGCGATTCTCAGCGCCCGCTACGGAGACCCGAGTCAGACCGCTGCGGAAGCCAAGGCCCTGACCGAACTCCTCGACCAGGTGGCCGGCACAGCCATCTACTCGCGCCAGCACCATCTTGAACCGGCCTACACGGTCCAGGCCGGCGAGACGCTGGTGCAGATTGCCGAGAAGTACAACGTGCCCCCGGAACTGCTTGCCAAGATCAACGGCGTCGCGGACCCCATGCATCTTCAGCCGGGCCAGGAACTCAAGGTGGTTCGCGGACCGTTCCGGGCCGTTATCCGACTGCAGGACCACAAGATGGAACTCTGGCTTCAGGATCTGTACGCCGGTCGATTCGACATCGGAGTGGGAGCGGACGAACCCAACCTGGAAGGTAACTTTCTGGTCATGGAGAAGAACCGTGAACCCGCCTACTACAGCCCCGCCGGCCGGGTCTTCGACGCAGGCGACCCGCTCAACCCGCTGGGCAATCGCCGCATCGGGCTGGGAGGCCCGGTTGCCATCCACGGCACCAACGATCCGGCAACCATCGGGCAGACCGGTGGTCCGGGGGCCGTACGTCTCGGAGAACGGGACGCCGACGACGTGTTCGACATACTCTCGCTGGGGTCTCGCGTGGTTATCCAGCGCTAAATGGCGTTGCGTGATTCCCGGCGGAGTTCCTGGGTACCTCTAGTCGTCATTCCCGCGCAGGCGGGAATCTAGTGTCGTTCGCCGAGTGTCTGGATTCCCGCCTGCGCGGGAATGACGGAGGAGAGGGTGGCTTGGCTCTCCAGAGCCGAGTCTTCTAGCGGTTCTTGTGGTCGGCTCAGGAGAGCCAACCTACGTCGACGCACCCCCTTTCTCCCGTTTAAAACACGGGGTATCCTGGCGATACCATTGGCAGGTCTCGGCCGCTGTTCAGGAGATTCCCCGTGTACGACAAGCAAGCCCTCGTTGCCGCCATTCGTGAAAAGGCCCTGAAATTCGGCGATTTCACCTTGGCCTCCGGCAAGAAAGCCAAGTACTACCTCGACGGCAAGCAGGTCACGCTCGACGGCGAGGGCGTGCGACTCGTGGCCGAGGGGATTCTCGATCTTCTCGCGACGGACAAGCTGCCCGACGCTATCGGCGGCATGGCCATCGGGGCCGACCCGATCACGGCGGCCGTGATCACCATGTCGGCCGTCCGGGGCACCCCGATCCGCGGGTTCATGGTTCGCAAGGAATCGAAGGGCCACGGGACCAACCAGTTCGTCGAGGGCCCCGTTCAGCCGGGCGACGAGGTGGTGATCGTCGAAGACGTGGTGACCACAGGCGGCTCGTCGCTCAAGGCGATCGAACGGGTGGAGGCCTTCGGAATGAAGGTTGCCGGCGTGATCGCCATCATCGACCGCATGGAAGGCGGCCGAGAGGCCTTCGAGGGCCGCGGCTATCGCCTCCAATCGCTGCTGACGATCCAGGACTTCGGCATCGATCCGCCCCGGGACTGAGGCGGGCGGCTGCTACCGCACCGTCAATGGAAAGGATTCTTGACGATCGTATCGCCCGTATTGGCGATCGTGAGCGACAGATTGTTCTGGAAGGCGATCTGGAACTTTTCGTAGAGTCGGGTCGTGGTGTTGTCCATGTCGACCGTGCCGCCCACGTCGATGGTGTAGTCCGCCTGGCTGGCGCGGATTGTTTCCGTGTGCGACTTCTCCTGAACCGGTTCGAAGACGGAGGCCACATCGGAGGCGAACGCGAACGCGGGAAGGAGCGAAGCGAAGAGGCCGAGCGATATGTGATGGTGTTTCATGGGCATTGGGCTGGTGGTCCTATGAGGTCAATCCGTTGAGAAAGGAAAATGGGTGGAAAGGAAGATAACGTCAGACATGGTTTCGAACCAAGTTTGGCAAACGCCTGGAAATCGTGCATATTCATCAAGGCACCCGCTCTGTCGCGAGCAGGTCATCATCTTCCGCGAACAATCCGAATTCAACGGCGTTTGTCGCGCACGTGCGGAGCACCGAATAAACCTGGCCGACTTTCGCCCCCTCTTGCGGCCGTACAAATGCCACACACTCCGACCCCTCAGGGTTGTTACGGAGCAATGCGTCAAGTGAGGACAGATTTGACTCGACCCCGTTGACGGTCAGGCGTTGCGGAAACACACGGATATGCAACACCGGTATGTGCCAAGGCCCGGCGCATGTCCGCGACAGATCAGCAGGCTCCTGGTCCGGCGAAGTCTGAAGGCGAATGGTCCACATCTGCAGACGCATCGCAGGATCTATCACCTGCTGCACCAACTTGAATTCGGAATCGCTGCCACAAGAAACATGTACGGAAGGGTTCTTGGCCGTCCCCATCAGGCTCCTGAATCTGTCCTCCAGCAAGTTGCTATCACATTCTTGACCTTCCACCGTGTAACGTCCATCAGAATCGATCGAGACGCGTATCTCCCGGTCGCTTGGCGGGGAGGAGTTGGGCTGCACTATCAGGTTCTGAGTTGTGGACTCGTCAGCCGGAGCGTCCGGGGCATGCTCCTCGGAGCATCCGATAAGGACGGAAGAGGAAAGGAGTACGGCCGGAACCCAAGACCGGAATCTTTTCACCTCGTGCTCCTTTATCAGAACTTCGCATAAGGTGCATAGCCCCAATCCGTCAACTGGGTGCCCCGCTGTACACCAACGCGCCCTCCTATGCCGGTGAGTGTAGCACCCAAGCTCTGAATAGGCAACGCATTAGCTGATCGCGGCAGGAGAGCTGCAAAGTCCTGTTGTGGCAAGAAAGGCGGCAGGCACTCTCCGAGCGTCGTCCGCGGGAAATCGGGACTTCCGAGCTCTGCGGACAGCGCTCGACGAACAGCACTGGATTCCCGCCTCCGCGGGAATGACGGTTGAAAGAACCCGCGAATTCCTCTGGAAATCACGGAGTGGCATTCCGGAATTCACGGAGTGCCATTCCGGAAACACACAGTGGGATACCGGAATCACGGAGCGCTATTGAGCGTGTTCGAATGGGCTCCTACGCCAGCACCTTGATCGGCTCGAATTTCTGCCCGAGCACCACCTGGCTGTCGATTCCCAGCCACTGGTCGAGCAGGGCGGCGTAGACGCGGCGGAAGTCGGTGTGGTGCTTGGGACCGTTGTTTTCGGTTTCGGTCATGCTGGGGTGTTCGCCGATGAGGCCGGGGCGGACCCGGCCGCCGGCCAGGAGCATGGGGGCGGCGGAACCGTGGTCGGTGCCGCGGCGTCCGTTCTCCTGGATCGTGCGGCCGAACTCGGACGTGGTGATCAGCACGACCCGGTCGAGCAAGCCGCGTCCGTTCAGGTCGTCGACAAAGGCGGCCACGCCTTGGGAAAGTTGCCGGAGCAAGGCCGCGTGGTTGTCCTTCTGTCCGGCGTGGTTGTCGTACCCGCCGATATCGCCGCCGCCGCCCGCGTCGGTGTTGAGGATCCGCACGCCGACGTTGGCCTCGATCAGTTGGGCCATGATCCGCAGGTTGGCGCCCAAGGGAGTGTCGGGATACTCGCGCCGCTCACCGGAACGGATGACCTCGTCGACGGTCGCGGCATGAGCCTGAGCGGATTGCGTTCGGCGTCCGACCTCCTGCAGCAAGGGCGACGCATCCTGAGGAACGTCCACCGGCGCCGCTTTGGCACGGAGTTTCCAATCCTCGATGGAGCGTACGGAGGGCACGACCGTGCCGGCGGCGTTGACGGTGAGCGGACGTGGGAAGACGCCCACAAAGGCGCCCCGGCAGGGGGCGATATGGTCCGTTGCGTCTTTGTTCGATATGACATCCACGGCGCGGCCCAGCCAACCGGTCTGGCAGAACTCCGCATCGAGCCGGCCCGTTTGCCACACCCGCATCGATTCGGGATGCCCACCATGCGGGTTGGGGTAACCGACGCCCTGGACGATGCCCAGGCGGCCGTCGTCCAGAAGCCGCTTCATTTCGGGCATCTGGGGGTGCAAGCCCAGGTCAGAGCCGATCGGGATCACGTCGCGTTTGGTCATGCGCAGCGTGTTGCGGTTGCGCCCGTATTCGTCGTTGTCGTAGGGTACAACCGTGTTGAGCCCGTCGTTGCCGCCGGATAGCTCGACGACGACCAGCACACGATCGGCTCCGGGCGTCGGATCGGCCGCCGCGGCCCGCTGGAGAAACGCGGGGGCCACCGAACCGAGCGACAGGACGGCCGGTACACCTGCCGCTGCCTTGAGAAAGTCTCGCCGTGAAGTGGGCATGGTTACGTTCTCCGCATGGGGTTGCGATCTCGCATCCCAGCCGATTATATGGGCGTTGGAACTAAGGTGAAATGTCCTCACCTGCGGCTGCCGGTTAAACGACCTGTTTACGCCGGTTGGTATTCGGGCAGGCAGGCGACGAGGCGTGCCGCGTCTTCAATTCCCGCCGCGCTCACGGCTGCGGCGTCCGGCGCGTCCGACTGGAGCAGCAGATCGAGGAACAGCTCTCGTGCGGCGACGGCATCCTGTTTTCCATGTTGCCGAGCGTAGGTTGCTGCGTCGAGCCGGTACTTGTTGTCGCCCGGCTGCTGCAGGAGTTGCCAGGCGAGGTTGTGTCGTCCCACGACGGTCGCGTCGTTGAGCCAGGCTAATCCGTCGGGCCAACCGGCCGACGTGGGCGGGTTGTAGAGGCCCTGGCCCAGGTCCGCCAGGGCCCGGCCGAGCCGGTCCGTGGCCACCCGGCCTTCGAAGGCCCGCACCAGTCCCACGGCATATTCGACCGGCGACTTGACCCGGCAGCGATAGGCCGCCGGGGAGAAGAACAGGTTCGATCGCAACACCGTTTCGATCGTGCCCAGCACGTTCCCCGTCTTCGCGAACGAATCGACCAGCGTATCGAGCAGGGCGTCGCCCGGTTCGTCGACTTCGGAGACGAACTGCCGATAGAGCTTGCGGACGATCGTCTGCGACGTGGCTCGCTGATCGGCGATCACGTCGAGCACCTCTTCGGCCGTGAAGTTACCCTTCTTGCCGAAGACGGTTTTCTCGCCGTCGTCGAATTCCCGCGGGTAGAACTCGCGACTGTTACGATTCACGAACCAGCCGGTGAAGGCGCGGGCCGTTTCGGTTACGTCCGACTCGGAGAAGTTGCCTTCGCCGACCGTGAACCGGGCGAGCAGCGTGCGGGCGAGTGCTGTGGGCGGCGTGGCCTTGCGGCTCTTTTCGGCCTTCAGACACACGAGCGTGGCCGGGTCGAGCATGACGGCCTTGAGCAACGAACGGAAATCGCCCAGAGCCTGCTCGCGGAGCAACTGCACGTGGCGCTGCAGCATCGGCGCGCGACCCACCTCGGCCTGGCTCACGGCAAAATGCCCGTGCCAGAAGAGCGTCAGCTTTTCGAGCAAGGGATACGGAGTCTGGATCATCCGCCGCAGCCACCAGGCGCGGAGGGACTCGACGGAGCCCTCCGCCGCCCGTTCGTATTCGGCGAACATCTCCTCGAACTCCGCCGGATCGCCGTCCGGCTGGAGCAGGCGGTCGATCGTTTTCTGTGGACCGTCGCCGGCGGCCTGATCGATTTCGGAGCGGTTCGGCCCGAATCCTGCCCGACGCAGCAGATGGGCGGCCAAGCGAGCGTCCCAGGGCCGTTCTGCGCCGGGTTCGTAGCGTGCCCAAGCCCAGGCGGGATCATTCGCGGCACGCGCTAGCGCTTCTGACGAAGGAGTCATGATCAGGCCCTACTTGGCTGCAAGTTTCAGCTCGATGACAAAACGTGCCTGGGTGGCACCCGACTCGTTGCGGATCTCGAACTTCGTCCGGCCCAGGTGGCTGACGATCGCCACCAAGGAGTCGATCGCCATCTCGGCCTGATCGCGAGAGTTGCCCTCCTCGATCATGTTGTTGCGGACCAACTGCTCGCGATTGGCGAGGAGGATCGTCGCCACGCTCGTTCCGTCGACTTCCGCAAGGCTGTGAACTTCGTCGATGCCGGCCAGCGTTTCCGAGGCTTCCTTCTTCACGGCATCAATCAGGTCGCGGGCCAAGCCCTCCGTCGAACTGAGAATCAGGTAGCCGTCGGGCATGGCCAGGGCCGGGTTGAAATTGAACCGTACGTCCGCGTCGGTTCGTTCCTCGACCTTCGGAGCAGCGAATCGGGCCACCGTGAACTGCGTGTCGCCATGGGTCGGGCGATCGATGATCAGGCCCGGCTCGGCCTTCTGGCCGCGAGTGAAGTTGACCAGCCCGACGGCCTTCTGCCATGCCTCCTCCATCACGAGCGAGAACTTCTCGGGGTTCTTCATCCGCAAGACGGCGGCAAAAGCCGGGATCTGCGTTTTGGGTGTGCCGATCTCCTCGTCGTATTTCTGCCGGGCCGCAAGCACGCGGATCTCCGGTTCCGTCTCCGACAGGACGTCGTCGGCCAGGTCGCGACCCGAGAAGAAGATGCCCATCATGTTCTCGAAGAAGATCAACCCGCCCGTTCGTTCGGGGAACAGGTCGTCCTTGGCCGCGTAGAAGCTGTGCAAGTCGCGGCAGAAACTGAAGCCGGCCAGGAAACCGGGCACCTTGAGGTTGGGCAAGGCTCCGCCGTCGGTTTTGGCGAAGGCCACGGAACTCTTCGCCGCGTCGACTTTGCCGTCGCTCACGGCGGCAAGCGAGATCGTGTCGCCGTCGACGTCCAAGGCCAGGGTGAGCAGGTTCGCCGCCCGCAAGGAGTCGGCGACACCGGCGAGAAGCAGGCTGCCCACGGGGTTGCCGACGTTGTCCAGGCCCTTCTGAACGTTCGGCACCTGCTTGAGCGCACCCATGTTGACCATGAGGAAGGCGTCGGCCTTGGGGCCGGCGGCCGCCTTGGCCGCCTTGTATTCGGCTTGATCGGCCAGGGCGGCTCCGCCGTCTTCCCGCAAGTCGACCACCCTCTTGAGAGCATCCGACTTGTTGGCCACGATCAGCCGGTTGCCGACGACCGCGTGGGCCTCCTTATCGCCGAAGGTCCAGCCAGTCGCGCCGCGGTATTCGCCGGAACGGATGCTGTCGGCGTTCCCTTTCTTGGCCGCCTCGCCCTTGGCGACCGTGGTCGTGAACTCGCGAAGCTCTTCGAGCAAGGCGGCGTCTTTGCTGTCGACGATGAGGAGAACCGTCTTGTCGGGGTAGAGGGCCAGAGTCACGCCTCCGCCGAGCAGGGTCCTGGCGGCCGTCTTCCAATCGGTTCCCAGGTTCGCCTCGAAGTAGCCCACGATTGTCTTGAACTGATCGAGCCCGCCGTCTTGTTTCTTCTGTTGCAGTGGGGGCATGGCGGAAACGGTGTCGATCATGCCGTCGCTGAGTGCCAGGTCGAGCACGTCGGCGGTTCCGGAGACTTCGACGGCGAGAAGTGCCCCTGCGGGCAGCCACTGGCTGGCCGGCGGCAAGTCGTCGGCCGCAGAAACATGGGCAGTGAGAACGGCCGCCATAAGCAGAGCGGCCCCGATCAGTCGAGATCGTGACATCATTGAGTTCCCCATCCAATAAACGGTTGTGTCTGTCGAATTAACTTGTGGATCGCGCAGCGCGAAGCGCTCGGTTGCCGAAACTCACAGAATTCAAGCCTGTGCACCTTGACGTCAAGAAGAGCCATCCGGTGGGGGCGTAGAACTGGTCAGACGCCCTTGTCCGGGAACGGCGGCCCTGCCCCTTGTTGGTTTGGAGCCGATTCAACGACCACCGGCGATCGTGTTGTATGGAAGGCGGTGGCCGAACGCAGCTCCGCGTCGAGGGTCTATTGCCCCGACTAGGTTGTACTTCGCCCGCGAGCTGAGGATCTTGGGGTTTGGGCCGGAAGAATCTGGAAATTCTCTAAAGCGGGGCAAGCCCGCAACCCAACCTTCACAAACATGCGCGCTCCATGCGCAGAAGTGCCGTACAGAGACTGTATAACACTTCAGATGGCCGCGCGGATGCCAGATTCTCTCAGCTCCACGTCTCGGCGCCATCCCCCTGAGCTGCGAGGACAATTTCTGCCCCTCAGCCATCTCTTCAACACCTTTCGCTGCTGCGAGTTACGGTGACGACATGCCGGAAAACCGAGAAACCGGCTGATTTCTTTGCACGGATTTTCCCGCCGACCGCCACTAATCAGATAGACGTGACACGAACGGCCTTTCTGCGAAGGTAATTGAGAGTAAGAGCCATGCGACTGACGCTGCGAAATCTGCTGGCCTATATGGACGATCTCCTCGATCCTGAATCGGCTCGAATCATCGGGCAGAAGATCGAGGAAAGCGAATTCGCCTCGGGACTCCTGCACCGGATTCGCGACGTATCCCGGCGTGCGAAGCTGGGGGCTCCTGAAGTGATCGACCGCAAGGCGGCCCTCGATCCCAATACGGTTGCCGAGTATCTGGACAACACCCTCCCCAGCGACCGCGTTACCGATTTCGAAAAGGTCTGCCTCGATTCCGAGGTCGAGTTGGCCGAGGTGGCGGCATGCCACCAGATCCTCACGCTTGTGCTCGGCGAACCGGCCGAGGTCCGTCCGGAGGGCCGCGTGCGGATGTATAACCTCCCCGAGACGGCAGCCAGCCACACCTACGTGGAAAGCGAAAAGGCAGAAGCGGAAGGCGAAAGTGGGCGAATCGAGACTCCACCGATCCAGATTGAAAGACACCGGCAACCAGCGGTCCCTGAGTACCTGCTGGCTGCCCGTCGTCGTCGAAGGCTGCTTCAATGGCTGGTGGGCGCCGCGATCGTTCTGGTGATTGCCGGATTCTTGTGGACTTCCGGCGGATTGGACCGTTTTCTGGGCCGGGGAGAACAACCGCTCCATTCCGATGATCAGGTGGCGATCCACACCCCGTCTCAGCCCCCGCTGCCGAACCAGTCGGACGAAGCTCAAGAACCGGCCGTTCCCACCAGCGTGCCTTCCGAAGGTTCCACACCTGTTGTGCCGGAGTCAGTAGAAGCGCCGCGGGAGGCGGATCCGGGTGCCGTTGTGGCAGTCAGCCCCGCTCCTACGGAGGGCACGGTGGCTGAGCCGCCTGGACCGGAGATAGTGCCTCCGGAAGCCGCCACGGCGCCGCAGCCCGTGTCGGAGTCGGTGGTCCCGGTGACGCCGGTGCCGGCTCCCACGCCGACAAACACGGCTCCGTCTGGAACGCCTCTTCCGACAACTCCCGTGGAACCAATGGTTCTGCCGCCCGGCCCGGCCACCGATCCGGGCCAAGTCGCGGCGGCGCCGGTTCCCGCCGGTTTGCCGAGCGACCAGGAACCGGCCGGAGTCGAGCCCATGGTACCGGAGGCTCCCGTCCAAGGTCGGGAGGTTGCCCAGCTCTTTACGGCCGAAGAAATGGCTCTGGTAACCGAGGGCGACGGCCAGCCGTTCTACCGAATTGCGAACACGAAACCGCTGCGAATCGGGCAGCGGGTTGTCTCGTTGCCGACGTCGCGACCGGTCCTTCTGGTCGACGGAAAGCTCCATGTGGAGATGGTCGACGGAGGAGAACTGCACTTGTTGCCCTTTGACGAGAACAGTCCTCCGCATCTCGGAGTTCCCATCGGCCGGATGGTCTTCGCCCCGGCCGGCGAAACGGGGCCGGTAACGGCCATGCTGCGCGTCGGCGACGTGGCCGGCATTCTGACTCTGGCCGACTCGACCTCGCTGGTGGCGGTTGAGGTGGGGCGTGCCGACGGCCCGATTCAGGATCCGCTGACTCGGCCGGCCGCGACAACGGCGCGGCTTTGGGGTGTCTCCGGCCAGTTTTCCTGGTCGATTGGCGGAGACGCTGCAGCTTTGGTTGATAGTCCCAAGACGGTCGATCTATTGACCGGAGCCGATATTGCCGCCTTAGCCGGCGGAACGCCGGAGTGGGTCGAAACGGATTTGACCAGCAAACTCGACCGGCAGGCCAGCGGGATGCTCAATCGGGCCTTCGATTTCGAGAAGCCGGCCGATCTGATCTTGCGCGAAAACGCCTACCATCGCCGCAAGGAAGTGCGGGGACTGGCGCGAGAGTCTCTCAGTTGGATCGGCGATTTCCAGCCGGTCGTCGAGGTGCTGAACGATCCGGAGAGTTATTCCGAATGGCCCGAACTCATCGATCTGCTCCGCGATTCGATCCGCAGAAGCCCGCCGGTCGCTCAGGCGGTGCGGACGGCGATGGGCACCAAGTTCGGAGGCCGGGGCGACGAGTTGTACGAGTTGCTGTGGAAGTTCGACGTCCAGGAACTCTCTCCAGACGACGCCCAGAGACTCGTTCGGAATCTCGAGGACGGCTCTCTCGCAATTCGAGTGCTGAGCTTCAGCAATCTCAATCGAATCACGAAGTTGGGCTTCTACTACCGGCCGGAAAAGTCCGAATTGGAACGTCGGCCGTCCGTCCAACGTTGGCAGGCCTGGGCCCAGCGTCGTCCGGGGGCGGCGCCTCCCAAAGCGGGCGAAGCGGCTCCGACTGCAACTCCCGAAAAGCAGCCCTAACCGTCCGCTGGCGGAGGCCGGAAACCCGATTCTGATCGCCGCACGCCCCATCTTTAGGTGATTTCGGCACCACCCGCGTTGCGCCCTTTCGTTTATTCTTATAGAGGGCATGTTGCTGCCGCGAGAGGTTTCGCACTCTCATCAACGGTCTAATCCCTCTTTTGCCACTAAACTTGAAGGCCGTTTTGTTCTTGACGAAGTTGTTGGCCTGCGATGGCCTTAAGTTATTGCAGCGTTGCGTGTTGTGTTTGAAGAACGGCTACCAGAGAAGAGGCACCGGTACTTCGAAGCGGAGTACCGGTGCCTCTTCTCTGGACCGGTTTTCAGACAAGGAACTTGGTTGTGGGCAAGCGAAGGGACGGCCTCGCTGGGCGTCTGCCTGGTGGGTCGCTTTTCGTCCGCCTGCTTTACCTAAGGTGATGGCCATGAGTGGTATTGGATGTCCGACCCGCGAAGAACTTGCCAGCTTTGCTTTGGGCGAGATCGCCGAAGCGGACGCGGACGCGATTCTGAGGCACCTGGAACAGTGCGAACGTTGCGAGGCCTCGCTCTCGGAGGTCGAGAGCTCGACCGACAGGATCGTCGATCTCTGCCGGCAACCGGCTCCGCTCGATCGCTACTCGCAGGAAGCCGGCTGCCAGGAAGCGATCACACGAGCGATTGCGTTGGGAGGCGGTTTTGCCGATGCGACCGCGGCCACGCCCGCTGAAACCGTGTCCACTTCCGAGGAAGAGGAAGAACCGATCCTCGGTCAGATGGGAGACTACCGGCTGGTCGAGGAGTTGAGCCACGGGGGTATGGGCACCGTGTACCGAGCCGTCCATACCAGGCTCGGACGCGAGGTGGCGTTGAAGGTGCTTCCGAAGGGACGCAACACGGATCAGCGCGCGGTAGCCCGGTTCGAGAGGGAAATGGCTGCCGTCGGCAAACTCGACCATCCCAATATCGTTCGTGCGACCGATGCGGGCGAGGTGGAGGGCGTGCAGTACCTGGCCATGGAACTGATCGACGGGTTCGACCTCACGGAACTGGTCGATCTTCTCGGCCCGCTGGGGGTAGCCAACTCCTGCGAGATCATCCGGCAGGCAGCGATGGGGCTCCAATGCGCCTATGAAAAGGGGCTGGTTCATCGCGACATCAAGCCTTCGAACGTGATGGTCACGGCAAGCGGCATTGCCAAGGTGTTGGACCTCGGCCTGGCCCGGTTCCACATCGACAAACAGTCGAACGTGGAACTGACCACCGCCGGGCAGCCCATGGGAACGGCCGACTACATGGCGCCGGAGCAGGTCGCCGATACCCATTCGGTCGATATTCGAGCGGATCTCTACAGCCTGGGCTGCACGTTCTACAAGATCCTGGCGGGCCAGCCTCCCTTCGGCGGCGTGCAGTATTCGAGCTCGTTCGACAAGATGATGGCGCACCGCAAGGAGACTCCGCCGGCGATCCAGGAGTTCCGTCCCGACTTGCCGAAGAAGGTCGTGGCCGTTCTCGAACAGATGCTGGCCAAGGATCCCGATGAGCGATTTCAGAGGCCGAGCGATCTGGCAGAATCGCTCTATCCGCTGTGTGCGGGCGCGAATCTTCCGGAGATGATCGAAAAGGCCTGGCAAGCCGCCGAAACGGCGCCCATGCCGCAACCGACCGCCGAGGCAACGTCTGGAGACGGAGAAGAGAGGGGGAGCTCGGCGACGGCACCCCGCCGCAAACGTCGTGGTCCCGGTTTGGGTTCGGCGGGCGGTTCTTCGACGCATAGCGCGTCGCGGAGTCAATACTCGAACTTCTACGTCATGCCGCCCCCCCCGAAACCCCAATGGGGGCTTTGGATCGCCATCTTTGTCCTGTCCGGTCTGCTGATCGCGATCGTCAGCGCCTACACCGCCGCCTGGTGGTTCAGCAGGGGCCAATCGACGGGGCCGAATTTGGCGGTCACGGGACGGCTCGATTGGGACGTCCCCCTGGACCGGGAGGTCGCCAAGGTTCCGGACGCAGTTGCCCTGCGTCTGCCCCCCGGACGCCCGCCCATTGTCCGTGGAGCGCTGGGAGAAGAAGCGCTGGTGACGAAACCGGCCGAAATCGAGGGGCTCACAACCTGGACCCTGGAAACGGTGGGTCCTCGCACGCCCGTTCTCTGCGCCTCCGTTGCCCCCGGAGGAAAAGCCCTCGCCACCGGAAGCGGCGAAGGGGCCATTCGCATTTGGGATCTCGGCAACGGTTCCTTGCGTTCGATTTTGATCTATCCCGGCCGAGACGGAGCGGTCCGGGCGCTCGCCTGGGCCCCGGGTGGTTCCTACCTGGCGGCGGCATACCAGAGCGGCATCCTCATGATCTGGGATGTCGACAACGGCACCGTGCTGCCCGATGATTTGAGCACCCGGTCTTTGGCGGCCGGTTCGCTGGCCTGGTCTCCCGATGGAACGGTCCTGGCCTACGTCGACAAGAGCCCGGACCAGGATGCTCACGACGTCGTGATGCTGTGGGACTTCAAGGCGAACAAACCCTTGGCGTCGCTGGAAGGAGCCCGAGACAGGCTTCGGGCCGTCGCCTTCGCTCCCGACGGATCGAAAGTCGCCGCCGGCGGCGGCGATCGGAGTATCTCCATCTGGGAGGTCACGGGTCGAACCGTGTCGACCATACCGACGAATGATATGGTCTCCGCTCTGGCCTGGTCCCCTTGTGCCAGCATGATTGCCTCCAGCAGCGAGGTGGGTAACAGCGGCATTGCTCTCTGGAATGTCGAAACCGGCGAGAAACTGGGCGATCTGCCGCAGCATCCCGGCAGGGATCAGAGCCTGGTCTGGTTGGCATCCGCCCCCACGATCGTCGCGACCGGCACCAATTCTGACGGAAAGACTCGTTATTACGACCTCACCCGGGGTACGCTCGAAAAAGAAGTCGACACGGGCGACGGGTTGCTGATCCGGACCGGGCCGGCGGACAAACCGGTCTTTCTTGGCCAGAACGGCAGCGTCCGCTTCTGCGAATCGGCCGACTTGGGCGGAGTCGTGGCGGAATTGCCCGTGTCGCCCAGCGTGCCGAGCGCCTTGGCGTCTTCTCCCGACGGAAAGACCATTGCCTGCGGCAGCGAAGACGGCCTGATCCGGCTCGTCGCGACGGAGAGCGGAGA
Organism: Planctomycetaceae bacterium; assembly: GCA_012719125.1. Lineage (GTDB taxonomy): Bacteria > Planctomycetota > Planctomycetia > Pirellulales > Thermoguttaceae > JAAYAY01. Next base: position 12,218 of record JAAYAY010000044.1, on the reverse strand, counting down.
GGTCCTTGGCCGCTTCAACAAGAACGGCGCAGTCAAGAGGCTGGTCTACAGCCCGGATGCGTCGATGCTGGCCGTGACGACGGAAGGTTGGAGCCGATCGCAGCGGCGAGAACCCGCGACAACCGTCTTGGACGCCCGTTCGGGCGACGAACTCTGGCAGTTCAGGCTGGGAGGCAAAGAGCGAATCGACGATCTCGCCTGGTCCCCCGACGGTGCGTTGATCGCCACGGTCGGCGACGAATTGCGACTCTGGAACGGCAAGACCGGGCAGTTCGACCGCCAACATCCCTACGAAGCCGAATGCGTGGTCTGGGTATCCGGCGGCAGTGCCCTGGCGGTCGGATCGCCGAAGAGCGTCGCCTTGCTCGATGCTGCCGGTTTGAACGACATCTGGTCTTTCCCGGAATCGAGCGAGTCGCCGCGCCGAATGGCTTGGTCCGAACAGAAGGGCCTATTGGCCGTGACCGGCGGAAATCAGGAAGAACGCCAGATTGTTGTCTTGACCGCGGAATCGAACGAACCGAAACAGCGACTGCGCGCCGGGAATCACACCCGGCCGATCACCGCGTTGGGTTGGGCAACGGACGGCAAGAGCCTACTTTCGGGAAGTCCTGCGGAGACCTGCGTCTGGGACGTGGAGAAGGGCACGGGATCCTGGCTGCGGACGATCGGCAGTCACCTCTTCACACCTGACGGAGCCCTGTCGGTCGCCACGGGTCCCAGCATCGTCCGTATGCAGGAAACGCAAGGGGGAAGTGCAGTCCGTACTGTTCTGTGGCTCCCCGACGGCAAGTACGCCATCATCTCACCCGACGGGAACTACACGGGATCAACCCAACTTGGGGAGTACCTGACGTATGTTGTGCAGAAGGATGACGGTCAGGAAACTCTCAATGCAAGGAAGTTCGCCGACCAATATCGCTGGAGAAACGACGCCGAAAAAGCAAAAGCCCCGACAGAATAGCCCAACTGGGCTTTTTCAGCGGGCTGCTAGGCCTCGTTCTGAATCCAAGCTAGGATGGGGGGTTTGGATATTCAGCGGGTCGGGAGTCCGTTAGTTGCGGCGACATGGAAACGAACATCGCGGGTGGCATTCTGGCATTGGTCGCACGGTTCCTTAGCGGGGCCAGTGTGCGCTGGATCGACTGCCATCCGGATCCGTGCCAGCGAGTCTACTTCGCCAACCACACCAGCCACCTCGATGCGGTGGTTCTTTGGTCGGCTCTTCCACCCGATGTGCGAGCCCTGACTCGTCCCGTTGCCGCCAAGGACTACTGGATGGGGGGGCCTATCCGGCGCTATCTCTCGAGAGAGGTCTTCAACGCCCTGCTGATCGACCGCACCGAGATCAAGGTCCACGAGAGTCCCGTGGATCTGATGATCCGCGAGATCGGCCATCGCTATTCCTTGATTGTGTTCCCTGAAGGGGGGCGATCGTTGGGGCCCGATATCGGTGAATTCAAGAGCGGACTATACTATCTGAGCAAGAAGCGCCCGGACCTGGAGTTGATTCCGGTTCATATCGACAACATGAACCGCATCCTTCCGCGCGGAGAAGTGCTTCCCGTGCCGATGTTGACCTGCGTGACCTTCGGACCACCCATGTGGCTGGAACGGAAGGAACCGAAGGTGAAGTTCCTTGCTCGTGCCCGCGAAGCGGTGATCCGGCTGAAGGAATCATAAGGCGGAATCGTCAATGGATGTGCTGACGTTGGGACTCTTTGGCGGCGTGCTGGTGATGTTGGGCATCGCCACGGCCGTGGTGCGCTATCTCAAGCGGCGTACCGATTTGGGACTCGATCCGGCCATCATCGAGACCTTTCGCCTGCGAGTCTGGGCCTGGTGGCTGCTGTTTGCCCCCCTGGCCGGAGCACTACTGGCGGGGCCGATGCTTTCCATCCTGCTGTTCCTGATGATCTCGTTTTGGGCCCTGCGAGAGTTCATCACCCTCACGCCCACCCGTCCGGCCGATCACCGGGCCCTGTTCTGGGTGTTTTTCATTTGCACGCCGCTCCAGTATGTCTTCCTGATGCTTGCCGGACGGGAATGGTTCGAGCGGCCCCTGAACATCACCGCCTACGACATCTACAGCATCTTCATTCCTGTATACGCCTTCCTGCTCATTCCCGCCCGGATTGCCTTCTCGGGAGATTCCAAACGATTCCTCGAACGGACGGCCAAGATCCAGGCGGGCTTGCTGATCTGCGTCTACTGCCTCAGCTACGCCCCGGCACTCCTGACCCTGGAACTCCCGCCCGAAGAGACGCCGGCGATCCAGCCCGCTATCGGCACTGATGAGGGTGAGGTTGCAGAAGTGCCCCCCGCCTACGAAGAGGAATCCGTTTCTGAAATGATCCAGATCGAGAACCTTGCCGAGGCGGCCCAAGCGGAGATCAACCTGCCCCACCAGGCCGTCGGCCGGAAGCGCCGCCTGCTGTTCTTCTTCGTGCTCATCGTTCAGTTGGCCGACGCCTGCCAGTATCTGTGGTCGCAGATTCCGAGCCGGCATCCCATCGTCCCCAGCATCAGCCCGGCGCGGACCTGGGAAGGCCTGCTGGGCAGCGCCGCCACGGTGACGCTCATTGGGGCCGCGCTGTCGGGCGTAACTCCTTTCGCCCACTGGTGGCAGGCAGCCTTCGCCTCTTTCGTCGTTTCGCTGACGGCCTTCGGCGGAGGCCTGACCATGTCGGCCATCAAACGGGACCGCGGCGTCAAAGATTACGGGACCCTGATCGAGGGTCACGGCGGAGTGCTCGACCGCATCGATTCACTCTGCTTCTCAGCCCCGGTCTTTTTCCACTTGACCTATTTCTTCGTCAACTGGGGCTAGTCTGCTCCTCGAGCCAGGTCAGGTACTCGCGGCTTCCGGCCACGATCGGCACGGCAATGATCTCGGGGACCTCGTAAGGATGGATCTCCCGAATCGCATCCGACACGTCGTCGAGCAGATCGTGACGCGTCTTCACCAGGCACTGCCACTCCCGGGCCGACTCGACCTTGCCCTGCCAGCGGTAGACGCTCGAGATCGGCCCCACGATCTGCACGCATGCCGCCAGACGTCTCTCAACCAGCAGGTCGGCGATCTGCCGGGCATCCTCCTCACGCTCGGTCGTGGTCGTTACCTGGACGAAATCGTTCATCGGGATGCCTCCGCTTGCCTCGGGTCAATAGTCGTACCAGATACCCCAGCCAATCTGGCGCTCGTGCTCCGCGTAGAAGGAGAACTGCGGGCTGGCGCCTTCGTAGAAGTGGACGCCCGTCCGCAAAAAGCCGTCAAACGCGTCGTCGCCACGCCAGCCCCATCCTACCTGCACGGCCACGTTGCCGCCGAAGTCGAGCTCTTCGCGCAGATGAACGTTCATCGCCAGAAATGGAGCGCCGCCCACACCGGTCCGGTTTCGCGGGCCCAAGTCGATGCCGAACTGAAACTCCCACGGCTCGGAAATCTCGTGATCGAGAGCCCAACCCGCCTCGGCGTAGAACCGCGCCTGCGGGATCGGATAGTACGAGTAACCGGCCGCCAGCGTGTCGCGGAAGAAGTTGAGACGATCGAAACCGGGATGCTCGAGCAGGAACTCGTCGCCCGCGTGGGAACTGACGTGATAGAAGCCGAACTTGAAACGGTGGGGCCCGGCTCCGTAGGTGCCGAGGATGTCGTAGCGGTAATCCGTGGCCAGAACGTCGAGATCCCCCCAGTTCTGCCGCAGCTTCGCGCCGCCGAGAACGTCCACCTGGAATCCCTCCGGCCGGTCCTTGGGACCGAAACGCAAAACCCCGAAACGCCCGCCGACGTAAGAATCCAATAGGGTCCCGTCGTGCCGCTCGTCGATCAGATGAACCGCCATGCGCGGTTCCGAGGCGCTCGCCCAGTAGGTGCCGTAGACGAAACCTTGCGGGCGGATATGCCATTGCCACGCCGACGACGCGTCGTCCGGCGACGTTTCCGCGGGGAGAGAAGCGGGCTGGTAAGACGCCGCATAGAGGTCGGCTTCCACTTCGGGCAACCGGCCGAACTCGTCGCCGCCCAGAGCCGAGCAGGGGGGCACGCACCAGCCGGCGGAAGCCGACATGAACACGACGAACAGAAGACTGCGATGCACATCCATGGTTGTCGCAATTCCATCAAGTCTCGACGCAGCTTGACTCGCCGTCGCGGTCCCGAAGCCGCTCCTTCAGTTTCTGATAAAGCTCATCGGCGGCCGGCTCGGAGATATCGCAGAACCAGCCGGTATGGGGACTGTCGGGCGCCGTGGCCAGGATCACCAGCGGCGCGTCGTACGTCGTCGTGTCGATATCCACAAACAACAGGTCGCCTTCGCCCGTGTGACAGGCGCCCCCTTCACGGAGTTCGCTCAACTTGCGGCAATATTCCTCCGCTTGTTCTCGCGAGAGCATGAATCCGAAATGCTCCAACTGGACCGCCACGAATTCAATAGCGCTCTCGTCATGAGTCGCTTTCGACCACGGTTCAACGCTTACCAACATATCAGAGTTCCGTCGCTTGGTGGCCGTTGGAAGCCGACCGCTTCCCCCGGGTGAACAGGTCGTAGAGAATCGGAACGACCAACATCGTCAGGATGCCCGACACCAGGATGCCTCCGGCCGACGCGATGCCGACCCCGTTTCGCATTTCTGCCCCGATGCCGCGGCCCAGGGCCAGCGGCAGCATTCCCAGCACGGCCGCCAGCGTGATCATCACGATCGGGCGGAACCGCTCGCACGAGGCCGCAATCATCGCTTTGTGGCGGGGGACTCCCTCGGCCACGTGGACGTTGAACTGGTCCATGATCAGAATCGCGTTGTTCACCACAATGCCGATCATGATCACCACGCCCATGATCACGAAGATACTGATACTCTCGCCGCCGAATGCCAGGGCCCAGAACGTGCCGATCAGGGCCAACGGAACGGTGATCAGGATCAAGGCCGGCTGGCGAAACGATTCGAGAATCGCCGCCAGCGTGAGCACGACGAGTACGAGGGAGATGATCCCCGCCTCGCCGAGATCGGCCTGGGCCTCGTTCATGAGTTCGTACTCGCCGGCAAAGGCGTATTGGTAACCCGGCGGCAGATTGCCCTTCTCGTCGATCGCTGCGCTCAGCTTCTCGACGGCCGTTCCCAAGGGCAGGCTCTGATCCAATTGGGAGGTGAGTTTTGCGATCCGCTGTTTATTCTTCCGCGTGATCTGAATGGGAATCTCCGTCTCAACCACCTTACCGTAGCTGGCCAACAACGTGGGACGCCCGCTCGAACCCGGAAACATGAAGTTTCCGACCTGCTCCTTACCCTCTTCCTCGGTCAGTTTGACGACGATGTCGTAATTGCGTGCATTCTCCTTGTAGGTACCCGCCTCGATTCCTTCCAGGTTCGCCCGCAACGTCATGCCCAATCCGACCGCCGGGGCATTCAGGTCGCTCAGCACGGCCCGCCGCGGTTCGATGCGAATCTCCGGCTTGCCCGGCCGAACCGTCGTGTCCGGATCGAGGAAGCCGGGAATGGCTTCGGAGAAATCGAGACACTTCAGCGCCAGGCCGTCCAGAGTATCCAACTCGGTGCCGGCAATCTCCAGTTCGACCGGCGTCGACTGTCCGCCGATCACCGAGGGGAGACTCACGGAGACCAGTGCCCCCGGATAATTCGACACACGATCGCGAATCACCCTCATGATTTCGGCGATCGTCAGTTCCCGTTCGTCTCGCTCCGAGAACTTCATCAGGACTTGGGCCAGGTACACGCCTTCACTCGACTGTCCCAGAATCGCTTCCACCTTGCCGACCGTCGTGAGAATGTGCTTCAGTTCGGGAACGTCCTTCAATCGGGACTCCAACTGCTCCGTTCGCCGAATCGTTTCCTCCAGGCTGTAGCGTGTGGGGAACTCGAGCCGCACGTAGACGCGTCCCATATCGATCTGAGCGAAGGCGCTGCTTCCCAACGCGCCGGCAACCTTGAAGGAATGGACGAGCATCGCCGCGACGGCCAGCAGCACGAGCACGGCCGCCCAGCGGCGGCGTTCGGTGAACTCGAGCAGCCCGCGGTAACCGCCCACCACGCGATCAAATCCCCAATCCCAACCGCGCTGCATCCGCGCCAGAAGCGAGCGTGAGCCTTCCACCCGCGGCTTCAGGATCAGCGAACACAGCATGGGCGTCAACGTGAACGAGATGAACAGGGAAACGACCGTCATGATGAACATGGTCATCGCCAAGGGGCCGATGAACATGCCGATCTTGCTCGACATGACCGTCAGCGGAAACAGCACGACCACATTTGTTCCGGCGCTGGCCAGCACCGCAATGAAGGCCTCTTTGGCTCCGAGCCGGGCGGACTCCTTGGGATCCCCCGACTCGTTCAGCCGCTTGTCGACGGCTTCCAGGACCACGATCGAGTTGGTGACCAGCACGCCCACCGACATGCCGATGGAGATCAACGTCGAGATGTTCAACGTGTAGCCGACGGCCTGCATGAAGAACAGGCCGATCACGATCGTCAGCGGCATCGAAACCGCCACCACGAACAGGGCGCGGACGTTGTAGAGAAACAGAAACAGGATCGCCGCCGTGAGCACGATTCCCTGGAACACGTTGACCCAGGCGTCCACGTTGTTGGCCTCGATGAACCGGCCGTCGTCGTCGACCCAGACCAGTTCCATCCCGCCGGGCAGTTGCGCATTCAGGTCGGCCATGACGGCGCGCACCGAGTTGGCCACCTTGACCGCATTGGCGTCGGCCTTCTTGACCACTTTGACGGCGATGCAGGCACGGCCGTCGATCGTCGCCGCCTGGCGGAGTTCCTCGGTGGCCATCCGCACTTTGCCGATGTCGCGGATGCGGCAGCGCTGTCCGCTCTCGTTGGCCACTTCCAGATCGGCCAGGTCGGCCGCGCGGTCGTAGTCGGCATCGAACTTCACCGAGTACTCCGACCCGCTGTCGCGCAGCCGCCCCGAAGGAATCGTCCGCACGGCGTTCTGGATCGCCTGGACCACGTTCATGCTGGTCAGGCCGCGAGCGGCCAGCTTTTCACGGGCCAACTCCACGTGAATTTCACGCTCGGCGCCGCCGATCAACTGGACCTCGGCCACGCCGGAAATCACCGTGAGCCGGTCGCTCAGCGTATTGTCGGCATAGTCGTACAATTCGTCGAGCGGCGCCTCGCCGGTCAACGCCAGGTTGACGATCGGCTTGGCGTTGATGTCGAACTTCTGGATGATCGGGTCTTCCACGTCGGCCGGAAAGTCCGAGCGAATCAGGTCGAGCTTCTCGCGGACGTCCACCCCCGCCACGTCCACGTCGACGTCCATCTGAAACTCCAGCAGCGTCTGGCACACGTTCTCCATGCACGTGGAACTCACGTGCTTGAGCCCGTCGATCGAGACCACGGCGTCTTCGATCCGCTTGGCGACGTCGATCTCCAGTTCCTCGGGAGCCGCTCCCGGATAGATCGTGATCACGGTCACGAACGGCATGTCCGCCTTGGGCATGAGCTCCAGCCCCATCTTGCGATAGGCGTTCAGCCCCAGCAAGGTCAGCCCGATGATCAGGCAGCCCATCGCCACCGGGCGGCGGACCGAAAAATCGGACAAGATCATTCCTTGCCCTCCTTGACGAGCGACACGGCCGTGCCGTCTTCGATCAAGGTCTGTCCGAGCGTGACCACCGCCGCGCCCGCCGGCAACGGGCCGGACTGAATCTCGGTCCAGCCCTCCATTTCCCGTCCCGCCTCGACGGGAACCATCTGGACGCGGTCTCCGTCCACGGCAAAAACCACCGCGCGATTGCTCCGTTGTTGAATGGCCGCCGTCGGGACTCCGACCCCGGACCGGCTGTCCAGGACGATCGCAATCTCGGCCAGACAGCCCGGAACGACTCCCTGGGGAGGGTTCTCGATGATCCCCTTCACCTCAAACGTCCGCAATTTGGTGTGAACCGTGGGGCTCTTGTAGCTCACCGGACGGCTTCCCAAATCGGTGTTGCCCACGCGAATTCGCATCTGCGTCTTGCCCGGCTCCACCTGGCTGTAGAATTCCTCCGGGGCATAGACCGATACCTCCAGAACGCTCAGATCCTCGATCTTCACAACCGGCGTGCCGGCAGCCGCCATCTCGCCGGGCTCCTTCATCCGCTCGGAAACGCGCCCGTCGATCGGCGCCACGACCAGCGAATCGGCCAGATCCTTCTCGGCGATCTTGAGCGACAGGCGGGCCTGCTCCAATTCGGCTTCTGCCAGAGCAATCAATGCCCGCTTGTGCTTGACCATCGCCTCGGCTTGCCTCACCTGGGTGCCCTGCTGTTCGAACATCTGGGCGGAAACGGCGTTCTTCCTGGCCAGTTCCCGATAGCGCTCCAGGTCCTTCGCCGCCTGATCATTCTGGGCAATCGACTGTTCCAGGTTGGCTTGCTTCTCACGAACCGAACACTCGGCCACCGTGAGTTGCTGACTCGCGAGCTCGACCGCCTTCGAGAGTTTCACCGAATCCGTCTGGAAGAGCCGGGTCTTGCCTGTTTCCACGACGTCTCCCTCGTCGACGAACACCGCGTCCAGCGAGCCGGGAATCCTGGCCGATACCAGCGCAAAGCGTTTCGCCTCCACATTCCCCGACACGACCACCCGGCTCTCGAAAACCATCTCCCGGACGGGAGTCGCCACGACGGGAACTTTGGACGTCGAACCTCCGTCTTCTTCCGCGGGCCGGCCGTCCTCCTTCGCCTGGCCGTGTTTGGACGTGAGGATCGCTCCAGCCGCCAGTGCGCAAAATCCGGCAAGCGCTATGGCACCCACCACAATTCGTCCCACTCTCTTCATCGCTCCAGAATCCTCTGTGAATCCCGATCGTGCTGTAAACTCACCCCGTCATTCCACAGGCCACATGTTCCTCCGCCCCCCTAATTTGCACACAGGCCGTGCAAGAACACGGCGACCAGCGTCTCGGTCGTTTCATCCTCAGACCGTTGCGATCCCTCCAGGAATTCCGCCTCCAGCCCACCCTTGGCGGCCGCGAGCAACGTCTCCGCGACGTACTTTGCGTTGAGAGGACGAAACTCGCCCGACTCGACCCCCTGTTGGATGATTCCCGCAATCACGTCAATCGATGCCTTTTGGCTCCGGATGCTGGCCTCGCGCAGCACCCCCTCCACATTCATATTCGCTACCAGGATCTGAAATGTGGCCCGGTGCTCACAAACGTACCGGTACCAGCCCCTGGTCATCGCTTCGATCTTCTCCGCCACCGAGTGGTCGCTCGCCGCAATCGCCTCGTTCGCTTCGATCAGCGGCTGAATCGTCTTTTCGTGGACGAACGTGAGCAGCTCGTCCTTGCTGCGAAAGTAGTTGTAAAGACTACCTTTTGCCACGCCTGCCGCCGCCGCCACCCGATCCATGGTGGCCCCGCTCAGGCCGTGCTCCGCGAGGACGGCCACCGCCCCCTGGTAGATCGCATCACGCATCATCGAATCGACGAGCGTCTTCCTCCGTGCCATGAGATTCGGCATCATCTGCCTCCGCTGCCCTGAGTTCGCTGAAGCTGAGCCCGACACAAATCGTCGAGTGACTGTGTATTAAAATTACGTGACTGAGCAGTCATCGTCAAGATCAATCAGTCAACCTGGGCAAGTTTCCAGCGAGAATCTTCGAACTGAGCCGGGTTTTCGGGTCGTGGCGATTGCCCGGCCGCCCGCCCCCTCACAACCGGAAGTGGACCCAGGATTCGTAATTGGGATGTCCCGATTCTACCGACGATACTCATGAATCCCATTTTGCCGAGTTGCACACGAATGCCCAGATTGCTGACCAGGAGGGTCAAGTGATATCCACCAGACGGCTGAACCGCATGGGTAATAGGTCTGATGCTCTCTGCTGGGGCTCCGATCGATGTGTGCACCGACCGATTGGCCTGCATCTCTGCCTGGCCACCGCCGTCCTGGGGGCGAGCCTGGCGATAGCCGGGTGCAACAGCACCCGCCAATGGTGGCAAAACGGTTTCGAGGTCGGACCCGACTACTGCACGCCCGCCGCGCCGGTGGCGGATCAGTGGATCGACAATGCCGACCAAAGCGTTGTCAGCGAACCGATCGACTACGGTTACTGGTGGGCCGTATTCCAGGATCCCGTCCTCAACCAGTTGGTTGACTCGGCCTATCGCGAGAATCTCACCCTCAAGCTCGTCGGCCAGAGGATCATCGAGGCCAGGGCCCAGCGAGGCATCGCCACCGGCTATCTATTCCCCCAGCAACAACAGATGGTCGGCAGCTACACCCGCAACGAGATGAGCGAAACCGCCTTTCCCTTCGGCGAATTTCCGATCCGCAAACATTTCGACGACTGGGCCGTCGGATTCGATGCCGCCTGGGAACTCGACATCTGGGGCCGCATTCGCCGCGGCATCGAGTCGGCCGACGCGAACCTCGACGCGCAGGTGGAAAACTACGACGACATGCTCGTCATGATCCAGGCTGAAGTGGCCTCCGCCTATCTCCAGCTCCGCACCACCGAAGAACGGCTGGCCTTGGCCCGCAAGAACGTGGAACTGCAGGAGCATACCCTCCGCATCATCCAGCATCGCTTCGACCAGGGCGTCGTGAGCGAACTCGACTTGCACCAGGCCAAATCGGCCCTCGCCGCCACGCGATCGTTGATTCCCGCCCTGGAGGAAGGGCATCGCAAAGCGGAAACCGGGCTCTGCATCCTCTTAGGGCTGCCGCCCCAACATCTGGCGATCCTCGACAAGGGCCCCAAGGCGATTCCGGCCGTCCCGCCCGAGATCGTCGTGGGAATCCCCGCCGAATTGCTGACCCGCCGGCCCGATATCCGCCGCGCCGAGCGCGAAGCGGCCGCCCAATGTGCGCAGATCGGCATCGCCACCGCCGAGTTCTATCCCCACATCGCCATCAGCGGAAACATCGCCTTCAACGCCGAGCAGTTCAAGGACCTGAATGCCTGGGAGAGCATCGCCGGTTCCATCGGCCCGGGCTTCCAGTGGAACATCCTCAACTACGGGCGGATCCAGAACAACATCCTCGTCCAGGACGCACGCTTCTGCCAACTGGTGCTTCAATACCAGAACACCGTGCTGAATGCCAACAAAGAAGTGGAGGACGGAATCGTCGCCTTCCTCAAGGAGAAGGTCCGCGTTCAACTCCTCGCCGAAGGCGTCCAGGAGACCGAAAAGGCCACGGAACTGGCCATGCTCCAATACGAGCAGGGGTTCGCCGATTACCAGCGTGTGCTCGACACCCAGCGGGCCCTGGTCCAGCAACAGGACAACCTGGCCGCAACTCGCGGCAAGGTCGCCCTCAACCTGATCGCCGTCTACAAGGCGGTCGGCGGCGGCTGGCAGACCCGTCTCCAGGCCGGCCAGGACCCGATGTTCGAGGGGCCCGGCACGCCTGCACCCACGGAGGCCCCCTTGCCCGACCAATCGGCTGCACTCCCGTCTCCGCCCCCGGGCGTGGCGCAATCGATTTCGCGCGACGTGAAAACACTCCGATGACGTTCGAGGGCACCTGAGCGAAATCTCTTGTCCGGCCGCCCGGATCCTTCACCGCATCCCGGGAGTCGAGATCCTCCCCGCCCCTTCGACGACGACCTCCCCTTCCCCCAACTGATCAACGAGGATCCGCTGGCTGTCGCCGGGCAACATGACACGCACCGCTACTGGATCGACACCCCCCTCGACGGATGCAAATTCGATGTCCGCTTGGGGAACCAGTTCCCCCTTGGCGATCGGATAGAGCAAGAGGGCAAACGTTGCCGGCCCCCGCCTTCGCTGAGCGAAGACCGCCGTCGGATTCGGCTGAACCGTTTCGCCGCCGCGCTTCCAGCCGCGGCAGACCGGCTCCATCTGGCCCTGAACCACGTCAGCCGTCTGACCGTCCACAGCGGCTGCGATGATCGCAAGATTGGTCCCGCTGCGCTTGGTGACGACGCGGTTTCCCTCGGCCGCCGCGTCGGGGGCGTCGAGCATGAAGATGGATTCGTAGAGGTGTTCGCGGTCGTCTGCCGGCCGGGCGCGATCGAAGATCACCCAGTAGCGGCCGTCGACGAAGAAGACCGATCGCGTGTGCGTCACGGGGATGTTCTCGCTTTCGCCGTAGCCGTCTGAGGTGGCTCCAGTTTGACAGACACTCCAAGTGCTTGGGTTATGGGTGAGGCAACGTCTCCTGTCAGCTCAGAGTACCGGTGCCTCTTCTCTTCTGTTCCTTTAATGTGGAAGTATCACCAGCGTT
>JAAYAY010000043.1 GCA_012719125.1 Planctomycetaceae bacterium | reverse complement strand
GGTCTTGATGGCGTTGAATCCGCAAGCCTTCCAGGCCTGCTTTGGGAACTGGCTCACCGCGTTGCAGGAGGCCGCTGCCCAAGCCACCGGCGTAGAGCGACCGACGCTGGCCGTGGACGGCAAGACGTTGCGGCGCAGTCATGATCGTGGTAAACACCTGGGCGCCTTGCATTCGGTGAGCGTCTGGGCCAGTGAGTTGGGACTCACGCTGGCCCAGGTGGCGACGGAGGAGAAATCCAACGAAATCACGGCCATTCCGCAGGCTTTGGAACTCGTGGACCTGAAAGGCGCGATCGTGACCATTGACGCCATGGGGACCCAAACGGTGATCGCTCAACAGATCGTGGACGGCCAAGGCGACTACATCTTGGCGTTGAAAGGGAATCAGGGAAACCTGTACGAAGCGGCCGTAGACTACATCGACCAGCAGATGGAGAACGACTTCCGTGGCATCGGGGCCCGCCGCCTGGAAACGAGCGAGGACGCGCACGGACGCAAAGAGTTCCGAACCTACATCCAGATGCCTGTTCCGAAGGACTTGCCGGGTGCTGCGCGTTGGCCCGGATTGCTGTCTCTGGGAGTCGCGATCCTGTACTGTATCCGCGATGGGAAAGAGACCGTGGAAGGCCGCTACTTCATCAGCAGTCTGCCCGTGAAGGTCAAGCAATTTGCACGGGCGGTTCGCAACCATTGGGGTATCGAGAACACATGTCATTGGTGTCTGGACGTGACGTACCGAGAGGACGAGTCGCGCATCCGTGACAAGCACTTACGTGAGAACTTTGCCTGGCTTAATCGCTTCACGTTGTCTCTGCTCAAGCAACACCGAAGTAAGGACAGCATTGCCATGAAACGTCGAGCGTGTGGCTGGAACGAAAACTACATGTTGGAAATCCTTACTGGAACAACGACTTAGTTCGCGCTGGCCCTGCGGGTATGTCTCGGACGACGATCACGGCCGGTCTTCGGGAACTAGCGTTGTCGGAGCAAAAACGTGTGATTGAGGCGAATCGCATCCGACGCCCCGGTGGCGGTCGGAAGTCTTTGAGAGAGACCGATCCTGGTTTGCTCGCGGTGTTGGAGAGCTTGATCGAGCCTGCCACGCGTGGCGATCCCGAGTCGCCGTTGCGCTGGACATGCAAGAGCACTCGCCGTTTGGCGGACGAACTGACCAAACAGGACCATCCCGTCAGCGCACGAACCGTGGCCAAGTTGTTGTGGGATGAAGAATACAGCCTGCAGGCGAATCGGAAGACACGGGAAGGATCGTCCCACCCGGATCGCAATGCTCAATTTGAGTACATCAATGCGAGCGTGCAGCGATTCTTGAAACGCGGCCAACCCGCGGTTTCCGTGGATGCGAAAAAGAAGGAAAACGTGGGAGATTTCAAAAACGGCGGACACGAATGGTTTCCGAAGGGAACTCCCGAAGAGGTGCGAGTTTACGACTTCCTGATCAAGTCGCTGGGCAAGGCGGCTTTGTACGGCGTGTATGACTTGTTCCGGAATGAGGGCTGGGTGAGCGTGGGTATCGACCACGACACGGCGCAATTTGCCGTCAATAGCATCCGTCGCTGGTGGAATGAGATGGGGCAGGAGCGATTCCCGCGTGCGAGAGAGCTGCTGATCACCGCGGACGGTGGTGGCAGTAACAGCGCGCGCTCACGGCTCTGGAAAGTCTCGCTGCAAGACTTGGCTGACGACTTGGGTATCAAGTTGTTCGTCTGTCACTTCCCACCCGGAACCAGTAAATGGAACAAGATCGAGCATCGCCTGTTCAGCTTCATCACGAAGAACTGGCGTGCCCGCCCTCTGGTGAGTCTTGAGGTCATCGTCAATCTTATTGCCAACACCACAACGCGGACCGGACTGACTGTTAAAGCTGCCATCGATACCAACCGTTATCCAATCAAGATCAAAGTAACCGAGGAACAGATAAGAGCACTGAATCTCAAACGTCACGAATTCCACGGCGAATGGAACTATACCCTATCGCCGAGAAAGTAAAACTTGTTCAAGTTATTTCTGCGCGGTCGC
>JAAYAY010000435.1 GCA_012719125.1 Planctomycetaceae bacterium | reverse complement strand
CGTCCCCGACGTTCACCAAACTCCTTGCAGGCCTTCAACTTAGACAAGGCACTGCCAACTACAGCATTCCCCCCTTTTGCATGGTAATCAAAATGATTCTGCGCACCCGACGACGCCGTAAACCATTCCGAAACAACACAATAAGTATCGCTGTTCGATGGAGCAATCGATCGACAAGGGCACCAACCGCTAACCGACCCCGCAACCATTTCACAACAGAAAATTAGTGAGTCGCCAGCGCGCTCCGACCTCGATCTTTGACAACTGAAACAACCCCACCGGCTGGCTGGCCCCGAACAACCCTGAGAACAAATCACGGTGTGCCGCTTCCCTCAAAGAGATTCTTCTGTGCCCCGTCTCGAATTATCGGACCGGAGAAGTACCGCTTTGGATGTCCGCTACGAGTGAGGGGCATGGCGGTTGGCACTGGCGCAAGCGAGCACGGATGTCCGTGTTCCGACATCCGTGTTGTGTTTGGGGGACAGCCGAACAGCTTCGGATCGCCACCGGAACCTACACGCCCGGCCGGTCCGCCTCCGGCGGGAGCTGCTCCCATACGTTCAACATCTCGGCCAGCATCTCGGCGAGCAATTCCATGGGCAGGCCGACGACGTTGGTCTCGCTGCCTTCGACCACGTGGACCCATCCGAGCCGGTCCTGGTAGCCGAACGCACCCGCTTTCCCTTCCCAGGCCCCGCTTCTCAGATACTCGTCGAGTTGCTCCGGCGTGAGGGGATCCATTCGCAGCGTGGTGACGTCGACGCGGAGGAGCGGCTCTTTGGAGGGGAGTCTCCAGAGGCAGAGGCCGCTGAAGACGCGGTGCCGACGTCCCGACAGGGCTTCCAGCATCCGCCTCGCATGGCCTTCGTCTTCCGGCTTGCCGAGGATCTGCCCGTCGCACTCGGCGACCGTGTCGCAGCCGAGCACGAGTCCTTCGGACAGGCGCCGGGCGACATCGGCCGCCTTTTGATAGGCAAGACGTGCCACCAGTTGTGCCGGATTCTCGCCGCTGCACACGCCGCACTCCGCCGACTCGGACGGCGGGACGACCGTCAGCCTGTAACCGGCCTCCTCCAGCAATTGGCGTCGGCGCGGAGAGCGGCTGGCGAGGATCAGTCGAGGTCGATTGTTCGTGTCCATGTAGTCTGCATCCATTCTGTGGGCAACACGATTGTGTTAGGATAGCATGTTGCGGTTCCTGGTAAGAGCCGACATGGAAGAATACGCCAGCCGAGCGGTCCGATTGTTGAAGGTCTCGATGCAACATCCTTCCCTGGACGTCCTCTACGAAGATAACCACGTGCTGGCCGTGTCGAAGCCGGCCGGCCTGCCGACCATGGGCGTGCCGGAGGACGAACCCTCGCTTCTGAAGGTCGCCAAGGAGTGGATTAAGCAGCGATATGCCAAGCCGGGCAACGTCTATCTGGGCGTCGTGAGCCGACTGGACGCCCCCGTAACAGGCGTCGTGCTCCTGGCGAGAACCTCCAAGGCGGCCAACCGTCTCACCCAGCAGTTCCGCTCGCGAGAGGTCGAAAAGGTCTACTGGGCGATTGTCGAGGGTACGATCGAGCCTCCCCACGGACGACTGGTCAACTGGCTCATGGCTCATGGACGGCACCGGCGGATGCTGGTCGTCGGCCCCTCGATCGAAGGAGCCAAGGAAGCGGCACTCAACTATCAACGGCTGCGAAGGCTCGGCGCCCACTCGCTCCTCGAAGTGCGGCTGGAAACCGGCCGCAAACACCAGATTCGCATCCAGTTGGCCGATCGCGGCCACCCGGTTCTCGGCGACTACAAGTACGGGGCCCACCTGAAGTTTCCTCAGGGAATCGCTTTACACTCGCGGAGAGTGACGTTTCAGCACCCCGTGCGCGACGAGCGAATCACCATCGAGGCCCCCGTGCCGGAAGTGTGGGCTCCCTTCGGCGTCTGACGGGCCGATTCCTTTCGTCGGCCTGCCCAACTTGACGGCAACCGCCGCGGGTTCCATAATCCGTTTCACCGCCGGTAGCAGAAACCACGCGAAGACCCGTACACCGCCCGCTGGAGGAGCAAGCCATGCGTCCTACGTTCTGCCGTCGTCCTTGGATCGCCCTGCTGGTTCTCGCCTTTGCAGCAACTGTCGTGGCTTCTGCTTCCGCGGCAGACGCCAAGAAACGCGGAAAGGTGCTGATGCCGATCGGCGACGCTACCGAAACCATGGATACCCTTTACCCCTTCTTCCGCCTCGCCGAGGAGGGTTTTGAAGTCGTCGTGGCCGGTCCGGAAGCCCGGCTCTACAACATGGTCCTTCACGAAGTGCCGCCCAACGGCGACGTGCCCTGGGACATCACCCAGGAAACCAAAGGCTATCACATCCAGGCCGAAATCGCGTTCAAAGACGTGAAGCCCGAAGAGTATGTGGGCGTCTTTCTCTCCGGCGGCCGGGCGCCAGAGTATCTCCGCTACGACAAGGACCTGATCCGCGTCATCCAGCACTTCGTCAAAGAAGACAAACCCATTGCCGTGGTTTGCCACGGAATCGAACTGATCGCGGCGGCGGGAGGGCTGGAAGGCGGACGCAAGGCCACCACCGTCGCCAAGTGCGCACTCGACATCACCCAAACCGGCGGCGTCTATGTCAACGAGCCCTGCGTCGTCGACGGCAACCTCGTGAGTGCCGGCACCTGGCACAATTACGACACCAAGTTCTTCAAGGTGTTCATTGAGAAGCTGAAGGCCAGTGAGAAATAGCGCCGCCGCTTCGGACTTGGTTTCGGGATGAACAAGGAACGTCTATTCCTTGCCGAAGTGTACCGCGTCGGCGATAACGAGACCTTTGGATCCTTTGGCCAGGATCTCGACGAACCCGTCGGCGCCTTCGTCAAACTCGTAGGCGCCGATCGTGCGGTCTTTTTCAGGTCGCATGCGGATGACCTCTTCCCCCTTGGCATGCCGCACGCGGACGTTGAACTCCGCGTCCGGTGAGAAGGGCGTTTCGTCTCGTAGCGAAACATGGTACCTGCCCGCCTGAAGGTCCGGCGTGAACCGTGCAAACTCACCCGAGGCGGCCCGGCCGCCGTTGGTCAGGTAGAAGCCCCCGTACCCGCGTCGATCCTTGGGACACCGGCAGAAACGGTGCCCGACCCAGAAATGGGGCGTCGCACAGAAGCCCGGATCGGCGTCGTCGACGGTCACGTCGGCCTGGGGCGGCTCGCTGCGGACATCGAGTTCCACCCGAAACCGTTCGACGCCCGTCGGTTCATCCGGACTGGATACCTCCACCCTCGCCACATACGTTTCCGGCTCCAACCCGGTCGCGTCCGCCGACACCTCCAAACACGTATCGCCTTCCCGAAGGCGGCACGCCGCGCGAAGCCAACCGGCTCCGGTTTCGTAGGTGACCGCAACATGTCCATCCGTGATGAGTCTGTCTCCGGCAGTCGTCTTGAGCGAAACCGACTTCGTGGCAGGCTTCGGTCTCGTCGGCCGGGCAACGAATCGCATCGTACGAGGGATCGATCGGACCGGCTCTCCATGGATCTCCGGGGCTCCGTGCCGCCAGGGCCGAAACGAAGGCTCGTCGGCGAATTGAAGCTCGAATGTCCCGCGTTTCAGGGGAGATCCCGAGACGGTAATCCACTGAATGGTCGAATCCCGATCCACGCCGTCGTCAACGACGAGCCGCACAGGAAACACGCCGGGCCGGGGAAACACGTAGCTCGCCACGGGGCCCTCTGCCGTGCCCGTATCGCCGAGAAACCACCGGTATCGGAAACTCTTGCCACGAGGTCCGGGGTGCGAGCCCGCGGCAGAGAACTGAATCTTCTCTCCAACTCTTGCCGGTGCCAAAGGCTTGACGGCAGCCCGAATCTCCCCTCGGGCCTCTCTCTGATCCTCGAAGGACTGCCAGAACAGAATCCACGGATCGAGATGCAGCACCTCGGGCTGCTCCTGGGGAACCTCCGATTCGTCGTCGAAATCGACGGGAACGGCAATCGAGGCGGCATCCTCGGCAACGTCGCCGCGAGGACGCCCGATCTTGAACTCGAAATGGGTGTGCTGGTGGCTGCCCACGTAAACGCCGGCCGTGGTGGCATACTTGACGCCCGCTTCCAGGGGCGTGCTCTCCGGAACGAGCAGTTCAATCAGATGGTGCGACTGCAACGCCCAAACGTCGCCGTTCGGCCAGCGTCGAATGCCGCGCCAGCGATTGTTGTTGTCGCCCGCCGCCAGGCTGTTGAAGTAGGCCTGAGCGTCGAACCGAATCGGAGCGAACAGCAGGCTCCCTTTGGCGTGGTTGATGTCCATGCCCACATGGCACGCCTGCCCCAGATACGGGCCAAGATAACAGTCGTCGCCGTTATAGCACCGCCCCACGTCGAGGGTCGGGCCCTCGTGCTCGATCCAGGGCAATACCGTGTCGGGGCAAATGCGAAGCGTCGCATCCTGAACGGCAAACCTCGCGGCCTTTCGAGGCACACACTGAAGATTGCCTTTGCGAGGATAGCGAACCGGGATCAAATCGAACACGTCGCGGACCGTGTCCAGCCAGATTCGCAGGCCGTTGACGACCCACGGCTCGTAGAAGCACTCCTGAGAGCAGACGTAACGCTCGAGCCGTAGCGGTTGCCCGTCGACGCGTACCAGGGCCGAGAAGCGGTAGACGATCCCTCCCGGTTCGACGCGCTCGACGATGGCCGCTTCCGTATCGTCCAAGAGCATTGAGACGACCCGCCCCTCCCTTAGCCGAAACCGCAGCTCATCGCCACGGTTCATCTCCAGGGCGGTCAGTGTGTCCTTGGCATCCAGCCGGACGACCTCGGCGTCCAGAGACGCGACTGCCCCGATCGCAAGAACCAGAAAGAAGACCACCCGAACGCAAAGCTTCGCTCCAATCACGACTCTCCTCCAAGATTCAATTGCGAACAGGCTCGAACTTCGCACCGGCGACCACAAAACCGGCTTTCTCGAGCGCAATCCTGGCAGTGTTGGTGTTGACCTGCATAACGCTCACGCCGATCACCAACTCGTTGTTAGAGCGGTCGATGCGAATCGAATCCGGTTCCGCCCAGACTAGCGAACGAAGGGCCTCTCGGGCAATGGTCTCAGGATGTCCGGTACTCGGATAGGAAACGATCTTGATCCGTACATAGGCTCGGATGGTCCCGTTTGCCGCCATGCTCGACGGTGCGGGCATGGCCGAAAAGGGGGAGGTGCCGGCGGAAGGCGCCGTCCCGGGCCGTGCGAGAGTCGACGCGGGTGAAGGAGCCGTCGGCGACGCAGACGGCTGGGTGCGGTTCATCCACTTGATCGCCTCCGGAATTCCTTCCACAATCATCGCCTTGTAATGGCCTCCTCGCGTTCCCGGCTGCAAGGCGACGCTCTGTCCCGCGGACGACGCCAGTTGGACGAACCGTCTTGATTCGCTCAACCGGACCACGTTGTCGTCGACTGCGTGGAAGATCATCACCGGGCAGCGAAGACGCCGGGAGTACGTGCAGGGCGAACCGTCAACCATGTACTGCCGCACGTTCGGGAGCACCTCTTCGACGTCGCTCACGAATCCGGCCAGGAAGCCTTCGAGATCCGAACAGGGGGCGTAGGCCACACAGCCGGCAAGCCCGTCGACGTGCTCCGCACAGAGGAGGGCAACCGTCCCGGCCGAGCTGTGACCCGCCACGAACACTCGGTTCGGGTCGACCTCCGGCATCTCGCTGGTCGCGTACTTCAGAGCGATCCGGGCGTTGACGACCCCCGCCGCCGCCGCGACGAACCGGTCATAGGCGCGGCGAAACTGGCCATTCGACGGATTCTCGTTCGGCAGCGCCCCGTCGATCTCGAAGGCCACAACGGCGAACCCCTTCTCAACGTAAGGGCAGTGTTCTGCCTGATCATTCAAGACCAGTTCCATGCCGTGAACCATCCGCGATCCGGCCGGGCCGATCAGCACGCAGCCGAGAGATCGGGGCCCGTGGGGGCCCGACGGCACGTAGACCCACAGTTTGCCGGCTGATCCAGGTGCACCGATTTTTCCCGTCACCGAGACTTCTTTCCATTGGACACAGGGCACTTCACAAGGCAATTTCCGCACGGCTCCAAACTGCACCGCCGGTTCACGCTGGAAATCGACGACTCCCGCACCGGCCGTTGCAGCCGACCTCTGCTTGCTGGCCGCCGAGATCGTGTTTTCTGAGTCACTGGTCGAACCGCCGGAAGAACGGCCGGAAGACCCAAGGGCCGGAGATCCTGCCGTCCGGCGGTTCTTGCCGGGATCGCTGCTGAAGACAACCACCATCATGAGAACGACAATGACCAGAAACGCTCCCACGGCGCCCACGGCGAGGAAGACCGCTTTCTGATTGCCGGGCCCCTCGGAGGACGCGATGCGCGGGCGGCTTGTCGGCCGCAGCGGCTCGGACGCAGGTTGTCCGACCGGGTGAGCGAGGGGGTACTGGCTCGGTTCGGCCTCCAACGGGGCAAATTGTGCGACGACGGGCTGGTCCCGTTGCCGGCCAAGGGAACGAGTCTGCACCGGAAGATCGGGCAGCAAGATGCCTTCCGGGATTTTTGCGACAGTCTGAGGAGAAGACAGCGGACGCGCCCGTATCAGCGGCCTGGAGACGCGGCGGAGAGTATCGGGCGACCGAGGAATGGCGCTACCCGACGGCCTCAGCGGAACCCCGGGTATCTCGAGCGTCGCGCCGCAGTTCTTGCAGCGCACCCACTTGCCGGCCATCTGCTCCGGCACCGTGTACTGGTGGCCGCAATCACTGCATCGGAATATCAAACTCATCCCCAGGCTCCGCACCCTCGGTCCACTCGTGCCATTGTACTCCAAGACCCGGCCAGATTCACACCCGGGCAAAGAAGCAAAAAAGAGAGGCCGCCGCCGGCGTTTCGCGACGCCCGGCGGCGGCCTCTTTGGCACTTCATGATAGACAATCGACGTTACTCGGGCAGGATACCCATACGTTCCTCTTCCTCTTCCTGGATGATGATCCGCGGAGTGACCATCATCATCAGGCTCTGGGTTTCGCGACCGACGGCAACGTTCTTGAACAGGCGGTTCACGTAGGGGAGCTTGTTGAGCATGGGCACGCCGAACTCGTTGCGGCCTTCGCTCAAGCGTTTGATGCCGCCCAGAAGGACGGTGCCGCCGTCGGGCACGCTCACCGTCGTGGACACCGTGACGTACGAAAAGGTGGGCAACTGAACGGCCACACCCGAGCTGCTCGACGATCTGCTCGCTGCGTTCCTCGTATTGTCGTTCGGATCGGTCTGAATACCGTCGGCCTCAGTGCTCTCGGTCGTCGACGTCGAACCGGTGAACTGGAAGGTGTTGACCTCGCCGATGCTGCTGAACACCGGCACGACCGTGAGGCGGACAAATCGCCGATCGTCGGAGACCACCGCTTGAACGGTCATGAAGGTCCCTTCGTTGAGCACGACGATCACCGGCTGCTGGGCCGCCGCGAAGTCGCCGACGACCGGTATCACGCTCATCACGAACGGGCTTTGCGATTGGTCCATGACCGAGGCTTGCTGGCCGTTGAACAAGGTGACCTTCGGCGCCTGCATGATATTGCTCCGCTTATCGCCCTGGGCGGCATTGATGAAGAAGAAGGCCTCGATTTCGCTGAGGATGGCGAAGCCGAGTTGAGCCCCGGCCGTGGCGTCGAATCCGCCGAATTGGGGCACCGCCAGGTCGAAGCTGCCCTGCTGGAACGGCACGTCCAGATCGGCAGAAAACACTCCCGGGCTGGACAGACCGACCGTCACGCTCCGATCGTGGTCCGTGTCGAGCGTGTTGCGGATCGGCTCCTCGCCCGTATAGTCCCCGTCCTCATCGTCGTCGCCTTCGACCACCCGGCCGAAGACCTGGAAAGGACGATCGATGTCGTCGTCGATGTCGAAGTCGAAGTCGACTCCGATTCGTTCGAAGAAGTTGTCGTTGAGGGTGATGAACCGCACTTCGATGGTGACCTGGAGATCCTGCATACGCCGGAGCTGTTCGAGCAGATCGACGATCTCCTCGTGAACTTCCTCGGTCTGGCGAATGACCAGGCTCAGGTTCGTTTCGAACTCTGCGACCGTGCCGGGACCGCCCACGTCTTCCCAAGTGTCGGGTTGAACGGTGGTGGTAATCAGGGTGATCAGACTGTCGAAATCGGCCATGACGCCGCCGCCGGCGCCGCCCGGCCCGAAGCCCAAGGGCATGGTCGAGGCATTGCCGTCGCCCATCCCGGCGACGCCGCCGGTCATTTGAGCCATGATATTGGGATCGATTCCGGCACTGGCCTTGGCCCCGGTGCGGTTGGCCATGACCGCCATCGGCACGCCCGGCATGCCGCCCCCGAAACCGCCCCCGCCCGTGAAGCTGGCTCGCCGCATGCCGTCATTGTAGAGCCCCGCCAGGCCTTGATTGCTGCTCGGCGCGAAGTTGGGAATCGGCACGACCAGGTCCGCCACGTTGTAGGTGCGAATGAAGACGTCGTCCGTCCGAATCTGCTCGCTGGTGATCTTCAACACTTCGTCTTCGATCACGTAGTTCAGGTGGAACGGCTCGAGAATCAGCTTCAGAGCGCTCTTGAGCGTAACCTCCTGGGAGAGATTGATGGTCACCGGCATGTCGGTGGTGACGGCCTCCTGCTGCAAGCCTTGCGGATCGAGATAGACGTTCACCTCGGCCAGCTTCTGCAGGTAGTCGATCACCGCGGAGAGGGGTTCTCCGTTGAATTCCAGAAGAACCGGAGTCTGTAGCCGGCGTTCGATTTCCAGTTCGCCCTCCGTCCGCTGCCGTTTGCCGCTTTGCGAACCCTTCCGTTTGGAGGCATACCGTTTCCAATGGTTTTCGTCAAACACCAGGGGATTCGTGTCGTCGAACGGCGTCGAGGTGCGATCGACGCTATGCATGGCGGCCAGGAAGCCCTCTTCCTTGTCGGCTCGGACTTCTGCGTTGGCGGCAATCCGCCGAATCATCCGGGAATTCAACACCAGTTGTTCGGCGATCATCTCGTTCGGCGCGATTTCCTTGGCCTGCTTGGCAAGCACCTCGGCTTCCGGGAAACGCTGCTCGTGGATGAGCATGTTGTAGCGTTCGACCATTTCTTTCAGCTTCTGCTGGCGGTCGAGCGTCATCTGCCGCTCCTGCTCGATCTGATCGAGAACGGCCCGGTTTCGCTGGTCCAGCTCGATGCGAGGCTTGTTCTCCTCGATGTAGTTGGCCGTGTCGATCAGGGCCCGGTCGATCTGGCGGAGGAACCGGTCGCATGCCGCCGGGTCAAGTCCGGCGCCCTGGACTCGGGCCTTCGTCTCTTCGAGCAGCTTGACGGCCGCATTGGGATCGGTTTGGCGAAGCCGCTCGGCTTCGCGGGTTTGCTGGGCGATGTCGACGCTCACCTTGCGAGCGAGCAGGGCCGCCTTCGCGGCGGCGTCGTCGATGATCGACGGTTGGCCGCCGGCATTCGGCGTGTCCGGCCGGCTGACCGCCAACAACTGAAGCATGTCTTGCAGCTTCTGCTGAGTAAACGGATCCAACTCGTTCGAGTAGGCCGCCGCCTGCTGGAAGAAGCTGCGGGCGCCTTGAGTATCGTGGGCTCGCAGGGCCGCTTCGCCCTGCTGGAACAACTGGAACCCGCGACTCGGAACGACGCCCTGCGAACCGGGTTGCTGTCCGACCGGCGGAGCGGCCAGGGTCGGCGCCGGTCCGGCGGGCTGCATATCCTGTACGAGCACGTTTCTCGTCGGATCGTTAGTCGGGTTGTACACCGCCTGGTCGGCGCCCGTCGACGGATAGGGTCCTGTGGCCGGCGCGACGTGACTCGCTTGCTGAACGTAGTTGCCGGCTCCCGGAAGCTCGCGAGCTCGCTGCGCGGCGATCTTCTCCAGAAGCGACTTGGGGGTGGTCTCGTAGAGATTGAACGGCACGTTCAGCCGCGAGGCTTCCAGGGCGAGCCGTTCGGCCTCGTCGCAGTCGTGCCAGCGAAGCAACCCCTCCGATTGATCGAGCAGGCACTTGGCGAGCATCCGACGAACACCCTCGGTTCGTCCTCGCTGCGTCTGCTGCGTCATCACGTCGTTGTAGGTGGCGATCAGGGCTTCGACACGGGCCGGATTGTCGTCGAGCGGGCTGTACCGCACGTTCAACCGCTTGGCTTCTTCGATGGCCCGGTTGGCCTGGTTGACGTCGCCCAAGGCCAGATGCCGGCGAGCCGTCAGCAGGAGTTGATCGCTCTGGGCGCGAGTTCCGATCGGGGTCGCGCCGGTGACCGCGGGCAGCGGCTGGATGCCTTCGGCAGGCGGCGCCATTCCCTGGAAGGGGTCGCGCGGAGCAGGGTTCCTGGTTCCCGCCAGACCGAACAATCCGCCCTGCGGCGTCTGGCCGGCCTGTGCCGCTCGCTGCAACTCGGCCCTCGCCTTGGCCGGCGTGTAGGCGGTCGACAGCATGCCGTAGTTCACTCCCAGGACTTCGGCCTGGGCAATCAGTGAATCGGCCGCGGCGAAGTTGTTTTCCTGGATCGCCTGGCGTGCCCGAGCCAGCAGGGCGTCGCTCTGCTGACGAGCGTCGACTCCGTTGGCTTCGCCTGGCAACACGGCAGGATTGCCGCCCACGGGCGGTCTCTCTGCCTGGACAACCGCCAGGGTGCACCCTAGCAGAAGTGCGATCGAGCCGGTGAGGATTCTTGCGGTCGGTTTCAACACGATTCTCCTTTCGAGACTCGCAGAATGCCGTTGCGGTATCGGACAAGCTGTATGTCAACGCTTCCGATCCCGGCAACGTCTGTGGGCGGCGTCGCGTGAAACGACCCGCATCGTTTCACTTATCGCCATACCCGACGCGCACCGCAGGGAACAACGCACCCTGGGCGCAAACAGCCGAAGCTCGGAAGCCCGCCAAGTGTCTTCCTGATTTCGGTAGAAGAGAGGCGTTAAATACCGGCCCCCGAAAATCCGGTCAAGGGCATTTCCCGCCGATTTGACTCTCGGAACCGAAATTTCTTCGGAATCGTTCTCGATTCGGCCCAGTCGCATTCCCAGACCGACCCATGTTGCCCGCCTTCCGACCGGCGGTCGTGCTGCTCCAGGCGGCCAAATGGAAACGAAAACGGGAACCCGTCGACGGCTCTTGCCGCAACGAATTCCCGTTTTCAAGTACCGCAGTAGAGACTGGCGCAGCGAGCGGGTTGCCGCCCCGTCAGGGAGCGGTCATGTACATCTCCTCACCGTAGATGTCGCCCGGTTGCTCCGGCTTCTTCTTCTCCTCGGGTGGGAAGAACTCGATCCACTCCTCCTGGTTTTCCAGTTCGTCTTTCAGAATCAGATTGCCGGCCGGGTCCATCAACAGCGTCCGGCCCGGCGCCTTCAGCCGATCGATGCCGGGGAGCGGCGAGCCTCCTTGGAAGTCGAGCACGAGCATCTCGGTGACGTAGTCGATCATTTCGACTTCTTCCTTCGGCTGCCGCTTCTTTGCCTTAGGTGGCTCGGGGGCGCCGGCGCCGTAGATGTCGCCCTCCATTTCGGCCCCATATTCTCCAGCACCATACAAGCTGGGGGCCGGCTTCTCCTCCTTGACCGGAACCTGATAGAAATTCATCAGTTGTCCCCGATAGACGGCCGCGTGCTTCTCGGCCACTTCTGTTCCGTCAGCCTCCTTGAAAAACACCGTCACCGCCTCGCCTCTGGGAACGACGTTGACGTTCGACGACACGTTGACCGGCCCCGCAAGCACTCGACTGTCCAGCGGAACGCTGATCATCTTGGTCTCCATGCTCCAGTCGGTCTCCAGGAACGGAGCCTTGGTCAACTCTTCCGACTCCATGCCCTGGGCGGGCATCTGATAGTTCGGATTGGCCAATCGCAGGCGAACGCGATACTGGTAGTACTTGCCCTGCGAAACCGTGAAATCCATAAAGCGGAACAATTGGTACTCGGGAATCTCGCGTCGCGGCCCCATCGCGCCGGCCATACCGCCGTAGCCCCCGCCACCGGGTCCGTAACCTGCCTCCATCCCGTACTCAGACTCCATTCCGTAGCCGCCGTAATCCTGTTCGGGACTCTCGTAGCTCTCGCCGTACATTTCGGGTTCGCCGTACTGCCCGGCCCCCCCCACACGGCCCATCAAGGTTCTTGCTTGGATCAACTTCTCGGGATCGTTTTCCAGTTCTTCCAGATTCACCTCTTCACGTTGCTCTTTTTGTTCGGGCACGTAGTACAACGGTATCTCCGGTTCGTGGGCGATTTCCGGCCCGAAGGACTTCCCGACAAGCGGCGGCAAGGGATAGGCCATCGGAATCACGCCCGTCGTTCTGTGGAGGAATTTCCCATAGACGATCTCGGGCTGGGAACCGGCCCACTTCTTCCTCCGTTCCATCATGTCGCTGAATACCTTCAGCGGCTGCCAGTCTTCTTCCTTGGGGTCCACGCCCGGGGTGACCTCGGCTCGCTGCACGTCGTAATAGCTGTAGGACGGCACGTCGCGACGGGGGTCCTTCACCTCGGCATTCCGGAAGACATTGCCGTATTCCAGAAACTGTTTCTTGTAGGGCAGCAGACCGGTTACAACCACCCAGCGATGGCCCTCGGCCTTGCCGCCGGCCCCGTAGCCTCCCATCCCGCCCTCTGCGCCCTCCATGCCGAGGTCCGTGCCGCCGGCCATGGCCGTGTCGGCTCCTCCCAAAACGCCCGAAGCCGAAATGGAAATCCCCCCGAAACCCGTCGCTGCACGCAGTTTTTCCACAGGAAACACCTGGGGCTGTCCACGAAGCGTCTCGCCCGGAAAGAGCTGGTGCATCCACGGATACGGAATGACATACGGCCCAGCCGGCACTTCCGTCTTGATCCCGTCCGCGATCCTTCCCCAGAGGGGGACTTCCATGGACGGACCCGTCTTCGGGGCCCGAATGGCCTTGTCGGCTTCAACCGACGCCGTCTGCAACTGATCGGGTTGCAGGTCGAAATCGCCGCCGAGTTTCGACGCCTTCAGAACCAAGAAGACGAAGAAGAGCACGGCCAGAGCGACGACGGCCTTCTCCACATGCTTGAGAATCAACCCCTTGATTCCGCCGCTGCCGAGACTGATTTTCGGTTTCTTCATCGTTCCAGTTCCTGTCTTTCGCTCCAGGCAATAGCCGATTTAGCCAATACGCCGCGAACGTCCTTTCGGCCTCGTGAAGATCACTCCCCGATCTTCCAGGCCGGCTCTCATCATTTTTTTCGACTTCGCCAAACAAATCTCCGGAAGTTGGCTTCCGGTTATGTCTCTCACCCACTACCCGGTCACGTGTTCGCCGCCGGACCGGGCGCCGCCGGCGCCGGACCGGGCGTTGCGGGCGCCGGACCGGGCGTTGCGGGCGCCGGACCGGGCGTTGCGGGCACCGGACCGGGTGCCGCGGGAGCCGGACCGGGTGCTTCAGGTGCCGGCCCCGGACCGGCCTCGGGAGCCGGTTTCGGTTGAACCATTGTGGGGGCGTCGGCAGGCGGTAACGCCGCGGTCGACCCCTCCGGAGACTCGTCGGTTGCCGACCCCGTACCAAGCTTCTCCATGTCGGGAGGATTGAAAATACGAATCACCCCAAAAATCTCGATGGGCACGTCTTGTCGCACCTCGTGGGTCGACGTAGCGGCCCCTCTGCTGGAGTAGCCGCCCATCGCTCCCCCGTATCCACCTCCCCCATAGTCACCGCCCCCCTCGGCGCCTGTGTCGACACCTCCGTAGCTGCCCATCGCGCCGAAGCCGCCCATCCCGCCGTAATCGCCGGTCATATCGCCGCCAGGCATTCCGCCCATACCGTAACCTCCGCCGGAAACGGGATTCATCTTTCCCCCCGCCTGGATGCTTACCTGCTTGACGTCGACCGGCATCTCGCTGTTGGCCAAACTCACCAGAAAGTCGGGTAACTTCTGCTGATCCATGATCACGTAGATATGGACCGGCATCAGCTTGAATTCCGCGAAGGGTTGCGCGTCGGAGGCCTGCGGTTCACCAGTCATATCGACATAGCGGCCCCTGAGCAGCCTCTCTTTGACCTGCTCCGGCGAACGGGTCGCTCCTGTTCCCATCCCCGGTCCCATCCCCCCCATTCCCATGTCCATCCCCATACTGGCGCTGCCGGCAGCGGCATCAGCCTCCATTTCGGCGCCGTATTCCATCATCTCACCGCCGTACTCAGATCCCATCGACTCGCCGCCATATCCGCCCCCTCCGCCGCCGGGGCCGCCCATTCCGATACGCGACTTGGCGGCCTTCATCGAGACCGCCGCCGGCTGGCCGATCTCCAGGGCCTCGATTCGCTTGATCGCCGCGTTGTAGTAGTTGGTCGCTCCCGCTTTATCGTTCGTCTTCTTGATCGATCGGAGCAGCGCCTCGTAAACCCAAAGATCCTCCTGCGCCAGAAGCACTTCGATCGTCAGCGGACGGGTTACCCAATAAACCCCCTGCTGAATCCGGCCGTAATCGGCGTCGTTCCAATCGACGATCCCCTCCATCTCGACGCCGCTGGTGACGCCGTACCCCATCATATCGCCCCCTGCTTCCTCGCCCCCATACTCCATCCCTCCGGGCGCGCCCATGTACTCGGCCCCTCCCGTGGAATACCCAGCTCCCATCGGGCCTCCGGCTACCTTCGATCGATCGACCTCCTTCGGCTTCCGACGATTGATCATCTGGTCAATCACCTTGAAGTGCTGATTGATGAACGTCTGGTATTCTTCGAGGAACTCGTTGGGAATCTCGATGCCTCGTGCCTCAACCTCCCTGATCATCTGATGAAACCGCCGGCTGAGACTGCCGGGCCATTGATTGCGATTCTTCTGATCGGCGTACATCCGTTCCCATGCCACCAGGGCTTCCTTGCGATTCTTCAGGATCCGCTGCGACCACCTTTCGATCCTCTCTTCGTTGGGATGAGCCGCCTCCTCGCCGGTCGATTCCGACTTGATCCCATTGACCGTGGTGTACTGAGTCTGAAGGGCCGTCTTGCGAGCCTCGTAGGCCGCGGCAAGGGCACGGGCGGCCGTGAACCAGACGCCTACCCCCACCAGCACCACCACCACAACGAGGATCCAGAAGCCGTGCTTCTTCATCACCGCCAGGGCAACTTTCACTTGGTCCATCACGTCTCTCCTTGCAGGAGTCTGTCTCTTGTCTTCCGCTACGCCTCGCGTCCTCGCCTGGCTAGGTTGCCGGCGGAGTGGCGGGAGGCGTCCCCGTGCCGGCTGCCGGTGGAGTCTCCGCAGTCGGCGGCGCTGCCGGCTCAGCCGGCGCCGGCGATTCGGGAGTTGTGGTCGGTTCCGGCGCGGAGGCCGATTCGGGCGTTGTCGTCGACTCGGACGCTGCAGTCGGCACGGACGGTTCGGCGCCGGCCGGCGCCCCTTCGGCCGGAGTTTCCGCCGGAGTCTCCTCCGCCGCCGTTTCCGCCTGCAGCCGCGCCTCTTCCTCGGCCTTGGCCTTCGCGTCCTTGATTGCGGCCCGTTTCATCGGCGGCGTTACAGCCCAGACAAACTGAACCACAAAATCAAATTGCTTCAACTGAACAAAAGGCTCGACGCCGTCTTCTTCCGTCTCGGCTTCGTCGCGAGACGCCGTCTTCTCACTGGCTCCTGGGGTTGCCGCCGCTCCATTGCGAGACGCTGCCGAACCACCGTTGGTAGCGGCGCCCGCCGCCGGCTTCTTTTTCTCTTTCTCTTCCAGAATGTCGAACATCGAACGCTTCGCCGCCGGATTCGGAATCTGTACGGGCTGGACTATCTTGGGATCCACCAGGGTGGCCCCGTAAACCCCCAATTCCTCCATGCTGACGTCTTCCGGCACAATGTTCTCGCCGCTCGGAAGAATGACGATCGGCGCATCCTTCGTGACCCCCGGCCTGATCTCCGCTTTGGGCAACTTGATGACCTTGTTGTGCAGGTTGCGAATCAGCGTGTTCCGGACGTACTGAGCGCCTTGGGTCTCGCCGGCTTCCTCGAAGTTGTGGAAGTGATAACCGGTCAATTGCACGATCCAGCAATCCCGGCCTTCCAGGTCAGGCAAGCCGCCGGCCTCCGCCGCGGCGTCCGCCGCTCCCTCTTCGCCAGCCGCCGGAATCGATACGATTCCCTTCCGAAGGTCGTTAAGGTCGGCTTCTCCGGCAGGAGGTTCCCAGTACCAGCCGTTCTCCTTCATTCGCGTGAACCAGGTCGAGGGATCTTCGGTACGCTGGCATTCGATCGCCGTCACGTGAAGCTCGTTGCGATCCCAGATGTTCTCCGGCTTGGCATCCTCCGGATCGGCCGGAAGACACTGATTTACGGCCGTCAGAAGCTCGAGCCACACGAGCCGGCCTTCCACGTTACCGGTCAGGCTTTCGGCAATCTTGTTGATTCCGTCAAATTGCGCGATGGCGGCCGATTCCTTTGATTTGAGCTGAGTGGAGTACTCTGTCACGCTCTTGGCTTCGCTTTCCGCCTGCGCCCAGGAGGGATTCTCAACCGTAGCCAATACCCGCGAATGGCTCACGAAATTCAGCGTGCACCCCAGCAGCAAGACGGCGGCAGCAGCAACCGCCCACGGCTTCTTGTTGCGGATCATCCGCTGCTGGAGCAACTCCGGCGGTAGCAGGTTCGTCCGCAACGCCGACTTGCCCAGGGCCTGAACTGCCAGCCCGTACGCCACTCCGAAGGCGCCGATGTTCTCCTTGAAGGCCGGCACGCTGGCCACCTCGACCCCCGACAGGCAGGTGAACGAGTCGATCCGCTCCACCTCGAGTTCCAGGTTCTGGGCCAGGTAGCGGCGCAAGCCGGGCAGTTTCATCGCGTTGCCCAAGGCAACCATGCCGCCGATCTTCGCGCTGCGATTGATGCTCGTGAAGTACCCGATGGAACGCTGGATTTCCGTCACCAGATCGTTGAACACCGAACGCATCGCCTGGAACACTGCTTTCGGGTCTTCCGCGGCCGCGGCATTCCGCTTGAGATGCTCCGCCTTGGCAAAGGTGAGCTTCATCTCCTTGGTCAAAGCGCGTGTGAAGTGGTTTCCGCCGAGAGGAATGCTCCGCTGCCAGACACGATGCCCGTCGGTGATCACCAGGTCGCTCGCATCGGTCCCCATCGACAGAACGATCAGCGATTCGGGCGGATCGTCGGGATTGTAGTCTTCCCGCAGCCTCTGCTGAAAACGATCGAAGGCGATGTAGTTATAAAGGGCCAGCGGCGTGAGTTGGACGAACTCGACCTCAATCCCCGACGCCTGGTAAGGTTCAATGGCCCGGAACACCTGCTCGCGCTTCATCGCGAACAGGCCCACGACCGTCTCGAGGGCGAACCCTTCGATCTCCTCTCCGCCGCCGCCCAGCGATTGATAGTCCCAAATGACGTCGCTCAGGTCGAAGGGGATCTGCTGCCGCGCTTCATAGAGGACAATCTGGGGGATCTGTTTCGTCTCGACCGGCGGAAGCTTGATAAATCGCGCCAGACCGTTCTGGCCCGGCACGGCGATCGCCACCCGATCGCCCCGCACGTTGTTGCGGGACTGAAACTGCTTGAGCGCCTCCGAAACCAACTCGATCGGATCGGCGCCCGGCTGGGTGAGAATCTTGGGATACTCGATGTAGTCGAAAGCGATCGCTTCGACCTGCTCGGCATCTTCGCTGGGCCGACAACGGATCGCTTTAATCCCGGCATTGCCAATATCGATTCCCCAGACGGCGTCACTCTTGGCCATCAGATGACTCCTGTTTGCCCTTATTCAGTGGGGTCCTGCAAGCGATAAGCCCCCTTCCTACGTGGCAGCCAACCCCGAATCTGATGAACTGACCCGAAAAGGCGTCTGTTGGAAAAGTGCGCAGCACAACGTGCTGCCTCTCATGCCACGGAATTCATCTTATCGCCGCATTTTCCATTATGTCAACAAAATGGTCTGACTACCACTAATCGCCGTAACTATCTGAAATTTCCCCGCTTTGCTACAGCCCTTGAACCGCTTTCTTTCACAAGCGTTCCTCTCTACCCCCCCATAACCAGAATATCCCGGGGAAACCGACCGCATGCCGGGACATCCTCTCGTCGTCTCCCCCAGCCCCAAACCCGTGCCCGCTTCCGGATAAACCCTGGCCTCCCCCGGATGAAACTCCCCGACTCGACTCCTGACGACCAAGCGACTATCGTGAACTGGGTCCTTGGTTCGACTGCCGGGTCGACGCATGTTCCTTCCGAGCCACAACAAGACGAGCAAGCCTCCCCTGGGCTCCGGTGGACAAAACAGGCGGTTCTGTTATCGACTCTTAAAGCACTTATAGATATGGACTTAGCAAACCTAACCGTCGTCTTGCCGTGCCACAGTCTGGAGGATCTTTCTCTCGACCGCAGCTCGGTGGAGGCGGAGCAGATCCTCTCTGCCTGGTCCGCGTTCTACCACCCGGCCCTGATCGTGAGATTCCGCGGCCCCCCGGGATGGCGGGGCGTGCTCAATGCGCCGTCCCCTCCGACAGGCCACCTTGTCGTTGTCCCGCCCTGTTGTGAGCACGATCTGCCCAGCGGCTGGCTTCAGTCGTCGGCTGAGACCGAGGCCGTGGTGATCCGCGGCTGCGAACATCCCCACGAGATCCTTGCCAAAGTCCGCGAAGCATTGGAACTCCCAGCCCCCGAAGGTCCCGCGGCCGACATGGTCGACGACTTTCTGGCCCTAGGCTATTGCCGCCTGGTCGTTGAGCTTCTGACCCGCCAGCTCCGTTACATGAGCAACCTCGACGAAGTGTCCTTTGAGCGAAGCACGCTCTCGGCGGCCGAGAAATGGGCAGAAGGCGATCTCGACGTGGCTCGAGAGCATTTGACCAGCGCTTTCGACCTGCTCACGGAGGCTCGAGAGTACTTCTATCCCGTCGAGACTCGCCTACTCGATTTCACCTTGGTGGCGCCAACCACCATCGGGACGGCCCTGAGCGAAACCATCGCTCGCCCCGCTCCCACGAACCTGATTCTGTCGGGCGCAACCCTCCAAGCCGTCGCCGACCAGGCCCCCGACACGATGGCGGCGCTTCGTCAGGCCGTCGAGGCCGGAGAGGTTTCGATTGCGGGCGGGGAATTCGAGGAACTCGAGTCGCCCCTGCCGGGGCCGGAAGCCACGCTGGCCCAGTTCCTCCGAGGACGCGAGACCTACGAGCGACTCCTCGGCCGCACCCCAAAAATCTACTGCCGCCGCCGCTTTGGCCTGTCTCCCCTGCTGCCTCAGGTCCTCGAAAGGACCGGTTTCTCGGGCGCGTGTCACTTCACCCTCGACGACGGCCGATTCCCCACGGGCAATCAGAGTCGCATCAAGTGGCAGGGGATCTCCGGCGCCGCGATCGACACGCTGATCCGCATGCCTTTGGACGCAAACCGCGCCGGCACCTTTCTCGCCCTCCCCGAGAAACTGGGCAATGCCATGGACCTCGATCACGCGGCAACCGCCGTGTTTGCCCATTGGCCCGGCATGCACAGTGTGTGGTACGACGCGTTGACCCGAGCCAGCAGCTACTCTCCCGTGCTGGGGCGGTTCTTCTCGATCGACGAGTATTTCAAGGATACGAAGTACGTTGGCCAATCGACTCGCTATCCGGTGGAGGGATACCGGGCTCCGTTCCTGAGGCAGTCGGTCGATCGCGGAGACGAGGCCCCCCTTTCCCGCTGGCAGGAGGCTGCTGCGCAGGAAATCGCCGGCCAGGTAGGCAATTCCTTGCGAACCTTGGCTGCGACGGTCGGTGACGCCGACTGCCAAGGCTCCGAGAGCGGTCTATCCGACTTGCAGCGGATCCGCCAAGGCCTGGCTGCGAGTTCACCCGGGACGGGCCCGGGCTGCCTGGTCGTCAACCCGCTTTCTTTCACCAGACGAATCCCGGTCGATGTCTCGACCTGGGAACGATTGCCGGCACCGGGCGGTCCGATCGTGGCAGCCTCGGAGGAAAGCGGCCGGAAGACCGCCATCGTCAAGGTGCCGGGAATGGGTTTCGCGTGGATCGATCCCGACATGGCCTCGGATGCACAGGCCGCCGATTTGCCAAAGAAGCGCCGAGGCTGGCTCCGAGGCAAGAAGCAGGTCGAAGTGCCCCCCATGGCCGAGGAGAACACGCTGCGCAACGACTATTTCGAAGTCAAGGTCGACCCGATTTCGGGAGCTTTGCGTTCGCTCCACGACTACCAAACCCGCGACAACCGGCTGGGCCTCCAACTCGCCTACCGCCGAGCGCCGGCACACCATCCCGAAGAGGCATGGGACGAAGACCCGGATCAGCTCTACACCGAGATGGCTGCCGATGAGGTGGAAGTGCGCTCGGCCGGACCGTTGTTCGGCGAACTGGCAGTTCGCGGCCGTTTGCTCCAGTCGGACGGGACCTGCGTGTCACGGTACACCCAAGTCCTGCGGGCTCAACGGGGCAGCCGGATCCTCGAAATCGATCTGTCACTCGACCCCGAGCAACTCCCCTCAGGAAACCCCTGGACCACCTACTACGCGGCCCGGTTCGCCTGGAGCGACGCCACGGCCGACGCGTATACCGGAATCGGCGCCAGCACGATCAAGAACGAATCTCCCCAACTGGAAGCTCCCTACTTCGTCGACGTGCGGTCCGAGAAGATCAACACCACGATCCTTACAGGTGGCCTGCCCTACCATCGCCGGTTCGGGCTTCGCATGCTCGACACGCTCTTGATCGTCGAGGGGGAGGCACAACGCCGGTTTCGCCTGGGCGTCGGCGTCGATCTTGCCCATCCTTATGCGGCGGCAACCGAGTTTCTCGCCCCCAGTTCGATCCTTGCCGGCGTCGGACCGGCACCCGGCGCACGCTCGGGATGGCTTTTCCACCTCAACGCAAGAAACGTGGTGGCCACCTTCTGGGAACCGGTCTATGAAGGCGAGCGCCTTCGAGGCATCCGCACCCGGCTGGCGGAGACCGAGAATCGATCGGTCGACCTGGCAATTCGATGTTTCCGGCAAGTCGCCGCAGCAAGAAAGACCGACTTCCTGGGCCAGTCGATCGAAACGCTCTCGGTCGACGGCGATCGCGTTTCGGTCCCGGTGAAAGGCCACGAATGGGCACAGATCGAGATCGACTTCTGACTCCCTTTTTCCCGAGTTCCGGCCTGGAAACGCCTCCTTCCGAAGCTCGGCTTCGCCGCGCAAAGCAGGTTCAGCCATGATCGTCACCATCGACGGGCCCGCCGGAGCGGGCAAGAGCACGGTTGCCCGACGTCTGGCCAAGCGGCTCGGTTTCGCTTATCTCGATACGGGCGCGATGTACCGCGCCGTCGCATGGATCGGCCTGCGGCGGGGAATCGACTGGAACGATGACGAGGCAGTCGGCTGGTTGGCGGCCCGAACGTCGATCCAGTGGAACGGCGACCGAATTCTGGTCAACGGCGAGGACGTGAGCGACGCGATTCGTACCACAGAGATCACCGCCGCGGTCGGCCATGCGGCGGACCATCCCGCGGTTCGCCGCTGGCTCGTCCAATTGCAGCGCGCGGTCGCCGAGGGCGTTTCGCTGGTAACCGAAGGTCGCGACCAAGGCTCCGTCGCATTCCCCGACGCCGCCTGCAAGATCTTCCTGGTAGCCAGGCCGGAGGAACGAGCCCGGCGCCGTGTTGAGGACTTTCACGCACGGGGAGAAGAGGTCGAGTTTGAAAAGGTGCTGGCCGACATCCTGCAGCGGGACCGAGCCGATCAGTCCCGTCCCGTCGGCGCCCTGGTCAAACCCGACGGGGCAATCTGCCTCGCCACCGACGGGCTGACTATCGAGCAGGTCGTGGATCGACTCGAAGAAATCGCGCGAAAACGCGGGATTGGCAGTTGAGGTTCCAAGACGCGGTTGCCGGAGGCCCGAGCGTCTGCCGTCCGCCGGAGGGCGACCGGCAACCGGTGGCTCAGTGTACGGCGGTGGCGTCGATTGTCTCGCCCCCGGACCGCGTGAGCAAGAACATGTATGTCGACGTATCGATGTCCACGGAGATCCCATGCACCGAACCGTCGGCGAACAGGTGGTTCACCACTCCCGGGTGATTGCTGCTGGGACCATACTTGTAACCGGCATAATAGGGAGACGACTCGTAGAGTTCCTTCTTGAGATAGGTATTGCCGCTTGTCGCGGTGTAGTACGCCAACCTCGGAAGCAGAACGAACCGCATGCAGTCGCTGAGAGACCCTTCTCAGGCTTCCAGAATCGAAGCACGCCCGTGAAAACAATTCTTTCTGAAATTGATACTGATTATCAATTTCTTATAGTGGTACCAGAATACCAGAATTTCTCGTGCAGTCAACCGCCCGATTTGTAGTCCTCAAAAAACTGCCCCGGTGGCCCGCCTGAGGCCCTTCCCGCCAATCCCTCACATCCAGCAGGTTCCCCCGGCAGACACAGCGAACCCAGCCGAAGCGTCATTCTGGCGGACAAGTCGGCGAGAAACCATGAAACCTGCCCGAGCCGCAAACCTCGGATATCTTTGAGAATCCCCCGGTTCTGGACGACTCATGAGATTGTGGGGGTGGGGGGCCTTTGATATATTTGACGGATTGCCGACAGGCCGTGGTTGCCCTCCATAGGCGGGGGGCCGGGCAGACGGCAGCAAACCCTAACAGCGACGGGCGCGAGACCGGGATTCTGCGAACCGCTGGGTTCCTCCCGGACTGTCTCTCGTAAATCCCTTGCCTGTCGTTTCTTACGTGCAGGAAGTTAGTACTCCGTTATGGTCAATCGTAACCTGATTCGAGGTCTCGACCTCAGCGAAGCGGAATGGGAACACGAACTCCAGTCGGCCATGGAGGGCGAACTCGAACTCGACCAGATCCTTCCGCCCGACGAGATTAATGTCAATCAAATTGTGGACGGCAAGATTATCCGGGTCGAAGGCGACTTCGTTCTCGTCGACGTCGGCTACAAGAGCGAGGGAATGATCCTTCGCAGCGAGTGGGAAGAAACCGACGAACAGCCGCAACCGGGCCAAGTGCTCAAAGTGCTCATCGAGGACGTGGAGGACGTCGCCGGCCCCGTCGATGACCATCGCGGAATGATCGCCCTCAGCAAACGCAAGGCCGAGAAGATCAAGGCCTGGATGGACGTCATGGAGACGGTCCACGAGGAGGACGTGGTGACCGGCATCGTGACCCGCAAGATCAAGGGCGGCCTGCTGGTCGACATCGGCGTGCACGTGTTCCTGCCCGCCAGCCAGGTCGACATTCGCCGCCCCTCCGATATCGGCGACTACATCGGACGCACCGTGCAGTGCATCGTCCTGAAGATCGACGAGGCTCGGCGCAACATCGTCGTCAGTCGCCGGGCGCTCATCGAGGCGGAACGCGCCGAGAAGAAGTCGCAGTTGCTCAGCGTTCTCCAGGTCGGCCAGCTTCGCAAGGGTATCGTCAAGAATATCGCCGAGTTCGGCGCCTTCGTCGACCTTGGCGGAATCGACGGCCTGCTGCACATCACCGACATGAGTTGGGGACGAATCAATCATCCCTCCGAGATCGTCTCGATCGACCAGGAGATCGAGGTCCAGATCCTGCATATCGACCACGAGAAGGAGAAGATCGCCCTCGGCCTGAAGCAGAAACAGCCCAGCCCGTGGGAAACGGTCGACAAGAACTACCCCGTCGGCAGCCGGGTTCGTGGCTCCGTGGTCAACGTGATGAGCTACGGGGCGTTCGTCAAGCTCGAAGAGGGCATCGAGGGCCTCGTCCACATCAGCGAGATGTCGTGGACCAAGCGGATCAGCCACCCCAGCGAACTCGTGCAGATCGAAGACGAGATCGAGGTGGTCGTTCTGGGCATCAACAAGGAGAAACAAGAGATCTCCTTGGGAATGAAGCAGACCCAGGACAATCCTTGGGACCACGTGATGGACAAGTACCCGCCCGGCTCCGACGTCAAGGGAAAGGTCCGGAACCTGACCAACTACGGGGCCTTCATCGAGATCGAAGAAGGGATCGACGGGCTGTTGCACGTCAGCGACATGTCGTGGACCCGCAAGATCAGCCATCCCAACGAGGTGGTCGAGAAGGGGCAGGAGATCGAATGCCGAGTCATCTCGGTCGATCAGGATCGCCGCCGCATCGCCTTGGGCCTCAAGCAGTTGTCCGAGGACCCCTGGGCGCGAGACATCCCGTCCAAGTACGAACCGGGCCAGTTGGTCACCGGTACCGTCACCAAGATCACGAACTTCGGCGTGTTCGTGGGGCTTCAGGACGGACTGGAAGGTCTGCTGCATATCTCGGAGTTGGCCGATCACAAGGTCGAGAACCCCGAGGAAATCGTCAAGGTCGGCGAGGAGATCGAAGTCAAGATCCTTCGCGTCGATCCCGACGAACGCAAGATCGGCCTGTCGCGAAAGCGGGTCGAATGGGCCGAAGAAGCGGAAGCTGAGGCCGAGCCCGAGGCAGCCAAGCCGGCATCTTCGGCGCCTAAGGTTGAACTGAAGGGCGGCGTGGGGAGCAGTTCCGGCCCCCTGATCGCGCCCATGCAACCCGCGGATCAGGGAGATTCCGATTCCAAGGAATCGTAGGGCTGATCGCCGACTCGGCGGATTCGGGAGGGCTCCCCTCCGGAGCGGCTCGCGAAACCGTCCGATTCGACGCGGAATAGACCATACAACACGACCCCGCCGGAGACGATCCGGCGGGGTCGTTCTTTTCCCTATCGTCGGTACCTCGCACACATCCGGTCCACCTCGTCAAAAGTCCACTCGGCTGTAGAGTCCGCCCGGTTTGCGTCGATAGCTTTTTCTGCCTTGGAGACCCTAACGAAAAGTGGGCGTCTCCCACTACGATCGGCCCCCTTTGGCCGTTGGTACCGTTAGCGACTCCAGGACCACACGACAGCGCCTTCGACGCATTCGCACCATGAACGAGACTCTGCAAAACGAACAAACGGAGACGTCCGTCCAGTCCCCCCTGGAGACCTATCTCCGTGAGATCAACGAGACCAAGCTGCTCTCCCCAACGGACGAGCAAGAGTTGGCCGTCGCCATCGGCGAGGGCAGCGTCGAGGCTCGCGACCGGATGGTCCGCGCCAACCTGCGTCTCGTGGTCAACATCGCCCGAGGCTACACCGGCAAGGGCCTCGGCTTGCAGGATCTCATCGAGGAAGGAAACCTTGGTCTGCTTCGCGCCGTCGAAGGTTTTGATCCGGCCATGGGCACTCGATTCTCCACCTACGCCAGCTACTGGATCAAACAGTCGATCAAGCGAGCCTTGATCAACTCGGCCAAGACGATCCGCATCCCCGCCTACATGGTCGAACTGCTGTCGAAGTGGCGCCGAGCCGGCACGCGCCTGGGCGAGGAACTCGGCCGTACCCCTACGCCCGAAGAGGTCGCCCGCGTCCTGGGCCTGCCGCGCAAAAAACTCCCGATCATCAAGAAGGCCATCCGGATCTACAATCTCACGCCGCAGACAGACCAGGCTGAAGCCGGTTGGTCCCTGGGCGAGATGGTCATGGACGAGCGAAGCCGTTCTCCCGAAGACGAACTCCTCGAGCACGACAACATGAAGCACGTGCTGGAGCAACTCGAGGTCATGGACCCTCGTGAGGCCACGGTCCTCCGCATGCGCTTCGGCCTCGACAACCACGAGCCCCGCACCCTCAAAGAGATCGGCGAAAGCCTGGGCCTCACCCGCGAGCGAGTTCGCCAGATCGAAACCGAAGCCCTCAACAAACTCGCCGACAGCCTGGAAGGGCCTCGCACCTGAACGGCCCTTCGTGATTCCTGAAGGAATTCCAGGGGTCCTCCGGCCGTCATTCCCGCGAAGGCGTCCTTTGGCTGTCATTCCCGCGAAGGCGGGAATCCAGGCACTCGGCAAACGGCACTCGATTCCCGGCTGCGCGGGAATGGCGTACAGTGGGGCTATTTCGATCGGAACCATTTTTCGACGCATCACGCAAGTCTACTCAGAACCGGCCCCCGGCCTGTTGCGTCTCGCCGTCTTCCCAATTGCCTCGCGTTGTTTCTGCGCTCTGCTGCACGGTCTATAATGCACGCTACATCGGCGACAAACCGGTTGTCGCCAAATCTCAATGCTTCCGAGACACCGTGACTACGACCATGCATCAGCGATTCTCCTCGCGGTGGGGGCTTCTTGCCCCTCTGTTCCTTCTTCTTGTGATCGGTCCCACGTTGCTCGCCGGCGACCTTTGGCCAAGCTACCGAGGTCCTACCGACCAAGGACACAGCGAAGCCCTGGGCCTGCCCCTTCACTGGAGCGAAACGGAGAACGTCGTCTGGAAAACGCCCATCCCCGGCAAAGCCTGGTCGTCTCCGGTCGTTTGGAAGAATCGTGTCTGGCTGACCGACGCGACCGAAGACGGTACGCAACTGTCTGTCCTTTGCACCGATCTGGCAACAGGGAAGATCCTCATCCGCAAACGGTTGCGGACCATCGCCGCACCCCAATACTGCCACCCCTTCAACTCCTATGGGTCGCCGTCGCCCGTGATGGAAGAAGGGCGGGTCTACGTCACCTTCGGCTCGCCCTTCGTCGGCTGCCTCGATTCGGAGTCGGGCGAAGTGATCTGGCAGCGAACCGACTTCGTCTGCAACCATTTCCGCGGCCCCGGCTCGTCGCCATTCCTCTACAAGAACCTGCTCATTCTGCACTTCGACGGAAGCGACCATCAGTTCGTCGTCGCCATGGACAAAAACACCGGCAAGACCATCTGGCAAACCGACCGAACCGTCGATTTTCAGGACGTCGACCCGGAAACCGGCGGTCCCGGCCGCGAAGGCGATTATCGCAAGGCCTTCTCCACGCCGGTGATCGCCGAAGTCGGCGGCAAGGATATCCTCGTCAGTCTGGGATCTATGGCTCTCTATGCCTACGAACCGGAGACCGGCCGGGAGATCTGGCGGGTGGAGAAGCCGGGATGCCATTCCGGGTCGAGTCGCCCCGTCATCGGGCGCGGACTCGTCTTCGCCGCCATGGGAACGGGGCGCGAACTCTGGGCCGTCCGACCCGACGGCCAAGGTTGCATCACCGAGAGCCACGTCGTTTGGAGATACCCCAAGTCTGTGCCCCATCGCTCCTCCCCGATCCTGGTCGGCGACCACATGTTCATGGTCGACGACAACGGCGTCGCCGTATGCCTGGATGCCATGACCGGCGAAGAAGTCTGGAAAAAGCGGCTCGGCGGCAATTTCTCGGCCTCGCCCATTTTCGCGGAGGGACGGCTCTACTTCTGCGACGAATCGGGGAAGACGACCGTGATCGCCGCCTCGCCGGACTACGAGGAACTGGCCGTCAACCAACTGGACGACGGTTTCATGGGTTCGCCGGCCGTTTCCGGCAAGTCCCTCATTCTGAGGACGAAGACGGCCTTGTACCGAATTGAGGAGTGATCCATAGGGGATCTGAGACACCAGACTATGCGCCGCCTGCGCGGCGGATTCTCTTGCGTTTCCCCTCACGTCGCGCAGCCATCAGTCCCATGCCGCCCACCGCCGACCAGATGGAAAGTGTAGTCGGTTCGGGTACGGACGCAGCAAGTGTTCCGAAATACAGATTGTCCCAGCCCATATTGTCGCCGACTGATGCGGAAGAAAAAACCACGGACGAGAACTCGCCTGCAGTCGTGACAAAGCCGAAGAACAGCACATTTCCTGCATCAAGCGCGGAAGGGACGTCATGAACGGTGACGATCGCCTGCCGCAGTTCCCCTTCCGTAGTCACGCTCGACACCGTGAGAGAGTAACTCTCGTTGCCGGATGTTCCTGCATCCCTCACCGTGACGCCAAATGCGCTGATGCTCGGTGCGAATTCAAAGGTCAATGCTCCATAGCCCAAAGCGTCCGTTGCCAACACGAGTGCGCCGCCCGAAACGGCATAAGTGCTGCTTGTCGTGCAGGCGAGGCCGTCGGCCAGGGTCCGGCTGGCCGTGAAACCGTCGAAGGTCACGGCAGTCCCTTGGGTAAAGGGCTCGTCGAAATCCTCCAGGGTGAGACCCGAGACGTCGTTCAAGAACTCGCTCTCGTCCGAGTAGGTGAGGATCGCCCCGTTTGCGGCGTCAAAACCACCACTCAGCAGGACGGCTACCGTAATCCACCCGACAGAAATGCGAAGCATCTTAAACCTCATACTTACATAGTGGGTACTAAAAGTTGGTGTTATTTTCTCCTATATAGTCGACCGATCGAGGCCTGTCACGGAAAAAATCCAAAAAACCAGAAAACACTGGGCCCGTTCTTCTATCCCATCAACAAGCCGTGCACCGGACATGCGACGCAACCCCTTGTCGGCCCACGATTTAACGCCACAAAGCCCGGCCAGGGGAACTGCAAAGTAGCAGGCACGCTCCGCCGTGCCGTCCGCAGAACTGCCGAGAATCCCGACTTCCCGCCAGCGACGCTCGGAGAGTGCCTGCTACCTTTCTTGCCCCCATAGAACTTTGCGGTTCTCCTGATAGTCCGGCCAGGGGAACTGCAAAGTAGCAGGCACGCTCCGCCGTGCCGTCCGCAGAACTGCCGAAAATCCCGACTTCCCGCCAGCGGCGCTCGGAGAGTACCTGCTACCTTTCTTGCCCCCCTAGGACTTTGCGGTTCTCCTGATAGCCCGGCCAGGGGAACTGCAAAGTAGCAGGCACGCTCCGCCGTGCCGTCCGCAGAACTGCCGGAAATCCCGACTTCCCGCCAGCGGCGCTCGGAGAGTACCTGCTACCTTTCTTGTCCCCCTAGGACTTTGCGGTTCTCCCGATAGTCCTGCCGGAATACTTGCAGCGGAGAGGTCGACTCTGCTATCTTAGCTGTGCGAATCATGCTCCAGTTTGCGGTGGTGGTCTTCTCTTCAAAGGAGCCATGTTATGCCGAACCGATTGGCTTGGGCCAGCGCGCTGCTGGCGATCACGATTTGGGGGGTGGGGCATTCGGCCGTCTCGGCGGCCGATGAGCCGAAAGGGGGAAGCGCCGCCGAAGCGGACGAAGCCGTCTTCCCCTTGCAGGAAGTCCAGATTCTTAGCATTTCGTCCAATCCCTCCCTCGTCAGCGATCTCACTCGTGGGGCTCGGGCGGAGACTCAGGAACAGCCCCACGAGACCGTCAAATCCTATCCCAAGCTGCTTTCCAAGAAACCCATCTACGGCCTGATCCGCCTGGCTCCCGATCCCTTCCAGCAGGAATCCGGCACTCCGTTCCACTTCGTCGCCGACGAGTCGGGGGAGAAGCCTGCCGAGGAAACGCCGGCGAAGGAGAAGGAACCTGAAAAGGAGTCGTCGATCCTGGATACTCTCAGCTCCGCTCTGGGAATCAAAAAGGCTGTGAAGCCCGCTGCCGTCGAACCGCCGAAACTGAACAATACCTATGACCGGCTCTACTTCGATCTGAACGGCGACCTGGATCTGACGAACGATGCCGTCGTGACTCCGATGAAAGAGACTCCTCCAAGTCTCGTCCGTCGCTATTCCAGCTTGCGCCAGGCGGTGGTGTTCGACGAAATCACCGTGTCCGTGGATCTCGGCGAGGAGCTGGGCAGCCGGCCGGTCCGTCTACTGCCCCGCTTGGAAATCCAGGAATACGAAGGCAAGGAGTATTCCGGGGTCGGTTTCATCTCGGCCGTGGCACGCAAGGGCAGTATCAAATTGGGCGACCAGAGCTACCAGGCGGTCCTGGCCCAACGCTACCTCATCACCGGCCGTTACGATTGTCAGTACACCGCCCTGTTGCTCAGCTCCGCGAGCGATCCGAACAGTCGCGAGTATTGGTGGGGCAGCGACCAGTTGAATGCCATGCGTCTGGTTGACGGCACCTACTACACGACCTCGACCACGCCCGCGGGCGACAGACTGGTTGTCAGGCCCTACCGCGGCCCCATGGGGCTCCTGAAGATCGGGCCCGGCGATCGCGATATTGACAAGCTCACGATCCAGGGCTCGCTCCAGTCGAAAGAAACCGCCGTGGCAGTCGGCCAATTGAAGACCGATGGAGGACGCGGGCTTGAACCCGCGAGCGAGTGTCGGCTCCCTGCCGGCGACTATCTGCCCGCCTACGTGACGATTGAGTTCGGAGATCTCCAACTCGGAATCTCGAACAACTACCACGCCGACGGCGAGCCTCGGGGGGCCGACCACTCGAAGGCGATCCACGGCATCCGGATCCGTGAAGACACACCGTTCGTCTGGGATTTTTCGACGTCTCCGGTTGTCATGTTTGCCAGCCCGGCGAAGGATCAGACCTACAAACCCGGTGATGAAATCAGTGTCAGCGGCGTGCTCGTCGACCCGAAACTGGGGATCATGATTCGGCGTTTGACGGACACCGGCCGGCAAGAGGAAAAGACCGTCCAGATCGGCGACGGCCGAACCACCACCTACAAGGAGTCGGTCTCCCTCGACCCGGTCGTAACGATCACCAACGCCGCCGGAAAACAGATCGCCGAGGGCCCCATGCCCTTTGGATGAGACGGAACCTGCGGGTACTCGTGGCGAGTACCAAAGGACCTCGAACTGGCCGGCAACGAAGAGACCTTCACGATCACCATTCGTTACGACACCAAGCAGCTCTACGGCAAAGTGGAGGCGTCGAGAACGTTCACGATCAAGAAGGGGTAAGCCGAGGAAATGACTTGTCGCCTT
Organism: Planctomycetaceae bacterium; assembly: GCA_012719125.1. Taxonomy (GTDB): domain Bacteria; phylum Planctomycetota; class Planctomycetia; order Pirellulales; family Thermoguttaceae; genus JAAYAY01. Next base: position 47,250 of record JAAYAY010000435.1, on the reverse strand, counting down.
TCGCTCCGCGAAATTGGCGCTGCTTTCGCGGAGCAAAAGACGACAATACGACAGTTATTGATTCGACGAGACCCGATGGACCCCCATGACCAACGCCGCTCGCCGCCGCCGGGCAGAAGCCGTATGCGGGCGGATTAGAGGGTTGCGGGGCTGATGGGTCGCAGAATCGTTTAACGCCCAGCCGGAGGCGCCGGCTTCCGCATGATTGCCGGCGCCTCCGGCTGGGCGTTGAACGGCCGGTCCACATGATCTTATGTTTACTGAGATTGGACCATATGGTGCTGTCCAACTGAAGAACGCTTCCGATGTGTCATTGAGGCCGCAGTGTACTCCGTCTGAATTGGTCCGGAGACCGTAGCATGTTGACTAGTGTGAAGGGCGTTTACCGAAACGGTCGCGTGGAACTGGCGGAACTTCCGGCCAACCTGCGCGACGACACCCAAGTGATCGTGACTTTTGTGGAAGCGGAGGGAGTTGACTTGCCCGCGCGTGGCATCAGCGAGACCGAAGCGGCCGAGCTACGCGATCGGCTGGCCTCGTTTGCCGAAGACTGGAACAGCCCGGAAATGGAGATCTACGACGACTATGACGCCGCCAGAGCAAAGCTGTCGGCGGGATGACGTGGTGCTCTTGCTCTTCCCGCACTCCGATCTCCGAACAGCCAAGACACGCCCCGCCCTCGTCGTCCAGGCCGACAATCATCGACCGAGTCATCGGCTCGTTGCCCATGCAGGACGTTGATGTTGCCTTGCGTCACACACTGGGCCTCTGACGCTGCCCTGCAGGCACACGGGGCAGTGCCCGAAACAGATTGAAGATCGCCGAGGGGCGGGGTGGCGGACCCACAAGAGGTGTTCCGTTTGACCGCCACACATGCAAGGGCGTTTGCTCCCATCAGGCCTCCCGTTGCTCCGCAACCCCAACGCGGGCGGATTGAGGGGTTGCGGAGGTAGGTACGGGAGGCTTCGGCGAGACGGGCGGATCGACGTCTACGAAACAGATTGGCGGCATTGGCTGTCGCACTGGTGGGGAAAGAAGGAGGTCAATTCCCACGTCACATCGATCACTGGCGCTGGCCCACCAAGAACTTCCTGGTCAATCTGATTTGCTGGATAGAACAACACCCGAAGCCAATGGTGTTTCCAGAGGTCCTCCGGCCCATGAATTTCACCCACGGGGACATAGAAGAAGAGTTCCCCCGACTCGGCCATCCCTCTTCTTGAAAGCCGGTAGTAAGTGCCTATGTAAGATGCCAGCAGGGCGACAAGCAGTGCACCTGCCAGCAGGGTCCGCAGGCTGAACTGAAAACGCCGGCGTTTGGGTGTGGGGGCTGGCATGCTACTCAGTATAGACGATTTGCAGCTCCAGGACGCTATGGGTGATTGGTCTTCCGGTGACGGCTTCTGCATGGCGTCTCAACTTCGCCACCGAACAAGAGACCTCCTGTCGCAATCGCGACACAGGTTCAGAGAACCTGTGCCACCCGCGACGTTTCGGTCGACTGCCCGCAACGGCCAACCCCGCCACGACCGACACGATGGTGACACTCGATCTCAACGAGCTGCTGGGGCGGTAGACAGAAACAGCCCCGGATCCCACGTTCCTTCCGCGTACTGGATGCTGGCCGTTTTCGTGCCTCGTCGCGTGCCCCTCATCGGGCCGTGGCGCCCTGTAACACACCTTCACTCACTTCTTCTGATCGGGAAACAACTTCCCTCGCGGATGGAACATTGTTGGACATGAACACCACTCCCTCAGTCGAACCGCCGCCTATCTCGACGAAAGGCGACGCCGCTGGGCCAGGTGAGCAATCATGAACATACACGCCTCTGACATCCATCAGTTTGATATCCGGATGTTCCCGTTGTGGCGTCACCGTCTTGAATCCGTCGAGCTCAAGGTTGGATACATTCTCGCAAAAAAGCGAAGAGCCTATTTCCGAAGTGATTCTGACATTGTGAAACTCAATATCGTCCATGTGAGCACATCGTAGCCCTTTTATCGCGGAAATGCGGATGTTGCTCAACGTGATTCCCTTGGGCGGCATTTCCGGAAGCCCAAAAAGCGTGCCGGCCGACTCAGAGCCGCTGGCTATGATGTTGTCGATGATGACATTGCGAATACGGGGCGTGCCTTCGGTCACGGGATACGCAATAGCATCGTCCTTCTTGTCCCAAATCGCACGATAGGACACGTTGATTTTCATCACGCTTTTCACGTTTTCCATGGCGATATTGTTGATGGCGATATTCTCGACCACGCCGCCTCTTCCTCGTCGCGTTCGGAACTCGATACCACGCACACTATTCTGAAAGGCGCAGTTGGCGACGGTAACGTTCCTTATGCCACCCGACATCTCACTGCCGAAGACGAGCCCGGTCGTCCTGTTCATTGTGCAGTTCGTAATAGCGACCGTTTCTGTTGGGATGCCAACCCTACGCCCATCTTCGTCCTCTCCCGACTTCAAGACGATGCAGTCATCTCCGCAATCAATGTGGCAGTTTGACACGTGCACATCTCGTGAGGAGTCGATGTCGATGCCATCGGTATTCGGCGAATCATGGGGAGCAAGTATCGTGACATTGTGGATCGTGACGGTTTTGCAGAAGACGGGATGAATATTCCATAGCGGCGAGTTCCTCAGCGTGACTCCCTCGATGAGTATGTTCTCGCACTCGATGAACTCCATGAGGGTTGGGCGCAAGAACTGGGTAAGCCACTGACCCGACCCCTGGAGTCCCTTGTTCAGCGCCGCAAACTCCTTTTCCCGTTTTGTGGTTGGTTGGTAGTCCTTATGCCGTTTTGCGGCGAATGCTTTCCACCACTTGCCGCCCTGCCCATTTATCGTTCCACGACCGACAATCGCAACATTGTTGACGCGGTAGCCGTATATCAGGGGCGAATAGCCATGACACAGCACTCCTGAGCCCCATCGCACTATTTCCGTGGGATAGTCGTCAAAGTCGTCGCTGAACAGAAGTGTCGCTCCCGGGGCAATATGCAGCGTGATATTGCTCTGGAGACGAATAGGACCCGTCAGGTAGGTTCCTGCCGGGAAGTACACGGTGCCTCCTCCCGCTTCCGCGCACGCATGGATTGCCTTGCCTATCGCCTCCGTGTCCTTTGTCTTTCCATCCGCTGCCGCACCATAGTCCTTCACGTTAAGGAGCCCGTGAGGCGACGGGAGACGGCTTTCGGATTCCGCACTTGCGGGAATGGCTGCCGAAATTGCAGAGCAGGCGGCGACGATGCTTGCCAGAATGGTTCTCACGGGCAAGTGTGTCCAAGGTCTCTCTAACATGTTCTTGTCCTTTCTTGTTGCGCCGGTAGTCGTTAACTCGGCCAAGTTGCTGATCATGAACACGCCGTCATAGTCGGGGCAATCGGAGCCGCCTGGCCAGAAGGATCCGTCCTCAAGCTGGCAGGCGAGCGTCGAATCGACGTTCCAGTCGATTGCCCGCAACGGCCAACCCCGCCACGACCGACACGATGGTGACACTCGATCTCAACGAGCTTCTGGGGCGGTAGACGGAAACAGCCCCGGATCCCACGTTCCTTCCGCGTACTGGATGCTGGCCGGTTTCGTGGCCTCGATCCGGAGGTCTTCCAGAACGAGTCCGGTGATCGGGTTTTCCGGTATGCCAATGACCCGAACGGAGTACTTTGCTGCTCCATGACATGTGACGTTTCGGATCGTGATGTTGCGAAAGGTCGGAGTCGCATCGGTCTTGGGTTGCTGCGACAGCACTCCCTCGCCAAGCGTGCGGTCGCCGTCCCGCATATTGATGATGATCGCTTCCGCTCGCGTCTTCTCAAGACGTAGATTCTCAATCCGGATATTCTCCACGATCCCGCCACGACCTCGACGGGTCTTGATGCGGATGCCGCGATCGGTGCCGATCCCGGTGAGATCGTGGGCGTACACGTTGCGAACCCCTGCCGACATCTCGCTACCAATGACGATGAGCCCGTAACCGGCCAGGGCGCGGCAGTTGCAGATCAAGATGTCTTCGCAGGGACGCGCCGCATCCCATCCCTCCTGATCGCGGCCCGACTTCAGGCAGATTGCGTCGTCACCCGTATCCAGGAAACAGTCCTCCACCAGAACTCTCCGGCAACCGTCCGGATCAATCCCGTCGCTGTTCGGCCCGTGGGCCACGACCGAGACGCCGCGGATGGTCAGATCCTCGCACCAGACGGGATGGATATTCCAGGAAGGACCGTCCTTCGCGGTGATCCCTTCCAGCAACACGCGCCTGCAGTCAATGAACTGGATGAAGTCCGGGCGAACTCCGTCCTCTTCCTTGCCGAACACTCGCTCTTCCAGCGGCGTGCGATCCCGGCACATCTCCATCAAACGCATCATCCCTGGTTGCTTTTTCTTCCACGGCCACCACGCCTGCCCCTGACCGTTCAATACGCCCTTACCGGTAACGGCCACGTCTTCACAGCTCCGTGCGTAGATAAACGGGGAGTAGTTGTAGCATCGCACACCAGCCCGCTGCTGATACACCACGGGCAGATAGTCGGCATACCGCGTGCTGAACCGCAGCTCCGCCCCTTCCTCCAGATGAAGCTCAATTCCGCTCTTCAAATGAATCGGTCCGGTTATCCAGATTCCCGGTGGAACCACCAGCCGCCCTCCGCCCTCCTTGTGAAGTCTTTCAATGGCCGTCGCGAAGACGGACGTGTTGATCTCGTCGGAGAGACCTGTCAACCGAACCTCGCGGTCCGCGATCTCGGGCAGTGCAGGCTTGAAGTTGTCGTCAATGACCAAATCGGCAGCGTTTGCCGTCCCACAAGCGAGAAGCCAGATAGCCAAAACCGCATAGTTTTCAGAGAATCGATTCATCTTCCTATCTCACTGAATATGATATTCATAGTTTACAATAATGATGTCAGCGTAGCCGTCCGATGAGCCATGTCAAGTCGCGGAGTCTCCTCATAATCCAACTGATTCATCGTGCCCTCGCCGTACCCGACTTCTGAACCCCGTCGCCCATGGCGGGAGCCTGTGCTGCCGAAAATCATCTCGGCCACCCGCGTTATCCCCCACCCCCTCCAAAAAAACCACCCGATGTTCAAAAAACTACTTGACGCATGTACATATATCTGTATACTGTACACATGAATATACTCAACCCCAACGCGCGATCCCTTCGCACCTTCCCCACCTCTCCCCCGGGAACCCGAACCAATGATAACCATCGACTCAACGAATCCCGGCAACACAGAAAAGCCGCCTACCCAAATCAGGTGCCCTCTTTCAAGGGGAAAGTGTCAGATAACGTCTTTTCAGGGAAAAGTTGATACCCCGCTGTATAAGGGGCACTAGTTGCCAATAGAGAGGTTTTCGCAACATGCCGCCATCGGCCTGCGCAAACGAACGCCGAGATCCATAGACCCGGATGGCAGGCTCGCCGCTCCAATCATAACCCGACGCGTAAGCGAGGACCGTACCCCGACGCGTAAGCGAGCACCCTACCCCAACGCGTAAGCGAGGACCGTAACCCGACGCGTAAGCGAGGAAACATCTTACCTCGCTTGCGCTTCGGGTCACGAAAACCTGATGCCCGTTGCTAAAGTCACGATCAAGGCTCGGCCCCACGCCCTTCGTTTCGCACCACAGCCCAAAGGCGTCCCGAAATCCCCTCCGCTCACACGATCCCCTCACTCGCGATATTGCCAAAACCACTCACGTGATGCCCAACTCCAAGTTCGGCCTCTCGACCGTTGAAGTACCACCCCGCTCTTTGACAACTCGCACGCGTCTCCCTCACTTCACCTTCATCCCCAACTCCTTTACCAGAAACGCCCACTGGTCGGCGATCTCCTCGATCTGCATCGTGGTCGGTTTCCCCGATCCGTGGCCGGCCCGGGTTTCGATGCGAATGAGCACCGGGGCGTCGCCGGCTTGGGCCTCCTGCAGCCGGGCGGCGAATTTGAAGCTGTGGCCGGGCACAACGCGATCGTCCGTGTCGGCCGTGGTGATCAGCGTGGGCGGATAGGCCGTCCCGTCTTTGATGTTCTGGTAGGGAGAGTAGGCATAGAGAGCCTTAAACTCCTCGGGATCGTCGGCCGAGCCGTAATCGTCGACCCAGAACCGGCCGGCCGTGAACTTGTGGAAGCGGAGCATGTCCATCACGCCCACCGCGGGCAGGCAGGCGCCGAACAGGTCGGGACGCTGGGTCATGCAGGCGCCCACCAGCAGTCCCCCGTTGCTGCCGCCGTAGATCGCCAGCTTCTTGTGGTTCGTGTAGCCCTGATCGATGAGCCACTCGGCGGCCGCAATGAAGTCGTCGAACACGTTCTGCTTGTGCAGCTTCGTGCCGGCCTGGTGCCACGCTTCGCCGTACTCACCGCCGCCGCGGAGGTTGGGCTGCGCGTAGATGCCGCCCATTTCCATCCAGGCCAACCGGCTGATCGAGAACCGCGGCGTCAGCGAGATGTTGAACCCGCCGTAACCATAGAGCAAGGTCGGCGTGTTTCCATCCCGTTTGAGTCCCTTCTTGCAGGTCAGGAACATGGGAATGCGCGTGCCGTCCTTGCTGTTGTAGAAAACCTGCTCGGTCGCGTAGCTATCCGGGTCGAAATCGACCTTGGCCCGGCGCAGCAATTTGCTCTCGTGGGTGACCAGGTCGTAGCGGTAGATGCTGGGCGGAACGGCAAAACTCGAGAACGAGTAGAACGTCTCGGTGTCGATCCGCTTCCCGCCAAAACCGCCGGCCGAGCCGATGCCGGGCAGTTCCAGGTCCGAAACGAACCGGCCGTCCATGGCAAACAGCTTGACCTGGCTCCGAGCATCCTTGAGATACTCGGCAATGAACAGGTTGCCCACCAGGCCCACGCCCGTCAGCACGTCGTCCGCCTCGGGCACGAGTTCTCTCCAGGCAGCCCGGTCGGGCTTGCGCACGTCGATGGCGATGATGCGGCGTTTGGGGGCGTCCAGATCGGTCTTGAAGAACAGCACGGGACCGTCGTTGCCGATGAAGGTGTATTCGTTGTCGAAGTCCTGGATCAACTCGACGGGCATCCCGTAGGGCTCGGTCAGGTCCTTGTAGACGATGCGATACTTGTCGTCGGTCCCTTTCCAGATCGTGATGATCAGGTAACGCCCGTCTTCGGTGACCTCCGCCTGAAACCCCCAATCCGGATTGTCGGGCCGGCAGTAGACCAGCACGTCGTCCGCCTGAGACGTGCCGACCTGGTGGTAGAACACCTTCTGGTTGAGATTGAGGCTCTGAAACTCGGCCCCTTCCTTGGGCTCGTCATAACGGCTGTAGAAGAAGCCCTTGCCGTCTTTCGTCCAGGAAGTGCTGGTGAACTTGAGCCACTTGAGTTCGTCTTCGAGCACACGCCCCCCGTCGATCTCCATAACCCGCCAGGTCCGCCAGTCGCTGCCGCCGTCCTGGATCCCATAGGCCACATAGCGGCCGTCGTCGCTGAACGACATGCCGTCCAGTGCCACCGTACCGTCCTCGGACCACTTGTTCGGATCGATCAACACCCTCGGCTCCGAATCGAGCGAGTCCATCACAAACAGCACGTACTGGTTCTGCAGGCCCGTGTTGTGTTCGTAATAGTAGCGTCCACCGGCCTTGAAGAAGGCGCCGAATTTCTCGAAGTCCCAAAGCTCCGTCAGCCGCTTCTCGATGGCCTTTCGTTCGGGAATGGTCTCGAGAAAGCCGAAGGTCACCTTGTTCTCGGCCTCTACCCAGGCCGCCACCTTCTCCGATTGGCGAACGTCGTCCTCCAGCCAGCGGTAAGGATCGGCCACCTTCGTACCGTGGTAATCGTCGATCTGCTCCACTTTGGCGGTCTTGGAATAGGAAAGCGTATCGGCGGCCATCGTCATGTGTGCAAACGCAAGAACCAGGAGTGGAGCAATCAACCCAAGTAGCGATCGGATCATGGAATCATGTCCCAAATGAGAATGGTGCTGCCCGCGGTGAGCATGTCGCCGCTAGCTTTCGTCACGAACCACGCAAGGCCATTTAGTCCGCCGCCACGTAGTCGATCACCAGCACTTTGTCCAACTGCGGCTTGAGAAGGGCCACGAATTCCTTGTGGGCCGGGTGGGGCAGATAGACCTCGCGCCCCTTCGCGTCGTTGAAGGTCACCAGGAAACAGTGAGTGAATCCGTCCGCCAGATTCTCGGGGCTGTTGTTGGTGCCCCACTCGAAATCCACCACCTCCGGAATCCTGGACGGCAACGCGCGGAACGCCTCTTCGATCTTCTTCACCTCCGCGGCAGGAGCGTCGTCCTTGAACTTGAGCAGAACCACATGGCGAAGCTTGCCCAAATCGGCCTTCTCCTTGGGGGCAGGCTGCTGGGCCTTCAACGAACCGGCAACCACCGCCAACGCCAGCAGACCGACCAACGTCCATATGTGTGCGTTTCGCATCCCGGAGATCCCCGATGTGTTGAAACTGCGATCGTCCCGACAAGCTCTCTTCCGACCATCCGCCGACGTGAACTGGGCCCGCAACCTTCGCGAGCAAGTCCCGAAGCAAGACACTAAATATAGTGCCTGGCGTCTGTTAAAACAAAGCCCCCCCGAACGAAACAGCCTCCAATCGATGGCGTGGCGCCCGAACGTCCCACATCCCAGCGCCGCTCGACCTCTTTTCGTGCCTCCGCCCTCGCTCTATATTTCAGATTCGCATTTCTCGGCGTCTTGCCGCCAAAGCGAGCCGAGCCCGCGCCCCAACCTCTGCAAGAACATGCGCACAAGTCCAGCACAGAGACTCTAAGAGGAGCCGCCGATGGCCCAGTCCAACTCGTCCGACCTGAAGGCCTACATTCGCTCAATTCCCGATTTTCCCAAGCCGGGAATCCTCTTCCGCGACATTACCCCTCTGCTCGGGAATGCAGAAGCCTTCGCTGAGGCCATTCGACAAATGGCCGACGCGGTCCGCGACCTGGGAATTCAGCAGATAGCCGCGGCCGAGGCTCGCGGGTTCCTGTTTGCCTCGGCCCTGGCCCTCGAACTTGGAACAGGACTGGTCCCAATCCGCAAGCCCGGCAAGCTCCCCTACGACACGATTTCCCACAGCTACGATCTCGAATACGGCACCGACACGCTCCAGATTCATGCCGATGCCGTTCAGCAAGGAGCAAAAGTCCTTGTGGTGGACGACCTTCTGGCAACCGGTGGAACCATCGACGCTTGCTGCAAGCTCGTTGAAAAGGCCGGCGGCATCGTCGCCGCATGCCTCTTTCTTGTTGAATTGGTGGATTTGGGTGGTGCAGGAAAGATCGAGAACTACAACAAGATCAGCCTGATCCGGTATGAAGGGGCGTAGCGATCGCCGTTGGTCGGCATCGCTCCGATACCGCTCAGAACGGCACCGTGCCCGTCAGGTCACCCTCGCCGGTCGAGATCATCCATGAGAGTGCCTTGGGCACGACGAACGACTCCTTCACGAAGCCCCGGTTCGGCACCTGCCGCAACTCCCACTCCATCCGGTCCGCATAGACACGAAACACCCGGTAGGCGTTGGGCCATTCGCAGAAGGCCGGGTTCACGATGTGGGCGATGCCATTCTTGGGATTGTGTTCATTCCAGTGCGTGTGACCACAGAGGACGGCCACTACGTTCGATGCCTGCTCGGCGACCTGAAGAGCCTCCACTCCCCTGGACTCGTCCGGGAGCTTGTAGCCACACGATGACAGGCCGCCCCGGCAATGCATCGGGAAGTGCCCGATGAGCACGGTCGGCGTCTGCGTGTCGCGAGCCAGTTCCTGCTTCAGCCACTCGATCTGTTCCGGCCGGTAGCCGATTCCGCCCGAGTCCGACGAGTCGTAGTGGTCCATGAACCGCCCGTCCTTCGACTTCCAATTGGCGCCGTCCAACACGATCAGCCGAAGGGGCCGCTTGTCGACCACGTAGTCGGTGGTCCCGCCGGGGAACAACTCGCGGCACAGTTCCAAGGCGTCGCCGCGCGACGACGCCAGATACGCATCATGGTTGCCGATGCAGCCGAACACCGGCAGGCCGCTCTCGCGGCACACCCGCCCCACCGCCTCAAACTGCTCGCGGGTTGCCGTGTTGGTCATGTCGCCCGCGATCACGGCGAAGTCGACGCCCTCACCCTTCAGCGCCGCGAGCGTCGCCCCCAGTTCTTCCTGAGACGGGCCGTCCATCTTGGTGTTCATCCAGATTGCCCGGCCCGACGCCAGGTGCGTGTCGGACAGCAGTGCGAACTCGTAGAGCGGCTCTTCGACCGTACGGGGCAGGGCTCGAATGCGAAGCTGCCGGAACCTGCCCGCCGGGCGGAAGTGGGGACCGGCCACGGTCAGGTAATGGCGGCCGGCCGGCAGCAGCCACGTGGCCAACTCGACCTCGTCCGGCGGAACCGCGCCCTCGATGTTCGGAGCGGGGCCGGTGAGCGCCTTCCCTTCGCCCTCCCATGCCTCGGCTTTCACCATCGGTGCAGCCACCACCCTATCGTCGCTGAGCACGTAAGCCCGCAACCCGGGACGCAAATCTTCGCCGGGCGCCAACTGCAGCGTGCCGGTCACGTAGAGCGGGGCGGGCACGTCGAGCGCAAAAGTCAGTAATCCGTCCGGTGGAACCACCGCCTGCGTACTTTCCGGACGGATGATGGAGGCCGCATCCAGCCCGCCGGCCAACGCACCGCGGTCCGCCTCGAGCGTGATCTCCGCCCCGGCCGAGATCGTCACCGCCGACCGATCGGCCAGGCCGCGTAGTCCCTTCACAAACTGCGGATAGACCTGAATCGGCGGGTCGGGCAGGTTCGTCTTGCGGAGCGTCACCTCGTCGAACCAGCTTTCGGCACCGCACGACATAGCCAGCATGACCTCGGTGTCGCCGGCCTTCCACTCCTCGCCGCGCAGCGTCCCGACCAGTTGTACCCACTGGCCGGCCTGGCCTCCGGCGACCGACGCCTTGGTATGCCTTCGCTTCCCGTCGCTGGCCGAAACATAGAATCGGACCGCCCCCCCAGCGCCGGCATAGACCCACGCCGAAAACTCGTAGTCCGACTCGAGGTCGACCACGCCGTCGAGGCGGAAGTACGCGCCTCCCGACCCGTCCGTCGGCGTCACCCGCAACGAGTTCTTGCCGGAATGGGCCCGGGCCGTATCGGCTGAATACTTGGCCCGATAGGTGTGAAAGTCGGGCAGTTCCCCTTCAAAGCCTTCGCACAGGACCACTTCGTCCGTCACCGCCGGCGTCTGGGCCGCGCAGGGGACAACTCCTGCAGGGGCCAGACCCATCAACACCACCAGCCCCATTGCAGGCAGGCAGAACGATCTTCTCATGACTCATCCTCTTTGATGCTTTCCCATAGTTGCCCCGACCGCGGCGATTCTAGTCGCGTGAAGGTCGGGCGTCAAATATCCACGTCCGGCGGTGACGTCTTTCATGAAGTAGTCGACGCCAATCAATCCCAGCTTCTTGAATCAGCCGCTCGCCGTTCAAGAATGGTTGACACAACCGGTAGCAATCTCTCAAATAGTGGTCGCTAACTTCTCTGAACCGTCAACTGGGTACCCATCATGCCAACACGACGATTTGAGTTCACCAAGGGAAAAGCGGCCAAGTTCTGGCAAATCAACCAACGTGGCCGGCGAACCACCGTCCGCTTCGGGCGGATCGGTGCCAACGGCCAGACGATCAATAAAGACTACGCGTCGTCCGACGCGGCCAAGAAGGCCGCTGAAGCCTTGATCGCCGAGAAGACAAGAAAGGGTTATCGGGAGGTGGCTCATCCTCCGAAGACAAAGCCACCGAAACGAACGGTCTCCAAATCAAGCAGGCCCAAGGACTCGTCGGCCGCCCAGAACATCACGTCGGTGGCATCTATTCCCAAGAACGAAACGCTCACCTTTATCGCCCTGGTCGACCCCTCAGGAAGTGGCGGGGGAGCTAAAAGCGGCCGTGAGAAACTGTGGACGTTCACTGCCAGCCTGGTCGCGTGGAAGGTTGAAGGTGGCCCCCTGATCCGTGAGAACCTGCTTGTGGCGGTTCCAAAGGTCGATGACCAGAAACTGTCGAGGTTGAGGAGACAATTCAGGGGTTGGATGGTCGTGAGGTTCAAGGCACAACTCGTTGAAAGAAGACGCGGGGGACGTGGGGGGCCTGGGGGATGGGGAGGATGGAAGGTCATTAGGCTTGAATTGACCAGGTTTCTCGGTGAGAGCCGGGACAGTGATCTGTTGGCCGTCAAAGCAGAATTGAGTCAGCCCGTTGAGTTTCACGACCGTGTATTCGGCAGGGTGCGTTACGATCAAGAGGTCTGCCATTTCGATGGAATAGTATCACATCGCGGTCAAGAGATCGGTCTGTGGTTCGATACGGAATCCATGGAAGAGGCAAAGACCATGGTCACACTTGCCAAACCACTCTGGCGGGCGCGAGTCAAGTGGTTCAAAGAGTTCCGGTCACTTGTGCTGGAGAAGATGTACGATCAATGTCAGGAATGGTGGTATTCCGAAGATGACGAACCGCTGACCACCAAGAAGTTCCTCCAGTTGCTGGGCGATCCTTGTCTCTTGACGTTCCACCTGGACGATGGAGAACTCGTCTACACGATGGGCGGATGGAGCGAGAGACTCTTCGGCGATCACGGCATTGACGTTCGTGGCACACTCAAGGACGGCCTTATCGACGTCGATTGATCCACCGTCAATCTCTCGCGAATCCCCTTGTTCTGGAGATCGCCGCACTTGCGACGGCGCCCCTGGTCGACCGTACCGACTCATCGGCGTCTATTAGCGTTCGTCAGCGGTTCCCACTCCCGCCACACCTGAACCACTTTGCCATCGCCTTCCCAACTTTGGGTACGAATCAAGGCCCGCTCCGGCAATCGCGCGAAGCTGTGAGACGAATGGCTCAGGAATCAGCCCGTTCTTCTGGATGGGCACGTCGAAAGTCACCACGGCCCCCTTCGCCTTGATCTGACGAACAAGGTCGGCGACCTTCCCATCAGGCCACTGGGGACGTTCTCCCCTGCACCAGGATTCGCCCAGGAAGGTCAGGATCTGGGCCTGGACTTTCGTCCCGTCACGCTCCAACCACCGGCCGGGGAGAGTCTCCACGGCCTCGGGAAGCTGCGCGAGGTTGACTTCGCCGGCCGTGTAGTCTTCGTACTTTGTATGCACCACGACCGGCACACGAACGCCCGGGTTGAAGGCCACGATCGCCTCAGGATTCCCCGCTCTCAGGGCGGCCGCGAAGCTGGCGAAGTTCGGTTCATCGTCGAACCGGTACATCTCGTCGGCGAAGTAGCAGCCGTCGATCCACCAGCCCGATACGTCGTCCTTCCACCGCAACGACCACTCGCGGATGACGGCCTCCCATTTCCGTTGAAACTCGACCAACCGGCCGCCAACCGGCTCGCCGGGTAGTTGCCATCCGCCCGGTCGGCCCCACCGCCAGCCAAGCTTCTCGCGCGCCTCGACGTCGGCCGCCGGGGCCCCGCTCGGCAAATAGACGAGCAAACGGATGTTCCGCTTCTTGAGTTCTCCGGCCAGATCGGCCACCAGGTCCCGGCGGGAACACTTGCTGGGCGTGATCCCCACGAACTGGTCGTAGGTCGCGTTCGGAGCGCAGTGATGTCCCGAATTCTGGCCGATCGTGAAGAGCAGGTACTTCGCTCCGCTCGACGCGATCTGCTCGGCCAGGCCCTCGGCGTCGAAGGCATCGACCTGCCGGTTCCACATCTCGGCGGTCAACTCCTTGCCCCCCGACGAACTGGGCGGGGCGCCCAGGTAGTGAGTCATGACGCCCCAACCGGCCTCATGGAACCAATCGGTGCTCTCGGCCGCCCCAGCCGGCAACATCTGCACGGCAACAACGACCAGCGATATCAGTCCAGCCCCGACGTGGCGATTACTTCGTTTCGGTTTCACCTGTGATTCTCCGGACGAATGCGGCAAATGGTCGTGTAGTTCTGCCTGTCAACGACTACCACGACGTAAGCCGTGTCGCTGAGGGCAGTGGAATCCCGTTCTCGCTGAGCATACTGCGGAGGGCACCTAGTGCTCTTTCCGTACCGTCCACGTCGAAGGCAGCGTACATGTTGTAGCGTCCAAACGCAAACACCCGCTCTAACAGGTAACCGACATCCGACTGGTCGTCTGCCTCTGCGAACACGTCCTGGAGGGCAGTCTCCCAAGCGTTCAAATTACCGATGTCACGGTACAGCGGCATCAGGCGAAACAGCTCGACGACCAAACGTTCCCCAGACGTGGTGATTCCCTTTGAGGCGGATATTGCCTCAGCAATCTCTCTTACCGCTTCGCACAATCCCATGATCGATGTGCCTCGCAGAAAAGATGCCTTTCACCTCATCTTCGACAGATCGTAGCCTGGCGACTTCCTACGGTAGGTACTGTGGAGAACCCGCGGAACTTTAGGCGTGACGGCGCCGTTGTCGCAACTCTCGATACACGTCATGCATCGCACGCAGTTGCGGCGAATGCGGGGCCTGCCCGTCAGGTCGATGGCGTCCACCGGACAGAGTCTTGCTAGTTCACGCAGGGCGTCCTTCGATTCCGTGTTCAGTACGGGTCGCACGCCATAGTAGCGCACACCATACTTGAGCTTGCCCAGGAGCCCGATCTTGGCCTTCGTCGGGTTCGCCGGTTGGATCTTGACTCGCACGTCGTCCACTGGCGGGCCGACCACCTCGATCTTCTCGAGGTCCGACTCGCCCAGGCCGCGCTGGCCGGCCAGCGTCAGCAGGCGCACTACGGGCAGCCCTACCAGATCCGCCAGAACCGCGTCCACTGCCACCGGGTCCCGCGATGCCGCCACCAGGCCCACCTGCCTGGGAGTACCGTTGGTCGGCCCTTGCCCTTCCATGGCCAGAATCCCGTCGACGAAGGCCAGGGCCGGCCTGACATGGGCGAAGAGATCCAGAACCACATGGAGAAAGTCTTCCCACCGCGAATACTTGTAATGGAGATACGGCTTGATCGCGCCGGGTAACATCCCCACCACGTTCTTCAGGGCGCCGGTGAACTCCACGTAATCGTGGGGTTTGAGCTTCGGTACCGAGATGATCACGTCGGCGTCGAGAACGTACTCACTCAGATAAGTGTCTCGAAGGTGCGCGCCGCCGATCTTCACCGGGTGGACCTTGCCCGAATCGAGCGGCACGCAGGGCACGCCAGTCTGCCGCGACATCTCCCCGTAGCCGGCCAGTTCGATCGTCTCCCGGGTGAATCCGTAGATGCTGCACGAATCGCCCACGTAGGGCTCACCCCCGGACTCCCGCACTAACTCCGCTAGTGCAGCCGTAAACGCCGGGTGCGTCGCGACCGCCAGATCCGGCGGCCCGCCCTTGGTGAGGTTGACCTTCAGCAGGACTTTCTTGCCAGCGACCAGATCGGCGGCCCCGATCTTCTCCCAGATCGGTGCCAACACAGTCTTCACGTTGTCGTAGTGCTCGCAGCGTTCGAGGAAGACAGTGGTCATGCTACCCACAGGTGTTCATACTTCGAATGGACGCCCGGCCTGAGTGAAGGACAGCCAGACGCTCTCAATCTTCATCTACGATCGTCCAATCCTCAACGCTAATGCCGGGAATCCGCTTGAAATCGCGGCCGTTTCGCGTCAGGACCGTAAGCATGTTGGCTCGGGCAATAGCCGCAATTCGCAGGTCCATCGTTCCCACGCGAATCCCCGACTCACGCCACTCGTCAAATGCTTCTGCCGCATCGATTCCAAATCCAAGAACCTGGTAGCTGGTGAAATCTGCAAGGATTCCTTCAAACATCGCATACGCTCTGGCGACGCCTGCGGTGTTCTTGGCTCGATTGAGGTAGGTGTACCAGCCCGCAGTCTGCTCGTGAAAACTGACAATGCTGACGAAGAAATCGGACGGCTCGAAATCGGTCATTCGCGACATGAGATGCCGAAATTCGGGCTGTGTTTCTCGCTGCAGAATGCCAAAATGATCAGTGTCCAAGAGATACACGAAGCGATCATCCTTGTGGCTTGTCTTGGTCAGACTGCCTTATCTCCCTGCCAAGTCGCAGAACCTCGTCGAATTCGGGCATGTCCTTCAGAGTACTGCGCGGCCGGGAACGCCAATCATTCGACCGCTGATTGCTCTCGATGCGTTTACGAAGATAGTGCACTTCGCGCTCAAGAGCAGCCAGACGTTCCTCGACTGTTTCCTTGGTAGACATGACAGATCCCCATTTTTCCTTTCAGCCGTCGGAAGCCATTACTCCCCTGATGATACACCTCGGCAGTCCGCGCGTGCAAGCTTGATTCGCCGTCGGGAGAGTGCCGCAAGTGGCTGTGGACAGACGTTTTGCGCCATCTGCGATGCCAGAGCGAGCGGGGCAATTGGGCCAGCTATTGGCGTCCCATGGCCCTCTGCATCGCCGCCCCCATGTCCGCCGGACTCTCGGCGACCACAATCCCCGCCGCCTCCAAGGCTGCCACCTTGTCGGCCGCCGTTCCTTTTCCGCCGGAGATGATCGCCCCGGCGTGCCCCATGCGTTTGCCCGGTGGGGCGGTGCGGCCGGCGATGAAGGCCGCCACGGGCTTGCTGAAATGTTGCGAGATATACGCTGCGGCTTCCTCCTCGGCCGTGCCGCCGATCTCGCCCATCATGAGCACGCCCTCGGTCGCCGGGTCGTTCTCGAACAGTTCGAGCAGATCGATGAAGGAACTGCCCACGATCGGGTCGCCGCCCAGCCCGACGCACGTCGACTGCCCCAGTCCGAGGCTGGTCAATTGCCAGACGGCTTCGTAAGTCAGAGTACCCGAACGGCTGATGACCCCGATCGGACCGCTCTTGTGAATGTAGCCGGGCATGATCCCGATCTTGCAGGCCTCGGGAGTAATCACTCCTGGGCAGTTGGGGCCGATCAGACGCGAGCTGCTACGGGCGAGGACGTCGGCCACGCGGACCATGTCGAGGACGGGGACGCCCTCGGTGATGGCCACGACCGTGCGGATGCCCGCGTCGGCCGCTTCCAGAATCGCGTCGGCCGTGAAGGCCGGCGGAACGAAGATCATGGTGGCGTCGGCGCCAGTCTTCTCGACAGCCTCGCAAACCGTATCGAAGACAGGCACGCCTTCGACTTCGCTGCCGCCTTTGCCGGGCGTTACCCCGCCCACAATCTTCGTGCCGTATTCGAGGCAGTGCTTCGTGTGAAAATGGCCCGCGTTGCCGGTGATGCCCTGGCACAGGACCCGGGTGTCTTTGTCGACGAGAATGCTCATAGCAGAGTCCAGCGGAAGAAGCACGAAATCCGAATATCAAAACTCGAAACAAACTCAAAACACGAAGTTCCAATGTTTCAAACAGGCATGATTCGTAGTCTCGATTCTTGGGATTTGGATTATTTGGATTTGTTTCGTATTTCGAGATTCGTATTTCGGATTTGTCGGCGACTAGGCCGTTGCAGCGGCAACCACTTTCTTGGCTGCATCGGTGAGACCTTCGGCGCCGATGATATTGACGCCGCTTTCGGCCAGAATCCTGCGCCCCTCCTGGACCTCAGTGCCTTCGAGGCGGACGACGAGCGGAACGTTGAAACCGACCGACTTGTAGGCGGCCAGGATCGCTTCGGCGATCGTCGTGCAGCGCATGATGCCGCCGAAAATGTTGACCAACACCGCCTTGACGTTGCCGTCGGCCAGCAGGATGCGAAACGCCTCGGTGACCTGGTGGACGTTCGCCCCGCCGCCGACGTCCAGAAAGTTGGCCGGCTCGCCGCCGTGCAGCTTGATCAGGTCCATGGTGCTCATGGCAAGGCCGGCCCCGTTGACCAGGCAGCCGATATTGCCGTCGAGTTTGACGTAACTGAGGCCCTCTTCTCCCGCTCGCACTTCCGCCGGTTCCTCTTCCGAGAGATCACGCAAGGCAGCGAACTCGCCGTGGCGGAACAGAGCGTTGTCGTCGAAGTTCATCTTGGCGTCGAGCGCCAGCAACTCGCCGCCGCCCGTGACAACCAGCGGATTGATCTCGACGAGGCTGCAGTCGTTATCGACGAAGACCCGGCAAAGGGCACGCATGAAGCGATCGGCCGCACGCACGCTGGTGCCGGCAAGTTCCAGCTTCTGGGCGAGCTTGCGGGCCTGGTAGGGCATCAACCCGACGCTGGGATCGAAGGCCTTGTGGAAGATCAGATGGGGAGTCTCGGCCGCCACTTTTTCGATGTCCATGCCGCCCTGGCTCGAAGCCATCAGCACGGGCCGCGCGGCCGCACGATCGACGACGATCCCGAGGTACAGTTCCCTCGCAATATCGCACCCCTCTTCGACGAGGACCCGCCGAACCACCTGGCCCTCCGGTCCGGTCTGGACGGTGACCAGCGTATGTCCGAGCAACCGCCCGGCCACGTCAGCCGTCTCCTGTGTGGAACGCACGAGCTCGACGCCGTGTTGATCCGGGTGCTCCTTGATCGTGCCTTTGCCGCGCCCGCCGGCATGGATCTGGGCCTTGACCACGGCCACGGAACCACCCAGTTCGGAATAGGCATTGGCCGCCGACTGGGGCGTGTCGGCGACAATCCCTCGGGGAACCTCGACGCCGAAATCCTGGAAGATCTTCTTCGCCTGGTACTCGTGGATCTTCATGCAGCTTCCCCGCGATTCGATACGCCGCGGCAAAAGGTGACTGTCACCTTTTGCCGCCAATCATCTTCTTGAGTTGGGGCCACGTCCGGGTATTCGCCACGTCGTCTTTGGTCAGTCCGCCGCGGCGGGCCTGGAGGACGCCGTAGCGGAGTGCCGACAGCCCCTCAATAATATGCGCGTCGGTGGAGATGACAACGGGAACGCCATAGTGCTTGGCCGAGGCACAGGCCAGGTCGTCGAGGTCGAGCCGCTTGGGGTGGGCGTTGAGTTCCAGCAGCTTGCCGTTGTCGGCGGCAGCCCGGAATACGGCCTCCATGTCGATCTCGTAGGGCTTCCGCCGATTGAGAAGCCGGCCGGTGGGGTGGCCGAGGGCGCAGACGTGCGGGTTTTCCAGGGCCTCGACGACCCGCTGGGTGATTCGCTCCCGCGACTGGTTCTGCCCGTAATGGACACTTGCCACAATCCAGTCTCCCTGGGCCAGAACGTCGTCGCCCAGGTCCAATCCTCCCCCTTCCAGAATGTCGACCTCGACTCCTTTCAGGAGCCGGAAACCCTTGAGCGTCTCGTTGATACGGTCGATCTCTTCCCACTGGCGCAGCAACTGATCCTCGTCGAGCCCGCCGGCCATGGCGACGCGTTTGGAATGGTCGGTGATCGCCAGATAAGAATGGCCGAGGGCCTTGGCGGCCGCAGCCATCTCTTCGATGGTGTTCATTCCGTCGGACCAGGTGCTGTGGCAATGGAGGTCGCCACACAGGTCTTTCAACTCGATCAGTTCCGGCAGTCCGCCTGCCGCGGCCCAGTCGAACTCGCGCCGGGCCTCGCGAAGTTCCGGTGGAAAACAGGGAAGGTCCAATGCGGCGTAGACACCCGCTTCGTCGTCGCCCGCAATCTGCTCGTCGCCTCGGAACACGCCGTACTCGTTGATCTTCAGCCCCCGAGCCTTGGCCATTCCGCGAAGCACCACGTTGTGCGCCTGGGAACCGGTGAAGTACTGCATGGCGGCCCCGAACGATTCGGCGGGCACCACCCGAAGGTCCACTTGGATTCCCACCTCGAGCCGAATCGACATCTTCGTGTCGCCGCGCAATAGCGTCTTGCCGATCCCCGGGAAAGCGGCGAAATGATCCATGACCGCCGTGGCATCGTCGGCCAACGCCAGGAAGTCCAGGTCGCCGACGGTCTCCTTGCCGCGGCGATAGCTCCCCGCTGCCTCGATCCGCTCGACCGATTCGCATTCCCGGAAGTGGGCCAGCAGTTTCTGGACGATCTCGTCGGCAATCGCCCAATAGGTCCGCTTGTCGGCCTCGCTGGCGATGTCGATGTTCTCCAGGATCGCCTTTTCGGTCTTGGCGGCGAAACCCTTGAGGGTCCGCACCTGCCCCGTCTCGCAGGCCACCCGGAGTTGGTCGAGCGTGTGGATCCCCAGCTCCCGAAACAGAGCGGCCGCCTTCTTGGGCCCCAAACCGGGTACCCGAAGTATTGCCAGAACGCTCTCGGGAATCTCTTCGAGAAGCTCGTCCAGAATCGCCAGCCTCCCGGTCTCGACGAGGTCCGCGACTTTCTGCGCCAGGTCCTTGCCGATGCCCTGAATATCGGTCAGGTGACGCTCGGGATCCGCCAGAACCGATTCCACCGGTTCGGCCAGGTCGTGAATCGCCCTCGCTCCGTTGCGATAAGCGCGTATCCGAAAGGGGTTGGCCCCCTGGAATTCCAACAGATCGGCCACCAGCTCCAGTCGTGCGGCTATTTCAGCGTTCGTCACGGTTCACCTTTGTGCGACGTGAACTTGTTTAATGCCCAGCCGAAGGCGCCGGCTTGAAAAAGGCCTGAACGGTTCTGCAGCCGGCGCCTTCGGCTGGGCGTTAAACGACGCAATACTGCGCTACGGAATGTCAGTCGCCGACCTACATGTGCAACTCGACCACGTCCTGATCGTTCAGGATGTAATCGCCCTTGACGATGGTAGCGTCGTGAACGGCCGATCCCCAAACGCGGGCGAACTCGAGCCCCTCGATGTAGTCCTTGTGCACCTGGCCGGCCAGATCGGCCAGACAGCTCCCGCGGCGGACGGTAAACGGCCGGTCTCGATCGGGCTCCTTGGCCGACGGCAGCTTCGTATAAACTCGCACCACGTCCATCGCCCGATAGATCGCGTCGCGCAACGGCTCCAGGCCGGTCCCCGTTTGCGCCGAAATCACATACTCCTCGAATTCCAGCGGACAGAGCTCGTGAAGCAAATCGAGCCGATCCTGTGCCTCGGGCAAGTCAATTTTGTTGGGCACGACATAGGTTCGGGTGAAGGACAGCCCCACGTCTTCCTCGCTCAGGCAAGTCTCCCTGCCGAGACGCGTCTTGGTGTCGTTCAACCGGTCCAGCACGTCCTGGCACTGCTCGATGCCCGAATCGGCGCCCAGGTCCACCATGAGCAGCGCCAGTTCGGCGCTGCGAATGATCCCGTACATGTACGACTCAAGGTAGTCGGGAGTGATCGGCGGCGTATCGACCAATTGTACGGTCACGTCCTGCCAGGGCATCATCCCCGGGATCGGCTGGTGCGTGGTGAACGGGTAGGGAGCGACCTCGGGCGTGGCTCGTGTAAGGCTCGCCAGCAGTTGACTCTTGCCCGCGTTGGGCCCGCCCAGAATCACCGCAGTCCCCGCCCCCTGGCGGGGGATGCGTACTCCGCGACCCTTCTTGCCCGCCTTGCCGGGCGCCTGCATCTCCTTCTTGATCTTGGCGATCTTCTGCTTGAGCTGGGCCTGGAGATGGTCGGTCCCCTTGTGCTTGGGGACCTCACGAAGCATGGCCTGAAGGCAGACCAGTTCCTCCTCCGGCGTGCCGGCTTGGCGGTACTCCTGTTCCGCCTTGAGGTATTGCTGAGTGAGATTGGCGGGCATGGGGCGGTCGAAGGTCGCAGAAGACGTTGGACAATCCGACGATAACCGTCTCAAGTACTGGCGTACCAACGAGTTTACCGAACCTGACCTCGTTCGGCTAGCAGCGAATCCGTTGGACAGGTTCCATTCGATATTACTGCTCAAAGACGGTTCATCCGCCTGAAGCCTATGTGAACATGAAAGCCATTGCTCTTGTCCGGTCGACGCGAGATCAGGATAGACCTCTTTCAGGGAAACATGCGATTCAGCCGGATGAGCCCCTTACACGCTGCTCCCACCCCCCAAGAAATCTCCCCAAATGTTCAACTTTCCTATTGAAAAATCCCGCCGGATTGCTATTATGTACAAATGAACACATGTACATCCGACCATCCAGCCGTCCGCCTCCTCACCGACCACCCGGGCCTCTTCGCCCGACAAGGCGCCGTCGTCGCCTCCTGGCGAACCTCCTGCGGACGCCGCCTCGGACCCTACTTCCGGCTTGCCTGGCGTGAAAACGGTCGACAACGCTCAATCTACCTCGGACGACTGGGACCCGTCGTCCGCCAGGTCCGCATCCTCCTCCACCAGGCCCACACCTCTCGCCGCCTCAAACGACAAGCCCGCCTCCGCGCCGCCCGCTTCCGGCAAGAGGTCATCCGCCCCCTCAATCAATACATCCAGCAGATGTTTGCCCTCTTCGGCAACGGCCTCTATCTCAAAGGGTCCGAAGTCCGCGGCATTCGACTCGCCGGACCACGCCTCACCGCCGCCGACGTGCCCGCACACCTCATCCCCGAATTCCCCTTCCCCCTCCCAGCCCCCCTCGCCAAACTGGCATCGCCCAAACCGGAATTTTCTCCGCTTGTTGACCAAAACAACCCCCACCGCTCATCGCCCAATTCGGAATTCTCTCCGCTTGTTGACCAAAACAACCCCCACCATCCACCTATCGAGCCCAAGCCGCGCCAAGTTCGCAACCCGGCCTTCACAGAAACACGCCCACACGACGCATATAAACCCGGAACCAAGCCCCCAATTGCCCGTGCATGGTTCCCCAAGCCGCGGCAAGCCCGCAACCCAACCTTCACAAACATGCGCGCACCCTACGCGAATTCCAGAGGAACCTCAAAGACTTGCATCGAATCGTCACAGCCTGAAGCAGTGGTGAGCAAGCCCTGTCGACCAGGCTGTATCCTCCCCCCCTCGGTCCTGCTACAATAGCGACAACGTGAACCCCAATCGGGTGGCTGAGGATTTCCTGTTTGAGACGGCTTCTGTGAGGAGAAACCATGACTGGCATCAAGAAACGACTGCGTTTGTCACTTAGCATTCTCGCTCTGCTCGCGTTTGCCTCAATGGCCGCGGCCGACGTGAAACTGCCCGCCATTATCGGCGACAACATGGCCTTGCAGCGGGCAATCGACGTGCCGATCTGGGGTTGGGCCGATCCCGGCGAAAAAGTGACGGTGACGCTCGGCGGGCAATCGAAGACGGCCACCGCCGACAGCGACGGCAAATGGATGGTCCGGCTCGATTCCATGAAAGAAGGCGGCCCGACCTCGATGACCGTCAGCGGCAAGAACTCGATCACCGTCGAGAACATCCTCATCGGCGAAATCTGGGTCTGCTCCGGACAGTCGAATATGGGCTTCACCGTCAATCGCGCGATCGACGCGGAGAAGGAAATCGCCGCGGCCAACTATCCGGAAATCCGCCTGTTCTCGGTGCCGCTCAAGGGCACTCAGGAGCCCCAGTACGACTGCGAGGGCAAGTGGGTCGTTTGCAGCCCCGAAACGGTGGGCAGCTTCACCGCCGTCGGTTACTTCTTCGGACGCGAGATCTACAAGGAACTCAAAGTGCCCGTCGGTTTGATCAACACCTCGTGGGGCGGCTCGTCCTGCGAGGCCTGGGTCCGCCGTGCCGTTCTCGAAGCCGATCCCGCCTATGCAGAGCTACTCACGAACTTTGAGAAGCAATGTGCTACGTATGACCCGGAAGCGGCCCAGGCTCGATTCCAGAAGCAGCGCGAAGCATGGAAGGTCGCCGTGGAAAAGGCCAAGGCCGACGGCAAGTCCGCCCCTACCGCCCCCCGTGCTCCGACCGATCCCCGCACCGGACAGCATCGGCCGGCCAACCTCTACAACGGCATGATCCTGCCCATTCTCCCCTATGCGATCCGCGGGGCGATCTGGTACCAGGGCGAGAGCAACGCCGGCCGGGCCTACCAGTATCGCGACCTGTTTCCCAAGATGATCAACAACTGGCGTGCCGACTGGAAACAGGGCGATTTTCCCTTCTACTTCGTGCAGCTTGCCAATTTCAAGGCCGTCAAACCCGAGCCGGCCGACAGCGATTGGGCCGAACTGCGTGAAGCCCAGACGATGACCCTCTCACTGCCGAACACCGGCCAGGCTGTGATCATCGATATCGGCGAAGCCGACGACATCCACCCCCGCAACAAGCAGGACGTCGGCAAGCGGCTGGCCCTGTGGGCCTTGGTGAAGGACTACGGCCGCGACCTGGTCTACAGCGGCCCCATGTACAAGAGCATGAAGAAGGACGGCAACAAGATCGTGCTGAGCTTCGACCACGTCGGCGGCGGGCTGGTCGCCAAGGACGGCCAGCCGCTCAAGGGTTTTGCCGTCGCCGGCGAGGACAAGCAATTCGTCTGGGCCGACGCCAAAATCGAGGGCGACAAGGTTGTCGTCAGCAGTGCCGATGTGGCCAACCCGGCCAGCGTCCGCTATGCCTGGGCCGACAACCCGATCTGCAACCTTTACAATGCGGAAGGTCTGCCCGCTTGCCCGTTCCGCACCGACGAGTGGCCCGGAGTGACCGCCCCGAAGTAGTTGTCAGGGTCCGGAGTTCAGGGTTCAGGTATTGGGCCGAGTGTTGCCGCGAGTTCTGAACATCCAGGAACAGCATTCAACCCATGAGGTTAGACACGATGAAGACGACACGACGAAGCTTTCTGGCTACGGCCGGAGCGGCGGCGAGTACCCTTGCGCTGTCGCAACGGGCACAGGCCTTCAGTGACGGGCCGATCAAGATCGGCGTGATCGGCGTCGGTTGGTACGGCATGGTCGACGCCAAGGCCGCGATCAAGGTAGGCGGCGTCGAGATCGTCGCCGTGTGCGACGTCGACAGCGAGCACCTCAAATCGGCGGCCGACGAACTAGAAAAGCTCCAGGCCTCGCGCCCCAAACAGTTCAAGGACTATCGCGAGTTGCTGGATCTGCCCGAGCTCGATGCGGTGATCATCGGCACGCCGCCGCAGTGGCACGCCTTGCCGTTCATCGCGGCCGTCGAAAAGGGCCTGCATGTCTACGGCGAAAAGCCCATCGCCTACGACATCCGCGAAGGCCAGGCCATGGTCGACGCTGCCAAGGCCAGCAAGTCGATCGTCCAGATCGGCTTCCAGCGCCGCCAGAGCCTCGCTTTGCGCGAGGTGAGCGAGTTCATCAAGAAGGGCGGCATCGGCAAGCTCGTCCAGGTCGACGCCCAGATCCACTATCGGGCCGGCACGGGCGACACGACTCCGCAGGATCCGCCGGCCTCGCTCAACTGGGACCTTTGGTCCGGCCCCGGCCCCCTGCTCCCCTATTGCCCGCAGATCGGCCACAAGAGCTGGCGGCTGGAGCAGACGACCGGTCACGGGCACCTGGTCGACTGGGGCATCCACCTGATCGATTCAACGCGGATGGTCCTCGGCCTGTCCATGCCGAAGCGAATTACGGCCGACGGCGGAACGTACTACCTGAAAGGCAAGATCACCACGCCCGACACCCTGACCGCTCACTTCGAGTTCGACGAATTGCCGGTCGTGTGGCGTCATCGCCTCTGGGGTGCCACGGAGTATGCGCCCGAGACGGACAACGGCATCTTCTTCTACGGCGACGAAGCCACGGTTCTCGCCGCGGATCAGAAATGGGTGCTGATCCCCAAGGCCAAGACCGCCGATCGTGAAACGCACGACGTTCCGGCCGACCTCGGCACCCTGCACATGGCCAATTTCCTCGACGCCGTTCGGACGGGCGCCAGGCTCGCGTGTCCGATTGAAGACGCCGCCAAATCCACCGCCATGGTTCAACTCGGCACGATCGCCTACGAGACCCATTCCGTCGTCAAGTGGGACGAGGCCGCCCAGCAAATCGTCGACAATCCCGAAGCGGCCAAGCTCCTCAAACGGGAATACCGGGCGCCCTACAAACACCCCTATCCGTATAAGGCGTGACAGGCATGGGTGCGGCACCGTGCCGGAATTGACCGCAAGCCGAAGTCATACTTCAGGGACGCCCAATTGCCGGCAGATGCTCCTTGCCGTGTAATCATTGATCTCACGGCAGTGCAAAAAAGATCGGCTCTTCCACGTCCATTTCGGCGTCGCTCACGCCGGGGTCGGGCTTTGGAAATGCCTCGCCCCGGCCCACCAGCGTCTCCGCCACGTCGACCAACGCGAGGCCAAGCATTCGCCGTGCCTCTTCAAGGTCCGCCCCACAACTGATTGCCGCCGGGAAATCGAGTACTTGGGCGTGCACTCCCCCCTCAACGAACTTGTAGCCGGCCTTGTACTGGAGCATTTTCCAGCTTCCACAACCGCAGAGAACGACATCGATAGTATCGCATTTCAGAGTCGATTCGACAACAACGTCCCTCCGCCAAACGCAGGGCCCTATTCGTTCTGAGGGCTAACGTCCGCGATCACCGATGGCTGCCCGTGGCGTGATCTATGCCGGGAGCGTAGCGACCAAGCATGGAGCATGACGCGGGTAGCCATTCGGTGGATCGCATTGCTCGGATTGCTTTTGTAATTACCAGCATCCCTGCAACATTCTCTTTATTTGTGGATCCGTTTCTGCCAAGGCAATCACCTTCGATCTGATGTGAGCGTGCTGCTCGACAAGGTGTTCGAGAAGCACCGTCGTCAAGGCCGCCTCTAAGTCTTCATCAGCATCTCTTCTCGTATCTTCAATGAACTCCCAGATCTCATCAGGTGATGAATCCATGTGCTCACCGACGTCGATAAGTGCCTGCCAACGGGGATCAACTCCAGCCTGAACTGGTGCATGATCCAGCGTTGCTCTTGCCTTGGACAATGCACGCTCGATGCTCATATTCTTTCCGAACTCGTTTCTAGACTGATCCGTGCATTCCCAGTAGCCTGCATCTCTGCAGCTTAACGCGTACCGGACTGGTCGTCGCAGGTCTCAATCTAGCAATCTGTTGCCCGTTTGTCACGCGTTTTTCGGCGTGATAGGCTGTTTCCGTCTATCGCTCATCGGCTCGGCGAGACAGGGCTGGCCGACAAGCGGTCCGGAGTTTATGGTGGATCGGAGCAGCACCGAGACTTGGAGACTCTGTCGATGGACCAATGGGACGTAGCCGTCATTGGGGCAGGCCCCGCGGGTTTGACGGCGGCCTGCCGGGCGGCTGTGCGAGGCCGCAAGACGCTCGTTTTGGAAAAGAACCGGAAGCCGGGCGTCAAGATCCTGATCTCCGGCGGCGGCCACTGCAATCTGACCCACGCCGCCGACGCTCGCGGAATCGTCAAGGCCTTCAGGGCCCAGGGACGATTTCTGCACTCGGCTTTGGCGGCATTCAGCCCGCAACAACTGGTCGAACTGATGGAGTCCGAAGGCGTTCCCATGACGGTTCTGCCGAACGGCAAGATCCTCCCGGCCAACGGCAGGGCAACCGATGTCCTGGCGGCCCTGATGCGCCGGGTCGCACGCAGACAAGTAAGCAGTGACGCACGAGAGGGAGCACACTGCTAACAAGTAAGCAGGGACACAACGGGATCGATCCCCGCGAAAAGTGTTCCCCCCGATATTCGTATTCTGCCCGCGGCCCCCGATTGGACACCCGTTCCCTCGTCCTGAATAACAGGAGCATCTTCCCGGGGCGGCAGACCCCCTGCAACTCTTCTCCACGACGGGCGGACCATGAAGCGACAGATCATTCTCGGAATGGGCGCCGGACAGTGCGGCGGTAACCTGTTGGCCAGCGTCCTCGACGGGCAACCCAACGCCAAATTCACCGACGAAGAACCACCCTTCCTCCCCTGGTACGTCAAACCCGGCGCACCGGGCGTCCGCCATCGCCTCGAGTGCATCCTCGCGCGCCGCACCGAACGCTTCATCGGCAATGTCGCCTCCTTCTACCTCCCTTACGTCGAACAGGCGATCGAGTTCGATCCCGACAACCTCCGACTCTGAGACGCCGCCGTTCTCACAGCGTAGGACGATCCCGATTATTGCGGGATCGTCGAGGCTTTCGGACCGATCCGGCGACTGGCGGAGCGACGCCCTCGCATGGACATGCCGGAAGCGTACATCTCTTGTGATCTCAGTAAGCTATCCTTGCAGTAGCCCCAGCCGCGTGCAGGGCTCGGTTGTAACACTTGTACTGCTTGCCGAGAATCTGCGGAATGAACGTTCTAGTCTGTGAAACGAAGACGACCGCCAACCGGCGTGATCCGGCCCGGGCGGAAGTAATCGATCGAGTCTTTCAGCAGATTGGCGACGTCTCCTCGTTGCCGACCTGCGCCGTCAAGATCATGGAGTTGGCCCGCGACTCCAGCGCCGAGGCCGACGATCTGATCGAGGTGATTCGCAGCGATCCGGCAATGGCCATGAGGATCATGCGAATTGTCAACTCCTCGTACGTCGGCGTTCGCCAGTCGGTGGGCGACCTGAAGCAGGCGGTGATGCTGCTCGGATTTCGAGAAATACGCAATCTCGCGATGAGCGCCTACGTGGCGCCGTTGTTCCGGGAGACGAACGGTTACGGCGACTATACTCGCACAGGGCTCTGGGACCACATGGTCGGCACCGGGATCGTGGCCCAGGAAATTGCCAAGGTTTGTCGGAAAGTCAACCCGCAGGAGGCCTACCTCGCGGGCCTGCTGCACGACATCGGCCTGGTGATGATCGATCAGTATCTTCACCGGCCTTTTCACCTTGTCATCGACGCAGTCACGCCGGAACAGCCGGCTTATCAGGTGGAGCGGGATTTCATCGGATTCGACCACGCGGAACTCGGGGAGTACGTGGCCGTCCAGTGGAAACTTCCCGCCCACCTGACCGACGCGATCGGTCATCACCACCATCCCGGGCAGTACGAGGGTCCAAACCGCGACATGGTGCACATCGTCACGCTGAGCGACTGGCTTTGCGATTTCAAGGGTCGTTCGGCGTTGGGGGTGTCGACTTCCACCTCGCCTCCGGTCGAACTGTTCGGCGAAGTGGGCTTCGACCGCGATGAGATCACGGCCCTACTCGGCAAACTGGATGAAACCCTCAGCCATGCCCAGACGATGGCTCGCTCGCAGTTGCGATGAAAGAGATCGTGACCTGACGGTTGATTTCACGAACCCGACGGGCTCCCTTCTCCACTTCTCACGCGTTTCCGCTACACTGGAGGCGACACAACAGGCGACCGAAGTCCCCATCCGCCGGTTTCCCTCCTATGCCGCGATGCCGCTGGTGCCAACGCGAAGTGCCCGAAGGCGCAACCGTATGCCCCCATCCCGCTTGCCGGGGAGACCTGTCCGGCGGAAACGCCGGGCCCATGATTGCGCCCCCTCCGCCGGCCCCGGGAAAGGGTCTCACTCCGCCACCGCACACGGCTTCCGCCCCCCCTTCCGGGCCAATGCCGCCCAAGCCGGGTTCCCGTCCTGCCCCACCGCCACCGGCGGCCAACGGGCCGGTTCCGCCACCGGCTGTGCCGGGTGGTTTACCGTCTCCCCCCCCGCCGCCGGGAAGAATCGCACCGGGAGTTGCCATCCCAGCGCCGCCCCCACCGCCCAGAATGCCCACCCAGGGCAGCGCCGAGTACGACGGTTTGCAGGGCGAATTGGAGCAACTGCGCACACGGGTTCTGTCGCGCCGGCGCCGTGGGCGGCAGCTTGGATTCGGAGCCCTCGCGGCGCTGTTGATGACGGGCGTCTGTCTGGGCGGCTACTGGGCGGCAACCGTGTGGCCGTTTGCAGCACTCGAGGGGCTACCGACCATCGAACGAGGCCTTGCCGATCCGGACCGTCTGGCCTTTGCCTTCACACCGGTCAGTCGTGGCAAGGTTGCCTTTCGCCGGGTCGCTACCGGCCGCGATAGCGAACTGCTCGACCAGGTTCTCAGGGCCGACGTGCGGACCGCCCAGGCGTTCGAGTGGCAAGCCGAGGGCGTGCGAACGGGCGACTCGATCCAGATCACCTACCGTGACGGTTTTCGCCTGCGCCGAGCCCAGGTGGTCGTGCCCGAACCGCAGCGACTCGTGACCGAAGGCGAAGCCTCGCTGCGAGGCCAGATCGTCAACGCCGTGAACAACCAACCGATCGCGGGCGCAGTGATTCGGATGGTCGGCAACGATCGGAAGGCGGAGGCGGATGCCGAGGGTTGGTTCTTTCTGGAGAAACTGCCCGAGGGAAACGTGCCGTTGGAAGTTTCGGCGGAAGGTTTCACGATCGAACGATTCGAGCGGACACTCGACGCGGCGTTGCCTGAGGCCGTCCGCGTCGTGCTCAGTCCGGGCCTGGAGGTGGGGCAGCTTCGGCTCGTGCTTACCTGGAACAAGGAGCCGGCCGACCTCGACGCCCACCTGGAAGGTCCCCTGCCCGACGGGGAACGATTCCACATCTACTTCCACCAACCGGGCAATCTGAGGAGCCGGGAATTCGTCAACCTGGACGTGGACGATCGCGACGGGGAAGGCCCCGAGACGATCACCGTTCTCGGAGTTCTGCCGGGCGAGTATCGCTACTACGTGCACGACTATACGAACCTCAACAACCCCGAGGCCGATGCCCTGAGCCGGAGCGGCTCCGAGGTGAAGGTGTATCACGGCGGCCAGACCTATCGCTTTACGCCGGAATCGGTTCAGCCGGGCAACGTATGGAACGTCTGCACGATCGAAGTGGCGCCGAGCGGGGCGGTCGTTGAGAAGATCGGCACGATCGATCGTGTCCGGGCGTCGTCCCTTGGTCTTTATGCCAAGCGGACCCAGGGGAATCGAGGGCAATGGATCGGCCAGTACGGCGGCACGCCCGAGAGCGAGGCGGCCGTGGCCGACGGGCTGGCCTGGCTGGCACGCCACCAGATGCCGGGCGGGCATTGGGGTCCGGACTGTCTGGGCAGCGGAGCCCAGGCACGCTGTGAGGCCGGTGCTTCGTGCACCGGGCCGGGCGGCAGTTACGAAGCCGCCCAGACGGGATTGGCCTTGCTCGCGTTCCAGGCGGGCGGGCATTACTACTTCAACGGCAACACGTACTCCGACTCCGTACGCCGCGGCCTGGATTGGCTGGTTGCACGCCAGCGTCCCGATGGGGCTCTCGTTGGCAGTCACCCGGCTCGCGGAAATCGTCGCCTGCACCAGTACTTCATGTACGAGCACGGGATTGCCGCATTCGCCTTGGGGGAAGCGTGTGCCGTCGCCCGGGCGTCGGGGCAAACTCCCGATCCCCGCTATCTCGGTGCGCTCCGCCGGGCCATGCGGTTCATCGAAGAGATGCAGCACAACGACGGGGGGTGGCGTTACCAGGTCGACCCCAAGCCGCCAAGTGACACGTCGGTAACAGGCTGGCAGGTGCTGGCAATCAAGACGGCCCAGGAGGCCGCCGTTCCCGTAAACGACTTCTGCCTCAGCCGGATCGGGCCGTTCTTCGACGCCCACGCGGTCGAGGCGACCGGGCAGACTCGCTACATGGGAGGCAATACGTCCAGCGAAGCGACAACCGGTGTGGGAATGCTCGCGAGGCAGTTCCTGCTCGACGAAGCCGATTCGCCCATGGTGAGCAAGGCCGCCGAGTTCCTGGCCGATCTGGCCGAGAAACGCTGGGATACCGAGCCCAAGCAGCGGAGCGATCGCGACTACTATCTGTGGTACAACTGCACGCTAGCCATGTTTCATGCGGGCGGAGAGCCCTGGCAGCGTTGGAACAGCATCATCCGCGACGCGATCGTCAATTTGCAGCGCGACGACGGTTGCAGCCGCGGCAGTTGGGACCCGGAGTCGCGATGGGGCGACAAGGGGGGGCGAGTCTACTCCACGGCCCTGGCCACCTTGTGCCTGGAAGTCTACTATCGCTACGCCAGGGGAAACGATACGGAGCCCGGCCCCGTCGTCACTACCATTGAGGTTCCAGATGCGGGCCCCGAATTGACAGAACGAGAGAAGAAGGAGTAGTTGGAGTTCATGACCCGACCCGACGAAACCGAGATTCTCCGCCGTGAGATGCAGCAGTTTCTGTATGCGGTCTCGCACGACCTGCAGGAACCGTTCCGCAAAGTCCGCACGTTCAGCCAGCGCCTGGCCGCCAGGCTGGAAGGCAGGCTCGACGAGTCCATGCGAGGAGATCTCGAACGCATTCAGAGCGCCGCCGTACGCGGCCAGGGGATGATCGAGGGATTGCTCGTACTCTCGCGACTCGAGACGCACGGCGGTCCGCTGGCAGAAGTCGACTTGAACGAGGTACTCTCGGGCGTCTGCCTCGAACTCCAGGAGAAGATCGCGGCTTCGGCCGCCGTGGTTACTATCGAACCGCTGCCGACGATCTCGGCGGATGCCGATCAGATGAGACTCTTGTTCTTGTCGCTGGTGGATAATGCGATCAAGTTTCAATGGGGCGACAAGCCGCCGACCGTCCGCGTATTTGCGCTGGAAGGTGATGCTGTGTCGCAATGGCGAATTGCGGTCGAAGACAACGGGATCGGACTGGAAGAACAGTACGCGGATCGGATCTTTACGGTCTTCCAGCGTCTCCATCCCCGGGACGTCTACCCGGGCTTGGGCCTCGGACTCGCCTATTGCCGGAAGATCGTCGATCGCCACCACGGGAGCATCCGCTACGAGAAAGGCGAGGAGGGAGGAACTCGCTTCGTGGTGACCCTTCCGATGCGACCACAGCAGACTCAACCTTCTCATTGATGGCGGTACGGAGTATCCCGCGACTCGGGCTCGTGGCCGGGCGATAGGGTCGTAGCGATTCTAGCGGTTCTTGCGCGCCGGGACTGCTCGCGACCGGGACCCCGGAGTTCGCGATTCTGCGGGCGGCAAGCTATCCTTGATCAAGCCGCCGACACCGTGTCCTGCAAACCAAAAGCAAGTGTCGGGCGGACTATCCACGGGTGAGCGATATCTGGCCCCCACGCGGATAGGCGACAAGAATGGTTAAGCCCAAAATGCCTTTGCCGATCGCCCCTCCAACACCGACGGCCTACGCGACGGCCTACCAGGTGCTGAATCCGGCCCCGGGTACCGTCGAACACGACCGCCGGGCCGTGGAACGGCAGCCGTTTCGGTTCGTGCAGCGGATCGCCGCCTACGACGGGCAGCAGCGGATCGATCAACTTCGTTTCTTCCCGGTTCAGTGCCACGACATCTCCCGCCGCGGCATCGCTTTCCTGCTTCCCGGCCGACTCGATTTCTCCCGACTCGTCATAGAGCTTGGCTCGGAAGAGGAACGCATGTACTTCGAAGCCGAGGCGGTCAATTTCCGCCGTCTATCGGGCTATACCACACGCCGGGTGGAAGGTCTTCTGGCATCGATGGGTGGAACCGCCGCCGGACCCGGTGCCGTACTGATCGGGTGCCGTTTCGTCACGAAACTGGATCTGTAGTGCGAATGAGTGCTCACTGCCTCACTCTGCTCGGCTACCGCTTGAGCGTCGAGGCTGGTATACTGCCGGCTTTCCCCATGCCGCAAATCCGGGCGTTCCATGGCCGACGCAACACGCTTTCGCGAAGAGCTTCTCGAGCGCTACCTCGAGCAGTTGCCCTTTGAGCCCTACCCGATTCAGGAGAACGCACTCTATGCCTGGTTCTCCGCGGAACAGGGCGTGCTCGTGTGCACTCCCACCGGGACCGGCAAGACGGTGATTGCGGAAGCGGCGATGTTTGAAGCCCTCCATGCGGGCAAGACGGCCTACTACACGACGCCGCTGATCGCCCTGACGGAGCAGAAGTTTCGGGAAATGCAGGACGCGGCCGTCCGATGGGGATTCGAACGCTCCGACGTGGGACTGGTGACGGGCAACCGGCGGGAGAACCCCGACGCACGAATCCTCGTCGTCGTGGCCGAAATCCTCTTCAACCGGTTGCTCCATTCTGAAGCATTCGACTTCAGCGAAGTCAGTGCCGTCGTCATGGACGAATTCCACAGCTTCGCCGACGCCGAGCGGGGAATCGTCTGGGAATTCTCTCTGGGCCTCCTCCCCAAGCACGTCCGCCTGCTGCTGCTATCGGCCACGGTCGGCAACGCGGTCGAATTCAGCGGCTGGCTGCGGCGGTGCCACGATCGCAAGCTCGATCTCGTTCAGGGCGATCAGCGCAAGGTGCCGCTCACGTTCCAGTGGGTGCCCGACAAACTGCTCACCGAGCAGATCGAATGGATGTCGCAGGGGAGCGAGGACCAGCGGACCACCCCGTCTCTGATCTTCTGCTTCAATCGCGAAGAGTGCTGGACGATCGCCGAACAACTCAAGGGGAAGCATCTCATCGACGGCCAGCGGCAGAAGCTTCTCGACGAGGAACTCCGACAGTATGACTGGTCGCAGGGGGCCGGTCCCAAACTGCGGCCGCTCCTGCTCCGCGGAGTCGGCGTGCACCATGCGGGCGTGTTGCCCAAGTATCGGCGGATCGTCGAGGACCTTTATCAACGTAAGCTCCTCTCGATCGCCACCTGCACCGAGACGCTGGCGGCAGGGATCAACCTGCCGGCCCGGTCCGTCGTGCTGCCAAGCATTCTTAAGGGGCCGTCGGGGAAACGCAAACTGCTGGATGCCAGCTCCGCGCATCAGATCTTTGGGCGGGCCGGGCGGCCCCAGTTCGACAGCCAGGGTTACGTGTTCGTCCTGGCCCACGAAGACGACGTCAAGATCTCCCGCTGGAAAGACAAGTACGACCAGATCCCCGAAGACACCAAGGATCCCGGACTGCTCAAGGCGAAGAAGCAACTCAAGAAGAAGATGCCCAAGCGCCGGTCGACCGAGCAGTACTGGACCGAAGAGCAGTTCGAGAAGCTGCGTACGGCCCCGGCCGGTCACTTGGTCAGCCGCGGTCCGTTACCCTGGCGGCTCCTTTCCTACATGCTTGACGCGTCGCCCGACGTGGACCGCGTCCGCACGCTCGTCCAGAAACGTCTCATGGATCCCAAGTGGCTGGAGCGTGCCAATCGCGATCTCGACCAGATGCTGCTGACGCTCTGGCGAGCGGGGTACGTGACGCTCGAACCGGAGCCTGTCGTGCAGGAGGAGACTCCTGAAGAAGCTCCGAAGCCGAAGTCGGAGGGAATGCATCTCTTTGGTATGGCGTTGGGCGATGCGAAGACGGTTTCGGAGGAATCGCAAGACCGGTCGAGCGGCCCGCCGCCTTATCAGGCGAAGCTGGCCCATCCGACGGAACGGCTCGAACTCCTGCGAATGTTCCGGGGGGTCAATCCGCTCTATGGCGTGTTTCTGATCAACCAGCTCGGCATTGCCGATCGGGCCGAACGGATCCAGGCGATGGAAAGCGTTCTGGAATTGCCCCGATCGATCGGACCTGCCGTCCGCGTGCCCCGCCAGGAGTTTCTGCCGCCGGGTCCCCTGGCCACAACCAGGCTTGACGTGCAGTTGCTGCAGCTCGGCCTGGCCACGCCCGAGGAATTGGTGGAGCAGTCTCGCGACGAAGATCGTCCCTACAATTCGATGGAAGAGCGCGTTTGGGTGCTTGCACTGGCCGACAAGCTGCGGCGAATGTTCGACTACGACTTCCCAGGCGTACGCGACGTGCGCACGTTTCCCGTCTGGGCCGTGGGAGAACTGCTGGAGTTCGGCGGCGACTTCAACAAGTACATCACGAGCAAGCAACTGCAGAAGCAGGAAGGGATCCTCTTCCGCCATTTCCTGCGGATGATTCTGTTGGTGGCGGAATTCGCCTCGCTCACGCCCCCCGACGCCGAGGAGGCCGAGTGGCGGGGCGATCTGGAGGAGATTACGAACGTCCTCGCCGAGAGTTGCCGAAGGGTCGATCCGACCAGCACCGAAAAGACTCTGGAGCAGGCCCAGGCGGAGGAGGCGGAGTTTGAGTAGTCGCCGGGGTGGGGTAAGGAATTCCGAGAACATCGGCGTTTGCTGATCGAAGCTGGGTCCTTCGAAGGCTAGAGAGTTGTTATCCTTCGCCGCGCCAGTAGGCTACAATTGAGTGTCAGCATTCAAACCTCGCCCACCAGGAGAAGCCCCGTGCCGAGAGCCAACTGCCACTCTGTCCTGATTCTCATGGCGATCTTGCTCGCGAGCAGTGCGCCCCAAGCCGCCCAGAGCTGCACCTCGATCATGGTTGGCAAAGCCGCTTCGACGGACGGCTCCGTGATGACGTCGCACACGTGCGACAGCCACCGCACCAGTTCGGCCATCCTGGTGGTTCCTTCGCGGAAGCATGGCCCCAACGCGACCCAGTTGCTCACCAAGCGTAAGGACGACAACGACGGCCCCATGGAACGCTACGGCCGGGAGCCGATCGGGCGGATTCTGGAAGTGGAAACGACGCTGGCGTATCTTGCTCCGGCCTATGCCGCCATGAACGAGAAGCAGTTGGCGATCGGCGAGTCGACCTTCGAAGGCCGCAAGGAACTCGTGAGTGAGAAGGGATTGATCGATTGCGAAACCCTGACGCGGCTGATGCTGGAACGTGCGTCGACCGCCCGGGAGGCGATCCGCATCGGCGGGGCCCTGATCGAGAAGTACGGTTGGTGCGATGTGGGCGAAGCCCTGACGATCGCCGATACGAAGGAAGTCTGGGTGATGGAGATCGTAGGCGTGGGCGAGGACGAAGTCGGGGCCGTGTGGGCTGCCCAGCGAGTTCCTGACGATCACGTGTCGGTCGTTGCCAATGGGGCACGAATCGGCGAACTGAATCTGGCTGACTCCGAGTTCTTCATGGCGTCGAAGAACGTTCAGAGCTTTGCCGAGAAGAGGGGTTACTGGGATCCGAAGAGCGGAAGCCCTTTCCGGTTCTACGAAGCGTACGATCCGGAAGGACGTACGAGCTTCTCGTCGACGCGGCGCGAATGGCGAGTCCTCAGCCTGCTGGCGCCGTCGCTCGAGCTGCAGCCGAATGCCAACGTGTTCCCCTTCTCAGTCAAGCCCGAGCAACCCGTCAGTCCGGAGAAGATCATGGAACTCTTCCGCGACACCTTTGAAGGGACCGAGTTCGATATGACCAAGGATCTCACGGTCACCGACGAGGAGGGCAAGACCGTCAAGAGCCCCTTGGCCAATCCGTTCATGCCCTACGACATGAACAAGATGCTGCGTATCAACGGCGGCTGGGGCTGGCGCGGCGAGCGTCCGATGGCCCGATGGTACTGCATGTACGTGACCGTCATCCAGTGCCGCGGCTGGCTCCCCGACGCCGTCGGCGGGATCCTCTGGTTCGGTTACGGCAATCCGGCCATGACGACCTATGTGCCCCTGTATGCGGGGATCGCCGACGTTCCGGAGCCGTACAAGACCGACGGCCGCACCACGGGTTTCAGTCGCCGGTCGGCCTGGTGGGCGTTCAATCGTGTCGAGACAATCGCGGCCCACCGCTGGGGCGACATGCGGAACGACGTCGCCGGGGTTCGCAATCCCCTTCAAGAAAAGTGGCTGTCGGGCCAGAAAGCCGTCGATGAGGAAACGGCGGCGATTCTCGAAAAGCAAGGCGAGGCAAAACTGCGGGCGTTCTTGACCAAACGGAGCGGCGACGCCTGCCGGGAAGCTGCCGAGGCCTACTGGAATCTGGGCGACCTGCTGTGGACGAAGTACGACGAGAAATGGTGATTCATCCCGTGCGGATGGTAGTCGTACCATGAGAAGGTCGCTGGACTTCTAGTGAGGGCTGACGGGACGGTCTCACAAGGATGGGGCCGCCTCCCCGACTTGAAGTCCGCGCCAGCTTCGCTATCCTAATTGTGTCCGCCTGCCTGGCTATCCCGCTGATTCCGCGCGAAGCCGGAATGCGACGATTCGTGGTTCGCCTGAGGAGTTTGCCAAGTGAAAATGGTGCTCGCGATCATCCAGCCCCCGAAACTGGATGCCGTCAAGGCCGCCCTCGACAAGATCGAGGTGTTGCGGATGACGGTTACCGAAGTGCAGGGATTCGGGCAGCAGCGGGGCAAGACGGCCACCTATCGCGGCCATGAGTACCAGACCAAGCTGCTTCGCAAGATCCTCCTCGAAATCGTGGTCAACGACGATTTCGTCCAGCGGACGATCGATGCGATTGTGGCGGTGGCGCGAACGGGTCCGGAAGGGAATATCGGCGACGGCAAGATCTTCGTAGTGCCGGCCTTGGAGGCCATTCAAATCAACGACGGGGCCCGCGGTCCCGGCGCCGTCTAGGAGAAAACGATGTTGAAACCACAAATCGGCGGCCTGTTGGTTACGGTGTGCCTTTGCAGCGCTTCGGCCTGGTGCGGGGAGGCGACAAGGCCGAACATCCTGTTCTGTATTGCCGACGACGCCTCGTTTCCCCACATGGGCGCCTACGGCTGCACCTGGGTGGAGACGCCGGGTTTTGATCGCGTCGCGAACGAGGGGATCCTGTTCACTCGCTGCTATACCCCGAACGCCAAATGTGCCCCCTCCCGTTCGTGCATTCTAACCGGGAGGAACTCGTGGCAGCTCGAAGAGGCCGCCAACCACATTCCGCATTTTCCGGTCAAGTTCAAGACCTATGCTGAAACGCTCGCGGAGCATGACTATCACGTCGGATACACGGGCAAAGGATGGGCTCCCGGCAAGGCGGTGGATGGCGACGGCAAGCCCCGGGAACTGGCCGGCCCGCCCTATCAGGAGAAGACGACCAAACCGCCGGCCAAAGGGATCTCTCCTCGTGACTATGCCACCAATTTCGAGTTGTTTCTGAAGGCTCGGCCCGAAGGCAAGCCGTTCTGCTTCTGGTACGGCGGCCATGAACCGCATCGGGCCTACGAGTACAGAGCGGGCGTGAGATACGGCGGCAAGAAGCTCGAACAAATCGACCGTGTCTTCAAGTTCTGGCCCGATAACGAAACGGTTCGCACCGACCTGCTCGACTACGCCTTCGAGATCGAGCATTTCGATCAGCACTTGCAGAAGATGCTCGACACACTGGAGAAAGCCGGCGAGTTGGACAACACGCTGGTTATCGTTACGGCCGACAACGGCATGCCCTTCCCGCGAATCAAGGGCCAGGAATACGAGTATTCGAATCACCTGCCGCTGGCCGTCATGTGGAAGAACGGAATCAAGAATCCGGGCCGCACGGTCCGCGATTTCGTCAACTTCATCGATTTCGCTCCCACCTTTCTGGAACTGGCCGGAGTCGACGGGGTGAAGGCCGGTATGCAGCCGATCCAGGGGCGAAGCCTGACCGAGATCTTCCACTCCGAGAGCGACGGCGTCGTCTGCGCCGATCGCGACCACGTCCTCATCGGCAAGGAACGACACGACGTCGGGCGACCCCACGACGCGGGCTACCCGATCCGCGGGATCGTCAAGGGCGACTACCTGTACCTCCGCAACTTCGAGCCGTCCCGATGGCCTGCGGGCAATCCCGAGACGGGCTATCTGAACTGCGACGGCAGCCCCACGAAGACGCAGATCCTCGACATGCGGCGGAACGGAACCGATTTGAGGTTCTGGACCTGGTCGTTCGGCAAACGTCCCGGCGAACAGATGTTCAACGTCGTTAACGACCCGGAGTGCATGAACAATCTGGCCGGCGATCCCGCCTTCAGGGACCTCAAAGAAACCTTGAACAAGCAAATGGTGGCCGAACTCCGCGAGCAGCAAGATCCGCGGATGTTCGGCCGCGGGCATATCTTCGACGAATACGAGTACGCCGACCCGTCGACGGCCGGCTTCTACGAACGGTTCATGAAAGGCGAGAAGATCAAGGCCGGCTGGGTCGAACCGACTGATTTCGAAGAGGAACCGGTCGAGGAATAGGTGGGTCGCTCCTGCCGAATGTCTGGATTCCCGCCTTCGTGGGAATGACGGAGAGAAGGACCTGCGAATTCCTCCGGGAATCACGCAACGCTCTCTAAATGACCTTTCACGATTCCCAGAAGAAATCGGATTCCGCCACCGACCTTGTGTCGGTGGAGACAACGTTTGACAACTAGGGCTCGATCCCCTCAGTGAGTTTCTCGTACCACGCCCGCCGAGTTGCGGCGGGCGTGGTACGAGAAAGACGGGACAAGAGTCCTCGATTTAGTTGTCAAACGTGGCTTCCATTGGGGCGAGCCCAATGGCGGCCATCTCTTGGAATCGTGCAAGGCCATTTAGCCGGTGCTCTGTGAGTATTGCCTCACAGCTTCTTCAAATACCGCATGCTCTGCCCGATGCTGGCGACGGGATCCGGGGACTGATCCTGCTCGACGTGGCATTGGGCAACGCCCGTTTCTTCCGCGGCTTGGAGCACCGCGTTCCAGTCGACGACGCCGTCGCCCACTTCCTGGAACGCGTCGCGGGGGACCTTGCTTTCATCCCAGGTCGTGTCGACGCCCGCCTTGAGGTCCTTGAGATGGAGCTGCGCAATCCGGCCCTTGAGCGTGCGAATCGTCTCTGCCGGGTCCTTGCCGCCGATGGCCGCCCAGAACACGTCGAGTTCGAGCTTCACGAGTCCCGGCTCGAACTCTTCGAGGAAGACGTCCCAGCCGGTCTTGCCGCCGGGCAGCGGTCCGAACTCAAAGGCATGGTTGTGATAGCAGAGCTGGATGCCGGCCGCTTTGCACTTCTCGCCCATTCGGTTCGCCCGCTCCGCGTTTGCCTTGAACTGATCGACCGTTTCTCGGTTTCCTTTGCCGATATAGGGGATGACCAGATAGCGCAGTTCAAATCTGCCCGCGGTCTCCAGGATCGCATCGAACGTCGGGACCCCCTCGGCGTCGGGCGTCACCAGAACCCGCGAGTCAATCATGGCCGAGGTGACCTTCAGGCCGGCATCCTGGGCCGCCTTCACGTCAGGTTCGGCACCCACGGTCTTCGTCAATTCGACCTGGTAGTATCCGGCCTCCGCCACGGCTCGGATCGTACCGGGCAGGTCGTCTTTGATCTGATTCCGCAAGGTGTAGAGTTGCAGCCCCATCGTGTCCTTGTAGCGAGCGAACTTGGGCGACATCGCCCACAAGGGCCTCGCCAGAATCGTGGCCAAACCGGTTGCTCCCGCCGTCTTCAAGAAAGTTCTGCGTTGCATGGGCGTTACCTCATATGGGGAAGGCTGTATCTTCGATGCGTCTGCCGGACCTCGGCGAACCTGTCCATTGTGATGCTTCCGGACCGGGATATCAATCTTTCCCCGTGCGGGTGGGACGGCGGGGAGAGAGTTTCTTTTCTCCGCGAACATACTAAAATGGCTCCAGCGTTGCCTTTGGGAAGACCAACGAACGGACCGCTTTTTGGGGAGCCTCGGAATGATGATCGCACGCCGGAATCTGCATCGAGTCGTTTTCTGCACGCTTGTCGTCGCCACGGTATTGGTCGGGGGCCTGGCCCCGGCCGCCCCGCCTGAATCGGCCCCGATCGGCGTCGCCAAGGTCGACATCACGCCCGACACGCCTGTCCGCATGTACGGGTATGCATCGCGCAAGACTGAGTCGGAAGGGGTTGCGGGTCCGCTTTCAGCCAAGGCCCTGGCGATCGGCGGCGATGAAGCCCCAGGTCCCGCCGTGCTTCTCGCGGTCGACAACGGATCCGTCCCCCGGGAGCTGCGCGACAAAGTCTATGAGCGAGTCAACCAGAAGACGCCGATCGCCCCGGAGCGATTTGTGCTCTGCAACGCCCACTGCCACTCCGGGCCGAACCTGAAGGGAATGGACTCGTTCGAAGGAGAAGAGCTTCAGCATATGGAGCGCTATGCCGGGCAACTCACGGATCGACTGGTTCAAGTGGTCGAGCAGGCCCTGAAGAATCGGCAGCCGGCCTCGCTGGCGATCGCCCGGGGTTCTGTGCCCTTTGCCGCCAATCGCCGCGTGCTCACCGACGGCAAGTGGACCGGTTTCGGCGCCGTGCCCGACGCCCCCGCCGATCACGAACTGGTGGTTATGAAAGTGACCGGTTCCGACGGCAAGGTTCTGGCACTGGTATCCAACTACGCCTGTCACAACACGACGTTGCGGGGGAACTTCAAACAAATCCACGGCGACTGGGCGGGCTCGGCCCAGAAGTTCATTGAGGCCGATCAGCCCGGCACGACCGCGCTGATCACGATCGGTTGCGGCGCCGACTCCGACCCCTGCCCGCACGGAACCGTGGAACTGTGCGATCAGCACGGCCGCGAACTGGCCGACGAGGTGAAGCGGCTACTCGCGGGAGCGTGGACGCCGATCCCAGCTTCCATCGCGGCGAAACAGCAGACGCTTGTCGTCCCCTGGCAGAAGGACGTCGACATGGAAGTGGCACGGAAGGCGGCCAAACAGTCGTGGGCCATTCAGGGCCTGCTGGAAAAGCTGGACGCCGGCTCTAAGCTACCCGAGCCGCCGACTTTCCAGATCAACACGTGGACCTTTGGCGACGATCTGGCCATGGTGTTCCTGACCCACGAAATGGTGGTCGACTACGTGATTCGTTTGAAACAGGAATTCGATCCCGCCCGGCTCTGGGTCACGGCCTATACGAACGACGTCTCGTCCTACGTCGCCTCGCCGCGAATCATTGAAGAGGGCGGTTACGAAGCCCGAAACAGCCTCAGCTCCAAGCTTACCCTCGGCCAGCCCGAGAAACTCGATCCACCTATGATGGAACGGATCGTGGGGGCGGTGAAGGAAATACTTCCGGCGGCGTTTCGGGCCAAGTAGGCGTCACGCGGAGTTGCACAAATCCCACGCATGGTTGCAGGGCGCGTTGTGGCGAGCCCTGCGTTTGAGTATGACCATCCTCGAATTCCAGCACGGCACCCTCGTTCTGACGGGCATGCCGCGAGATCGCGTTGAACGGATCTTCCCTGCCGGCCCGTTCGTCTGGGATGCCCGGGCAGGGCTGTGGCGGGCGGATGCCATTCATTACCGGACGGTCGTCGAGAGGCTCCGGGAGGTCAACGCCTTGTGGGAAGACAAGGTGCCGCGTTGGTCCACCGTACGCTGGCCAAAGCCCAATCTGCCCCCGCTGCGCCCCGAGCAGCAAGCGGCCGTCGAGGCCTGGTGCCTGGATCGCCGGGGATGCATCGTCATGCCGACGGGAACCGGCAAGACGGAAGTAGCCCTGGCAGCCGTTGCCCTCGTCTCTCTGCCGACCCTCGTCGTGGCGCCGGTCCGCGACCTCATGTATCAATGGCACCGGCGAATTCTCGAACGGCTCGGCTACGACGCCGGGGTGATCGGCGACAACGTCTTCCGGGTCCGGCCGGTCTCCGTGACAACCTACGACTCGGCCTGTATCCACATGGAGAAATTCGGCAACCGCTTCGCGCTGGTCGTGTTCGACGAATGCCATCACCTGCCGGGGCCGGTCCGCCGCGACGCCGCGGTGATGTCGGCCGCTCCCTGCCGGCTCGGGCTGACGGCGACCATGGAACGGAGCGACGGCCGGCAGGACGACCTGACGCCGCTCATCGGTCCCACGGTCTACGAGATGCCGATTTCGGAAGCCAAGGGCCGGTCGCTGGCCGACTACGAAGTGGTGCGGATTCCGATCCAACTGTCGCCCCAGGAACAAGTTCGC
The DNA here is from genome assembly GCA_012719125.1 of Planctomycetaceae bacterium. Lineage (GTDB taxonomy): Bacteria > Planctomycetota > Planctomycetia > Pirellulales > Thermoguttaceae > JAAYAY01. Next base: position 4,140 of record JAAYAY010000435.1, on the reverse strand, counting down.
TACGAGGAGCTTTCCCGGGTTGTGAAGTACTACGTCGCCCAGCGCCGCAAGACCGACCCGGATTACGGTTGGGAGGAACTGTGCGCCGAGACGGGCAAGACTCCCGAGGCTCGCCAGGCCATGCGTGCCTACCATGCCAAGAAGTCGATCGAGGAACGTGCCGAAGAGAAGTTCCGCGTCCTCGAGGACCTGTTCTCGCTCCATGCCGGGGAGCCGTGCCTGGTATTTGTGGGTTCCAACCAGATGGCCCGCGATATCTCCCGCCGCTTCCTCATCCCCTGCCTGCTCAGCCACAGTGACAAGAAGGAGCGGCTCGACGTGCTCCGCGGGCTGGAAGACGGCACTTACCCTGCCCTCGTGGCCAATCGGGTGCTGGACGAGGGAGTCGATCTGCCCGAGGTGAAGGTGGCCGTCGTGCTCGGCGGCAGCGGCTCGGCCCGGCAAGCAAAACAGCGGCTGGGGCGGGTCCTGCGCAAGTCGGGCAACGCCCGGGCCGTGTTGTACGAAGTCGTTTCCGGCGGCACCAAAGAGGAGAAACGATCCGTCCGCCGCCGCGACAGCGACGCCTACAGCAAGGTCCGCCACCGACGGCTCTAGTTGGAGTCCAGGCTTCAGCCTGCTATTCTTGGCAATCAGAAGCACTTTCTGCTTTGAACGGCGACTTCTTGTGAAAACTGCAGGCTGAAGCCTGGACTCCAACGGCTTGATTCGATGCTCCGACGCGAACACGCCATTGCCGAATACCAGGGCGGAAAGGTCATTCCGGACCGCCTCGGCCAGAAACAGCATGGTCACTACCTCGGCTATGCCCGGCAGATGCTGGATATCTACGCCCGCGGCGTGGGGCAGAACCGCCGGCAACTCCATCGCGCCGTCTGGGCCGTATTCGAGAACGAGCCCGACTGCCCCGCTCGCCGGATCGAGGCCTTCTGCAAGCTGCTCGACGACCAGAGCGAGTTTGAAGAAGACCGCGGCGGCAAGGCGGCCGAGTTGCGCCGCAAGGTGTTTCGCATGGCAGCGAGCAAACACCCGCTGCTGAGCCGGGCCGACCGGCTGTTCGGTTCCGAGGAGTCGGCGGTCAAGGCCGAGATTGCCGAGAAGTTCGGCCGCTCCTGGGATGACATCGACGCCGACCTGTTCTCCGACGTGTTCGAGTTCCGCCGCTTGAAGCGCTTCGAGGGGTACGAGAGCGCCCAGGCCCTGCTCGCTCGCTACAACGTGGCCCAGGTCCAGGTCGCCCTGTTCGACGCCGAATCGATGACGGTCTGGGCGACTGAAGACTTCAAGACGATCCTTCGCTATGCCAAGCTGGCTCGGCTCATGCACACGATCCAGCGGTACGGCGACCAGGGCTACGCCCTCCGCTTCGACGGTCCCGCCTCGGTGCTCCGCACGACCCGCCGCTACGGCGCGGCCATGGCCCGTTTTCTGCCCGCCCTGATCGCCTGCCGCGGGTGGAGGATGCACGCCGTGCTCCGCACCCGGCGCCGCGGCTGGACGGTCGCCTTGCAGGTTTCGGCCGACGAAGGACTCACCAGCCATCTGCCCGCCCCCGATGACTTCGATTCGTCGGTCGAAGAGGCCTTCGCCGCCAAATGGGGCGACGAGCCTCGCGACGGCTGGCGGCTCATTCGCGAAGGCGGTATTCTGCACCAGCGCCAGAAGGTGTTCGTGCCCGATTTCCTGTTCCGCCACGACGACGGCCGCACGGCACTCATGGAAATCGTCGGTTACTGGACTCCCGAGTATCTCGAAGCGAAACTGGCGACGCTTCAGCTTTTTCAGGACCAACGCATCCTGCTGGCAGTCGCCCGGGAGGCCCAGCAGGTTCTCCCCGAGTCGCCCCATACGATCCCTTACAAGACCGTCGTGCCGATGCAGGCTGTGCTCGACAAACTAAACGAATCCTAACAGCGGCATCCGCCAGCAGACGAACATGGCCCCACTCATCTCCACTCCGCAACGAGAGACTATCGATATGTCGACATTCACAAGGCCTTTGGCAAAATGGTGGCTCGCAGGTTGTGTCGTGTGGGTGTTCGGTTGGAGCATGGCCGCCAGGGCAGACGAAGGCGAAGTGCATCTTCGTGCCAGTCAACTGGGTTACCGCGTCGGTGAACCCAAGATTGCCGTGGCTTTCGCCAGGGACGGATTCGACGGCCCCTTCCGCGTAGTCGAGGCCGATTCGGACAAGGTCGTCTTGGAAGCAGAATCTGAATTTCTGCCGGACGCGACTTGGGCCAGGTTCACACGGCACGTGGAGATTGACTTCTCTGCGTTGCGACGGCCCGGCCGGTACCGGCTCGCTGTGGGAGAAAGCCGCTCGGTCCCTTTCATTGTCGCTGACGACGTTTTCGCCCCCTTACCCGACACACTGCTGGAGTTCATGCGCCAGCAACGATGCGGTTACAACCCCTGGCTGGATGCGGAATGCCATCAACACGACGGGCGCACCGCCTACGGCCCGGAACCGAGCGGAACCCACGTCGACGCCCGCGGGGGCTGGCACGACGCGGGCGACCTGCTCAAGTACCTGCTCACGTCGAGCAACGCCACGGCCCAGTTGCTCTTGGCCTGGCAACTCCAGCAGCAGCCGGGCGATGCGGACGCATCGACGTCTGAGACGAACCTGTTTGCCGATCGCGTTGACTCCCTGGGAAAACCTCAGCCCAACGGCACGCCCGATCTGCTCGACGAGGCCCAATGGGGAATCGAGTGGATGCTCCGGCTGCACCCGGCCCCCGATCAGCTCTACCACCAGGTGGCCGACGATCGCGACCACAGCGGGTGGCGGTTGCCCCAGGATGATCCGGTCGACTACGGTTGGGGCAAGGGCGGTGCTCGGGTGGCCTATTATGCCGATGGCCGCCCCCAAGGGCTCAAGTCGTATCAGAGTGAATCAACGGGCGTCGCAAACCTTGCCGGCCGCTACGCCGCGGCCATGGCGCTGGCCTATCAAGTCTGGAAGGACGACGACCGGCGGCATCTTCTCGCCCGGCAATGCCTGCAAGCAGGGATCGAGGTCTACCGGCTTGGCCGGGCCAAGGAAGGAGTCCAGCAAGGCAACTCCCACGGTGCCCCTTACCGCTACGAAGAAACGACCTGGGCCGACGACATGGAGTGGGGGGCGGCCGAGTTGTATCGCGCCACAAACGACCGCAGCTACCTGGAAGACGCCCGGCGCTACGCCCGGCTTGCCGGGGCCGAATCGTGGATGGGCCGGGCTGAAACAAAGCACTATCAGTACTACCCCTTCATGAACCTCGGCCATTTCCGCCTCTATGACCTCGTGGACGCGTCGACCCAAGCGACGTTAGCCGGCTACTACCGCGAGGGAATCGAGCGTTGCGTACGGGCAGGCCGGGGAAACCCGTATCGGATAGGTGTCCCCTTCATCTGGTGCTCGAACAACCTGGTGGTCGCCCTGGTAACCCAATGCCGCTGCTACGAGCAGATGACCGGCGACAAGCAATACGCCGCCTTCGCCGCCGGACAGCGCGACTGGGTGCTGGGACGCAATCCCTGGGGCTACACGATGCTGACGGGAATCGGCCAGCGTTCTCCCCAGGACGTCCACCTGATGACCACTCAACTCAGCAAACGCCCGGTCCGCGGCGGCCTGGTGGACGGCCCGGTTTACGAGCGGATCTTCCAGAACCTCCGCGGAGTCTCGATCCGAGAGCCGGATCCGCTGGCCCCGTTCCAGGACCCCCGAGCCGTCTACCACGACGACGTCGGCGACTATTCCACCAACGAACCCACGATGGACGGCACGGCCGCTGCCATCCTGATGTTTGCCTTCGAGTCGACTGCGTCGTCCCGATAGACGTCAATCGCAACCGCCGAAGAATCCGTCGTCGATCCAGATCGGTTTGTACCCGTGTTCCGTCACGTGACGCAGCGCGGTATCCCAACGTTCGAAATTATCCGATTTGTAATTGCGATAGAACGGCCACCAGTACTGTTCGTGGCCCGCGATATTGATCAGCAGGTTCTGCTTCGGGTTGTCGAGTTTGCGATGATGGAGCCATTCGGTCTGCGTCGTCGGAATCCATTCACAGGTCGTCGGCATGGCCCCGTTGTAAAAGATGATGCCGGAGTCGGGATCCATCCAGCCCTGATGTTCCCGAATGTAGGCCG